>WNDY01000042.1:0-35000 GCA_009914555.1 Xylophilus sp.
CGACAACGTGTCGATCACCGTCAAGCTGATCGCCCCGATCGCCATGGAAGAAGGCCTGCGCTTCGCCATCCGCGAAGGCGGCCGCACCGTCGGCGCCGGCGTGGTTGCCAAGATCATCGAGTAATCGCCGAAGAGAACACAGATCATGTCCAAGCAGAAGATCCGTATCCGCCTGAAGGCCTTCGACTACAAGCTGATCGACCAGTCCGCCGCCGAGATCGTCGACACTGCCAAGCGCACCGGCGCCATCGTCAAGGGTCCCGTGCCCCTGCCGACGCGCCTCAAGCGCTTCGACATCCTGCGTTCGCCGCACGTCAACAAGTCGAGCCGCGACCAGTTCGAGAGTCGCACGCATCAGCGCTTGATGGACATCGTCGACCCGACCGACAAGACCGTCGACGCGCTGATGAAGCTGGACCTGCCGGCCGGCGTGGACGTCGAGATCAAGCTGCAGTAACCCCCGGGGTCCTGCAGCGGCGCGGCGCTGGCGGATGCCGGCGTTCGCCATTCCTGACGCGAGCTTGCCCGCAAGGGCGGCTCGCGTTATACTTCGCGGCTTCGCCTTTTTGGCGGGTGCTTCTTTTTGCGCTCGCCCTGCCAGGCGGAGTTTCATCAACCCTTCTTTCGCAATCGCAACGCCGTGGCCAATTGAAGTCGCGGCGGCGGAAGTTTTGGAGAAAACCAATGAGTCTGAGCAACTCCCTCGGGTTGCTGGGCCGCAAGGTGGGCATGCTTCGCCTGTTCACCGACGACGGGGACGCAGTGCCCGTCACGGTGGTGGACGTGTCCAACAACCGTGTGACCCAGGTCAAAACCCAAGAGAACGACGGCTACGTGGCCCTGCAGGTCACGTTCGGTGCACGCAAGGCTTCGCGCGTCACCAAGCCGGAAGCCGGCCACCTTGCCAAGGCAGGCGTCGAAGCCGGTGAACTGATCCAGGAATTCCGCGTGACGGCCGAGACCGCGGGCAAGTATGCCGCCGGTGCTGCCATTCCCGCGGCCGACGTGTTCGCTGCCGGCCAGAAGGTCGACGTGCAGGGCACCTCGATCGGCAAGGGCTTCGCGGGCACGATCAAGCGCCACAACTTCGGTTCGCAGCGCGCCTCCCACGGCAACAGCCGCTCGCACAACGTTCCGGGCTCCATCTCGATGGCGCAGGATCCGGGCCGCGTGTTCCCCGGCAAGAAGATGTCCGGCCACCTGGGCGACGTCACCGTCACCGTCCAGAACCTCGACATCGTCCGCGTGGACGAAGCGCGCCAGCTACTGCTGGTCCGCGGCGCCGTGCCCGGCTCCAAGGGCGGCTTCGTGACCGTGCGTCCCGCCGTCAAGGCCAAAGAATCCAAGGGAGCGAACTGATGCCCCAGCTCGAACTCCTGAACGACCAAGGCCAGGTCGCTTCCACGCTGGAAGCCCCCGAGACGCTGTTCGGTCGTGAATACAACGAAGACCTGGTGCACCAGTTGGTCGTTGCCTACCAGGCCAACGCCCGCCAGGGCACGCGCGCCCAGAAGGACCGCGAACAGGTCAAGCACTCGACCAAGAAGCCGTTCAAGCAAAAGGGCACGGGCCGCGCCCGCGCCGGCATGACCTCCTCGCCGCTGTGGCGTGGGGGCGGCCGGATCTTCCCGAACCTGCCGAACGAAAACTTCACGCACAAGGTCAACAAGAAAGCCTACCGTGCAGGCATCGCCACGATCCTGTCGCAGCTCGTGCGCGAAGGCCGCCTGGCAGTGGTCGAATCGTTCAAGGTCGACTCGCCCAAGACCAAGCCGCTGGCTGCCCGCTTCAAGGCGCTGGGTGCCGAGTCCGTGCTGGTGATCGCCGACGAGATCGACGAGAACCTGTACCTGGCTTCGCGCAACCTGACCAACGTGCTCGTGGTCGAGCCGCGCTATGCCGACCCGGTGTCGCTGGTGCATTTCAAGAAGGTGCTCGTCACGAAGGGCGCCGTCGACAAGCTCAAGGAGTTGTTCGCATGAGCGCCGTCCAATTCGACGAAGGACGTCTGCTGCAGGTTCTGGTCGCACCGATCGTGTCCGAGAAGGCCACGCTGGTCGGCGAGAAGAGCAACGCCGTGACGTTCAAGGTGCTGCGCGACGCCACCAAGCCCGAGATCAAGGCCGCCATCGAGCTGCTGTTCAAGGTCGAGGTCAAGGGTGTCTCCGTGGTCAACATCAAGGGCAAGGCCAAGCGCTTCGGCAAGACCTTCGGCCGCCGCGACAACATCCGCAAGGCCTATGTCACGCTCAAGGAAGGCCAGAAGTTGAACCTGTCCGGGGAGGCCGCTTAAATCATGGCAGTCGTCAAACTCAAGCCGACCTCGCCCGGCCAACGTGCCGTCGTGAAGGTCACGCGCGACCACCTGTACAAGGGTGAGCCGCATGCCGCACTGCTGGAGCCCCAGTTCCAGAAGGCCGGCCGCAACAACAACGGCCACATCACTGTGCGCCACAAGGGCGGTGGTCACAAGCACCACTACCGCGTTGTCGATTTCGTCCGCAACAAGGACGGCATCCCGGCGAAGGTCGAGCGCATCGAATACGACCCGAACCGTTCGGCCCACATCGCCCTCGTGGTGTATGCCGACGGCGAGCGCCGCTACATCATCGCTCCGCGTGGCGTGGAGCCGGGCACGACGCTGCTGTCGGGCTCCGAGGCGCCGATCCGTGCCGGCAACACGCTGCCGATCCGCAACATCCCCGTCGGCTCGACGATCCACGCGATCGAACTGCAGCCCGGCAAGGGTGCGCAGATCGCCCGCTCGGCAGGCGCTTCGGCCACCCTGCTGGCCCGCGAAGGCATCTACGCGCAGGTCCGCCTGCGCTCGGGCGAAGTGCGCCGCGTGCACATCGACGCCCGCGCCACGATCGGCGAAGTGGCCAACGAAGAGCACAGCCTGCGCCAGCTCGGCAAGGCCGGCGTGAAGCGCTGGAGGGGCATCCGCCCGACCGTGCGTGGCGTGGCCATGAATCCCATCGACCACCCGCACGGTGGCGGTGAAGGCCGTACCGGCGAAGGCCGCCATGCTGTGGACCCGTGGGGCAATCTCACCAAGGGTTATCGCACCCGCAACAACAAGCGCACGCAGGTCTTCATCGTGTCGCGTCGCAAGAAGTAAGAGGCTGGCACATGACTCGCTCTCTCAAAAAGGGTCCGTTCGTCGACCACCACCTGGTTGCCAAAGTCGACAAGGCCGTCGCAACCAAGGACAAGAAGCCGATCAAGACTTGGTCGCGTCGCTCGCTGGTCCTGCCCGAGTTCATCGGCCTGACCATTGCCGTGCACAATGGCAAGCAACACGTGCCGGTCTATGTCACCGACCAGATGGTGGGTCACAAGCTGGGCGAATTCGCCCTGACGCGCACCTTCAAGGGTCACCCCGCGGACAAGAAAGTCCAGAAGAAGTAAGGAGCACAGACATGTCTGAAACACGTGCAGTCCTCCGCGGCGTCCGCCTCTCGGTCGACAAGGGCCGTCTGGTCGCCGACCTCATCCGCGGCAAGAAGGTCGACCAGGCCCTCAACATTCTGGCATTCACCCAGAAGAAGGCCGCCGTCATCATCAAGAAGGTGCTGGAGTCCGCAATCGCGAACGCCGAGCACAACGACGGCGCCGACATCGACGAGCTTCGCGTCAAGACGATCTACGTCGAGCAAGGCGCAACGCTCAAGCGCTTCACCGCACGCGCCAAGGGCCGTGGCAACCGCATCAGCAAGCCCACGTCCCATGTGTACGTGACGGTCGGCAACTGATAGAGGCTGGAAGACTATGGGACAGAAAATCCATCCGACCGGCTTCCGTCTTTCGGTGAGCCGCAACTGGTCCAGCCGCTGGTACGCCAGCAACCGCGACTTCGCGGGCAAGCTGGCCGAAGACATCAAGGTGCGCGAGTACCTGCGTGGCAAGCTGAAGAACGCCGCCGTCTCGCGTGTCGTGATCGAGCGCCCTGCCAAGAACGCCCGCATCACGATCTACTCGGCTCGTCCGGGTGTCGTGATCGGCAAGAAGGGCGAGGACATCGAGAACCTGAAGAAGGAACTCGCCGTCCGCCTGGGCGTGCCGGTTGCAGTGAACATTGAGGAAGTGCGCAAGCCCGAAATCGATGCCAAGCTGATCGCCGACTCGATCACCCAGCAGCTCGAAAAGCGCATCATGTTCCGCCGCGCCATGAAACGTGCAATGCAGAACGCGATGCGCCTGGGCGCCCAGGGCATCAAGATCATGTCCGCAGGTCGTCTGAACGGCATCGAGATCGCACGGACCGAGTGGTACCGCGAAGGCCGCGTGCCGCTTCATACGCTGCGCGCCGACATCGACTATGGCACCTCGGAAGCCAAGACCACCTACGGCGTCATCGGCGTCAAGGTCTGGGTCTACAAGGGCGACACGCTGGGCCGCAACGACCTGCCCGCCGTGGAAACGCCGCGTCCGGAAGACGAGCGCCGCCCGCGCGGCCCGCGTCGTGACGGCCGTGGCGGCGACCGCCCCGGTTCCGACCGCCGCGGCCCGCGCCGCGATGCCCGTCCTGCCGGTGGTAACACCGCGCCGGCCGATGGCAGCGACAAGCCCGCCGAAGCCGGTGCGGGCGCCAAATCCGCCGTTCAGCGCGTCCGCAAGGTAGCCGCGCCAGCTGCAGCAGCTGACGGTGCCAAGGCCGAGTAATTGGCTAACGCCTGAGGAAGAAATACCATGCTGCAACCCGCACGCAGAAAGTATCGCAAGGAGCAGAAGGGCCGTAACACCGGCGTTGCCGCCCGTGGCAACTCGGTGGCGTTCGGCGACTTCGGCCTGAAGTCCACGGACCGCGGCCGCCTGACGGCCCGCCAGATCGAAGCCGCACGCCGTGCGATTTCCCGCCACGTCAAGCGCGGCGGCCGCATCTGGATCCGTGTGTTCCCGGACAAGCCGATCTCCACCAAGCCCGCCGAAGTCCGTATGGGTAACGGCAAGGGCAACCCGGAGTACTACGTGGCCGAGATCCAGCCCGGCAAGGTGATCTACGAGATCGTCGGCGTGCCCGAAGAACTCGCCCGCGAAGCGTTCCGCCTGGCTGCCGCCAAGCTGCCGCTGCGCACCACGTTCGTCGCCCGCCAGCTCGGCGCTTGATCAGGAGAACGACCATGACCAAAGCTGCTGAACTGCGCAAGAAGGACGTCGCCGGCCTGCAGGAAGAAGTGAAGTCGCTGCAGAAGGCGCACTTCGGCCTGCGTGTGCAGAAGGCCACGCAACAGCTGGGCAATGTCGCCACGCTGCGCACCACGCGCCGTGACATCGCCCGTGCGAAGACCATCCTTGCTGAGAAGCAAGCCGCTGAAACCGCGAAGGCTTAAGGACGCGAACATGACGGAAGCTAAAAAATCCCTCAAGCGCACCCTGGTTGGCAAGGTTGTCAGCGACAAGCGCGCAAAGACTGTGACGGTGCTCGTCGAGCGCCGTGTGAAGCACGAGCTCTACGGCAAGATCGTCGCGAAGTCGAGCAAGTACCACGCCCATGACGAAAACGGTGAGTACAAGGTCGGCGACGTGATCGAGATCACCGAGAGCCGTCCGATCTCCAAGACCAAGAACTGGGTCGCGACCCGCTTGGTCGAGAAGGCCGTGGTGGTCTGAGACCGCCCGAGGACCACGGCGGCGCCATGGCCCGGCTCCATGGAAAACAAGCGACCTTCGCGAGAAGGTCGCTTTTTTCATGGGCGCCGCCGATGCTTCGGTGTCCACGTCCCGCCGCCCCGGCGGCAGGTGCCGTGAGAGCGTGTCAGAGCACGGCGCGCAGGTAGTGCGCGCCGGCGATAGGGTTGTGGTAGTAGGGCGGGATCTCGCTGAAGCCCAGGTCCTCGTACAGCGCCCGCGCCGCTTCCATCTCGTCGAGCGTGTCGAGCAGCACCGAGTCGTAGCCTGCCCGGCGCGCCGCATCGAGCGCGGCCTCGGCCAGCTGGCGCCCCAGGCCGAAGCCGCGGAAGGCGCGGCGCACGTACAGCCGCTTCATCTCACAGGCATCGGCATAGTCGACGTTGTCGGCCGGCCGCAGTGCGCAGCAACCGGCGATTTCGCCGTCCACGCTCGCCAGCAGCAGGGTGCCGCGCGGCGGGGCGTATTCGCCGGGCAGGGTGCGGAGTTCTTCCTCGAAATCCTGGAAGTCCAGGCTTACCGTCAGCGTGCCGGCGTACTCGCGGAAGATGGCACGCACGGCCTCCCAGTGTTCGGGCTCGCTCGGATGGATCAGTTCGACGGACGGCGTGGTCACAACAGGCGCAGACGGCGGGCAGAAGCGAGCCAGTTTAGCCGAGCCGGTAGACCCCGTAGGCTGCAGCACCCGCCGCCAGGGCCAGCACCAATGCCAGCAGGCGGGTGCCGGCCGAGTCGCGCGATGCCGGCACGCTGGCATCGGCCGGGCCGTCGCCGGTCAGCATGGTCCGCGTGAGGTTGCGGCCCTTGGTCAGCAGGTAGACCAACACCGCGGCTACGTGCAGCACGACCAGCCCGATCACCAGCCACTGGCCGGTACCCTTGTGCCAGCCCGAGGCCCAGTCCACGAAACCGCTCGGCACATGCGGTGCGAGCGGGCCGGTGAACGAGATCGCATCGTCGGTCGACAGGCCCGACACCACCTGCACGGCCAGCACCAGCAGCAGCGCGAGCACCGACCAGGCGCCCAACGGCGTATGGCCGGCCACCTCATGGACTTCGGCGCGGCCGCGCAGATAGGCCAAAGTGCGGTGCGGTAGCGGCAGGAAGTTCACGAAGCGCGACCAGTGGCCGCCGACGAAGCCCCAGACCAAGCGGAACAGCAGCAGCGCCAGCACCAGGTAGCCGAGCCGGAAGTGCCAGTCCATCGCGGCGCCGCCGACCTTGGCGGTGGCTACGAGGGCGATGACGCTGGCGGCCAGGGTCCAGTGGAAAAGCCGGGTCGGAAGGTCCCAAATGCGTTTGGTGTGGGGCATGAATTTCTTTATGACCGATGCGACGGCCGGAAATGGTAGATGATGCGAGCGCCTGCCGCATGACGGCGGGCGCTTCCGACAGACGGCATGCCGGCCGTCCCGGCGATGCCGGCTGCGGCCGCGACAACTCCACGAAAGAAAGAGTCATGAAGACGATTGCTTCCCTCGTCCTTGCCGCGATCGCGGCGACCACGGCCGCCCCGGCGCTGGCCCAGCCGCAGTTCGCGCAGCCGGCCGATGCGATCAAGTACCGCCAGGACACGTTCAAGGAACTGCGCGACAACTTCGGCCGCGTCGGCAACATCGCCAGCGGCAAGGCGCCGTTCGATGCCAGGATCGCTGCGGACAGCGCCGCCGCGGCTGCCGAGATCATCCGCAAGCTCTGGGCCGGTTTCGGCCCGGGCACCGAAGGCGGCAAGGCCAGGCCGGCCATCTGGAAGGAGCAGGACAGGTTCAAGGAGCTGGCGGTCAAGGCGGAAGGCGAACTCGACAAGCTGGCGGCGGCCGCCAAGACCGGCAGCCTCGACGCCATCAAGGCCGCCATCGGCCCGGCCGCTGCCTCGTGCAAGGCCTGCCACGACGCCTACCGCAACTGATCTGGCGGTCGCGGCATGCAAAAAGCCGGCGCATGCGCCGGCTTTTTCATGGAAACGGGGCGAAGGCTCAAACCTGCTGGGCCAGCAGCTTCTCGATCAGCGCGTGCAGTTCGGCGAAATCCGGCTCGCCCACGTAGCGCTTCACGATGGTGCCGCGCTTGTCGACCAGGTAGGTGGTCGGCGTGAGCTTCACGTCGCCCCAGGCGCGGGCCACGGCGCCGGTGTTGTCGATCGCGACGGAGAACGGCAGCTTGCGCGTCTGCGCATAGTTGACGACGTAGCTCGGCGGGTCGTAGCTCATGGCCACCGCCAGCGTGTCGAAGCCCCGGGCGCGGTACTTCTCGTAGGTGGAGACGATGCGCGGCATCTCGCCCACGCAGGTGGTGCAGCTCGTGGCCCAGAAGTTCACCAGCGTCACCTTGCCGCGCAGGTTGGCCGTGGACGTGCGGGAGCCGTCGAGCAGGACGAATTCCGAATCCGGGGCCGCGGCGTTGCCAGTGCCGACGAAGGCCAGCGTGCCACCGGCGACGACCGCAGCGGCAGCGGCACCCAGCAGCAGGCGCCTGGTGAGGGAAGAGGTGGACATGGTAGGGCCGAGGTTAAGGCAAAAGGCGGCGGCGTGCCTGCCGGCGGGCAGAGTCCTGGACCCAGGGAAAAGTTCTGCGCGCGCGGCTACAGCAGCTTGGACAACTCCTGCGCCAGCACCTGTGGCAGCTCGGCGGCCAGCGCGTGGAGGCCGACGCGCACCACCGGCTCGCCCAGCCAGCCGGGCATGGCCAGCGCCGGCGCGTCCTCGACGATGTCGATCACGACCAGGCCCGGGCGCGCCGCGTGCAGCCGGGCCCGCCAGGCGTCGGCCGCGATCCCGTTCTGCAGCCGCGCGTCGAGGATGACCAGCCGCGGCCCGTCCGAGGTGCTACAGCGCCGCAGCGCGGCCTCGGGCGAATCGGCATGCTCGACCGGCAGGCTGAACGAGCGGCAGATCTGCTCGGCATCGGCGCGCAGCTGTGCGTCGGCCGTGGCCAGCAGCACCCGCATGGCGGCGAAGCTGCGCGATTCGGCATAGGGGTGCGAGATGATCGAGTCGGTCATCGTCTCGGCGTCGCCCAGGCCCAGCGACTGCAGCTGCGCCACCGTGCGATCGAATTCCAGCCCCAGCAGCAGCTGCGCGGCCGAACGCTGATGGTTGACGGCCACGCCCATGGCCTGGGCCAGCGCGGCCAGCAGGTGCCAGCTCAGCGCGCCGGCCGGGTCGGCGTTGGCTGTGCCGCTGCCGGCATCACGCGGCAGCACCTTGAACTGCAGTAGCGCGCGCTGCGGCTCGTCGCGCACCTCCAGCGAGACGACCATGCGCGTGCCCTGGGCCGTGGCCCAGGCGAAGGCCGCATCGAGCAGGCCCGCCAGCAGGCCTGGGTCGAGCACGACCTCCACCGGCCGCAGCCGCGGCAGCACTTCCACGTCGCGGGCCAGGAAGAGGGCGCTGCGGTCCTGCAGGGCTTGGCGCACCACCTCGTCCAGGTCGATCTGCTCGTGCGATTGGCGCAGCGGGCCCTGCGCCAGCCGGGCCAGCTGCTGGCTCTGGCGCGCCACGCCGCGGGCCACGCCCAGCGACGCCAGCAGCGACTGCACCTGGGGCCGGGAGATGCGGCCGCTGGAGAGCAGTTCGTGCAGGATGTCCTCCATGCTCGACAGCGGCTGCGACAGCTGCGCGCCCAGCGCGCCGGCCAGGACATACTCGACCGCAGGCAGCGCCGCCTGTTCGTGGGGCGGGGCGGCGCTGGCAGGCAGTGGCGGAGTGTCGAGCGGCATGGAGTCGGCGGAAAATCCGGGATTGTGAGTCGAATGTTAACCAGTGTGATTGGCCGGCGGCGGCGCCATTCTGCGGCAGGTCGCGTGATCGGCGCGCGTTCGTCGATGCTGCTTTTGCTGGCGGGTGTGTTGGCGGCCTGTTCTCCGGTCCTCGACTGGCGTGAAGTGGCGCTCGACGAGGCGGGGCTGAAGGTGCTGCTGCCCTGCAAACCCGACCACGGCGAGCGCGATCTGCCGATCGGTCCGGCCGTGCTGCACCTGCGCATGGTGGGCTGCGAGGCCGGCGGCAGCCTGTTCGCCGTGGCCCATGCGGCCGTGCCCGAGGGACTGGCGTCGGCAGAGGTCGTCGCCGCGTGGCGATCGGCCGCGCTGGCGGCAATGCGGGCGGCGCCGGATGCGCAGGAGGACGATGGTCGGCTGACGGCCCGGGGCCGCCGGCCCGATGGCCGCCCCGTCTACGCGCAGGCTGCATGGCGCGTGCTGGCGGACCGCGCGCCGGCCCAGGTCGTGCAGGCCGTGGTCTACAGCGCCGAGCCGCTGGCCGGCGACGCGGCCGACACCTTCTTCGGTGCCGTGGAACCGCGCTGACCGCGGCTGCACGCCGGGCCATAATGCCCGACGCACCGCCTGCATCCATGAGCAACAGCATCCTGATCATCGCCCACGCGCCGCTGGCCTACGCACTGCGCCAGTGCGCGCTGCATGTCTTTCCGGACTGCGGCCCCGGCGTGGCGGCGGTGGACGTGCAGCCCAACCTGAGCCCGGATGAAACCCTGGCCACCGCGCGCATCGCGCTCGCCCAGCTCGGTACCGAATGCACGCTGGTGCTGACCGACGTGTTCGGCGCCACGCCGTGCAACGTGGCGCAGAAGCTTGTGGACGGCGTGCATACCAGGCTCATCACCGGCGTGAACCTGCCGATGCTGCTGCGCACCGTGAGCTACCGGCACGAGGCGCTCGACGCCCTGGTGTCGCGCGCTGTGGTCGGCGGCACGCAGGGCGTGATGCAGGTGACGGTGGCGGCCCCCCAGAACCAGACGAGACGCAAGCATGTCGAAATCGACCATCACCATCAGCAATAGGCTCGGCCTGCACGCGCGCGCTTCGGCCAAGCTCACCAAGCTCGCCGGCAGCTTCCCGTGCGAGGTGTGGATGAGCCGCGGCGACCGGCGCGTCAATGCCAAGAGCATTATGGGTGTGATGATGCTGGCCGCGGGCGTTGGCACCGAAGTCGAGGTCGAGACGATCGGCACGCGCGAGGACGAGGCCTTGGCCGCCTTGCTGGGGCTGATCAACGACAAATTCGGAGAAGGTGAATGAAGACGGCCGTCTTCGTTCCTGGCGCGGAGGCGCCATGACCTTCGCCATCCACGGCCTCGCGGTCGCCCGGGGCATCGCCATCGGGCGGGCCGTGCTCGTCACGTCGAGCCGGCTGGACGTGGCCCACTACTTCCTCCAGCCCGACCAGGTCGCCGCCGAGATCGTGCGCGTGCGCACCAGCCGCAACGCGGTGATCGAGGAGCTCAAGCGCCTGCAGGCCGAGTTGCCGCGCGAGGCGCCGCCCGAGCTCGGCGCGCTGCTCGACGTGCATGTGCAGTTGCTGCAGGACGAGGCGCTGGTCAGCGGCGTCAAGCACTTCATCGTCGACCAGCGCTACAACGCCGAATGGGCGCTGACCGCGCAGCTCGAGATCATCGCGCGCCAGTTCAGCGAGATGGAGGACGAATACCTGCGCGAGCGCGTGGCCGACCTGGAGCAGGTGGTCGAACGCATCCTGCGCCACATGAAGGGCGTAGCCAGCCCGGTCTCCCCGCCGCCGCCGGTGCCCTCGCGCCGCGCCGGCGACCCGGTCCTCTCCGAGGCGGCGGCCGCCGCGCGCGTGCTGGTCGCGCACGACCTGTCGCCCGCCGACATGCTCCACTTCAAGCAGAGCGTGTTCGCCGGCTTCGTGACCGATGTGGGGGGTAAGACCTCGCACACGGCCATCGTGGCCCGCAGCCTGGACATACCCGCGGTAGTAGGCACGCGCAGCGCGAGCCAGCTGGTGCGCCAGGACGACTGGGTCATCATCGACGGCGACGCCGGCGTCGTCATCGTCGATCCGCCGCCGATGATCCTGGCCGAGTACGGCTTTCGCCAGCGCCAGGGCGCGCTGGAGTGCGAACGGCTCGCGCGGCTGCTGCACACGCCGGCCATCACGCTCGACGGCGAGAAGGTCGCGCTGCTGGCCAACATCGAGCAGCCCGAGGACGCCGCCGCCGCGCTCAAGGCCGGCGCCGCCGGCGTCGGCCTGTTCCGCAGCGAGTTCCTGTTCATGGGCCGCGAAGGCCGGCTGCCGGGCGAGGAGGAGCAGTACCAAGCCTACTGCCGCGCGGTCGAGGGCATGCAGGGCCTGCCGGTCACCATCCGCACGGTGGACGTCGGCGCCGACAAGCCGCTGGACCGCACGCCCAAGGAGGCGACCCACCTCAACCCCGCGCTCGGCCTGCGCGCCATCCGCTGGAGCCTGGCCGACCCGGCCATGTTCCGCACGCAGCTGCGCGCCATCCTGCGCGCCGCGGCCCACGGCCCGGTGGATCTGCTGTTCCCCATGATCGGCGCGGCCAGCGAGATCCGCCACACGCTCGCGCTGCTCGACCATGCGCGCGCCGAGCTGGACAACCGCGGAGCCCCCCGGGGCGAGCCGCGCGTAGGCGCGATGATCGAAATCCCGGCCGCAGCCATCATGGTCCGGCAGTTCCTGCGCTACTTCGACTTCGTCTCGATCGGCACCAACGACCTGATCCAGTACACGCTCGCGATCGACCGCGCCGACGAGGCCGTGGCCCATCTCTACGACCCGCTGCACCCGGCCGTGCTGCGCCTCGTGGCCGACGTGATCGCCGAGGCCAACGCCCAGGGCAAGGGCGTGAGCGTCTGCGGCGAGATGGCCGGCGACACCGCGATGACGCGGCTGCTGCTGGGGCTGGGGCTGCGCAGCTTCTCGATGCACCCCGCGCAGATCCTCGCGGTCAAGCAGGAGATCCTGCGCACCGATGCCGCCAGCCAGGTGGCCTGGGCGCGCGACGTGGTCGCGGCCGAGGATCCCGCATCGCTGATCTGACCAGGCCGAGCCAAGGAACTGGCTTCGGCAGTGGGGGTATAGGTCGGCAGGGGGCGAATCAAGCGCACTGCAGGACCATCAGGGCGGGAGTATCTGTGGAGATGCCACAATGCCGCATGACCGCCACCGCCATCCTCGGCGCGCTGCCCGTAGAGCAGCAGGGCCTGCCCGCCGCTGTTCCCGCGCTTCGAGGTCCCGCTGACCGGCCGGGCCCACTTCGCCGCCGATGCGGCGCTGGCGGATGCGCTGGAACGGGCCGCGCGCATCGCGCTGGCCGAGCCGACCCTGCTCGGCGGCGAGGCCCGCGCGCACCACGGCCTGCATGCGCCGCAAGTGCATCGCAGGCTGGTCGTCTCGGTCGACCGCTTCGTCGCGGACGCCGCTGAAGCCGCCGCGCTGCGCGGCGCCGTGCCCGGCGCGCTCGCGGTCGACATGGAGAGCGCGGCCGTCGCCCTGGCCTGCCATTCGCTGCGGTGCGCACCGTGTCCGACCGTGCCGACGAGGCCGCGCACGTGGACTTCCCCGCGTTCGCCGCCGAGGTGGCCGGCCGCTATGCCTGCGCGATCCTGCGCTGCTTCTTCGCGGCGCAGCAGGCTACTTGAGCCAACCCCTGCGGCGGAAATAGAGCATCGGCCCGACGGCGCTCGCCACCATCAGCGCCAGCACGTACGGATAGCCCCAGGCCCAGTCCAGTTCGGGCATGAACTTGAAGTTCATGCCGTAGATGCTCGCGATCAGCGTCGGCGGCAGCAGCGCGACGCTTGCCACCGAGAAGATCTTGATGATCTTGTTCTGGTTGATGTTGATGAAGCCGACCGTCGCGTCCATCAGGAAGTTGATCTTCTCGAACAGAAAGGCCGTGTGGTTGTCCAGCGACTCGATGTCGCGCAGGATCTGCCGCGCCTCCTCGAACTGCTCGGCGTTGAGCATGCGGCTGCGCATCATGAAGCTCACCGCGCGGCGCGTGTCCATGACGTTGCGGCGGATGCGGCCGTTCAAGTCCTCGTGGCGCGCGATGGCGCCCAGCACCTCGCCGGCCAGCTCGTCGGTCATGTTCCCGGCGAGCACCTGCTTGCTCACCTTCTCCAGGTGGTCGTAGATGTCCTCGAGCGTGTCGGCCGAGTATTCGGCGTCGGCGTCGAACAGCGCCAGCAGCACCGCCTTGGCATTCTCGATCAGTCCCGGCGCGCGGCGCGCGCGCAGGCGCAGCAGCCGGAACACCGGCACGTCCTCGTCGTGGATCGAGAACAGCACGCCACGGCTCTTCAGCTCGGCGTTGTGCTGGTTGAGGATGAAGGCCACGCGCACGGAGCGCGGCTCGTCGTGGTCGTCGATCAGGAAGTCGCTGCGGATGTGCAGGTCGCCGTTGTCCTCTTCGTAGAAGCGGGCGGATTCCTCGATGTCCTCGTCCATCGCGTCCTCGGGGATGGACAGGCCGTAGTGCTGCTTGATCCAGCGCTTCTCGTCGAGCGTGGGCGATTCGAGATCGACCCAGATCGGCTGGAAACGGGCCAGCTCCTCCAGCGACTCGATCTCTTCCTGGACGAGTCGGCCGTTGGCGAGCGTGAAGATATTGAGCATGGGCTCACTCCCGGGTGTCGTGGTGCGTGTCGGAGGCGGGGGAAGGGCGAGGCGCTTTCGTCCCCTGCGGCGCATCGAAGATGGGCACGCTCGGGAGGCGAAAGCTACCGACTCGGGTAGGTTTCCAAGGCTGGGCTCCAGGGATTGGGAGGATGGGAAAGCCCGCGATTGTGGCACCGCTACTGTCGAGTACGAGCAGGCTTTCGGGGCGGCAACGCGTGGGCGGACGGGCCGCACCGGTACCGGGCAAACGGGCCGTTCTCATCCGTGCGTTCGCGGCTGCCAAGCCCTGCCGGCGGCCTTCTGGGGTCTCTGGCGCGACGTTGATTTCGCCCGGGCAGCAGCGCATAGTGGGCTTGACCGCGCCATGCGAAAACGTTTGTTCCACCCTTCTTCTCCCATCCCTTCCGTCCCGCGTCCTGGCAGGACGGTTTTCCCCACCGAGCAACAGGAGGCTCCATGAACCTGACGATCAGCGGTCACCACCTCGAGGTCACCCCGGCGCTGCGCAACTACGTCACTTCCAAGCTCGACCGCATCACGCGGCATTTCGACCAGGTGGTCGACGTGCGCGTCCTGCTCACCGTCGAGAAGCAGAAGGAGAAGCAGCGCCGCCAGCGCGCCGAATGCAACGTGCATGTGCGCGGCAGCGACCTCTTCGCGCAGAGCGCGCATGCGGATCTCTACGCCGCGGTGGATGAACTCGTGGACAAGCTCGACCGCCAGGTCGTGCGCCATAAGGACCGTCTGCAAACCCATCAGCATGAAGCGCCCAAGCGCCTGATGTAAGCTGCCCCCTTGCCGGAAGCACGAAAGGCCGCCCTTCGAAGGGCGGCCTTTCACTTTGTCACAAAGAAGTCCGGTCCATTACCATGCGGGTGCATAATCGGCCTCAGTACCGCCATGAACTGTCTCGCGTCCATTCTGCCCGCAGCACAAGTCCTCGTGAACGTCGACGCGACGAGCAAGAAGCGTGCGTTCGAGGAAGCCGGACTGCTGTTCGAAAGCCTGCATGGCCTGAGCCGTGCCCTCATCACCGACAGCCTGTTCGCACGCGAGCGCCTCGGCTCCACCGGCCTGGGTCATGGCGTGGCCATCCCGCACGGTCGCATCAAGGGCCTGAAGACGCCCATGGCCGCGGTCTTCCAGCTGGCCAACCCGATCGGCTTCGACGCCCCCGACGAGCAGGCGGTCAACCTGCTGATCTTCCTGCTGGTGCCCGAGGCGGCCACGCAGAAGCACCTGGAAATCCTCTCCGAGATCGCCGAGCTGCTGAGCGATGCGCCGCTGCGCGAGAAGATCAAGGGCTCGACCGACGCGGCCGAACTGCACGGCCTGATCGCCAACTGGCGCTCGACGCAGCCGGCCTGAGCGCCGCGCCGCCGCCGCTCACCGCATCCGTTTCCCTGCGCGCGTGAAGCCCACACCCGTCGTCAACGCCGACGCACTGTTCGAGGAGTTCCGCGCCGCGCTGCGCTGGGAATGGATCGCCGGCCTGGGCGCCTCCGAGCGCCGCTTCGACGAGGTCGTCGTGCGCGCCGCGCGCTCCGGCGCCGACCTGGTCGGCTACCTCAACTACATCCACCCGTACCGCGTGCAGGTGCTCGGCGAGCGCGAGATCGCCTACCTGACCAACGCCACGCCCGAGGACTGCGCGCGCCGCATTTCGCGCATCGTCACGCTGGAGCCGCCGGTGCTGGTGCTGGCCGACGGCCAGGGCCCGCCCGATGCGCTGCTGTCGATGTGCGAACGCGCGCAGATACCGATGTTCGCCACGCACGAGCAGTCGGCCTTCGTGATCGACGTGCTGCGCGCCTACCTGTCCAAGCACTTCGCCGAGCGCACCACGATGCACGGCGTGTTCATGGACATCCTGGGCCTGGGCGTGCTGATTACCGGCGAATCGGGGCTCGGCAAGAGCGAACTCGGGCTGGAGCTGATCTCGCGCGGCCACGGCCTCGTGGCCGACGATGCGGTCGACTTCTTCCGCATCAACCAGACCACCGTCGAGGGCAAGTGCCCCGAGCTGCTGCAGAACCTGCTGGAGGTGCGCGGCATCGGCCTGCTGGACATCCGCACGATCTTCGGCGAGACGGCGGTGCGGCGGAAGATGCGGCTGCGCCTCATCGTCCACCTGGTGCGCCGCGAGACGCTGGAGCGCGACTACGAGCGCCTGCCGTACGAGCCGCTGACGCAGGACGTGCTCGGCGTGCCGGTGCTGAAGGTGATCATCCAGGTGGTGGCTGGCCGCAACATCGCTGTGCTGGTAGAAGCCGCGGTGCGCAACACCATCCTGCAGCTGCGCGGCATCGACACCTACCAGGAGTTCGTCGAGCGGCACCGCCACGCGATGGAGCGCGGCGAGATCTAGCGGCGCGGCGGGGCGGCCCTTGCGCGGCGTCTGCTGGCTTGGGGCTGCTGTGGCGTCAGCGCGCGTTCTTGGGCTTGCAGTCGTTGCAGAGGCCGTAGAGCGCCATCGCGTGGTCGTGCACCACCCAGCCCTTCTGCTTGGCCACGAGCTGCTGGCGCCGCTCGATCTCTTCGTCGAAGAACTCCTCGACCTTGCCGCAGCTGGTGCAGACGAAGTGGTCGTGGTGGTGGCCTTCGTTGAGTTCGTAGACCGCCTTGCCGCCCTCGAAATGGCTGCGCGTGAGGATGGAGGCCTGTTCGAACTGTGTCAGCACACGGTACACCGTGGCCAGGCCGATGTCCGACCGCTCTTCGAGCAGGACGCGGAACACGTCTTCGGCCGTCATGTGGCGCTGCGCGCCCTTCTGGAAGATGTCCAGGATCTTCAGGCGCGGCAGCGTGGCCTTCAGCCCCGTGCTCTTGAGGTCGTCGATGTTGCTCATGGTCAGATTCCGTGGCGACCGGTGGAATGCGGGGCCCGCCGGCCAGGCCCGGATGCATGCACTCAGTACAATGGTCGATCATATCGCCATGCCCGGAACACGCCCTAGCTCCATGTCCGACGTCCTTACTTCCCGCTGGCTGCGTGCGGCCCTCGCCGCGGCAGCCTGCACAGGCCTCGCGGCCTGTGGCAGCTTCGACAGCGCGAGCCACCGCGTGGCCAATGCCATCACCCCTTACAAGATCGAAATCGTGCAGGGCAACTTCGTGTCCAGGGAGCAGGTCGCCCAGCTCCAGCAGGGCATGAGCCGCCAGCAGGTGCGCGAGGTTCTGGGCACGCCGTTGCTGTCCAGCCTGTTCCATGCCGACCGCTGGGACTACGTGTTCACGCTCAAGCGCGGCGGCAAGGAAGTGCAGTCGCGCAAGCTCAGCGTCTTCTTCAAGGACGACCAGCTCGAACGCTTCGCCGGCGACGAGATGCCCAGCGAGGCCGAGTTCGTCGCCTCGCTCGACGTGAAGAAGCGGGGCTCGGGCAAGGTGCCGCCGCTGGAGGCGACCGAAGAGCAGCTCAAGCGCTATTCGGCACCTGCGCGGCCCGACCAGCCGGCGACCTCGTCGGTGCAGCCGCAGGCCGCGCCCATCAGCTATCCGCCGCTGGAATCCACCGCCTCCGGGCGGTGACCGTCCCCGCAGCCCGGCCGGCACGCCCCCTAGGCGCGCGGCCTTCCGCTCCGAAAAGAAAGACAACCATGACAGCGACTTCCGTTCCGAAGCGCCGGGTGGCCGTCGCCGGCGCCTCCGGCCGCATGGGCCGCATGCTCATCGAAGCCATCCGCAGCGCCGACGACCTGCTGCTGACCGGCGCGCTCGACGTGGCCGCCAGCCCGGCCGCAGGCTCCGACGCCACCGCCTTCCTCGGCCATGCCAGCGGCGTCTCGATCACCGCCGACGTGCGCACCGCGCTCACCGGCGCCGACGTGCTGATCGACTTCACCCGCCCCGAGGGCACGCTGGCCCACCTGGCCGTCTGCGCCGAACTCGGCGTGCAGGCCGTCATCGGCACCACCGGCTTCGACGATTCGCAGAAGGCCGCCATCGCCGAGGCCGCGCGCCACACGGCGATAGTCTTCTCGCCCAACATGAGCGTGGGCGTGAATGTCACTTTCAAGCTGCTCGAACTGGCCGCCGGGGCGCTGGCGACCGGCTACGACATCGAGGTGATCGAGGCCCACCACCGCCACAAGGTCGACGCGCCCTCGGGCACAGCGCTCAAGATGGGCGAGGTGATCGCCGGCGCGCTGGGCCGCGGCCTCAAGGACTGCGCCGTCTACGAACGCCACGGCGTGACCGGCGAACGCGATCCTTCCTCCATCGGTTTCGCCACCATCCGCGGCGGTGACATCGTGGGCGACCACACCGTGCTGTTCGCCGGCACCGGCGAGCGCATCGAGATCACGCACAGGTCGTCCAGCCGTGCCGGCTATGCGCAGGGCAGCCTGCGCGCGGTGCGCTACCTCGTCGGCAAGCCCGCGGGCCTGTACGACATGTTCGACGTATTGCACCTGCGCGACTGACAGGACGGCCCGGCATGGATGCGCTTCAGTGGCTGCGCGAGGGCGACGCCGTCACGGTCGCCGTGGCGCTGGTGCTGCTGGCGATGTCGGTGGCGAGCTGGGTCGCCATCCTCTGGAAGGCCGCCGTCCTCTGGCGCGCCCACGCTGGCGTGGTACGCGGCGTGGCTGCGTTCTGGCAGTCCGGCTCACCCGACGAGGCGCAGGCGGCCGTTGCCGCGTTCGACCGCGAGCGGCTTGCGCTGGGTCTGGTCGAAGCCGCCCGTGCGCAGCAGGCCGCCGGCGGCGCCACGCTGGCCGGCGCAGGCGATGCGGGCGCGCAGTACACACGCGTGCTGCGCGGCGCGCTCCAGGCCGCGGCCGGGCGGCTGCAGGCTGGGCAGGTGCTGCTGGCCACGGTGGGGGCGACGGCGCCCTTCGTCGGGTTGCTTGGCACCGTCTGGGGCATCCACCATGCGCTCGGCGGCATCGCGCAGGCCGGGCAGATCACCATCGAGCGTGTGGCCGGCCCGGTCGGCGAGGCACTGGTGATGACGGCCGCCGGCCTGGCGGTCGCATTGCCGGCCGTGCTGGCCTACAACGTGTTCGGCCGCGTCGTGGCGCGCGCCGAGGCGTTGCTCGACGGCTTCGCCCACGATCTGCGCGAACTCTTCGCGCACCGGGCCTGAACCCATGGCCTTCGGCGGATTCGGCGGCAGCGGCGGGGGCGGTTCCGGCCGCCCGATGAGCGACATCAACGTCACGCCGCTGGTGGACGTAATGCTGGTGCTCGTCGTCATCTTCATCCTGACCGCGCCGCTGCTGGCCAGCGCCATCCGGCTCGACCTGCCGCGCAGCGTCGCGGCCGCGCCGGGCGAGCCGCCGCGCGCCCTGCGGCTGGCGGTGGACGCCGCCGGCCGGGCCTACGTGGACGACGTCCCGGTGGACGGGCCGGCGCTGGCCGCGCGGCTCGCCGAGGCCGCTGCGCGCGACCCGGCCACCGAGGTGCAGCTGCGCGCCGACGCCGCCGTGCCCTACGGCCGCATCGTCGAGGTCATGGGCGCAGCCCAGCGCGCGGGGCTCTCGCGCGTCGGCTTCGTGGCCGATCCGCAGGCCGCAGGAAAATAGGCGCCCATCCAGGTCCGCCGCGGCGCGTCCGTGTTGATGCGGGCGATGCCCTGGGTCTGCTACTGGCCGGCCCGCGCGATCTCCTCCACGATGTCGCTGACCTGGTGCGAGCCGCCGACGATCTCCTGCATGATGGTGCGGCTGGTGCGTTCCGCCCGGGCCATGCCGGGGACGGTGCCTTCGATCAGAGCCTTAACCTCCCGGCCTCCACGGCCGCGTTGAGCGCGAGCAGGTTGGCCTGAAAGCACTTTCAGCGCCGTCTGCACCCCTTCGCCAGGTCGGACCGCGCGGGGCAGCGGAGAGGACGATACGCGGGGTATATATTGAATTCGGGCGAACCCACGGCGCTGTAATATGTTGGGTAAGGAGTATATGGATTGCGGCGGCAGTCATCGTTCAGGATCGCTTCGTCCCGGCGCTCTGCCGCGCGGGCTGGCCGGCGAGCCAGCGCGCCAGCCCCGGGCCGTCCATCGGCGGCGCGAGGTGGTCGCCCTGGGCGGCGGTGCAACCGTGCAGCGCCAGGGTGTCGAGCCGGGCGGGATGGACGACGCCTTCGGCCACCGTCCGCAGGTCCAGGCTGCGGGCGATGCGCAGCAGCGCCGCGGTTTCCGTGTCCTGCATCGGCGCCGGCCCGAGCTTGACCTCGACGACCGGCAGCCGATGCAGGGCCGCCAGGCTGGAATGGCCTGCGCCGAAGTCCCGCAGCGACAGGCCGACGCCGATGCGCCCCAGCGCCCCGGCCTCCTCCAGCAGGTCCGGCGGGGGCTGCAGCAGCGCGGATTCGGGCAGCTCGATGCACAGCTGCGCCGGATGCAGCGACCGGCTGCGAAGCCGGTCCTGCAGCCAGGCGGTCAGGCCGCGGCCGGCCAGTCCGGCCGCCGGCAGGACGACCGAGATCCGCGGGACCGGCAGGCCGGCCTGCCGCCAGCCGGCGAATTGGTCGCAGGCGTCCTGCAGGGCGCGCCGCGCCAGGGTTTCGGCCAGGCCGTTGTCCTCGGCCAGCGCGGCGAGCCGGTCCGGCGCAAGGGCTCCGAGCCGACCATGCCGCCAGTGCAGCAGGGCCTGGACGCCGGTGACGGACTGCCAGCCCGGTCCGCCCAGCTGGGGCTGCAACCGCAGCGCGAAACCGCTGCCGCCGCCGTAGCCGTCCGCCCGGGCCAGGGCCGCGCGCAGGTCTTCGCCTAGCGGCGCGGCGGGTTGCCCTGCCGCGGGGCCCAGGGCGGCGCGGGCGCGCCGCAGCAGGTCCGGCACGTCCTGGCCGTCGCGCGGGTGGACCGCGGCCGCGCTGCGCAGCCGGGGATGTACGGTATGCAGGCCGATAGCCAGCGGCTGTCCGGCGATCGCCTTCATGTGCGCCAGCCGATCGGCGGCCCGCTGCGCATTGCACTGCGGCAGGACCACGGCGAAGGCGTCCTCGCCGTCGAGCCGGGCCACGAGGTCGCCCGGCCGCGCGCTGGCGGCCAGCCGCTGCGCCACGCTGCGCAGCAGCGACGTACCGGCGGCCTCGCCCAGCGCGTCGGCCACGGCCCGGCGGCCGTCGAGCGCGATCCACGCGACGGCCAGCGGCGTGCCGTCGCGGCAGGCATCGTGCAGCAGGTGCGCGGTGGCGTGCAGCAGCCGGTCGCGGTGGGGCAGGCCGGTCTGCGCGTCATAGTCCACCAGGCGCGACAGCGCGGCCTGCGACCGTTCACGCTCCAGCATCAGCACGCACAGCGGCAGGCTGGCCTGGACCAGGTGCTCGTGCAGTGCGCCGGGCGGCTCGTCCGGCGGCAGGCAGAGCGCCAGCACGCCCAGCACGCTGCCGTCGGCCGCGGTGACCGGGTGCGACCAGCAGCTGGCGGGATCGCCGGGCCCGGCCGCGTGCAGCACCGCCTTGCCGGTGTGAGCGGCCTGCGCGCAGCCGCTGCTCTCGGGCGGCGGATCGGGCATCCGGTCGGCCAGCGCGGCCGGCAGTGCCGGGGCGGCCACCTGTCGCAGGCGGCCGGCATCGTCCAGCCGCAGCAGCGCTGCGCCGGCCTGCGGCGTCAGGTGGCCGATCGCCAGGCACAGCAGCCGGCCGACCTCGACCAGCGGCAGGGCATGCGCCATCGCGTCGAGCACGCGGTGCTGCAGCGTCTCGTAGAACTTGGTGGCGGTGATGTCCATGAACAGCAGCGTGGCGCCGCCGGCAGCCGGCGACGCGCCGAGCGCGATCCAGCGCGGCTGGCCGCTGCGGGCATAGAGCAGTACATGCAGCGGCTGGGGCGCCGCCGCGCCCCGTGCGGCCTGCGCCAGGCGGTCCAGCGCGCGCGGGTCGCTCAGCGGTCCGGCGAGCAGTGCGGCAGGCTGCCGGCCTGTGGCCTCGGCTGCGGCATGGCCCATGAGCCGCACGAAGCCCGCGCTGGCCTCGGCGATGTGGCCATTCGCGTCGCAGACCACGAAAGCCAAGTCTGCAGGCGGCCGCGGCGGCGCATCGGTCCATGCGGTGAACCTGACAGAAGGAGCCGGTGTGGACATGGAAAGCTGAAGATTCGTTAGTAAAAGCTAATCTTCCATCGTAGCAAATGCGTACGAAGCCCATGCTAGTTTTGCCCGCTCATGGACGAGAGCGAGATTCAGGAGCGGCGGCGCGTTCGGCTTTCCGATGCCGTCGACAGAATAGCTCGCGGCAATGCGGCGGAGTTCGGCCGCATGCTCGGCCACCGCGACGGCGCCTTCGTGCGCCAGATGCTGTCGGGCCACCGCGCCGTCTCCGACAAGACGGTGCGGCAGATCGAGGCGTTGCGCGGCATGCAGGATTGGTTCGCGCTGCCGCCGGTTCGGATCGGCGAACCCGGCGCCTGGTTCGATGCGGGCGCCGGTCCTGTATACATGAGGGTGTACCCCGTCGAGCTGAGCGTAAAAGAAGCGCTACGGGGGTATACTGTGAGCGAAAGTCGCAACGATGAGGATGCGCCGATCGCTTTCCACCGCAATTGGCTGGTGCGCCGCGGCTACCGGGTGAGCGACCTGCTTGCGCTGCGGGTGGCCGCGCCCGGGATGGAGCCGTCGCTGCATCCGGGCGACGCAGCGGTGATCCACGTGGCCGACACCGAGCCGCGCGACGGCCAGGTGTTCGCCGTCAACTACGAAGGCCAGGTGCTGCTGCGCCGGCTGCTGCGCGACGGCGGGCGCTGGTGGATGGTGCAGGACAACCCGGACCAGGCGCGCTTCTCCCGCAAGGAATACGTCGAGCCGGCGGCGCTGCTGCTGGGCCGGCTCGTGTTCAAGCAGAGCGAAGTGATCTGAGCGCGGGTCCGGGGGCCGCCGCCCCGGTGGCAAAGACCGATCAGTCGATCTTGACGTTGGCCGCCTTGATGACCTGCGCCCACTTGGCCACTTCGGCCTTCTGAAAGGCGCTGATCTGCTCGACCGTGAGGTTGGCCGGCTCCATGCCGAAGCCGCGCAGGCGCTCCTGCGTCTCGGGCAGGGCCAGGATGCGCGCGATCTCGTCGTGCAGGCGTCCGACGATCGGCGCCGGCGTGCCTGCCGGCGCGAACACGGCCTGCCAGGAGACGACCTCGAAGTCGCGCAGTCCCTGTATGCCCGATTCGGCCACCGTCGGCACGTCGGGCAGCGAAGCCAGGCGCTTGGACGAAGTGACGGCGATGGCGCGCAGCTTGCCGCTCTGGATGTGGGGCGCGGCGACCACGGTGGTGTCGAACATCATGTCGACCTGGCCGGCGATCACGTCCTGGATCGCGGGGCCGCTGCCCTTGTAGGGCACATGGGTGAATTTCACGCCCGACTTGTAGGCCAGCAGTTCCAGCGCCAGGTGCTGCGAGGTGCCGGTGCCAGCCGAAGCCGACGACAGGCCGCCGTTCTTGGATTTGCTGGCGGCCAGCACGTCCTTGAGCGTCTTGTAGGGGCTGTTGGCGCTGACCACGAGCACCACCGGATTTGTGCCGATCAGCGTGATCGGCGTGAACGACTTGACCGGGTCGTAGCCCAGCCTGGGATAGAGGCTGACGTTGATCGCATGCGAGCTAATCGTGCCGCCGAGCAGGGTGTAGCCGTCCGGCGCAGCGCGGGCCGCGATCTCCGAGCCGATGCTGCCGCCGGCGCCGCCCTTGTTGTCCACCACCACGGTGGTGCCCAGCGCGGGGCCGAGTTTCTGGCCGATGATGCGGCCGAGCACGTCGGTGGTGCCGCCGGCCGGGAAGGGGACGAGGTAGGTGATCGGCTTGCCGGTGGGCCAACTGCCCTGGGCGAACGCGGCCGGTGCGATCGGCAGGCTGGCGGCCAGCACGGCAGCCGCTGCGGCATGGATGAAGGTACGACGTCGCATCGGGAATCTCCTGGAAATGCGCAAAAAAGGATGAAGGGTGCGCGCTCGGACACCGCGCCTGGACCACGCACAGGTGATCTGTTGTCAGACAACTTAGCAGCGTAGAAGCGGTCAGACGCCGCTGTCATCAGGGAAATACCTTGGTCCGTACGAGCTTTTGCACCATGGATATCGGACAATGACGGCAAGCTGACGCAGCGGTTGGGATGGCCCTCATTTAGTTATACGATGACATACAACATGCCCGCGGTTGCGCGGAGCAGCCATGGACCTTTCCACCCTCCAAGGAGACCACCGACATGGATTCGAACCGTCGCAGCCTTCTGCTCGGCGCCGCCGGCCTGGCCGCCGGCACTGCCGCCTTCGCCCAGCCCGCCAAATGGCCCGCGCGGCCGATCAAGCTGATCGTGTCCTACCCGCCCGGCGGCAGCTCAAACATCATCGCGCGCGCCATCAGCCAGCCGCTGTCCGACGCGCTCGGCCAGCCGATCGTCGTCGAGAACCGGGCCGGCGCCAACGGCAACCTGGGCGCCGACTTCGTCGCCAAGGCGCCCGGCGACGGCTACAACCTGCTGCTGTGCGACACGGGCTCGCTGGCGATCAGCCCGTCGGTCTACACCAAACTGCCGTTCGACCCCTCGCGCGACCTGCGTGGCGTGGCCATGCTGGCCTATTCGCCGCACCTGCTGGTGGTGCATCCGTCGGTCAAGGCCCACAACCTGAAGGAGCTGGTGGCCCTGTCCAAGACGTCGGATCTGAACTTCGCCGTCACCGCCAGCGGCAGCGCCGCCCACCTGGCCGGTCTGGAACTGGCCGCCAAGACCGGTGCCAAATGGGAATACGTGCCCTACAAGGGCGGCGTGCAGTCGGTGCAGGACACCGTCGCCGGCCAGACGCAGATCCTCATGAACGGCATGCTGGCCACCTATCCGCACGTGCAGAGCGGCCGGCTCAAGCTGCTGGGCGTGTCGAAAGCCACGCGCATGCCGCTGATCGGCAACGTGCCAACCATCGCCGAGCAGGGCGTGCCGGGCTACGAGACCGGCTCGTGGCAGGGCGTGCTCGCCCCGCGCGACACGCCCGACGCGGTGGTGCAGCGCGTGTCGCAGGAGCTGCGGCGCATCATCCGCTCGGCCGACGTGCGCGAGCGCCTGATCGCGCAGGGTGCCGAAGTGTCCACCCAGGATCCGGCCCAGTTCGACGCCTTCTTCGCCAAGGAGCGCGCCCGCTGGGCCCAGGTGGTCAAGGCCACCGGCGTGAAGCTCGACTGAGCGGGGCAGGCCGCCGCAGCCGGCCCGCGGCCGGCCCGCCTAAAATCGCGGGTCGGCCATCCACACCCCCCGTATTCCGCCGCGCCCCTCGTAGGGCGCGCTGCCATTCATGCTGCAAGAAAAGTACAACCACACCGAGGTCGAGCGCGCCGCGCAGGCCCACTGGACCGCGCGCGACGCCTACCGCGTGACCGAGGACGCGGGCAGGAAGAAGTTCTACGCCTGCTCCATGCTGCCGTATCCCAGCGGCAAGCTGCACATGGGCCATGTGCGCAACTACACCATCAACGACATGCTGGCGCGCCAGCTGCGCATGGCCGGCTACAACGTGCTGATGCCCATGGGCTGGGACGCCTTCGGTCTGCCGGCCGAGAACGCGGCGCTCAAGAATGGCGTGGCACCGGCGCAGTGGACCTACGACAACATCGCCTACATGAAGGGCCAGATGCAGGCTCTGGGTCTGGCGATCGACTGGTCTCGCGAGATCGCCACGTGCGAGCCCTCGTACTATCGATGGAACCAGTGGCTGTTCCTCCAAATGCTTGAAAAAGGGCGGGCCTACCGCAAGACCCAGGTCGTCAACTGGGACCCGGTGGACCGGACCGTGCTGGCCAACGAGCAAGTCATCGACGGCCGCGGCTGGCGCACCGGCGCGCTGGTCGAGAAGCGCGAGGTTCCTGGCTACTACCTCAAGATCACCGACTATGCCGAGGAGTTGCTCGATACCGTGCAAACCCAGCTGCCGGGCTGGCCCGAGCGCGTGCGCCTGATGCAGGAGAACTGGATCGGCAAGTCGAGCGGCGTGCGCTTCGCGTTCACCCACGACATCCGGGATGACGCCGACGGCCGGCTGATCCAGGAAGGCCGGCTCTATGTCTTCACCACCCGCGCCGACACCATCATGGGCGTGACCTTCTGCGCGGTCGCGCCCGAGCATCCGCTGGCAACGCATGCGGCGAAGGGCGACGCCGCGCTCGCCGCCTTCATTGAGGAATGCAAGAAGGGCGGCACGACCGAGGCCGAGCTCGCCGTCAAGGAAAAGGAAGGCCGGCCCACGGGGCTCACGGTCACCCATCCGCTGACCGGCGAGCCGGTCCCCGTCTGGGTCGGCAACTACGTGCTCATGGGCTACGGCGACGGCGCCGTCATGGGCGTGCCGGCGCACGACGAGCGCGACTTCGCCTTCGCACTCAAGTACGGCATCGAGATCAAGCAGGTCGTGCTGGTGGACGGCGAAACCTTCGACTTTCACCGCTGGCAGGACTGGTATGCCGACAAGCAGCGCGGCGTGACGGTGAATTCGGACAACTTCAGCGGGCTGTCGCACGGCGAGGCGGTTGATGCCGTGGCCCATGCGCTGGAGCAAAAGGGCCTGGGCGAGAAGAAGACCACCTGGCGCCTGCGCGACTGGGGTATCAGTCGCCAGCGCTACTGGGGCACGCCCATCCCCATCATCCATTGCGAGGACTGTGGCCCGCAGCCGGTGCCCGAGAAGGATCTGCCCGTCGTGCTGCCGACCGACCTGGTGCCCGACGGCAGCGGCAACCCGCTGGTCAAGAGCGAGGCCTTCCACGCCGGCGTCGTCTGCCCGCGCTGCGGCAAGCCCGCGCGGCGCGAGACCGACACGATGGACGTATTTGTCGATTCGTCGTGGTACTTCCAGCGCTACTGTGATCCAAAGAACAGCGAGGCGATGGTGGGGGAGAGCGCCAAGTACTGGATGCCGATGGACCAGTACATCGGCGGCATCGAGCACGCGATCCTGCACCTGCTCTACGCCCGCTTCTGGACCAAGGTCATGCGCGACCTGGGCTTGGTCGCGGTCGACGAGCCGTTCACCAAGCTGCTCACGCAGGGCATGGTGCTCAACCACATCTATTCGCGCCGCAACGAGAAGGGCGGCAAGGAATACTTCTGGCCGCACGACGTCGAGAACGTGCTCGACGAGGGCGGCAAGGTCATAGGCGCCAAGCTGAAGAACGCCGTCGGAAGCCTGCCTGTGGGCACGGTCATCGACTACGAGGGCGTGGGCACCATGTCCAAGTCCAAGAACAACGGCGTCGATCCGCAACTGCTCATCGAGAAGTACGGCGCCGACACCGCGCGCCTGTACACCATGTTCACCGCACCGCCCGAGGCCACGCTCGAATGGAACGACGCTGCCGTCGAAGGCAGCTACCGCTTCCTGCGCCGCGTGTGGAACTTCGGCGGCCGGCTGGCCGCGCTGGACTTCAGCGCCGTCGAGCCCACGCTCGCCGGCGCCAGCGCGCTGGCCGACGTGGCCTTCGGCAAGGAGGCCAAGGCCCTGCGGCGCGAGGTGCACACCGTGCTGCGCCAGATCGACTACGACTACCAGCGCATGCAGTACAACACCGTGGTCTCCGGCGCGATGAAGATCCTCAACGCGCTCGAAGACTTCAAGGCCGCCGGCACGCCGGGCGCCGAGGTCGCACTCGTCGAGGGCTTCGGCATTCTGCTGCGCGTGCTCTACCCGGCCACGCCGCACATCGCGCATGCGCTCTGGAGCGGCCTTGGCTACGCCGGCACGCTCGGCGACCTGCTCGACGCGCCCTGGCCGCAAGTGGACAAGGCCGCGCTGGTGCAGGACGAAATCGAGCTGGTGCTCCAGGTCGGCGGCAAGCTGCGCGGCGCGATCCGCGTGCCCGCCAGTGCGAGCCGCGAGCAGATCGAGCAGATCGCACTCGCGAGCGAGGACTTCCACCGGCATGCGAACGGCGCGGCGGCCAAGAAGGTCATCGTCGTGCCGGGCCGCCTCGTGAACATCGTGGTGTGACGGCCATGCAGCGCCGCCTCTTCCTTCTCGGTGCCAGCTCGGCCCTGCTGCTGGCCGGCTGCGGCTTCAAGCTGCGCGAGGCGCCGACCTATGCGTTCTCGTCGATCTACATCGTGCCGACCGGCGGCAGCACCGCGCTGCTGCTGGAGCTGCAGCGCAATCTCGAATCGTTCGGCACGGTGCGCGTGCTGCGCGACGCGGCCGCGGCCGTCGGCGCCGACGTGTGGGTCGAGGTGACCTCCGAAGCGCGCGAGCAGGTCGTCGTCGGCTATAACGCCACCGGCGGCGTGCGTGAGCTGCAGGTGCGGCTGCGCGTGCACTTCAAGCTGCGCACCGCCGCCGGCAAGGAGCTGATTCCCGACACCGAGCTGCTGCTGCGCCGCGACGTGACCTACAGCGAAACCCTGGCGCTGGCCAAGGAGGCCGAGATCGCGCTGCTCTCCCGCGACATGCAGACCGACGCGGTGCAGCAGATCGTGCGCCGCCTGGGTGCCGTCAAGTCGCTCTGAGGCATGCAGCTCGCCGCCGGCCAACTGGCCGCCCAGCTCGCCAAAGGGCTGCGCCCGCTCTACACGCTGCACGGCGACGAGCCCCTGCTGGTGCAGGAAGCGGCCGACGCCATCCGTGCGGCCGCACGCGCCCAGGGCCACACCGAGCGCAGCGTGCACACCGTCGCCGGTGCGCACTTCGACTGGAGCGCGGTGCGCGCGGCCGGCGGCTCGCTCTCGCTGTTCGCCGACAGGCAGCTCGTCGAGATCCGCATCCCCTCGGGCAAGCCCGGCAAGGATGGCAGCACCGTCCTCCAGCAGATCGCCGAAGGCGCGCAAGGCAACGACACCACGCTCACGCTGGTGCTGCTGCCGCGGCTGGACAAGGCCACGAAGACCGGCGCCTGGTTCGCCGCGCTGGAGCGCCACGGCGCCACGGTGCAGATCGATCCGGTCGAGCGCGCCGCGCTGCCGGCCTGGATCGCCCAGCGCCTCGCGGCCCAGGGCCAGCGCGTGGCCGCGGGCGAGGAGGGCCAGCGCACGCTGCAGTTCTTCGCCGACCGCGTCGAGGGCAACCTGCTCGCGGCGCACCAGGAGATATCCAAGCTCGCGCTGCTGCATCCGCCCGGCGAACTCTCGTGGGCGCAGGTCGAATCGGCCGTGCTCAACGTCGCGCGCTACGACGTGTTCAAGCTCTCCGAGGCCGTGCTCTCGGGCCAGCTCGGCCGCGTCACCCGCATGCTCGACGGTCTGCAGGCCGAGGGCGAGGCCGAGGTGCTGGTGCACTACACGCTGGCCGAGGACATCCGCGCGATGAAGCGCGTGAAGGACGCGATGAACGCCGGCCGCCCGCTGCCGATGGCGCTGCGCGAGCAGCGCGTCTGGGGGCCGCGCGAGCGTCTGTTCGAGCGCATCCTGCCGCAGCTGCAGGACGCCGCGCTCGCCCGCCTGCTGCGCGCGGCCCACGTGGTCGACGGCATCGTCAAGGGGCTCAAAGCACCGGACTGGCCGACCGACGGCTGGCAGGCGCTGCACCGGCTGGCGACGATGGTCTGCCGCACCGTACAGGCTCCTCTACGATGACGGGGGTATAGGCCTGTAGTGCTTGCAAAATAAGCGCGGTGGGCTGGTAGGTGTGGGGGTATTCTTTGTCTTGCCCTTGTCGTCTCCGTTGCGACCGCCTTTTGCCACAATCCTGTTCTTCCGCCGGCCGGATTTTCGAGATTGACGCATCCATGAACGCCCTCAACATCGCCGAATACACCCGGACCCTCGGCCTGCAGGCCCGCACGGCCGCCGCCGCGATGGCGCGGGCCGATGCCGCGACCAAGAACCGTGCGCTGCGCACGCTCGCGCGGCTGCTGCGCGAGAGCGTCGGCAGCCTGCAAACGGACAACGCCCGCGACCTTGAACGCGCCACCGCCGCCGGCCTGTCCGCGCCGCTCGTGGACCGGCTGCGCCTCACGCCGAAGGTCATTGCGACCGTGGCCGAAGGCTGCGAGCAACTCGCCGCGATGCCCGAGCTGATCGGCGAGATCAGCGGCCTGCGCCAGCAGCCCAGCGGCATCCGCGTGGGCCGGATGCGCGTGCCGCTCGGCGTCTTCGGCATGATCTTCGAGAGCCGTCCCAACGTGACCATCGAGGCCGCGAGCCTGTCGATCAAGAGTGGCAACGCGGCCATCCTGCGCGGCGGCTCCGAGGCGATCGAGTCGAACAAGGCGCTGGCCAGGCTGGTGCAGCAGGCGCTGGCCGAGACCGGCCTGCCGGCCGACGCGGTGCAGCTCGTGCAGACCACCGACCGCGCCGCCGTCGGCCACCTGATCGCCATGCCCGAGTACGTGGACGTGATCATCCCGCGCGGCGGCAAATCGCTCATCGAGCGCATCAGCCGCGAAGCGAAGGTGCCGGTCATCAAGCACCTCGACGGCAACTGCCACACCTACGTCGACGACCCGGTGGACATCGACCTCGCGGTCGCGGTGACCGACAACGCCAAGACGCAGAAGGTCAGCCCCTGCAACGCGAGCGAGGGCCTGCTGGTCGCGCGCGGCGTGGCGCGCCAGTTCCTGCCCCGCATCGGCGCGGTGTTCGCGGCCAAGGGTGTGGAGATGCGCGCCGACGCCGAGGCGCGGGCCATCCTTGCCGACGTGCCGGGGGCCGCCGTCGTGCCCGCGACTGAGCAGGACTGGTCGGAGGAATACCTCGCGCCCATCATCGCGGTGAAGGTCGTGGCTGGCGTGGACGAGGCTATTCGCCACATCAACCGCTATTCGTCGCACCACACCGACGCCATCCTCACGCGCGACCACGTCAACGCCCAGCGCTTCCTGCGCGAGGTGGACTCGGCCAGCGTCATGGTCAACACGAGCACGCGCTTCGCCGACGGCTTCGAATACGGCCTGGGCGCCGAGATCGGCATCAGCACCGACAAGTTCCACGCGCGCGGCCCCGTCGGGCTCGAAGGGCTCACCTCGCTGAAGTGGGTGGTGCTCGGCAACGGCGAAGTCCGCAGCTGACGCGCGGCGCGGTGGTGCGCATGTTCGCCACCGTGGGCCGGGCGTCAGCACGGCAGCACGCTCGCGATGCCGCCCCGGCGCGTGAAGCGCCAGGCTTGCTCGCGCTGCCACGCCCGTCGTTCCGGCGGCGCTGACCGCGGAGCGGCCCCGGCCGGCTTCTACAATGGCCGGCTCCGCAGACCGACGCCGCATCCCATGGTCCCGCATCTCATCACCGCCCTGACCGGGCCGATCAACGAACTCGAACAGCGCGTCATCGACGCCATGCCGGCCATCGAGCGCTGGTTCCGGCTCGAATGGATGGAGCACACGCCGCCGTTCTACAGCTCGGTGGACATCCGCAACGCCGGCTTCAAGCTGGCGCCGGTCGACACCAACCTGTTCCCGGCCGGCTGGAACAACCTCACGCAGGAGATGCTGCCGCTGGCCGTGCAGGCCACGATGGCCGCGATCGAGAAGATTTGCCCCGAGGCGCGCAACCTGCTGGTCATTCCCGAGAACCACACGACGCGCAACACCTTCTACCTGGCCAACGTGGCGCAGCTCCAGCGCATCTTCCAGATGGCCGGGCTCAACGTGCGCATCGGCTCGGTCGATCCGGAAGTGAAGGAGCCGCAGGTGGTGCGCCTGCCGCACGGCGAGACGATCACGCTGGAGCCGGTGGTGCGCAGCAAGCGCCGCCTGGGGTTGAAGGGCTTCGACCCCTGCACCATCCTGCTCAACAACGACCTCGCGGCCGGCGCGCCCGGCATCCTGGAAGACCTGCACGAGCAGTACCTGCTGCCGCCGGTGCATGCGGGCTGGAGCGTGCGCCGCCGCAGCCGCCACTTCCGCAGCTACGAGGAGGTGGCCAAGCGCTTCGGCAAGCTGCTGGGCATCGACCCGTGGCTCATCACGCCGATCAGCGCCGCGGCCGACCGGGTGGACCTGTCGAGCGACGCCGCCGTCGAGCCGATCGCCGCGCAGGTCGATGCCGTGCTCTCCAAGGTGCGCCGCAAGTACAAGGAATACGGCATCCATGAGAAGCCGTTCGCCGTGCTCAAGAACGACCACGGCTTCGCCGGCTCGGCCATCCTGACCGTGCGCGACGCCAGGGAGGTCGAGGACATCGTGCGCAGGTCGCGCGAGCGCCTCAAGGCCGAGCGCCGCCCGCTGGTGCACGACCTGATCGTGCAGGAAGGCGTGCTGACCTACGAGCGCGTCAACGAGGCCGTGGCCGAGCCGGTCGTCTACATGATGGACCGCTATGTGGTCGGCGGCTTCTACCGCATGCACGCCGACCGGGCCAACGACGAGAACCTCAACGCGCCGGGCTCCGCCTTCGTGCCGCTGGCCTTCGAGCACAGCACCCACATGCCGCAGCCCGGCTCCAAGCCCGGCGCGAGCGCGCCCAACCGGTTCTACATGTACGGCGTGGTCGCCCGCGTGGCGCTGGTGGCCGCGAGCTACGAACTGGAGGCCACCAACCCCGACGCCGAGGTCTACGAGTGACCGGCGCGGGACCGGCCTGCCGCGTTGCAGCGCGGCAACAGACGGCCGGGCCTTCGCCGGTCCGGGCCGCGGCCGGACTGGCGCCGCGGGCAGAATGCCCGCTAGTCCAGCCAACCTGCCCGTGCCGCGCCGCCGGGCCTTCTTCGTGTCCGCAACCAAATCGTCCCTGCCGGCCCTGACCCTGGGCGCCATCGGCGTCGTCTACGGCGACATCGGCACCAGCGTGCTCTATTCGGTCAAGGAGGTCTTCCACGCAGGCCACGTGGTCCTCACTCCCGAGAACGTTTATGGCGTGCTGTCCATGTTCTTCTGGACGCTGGTGATCATCGTGGCGATCAAGTACGTGGTGCTGGTGCTGCGCGCCGACAACAACGGCGAAGGCGGCCTGGTGGCGATGCTGGCGCTGGCCTCGCAGGCGGTGAAGAACAGGCCGCAGCTGCGCAACGGCATGCTCCTCGTCGGCATCTTCGGCACCTCGCTGTTCTACGGCGACGGCGTCATCACCCCGGCGATCTCGGTGCTGTCGGCCGTCGAGGGGCTGGAGGTGGTATCGCCGCATACGCGGCGCTACGTCATACCGCTCACGCTGATCGTGCTGTTCCTGCTGTTCGTGCTGCAGAAGCGCGGCACCGGCGGCATCGGCCGCTTCTTCGGCCCGGTCATGCTGGCCTGGTTCGTCGCCATCGCCGCGCTCGGCGTGCGCAGCATTGCAGACCACCCCGACATCCTGGTCGCGCTGAGCCCGCACCATGCGCTGCGCTTCATCTGGAACGAGCCGGTCGTCACCTTCATCATCCTCGGCGCGCTGATCCTCTGCGTGACCGGCGCGGAGGCGCTCTATGCCGACCTGGGCCACTTCGGCAAGCGGCCCATCCGGCTGGCCTGGTTCGCCGTCGTCATGCCAGCGCTCACGCTCAACTACCTCGGCCAGGGTGCGCTGCTGCTGATCGATCCGGAGGCGGTGCGCAACCCCTTCTTCATGCTCGCGCCGCCCTGGGCCCTGGTGCCGCTGGTGGTGCTGGCCACGGCCGCGACGGTGATCGCGTCGCAGGCGCTGATCTCGGGCGCCTTCAGCATCACCAAGCAGGTGATCCAGCTGGGCTACCTGCCGCGCCTGCGCATCGAGCACACCAGCGTGCGCGAGACCGGCCAGATCTACATCCCGTTCGTGAACTGGGGCCTGTTCGTCGCCATCGTGCTCGCGGTGGTCATGTTCAAGTCGTCGAGCAACCTGGCCGCGGCCTACGGCATCGCCGTCACGCTGGACATGCTGATCACCACGGTGCTGACCTTCTTCGTCATCCGCTACGGCTGGCGCTATCCGCTGGCGCTGTGCATCGCGGCCACCGGTGCGTTCTTCGTGGTGGACCTCTCGTTCTTCGCGTCCAACCTCATGAAGCTGCCCGACGGCGGCTGGTTCCCGCTGGTCATCGGCGGCGCCATCTTCACCCTGATGGTCACCTGGAAGCGCGGCCGCGCCCTGCTGGGCGAGAAGCTCCATGCCGACGCGATCGACCTGCGCAGCTTCCTCAAATCGGTGTTCGCCCATTTGCCCGCACGGGTCGACGGCACGGCCGTGTTCCTCACGGCCGAACGCGGCGCCGTGCCCAACGCCATGCTGCACAACCTCAAGCACAACAAGGTGCTGCACGAGCAGAACCTGTTCGTCACCGTGCGCAACCACGAGGTGCCCTGGATCGGCCTGGACCGCCGGCTGGAGGTAGAGCCGCTGGGCCACGACTGCTGGCAGGTCGTCATCCACTACGGCTTCAAGAACGATCCGGACATCCCGCGCGCGCTGGAGCAGATGCGCGGCCGCGGCTGCGACCTTGCGCGGATGAGCACGAGCTACTTCCTCTCGCGCGACACCGTGGTGCCCACCATCGGCAGCGGCATGGCACCCTGGCGCGAGAAGCTCTTCGCGCAGATGCACCACAACGCGGGCGCGGCGGCGGACTTCCTCAAGCTGCCGAGCAACGCGGTGGTGGAACTGGGTAGCAAGATCGAAATCTAGAGAACATCCCCCCCGTGCGGCTGCGCCGCACCCCCTTTCTCTCGCTTCGGGGGAAGAGGGGCGACGCCAGCGCGGCGGGGCGGCCCTTGCGCGGCGTCCGCTGGCGGGGGGGCACCGGTTTCGAGCGCTCTGGCGATGGACAATCGCCGGATGCGCTTCTTCAAGGATCTGAGCCTGTCGGCGGCCACCGCTGGCTTCGTTGCCGTCCTCGTCGGCTTCACGAGTTCCATCGCGATCGTCTACCAGGCCGCGCGTGCCTTCGGCGCGACCGAGGCGCAGATGACGTCCTGGATCTGGGCGCTGGGCTGGGGCGTCGGCCTGTGCACCCTGGTGCCGTCGCTGTGGTGGCGCAAGCCGGTCATGGTTGCCTGGTCCACGCCAGGCGCTGCGGTGCTGACCACGGCGGGGGCGGCCGGTGGCTTCTCGCTGCATGAGGCGGTCGGGGCTTTCATGGTCAGCGCGGTGCTCATCACGCTGCTTGGGGTGACCGGCTGGCTCGAGCGGCTGATGCGGCGCATCCCGGTCGCGATCGCCGCGGCGCTGCTGGCCGGCGTGCTGG
>WNDY01000043.1 GCA_009914555.1 Xylophilus sp.
TGTGCCTGATCGTCCTGGTCGTGCCGCCGCGCCTGGGCGCGCCAACTGTACAGCTGGGCAGGCTGCAACCCCAGATCACGAGCCACCGTGGTTACCCCTTCTGTGGCCGCTCGCAACAGTGCCTGCTACCTGAACTCCAGGCTGAACTCCTGCCCCTTTCTGCCTGCCTTGCTCTTGGTCATCGTCCACCTCCTATTGCGATAGTTAATCGCTTATAGGGGTGTCCGTGAAACGGGGGCAAGATCACCCCGGCTTTTCGCCGGTCTCGCCGGTAAGCTGATTCGCTGCCTTGGCAATCATGTCATTGACCGCCGCATTGTCCTTGGCAACGGTGTGCTTGAGTTGCACTGCCTTGGCAAACGGATCGAACGCGTTCCCTACGGTGACGTCGGCGTCGGTAAAGGCGATATCGCGGCCTTTGGCGACATGCTTTCTTGCGGTTTCGGCCTCTCTCGCGTAACCCATGATCACGCTCTGAAGCTTCCGATTCCATTCAAGGTGCTTGTCCTTGATGACGCGTGGGTTGGCCAGCTTGATATAGGCCGGCGTCTCGGCCCGTACGTTGTAATTGCGGCCGTCCGGATGCGCAATGGGCGTTCCCGTCTGCAATACTTCCAGATTGACCTCCGTCTCGAGCTGCCGGATATAGATATCCAGTTCCTGGGCGGCATGCTCGATCAATGCCAAAGCATGCTGACAGTCAGCATAGACAGCCATCCTTCCCCCCTCCTGTCCGGTTGGTGTTTTCGAACGCTGCGGCACCCACCTGCGGCAAAGGGACCCTGGTCGGCACGACCCGCACGGAATGTCCGAAACCGGCGAAGATGGTAACCGGCCCCGGCAGCCTCCGTTTACTTCCCGCCCGCGGCGGCAAGGTTGCGGCGGGGCGCCAATGGCGTGGCGGTGCATGTCGGCATTGCCGGCGATGTCGATGATTTGACGCCTCGGCACCAGGAAAGCGGCTTCTCTCCAGAGGGAAAACAAAAAAAAGGCAGGCCGGCAGGGCGCTGAGTCCCCATCCGACCTGCCCGGGCGGCCTGTCTGTCGCAGGCCGCGGTTGCGCCGCGTGCGCTGTTTACGGGCGAACGACGATGTTGTTGCGCACGTCGCGCACGTTCTTCGTGCTGCGGGCCAGCTCTGCCGCACGTTCCTTCTCGGCCTGCGACTTGGCGAAGCCCGAGAGCTGCACCGTGCCGTTGAGGGTCTCGACGCTGATCGAGGTGGCGGCGACCGTCCTGTCTTCCGCGAACTTGGCCTTCACGGCCGTCGTGATGCCGGCGTCATCGACATAGGCGCCGATGGTCTCCTGGTGGCGGGCGACGGAGCAGCCGGTCGTGACCACGGTGATGCCGGCGAGAGCGGCGAAAGCGATTGCACGAGCGTACTTCTTCATGGGGTTTCCTTTTTGGCAGGTTGATGGCGGAAAACGGTCGGGTGCGCGGGAGGGGGTGGAGGGGACCCGCCGCGTGCGCCGCACTCCACGCGCTTGCGGCCGGCCGGGACGGGGTTTCTGGTTCTGTTCGGCGGCCGGCTCAGCGGTGCAGCCAGTCCTTCAGTTCGTCGGCATGCTCTTCCTCGTCGGCGAGCACCTCTTCGAGCAGACGGCGGGTGGTCGGGTCCCTGTCGCCGATCAGCGTGATCATCTGGCGGTAGGCCTCCACGGCGATGCGCTCGGCCACGAGGTTGGCGCGCACCATGTCCTTGCGGTCCTTGGAGCCGTCATACTGCGCGTGGCTGCGCGCCAGCAGCGTGTCGGGCGAGAAGTCGGGGTCGCCGCCCAACTGCACGATGCGCCGGGCGATCTTGTCTGCGTGCGAGGTCTCCTCCGTCGCATGCACGAGGAACTCGTCTGCAATCTTGGAGGAGTCCACGCCGTCGGCGGTGAAGTAGTGGCGCTTGTAGCGCAGCGTGCACACGAGTTCGGTGGCAAGGGCGTCGTTGAGCAGCTTGACGACTGCGTCGCGGTAGGGGCCGTAGCCCGGTGTGACCGCGCCTTCGTCCAGGTCCGACGTCGCAGCGGCATTCAGCGCCGATTCGTCGAGGCGGAGGTCGGTCGCATCATCGCTGGGAACGTAGTGCTTCACGTTCGTTTTCATCGTGGTTCTCCGGGAAGGTCAGGGTGGCTGCGCCCGCGGCCACCAGGGACGCTGCGAGCGACGTGAATTGCGACGAACGCAACAGGGCGGCGACCAGCCCGGTTACCGGCAGGTGGCGCCAGGCCCGCAGTCCCACCAGCGCGGCGCCTGTGGCCGCAGCAGCTGCCAGCAGCGTGAAAGGCTTGCGCTGACCATAGGCTGCCAGGGCGGGCTCGACCATGGACAGGGCGGTGCGGGCCGGATGGTGAGGCCACCAGAGTCCGGCGACGTCGCGGGCGGTGGACAGGAAGCCCGCGCGGCGGCGGCGCGAACGCGGTGCCGCAACGGGGGTATGCGGCGCGGTGCCGGCGGCGTCACGCCGGTCGATGGGCCCGGGCGCGGGGGGTGCGGGATGCCGCGGCGGCTGCGCGGGCGCCGGCGTGTGCGCAACGGGGCCCTGCAGCTGGCGCAGCAGGATCTGGCGGCTGCGTTCCAGCCGTTCGCGTGCGAGGGACGCGCTCACCGCGCGTCTCCCGCGCGGCGGAACAGCACCAAGTCGGCCTGCAGCTGCTCACGCAGGTCGCGCAGACCGTCGCCCGGCAAGGGGCGGCGAGCCACCCGCCATGCGACCAGCGTCGCGGCGACCGGCACGCCGGGTACGACGACCAGCACCCAGTGGAACTGCGACTGCAGCAGTCCGATCATCACCGCCGTTCCTGCCAGCACCAGCCCCACCAAGCCCATGACGAGCACCAGTCCCCAGGCCACGGCACGCTGGACGGCCTGGCCGCCCAGGGCCTTGGCTTCTTCACGGACCAGGCTGCCGTAGCCGAGGACGTGGTCCAGCACCAGGTCGGGATGCTTGATCAGCGTGGAAACGAGCGGGTGCAACATGGGCGTGGGGAGCGGGGGCGGCGGGCAGGGGTGAAGGTCTGTCGATCGGCCGGATCAGTAGCGGTTGCGCGGGCGGCTGCTGCGCGTGGCCAGCAGCACGGCCGCGGCGACGGCGGCACCGGCGGCGGCGGCGATCAGAACCGACTTCACCGGCTGGTCGGCAACGTAGCGGCCGGTCACGTCGGAGTAGTGGTCGATCTGGCGGCGTGCGCGTTCGCGCGTGTCGCTCCAGGCGTCCAGGCCGCGCTGGGCCCAGTCCTGGGCCGTTTCGGCGATGCGGTCGACGGTCGGACTGACGTCACGGCGCAGATCGCGGACCTTCTCGCTGGCACGGTCCAGCGAATCGTTGGCCAGGTTGCGGGTGGATTCCACCGCACCCTGTGCGCTTTGAAGAACGTCGTCAGCCAGATCGCGGGCCTGGGTCGTCGGGTTGGTCATGGACTAGCTCCTTGTCTTTTGCGAGAGTGAAAAACCGAGAGAGTGCGAGTGCGGGCATCAGCCCTTTCGCAGCAGGCTCAGCACGAAGGTGACCACGGCCATGATCACGAAGATGAAGAACAGGATCTTGGCGATGCCCACGGCACCGGCCGCGATTCCGCCAAAGCCGAAGAGGGCCGCGATCAGTGCGATCACCAGAAACACAACGGCGTAGTGCAGCATGTCATCTCCTTGCCCGGGGCTGTCCCCGGAGGTTGCAGCGTTCGCCTGTCGATACGCTTGGAAGAGAGCTTAGGCGGCGGGCGGGGCCGGGTTCGCCAGTGCCGCGCGCGGCCCCCTGTCAGGCCTGGTACGCGGGCGCTGTAGGAGCCTGCCGACGGCTGCGGCGTCGGCGGCGCGGCCTTCGCTTCAGCTGTGGGGAAGCACCGCCGATACCACGGTCCCCTGTCCCGGCGCCGAGGTCACACTGAGCTTGCCGCCGGCAGACTCCACCCGGTGGCGCATGCCCGCGAGGCCGTGGCTCGCGGGCCGGACGTTGTCCACGCTGAAGCCGTTGCCGTCGTCGCGCACCTCCAGCGCCACATAACCGGGGTAGTTGTGCAGCGTGACGATCACGTTCTTGGCCTCGGCGTACTTGCCGATGTTGGTGAGTGACTCCTGCACCAGCCGGTACACGGTGAGCTGGGCCGACTGGTCCAGCTCCACGGTCTCGAAGTTGATCTCAAGGTTGATGCCGGAGCGCTCGGCGAACTCGCGCGTCAGGATCTCCAGCGACGCGGTCAGCCCCAGGTTGGCCAGCGACGACGGGCGCAGGTCCTCGATGATGCGGCGCTTGAGCGCGATGCCGCTGTTGAGCGTCTCGGTCAGGTGCTGCAGCCGCTCGACCACGTCGGGCGCGGTGCCGACCTTGGACTTCAGCCGCGCCACGTCGAGCTTGGCCGCGGTGAGCAGGGCGCCCAGTTCATCGTGCAGCTCGCGCGCCAGGTGGCCGCGTTCCTCTTCGCGCACCTGCTGCAGGTGGGTGGCCAGTTCGCCCAGCGACGCGGTCCGGTCGCGCACCTGGGATTCCAGGCGGTCGCGCTCGCGGCCGAGTGCCTCCTGCTCGCGCAGGCCCGCGCGGTTGAGCGCGCTGGTCTGCCGCAGGTACATGTAGAACGCCAGCAGCCCGATCAGCGCGACCATCGCGATGCCGATGCGCGCGAGCAGCAGCGAGCGCTCGATCTGCGCCTGGCTGTCGCGCATGCGCGCGCTGGTCTGCGCGATCAGCTGGTAGGACTGCTCGCGGATCGCGTCCATGTGCTCACGGCCCACGTCGGTCAGCATCACGAACTTCCAGGCGTCTTCGTTGCCCTGCTTGCGCAGCCGCACGCTGAGCTCCATCTCGGACAACTTCTGCGCCACGTGCAGCGCCAGCCGGGCGAAGCCGTTTAGTTCATCGGAATGCGGTCGGAAGATGCCGCGCAGCTCGTCGAGGTTGGCATTGACTTGCACGATCGCGCTGGTGTAGGGCTCCAGGTAGCGCGTGTCGCCGGTCAGCATGTAGCCGCGCTGCCCGGTCTCGGCATCAAGCATGTTCTGCAGCAGCCGGTTGAGCGTCGCGTGGGTCGCCTGGCTGCGCGTCATCTCGTCGACCGCGCGGGTCGACTGCTCGTAGCCCGTCTCGTTGATGCCGATGAGGGCCACCGCGGCGATCACGGCCAGCGGCAGGCTGATGGTCATCTTCGGAATCGCAAACCAGCGCATCGCGCCTCCTGTCTCGTTCTTCAATGGATTTCGTGGCAACGATGGCTGCGCAGCAGCGCCCGTTGAGCGGCAATTCGTGAATAATCCAGCCAAGCACCTGCGTGTGCTTTCACACCAAGGAACAGGCGAAGATGATCAAAATCGGAATTGTGGATGACCACGCCATCGTGCGGGCCGGCCTGCGGCAGTTTTTTGCCGACCATGTCGACCTGCGCGTCGTTGGCGAAGCGGCCAACGGCCGCGAGGCCATCGACCTCGTGCGCAACACGGAGATCGACGTGCTGCTCATGGACCTGTCCATGCCCGGCCAGAGCGGCCTCGATGCACTGGCCATGATCCGTGCCAAGGCGCCGGACGTCGGCATCCTGATCCTCAGCGGATACCCCGAGGAGCATTACGCGATGACGCTGATCCGCCAGGGCGCCAGCGGATACCTGAACAAGGAATGCGACCCCGCGGAAATCGTCAACGCGATCCGCACGATCGCGCTGGGCCACCGCTACATCACGCCGTCGGTGGCCGAGTTGCTCGCGCAGCAGCTCAACCGCAAGGAAGACGTACCGGCGCACGAGTTGCTGTCGGAGCGGGAATTCCAGGTGTTCCTCAAGCTGGCCAAGGGCGAGACGGCGGGTGATATCGCCAAGTCGCTGTCGCTGAGCGTGAAGACCGTCAGCACCTATCGCACGCGCCTCATGGAGAAGATGAACCTTGCCTCCAACAGCGACCTGACGTACTACGCGCTGAAGAACAAACTGATCGATTGATACGCCGCGGGCCGCCCTGCCGCACCGGCGGCAGCCGGCGCAGCATGAAGGGCGCATATGCACGACGGGCCGGTGATACCGGCCCGTCGTCTTTTGGAAGAAGGCAGAAGCGGCAGGCTTCAAATCGGCAGGGCGGCGTTCTCAGGTGAGCGAGGCACTGTTGACTACGCAATAGTCCACCAGGGCGTCGATCTCGTTGGACTTGTCGAAGACCGCATCGACACCGAGCTGGGCGCAGCGGGTGCGGATGTCGGCGGTCGCGTAGTTGGTAAGCACCACCACCTTCTGGTGGCTGCGGCGTTCGCCGCATGCGGCGACCACACCCAGTCCGCTGCCCTGCTTCAGGAAGAGATCGACGATGGCGAGATCCCATTCGTCTCCGTTCTCCTCGAGCCACGACCGGCCGTCGTTCTCGGTCTCGGCAAAACCCACGGGACGAATCGACGCCAGTTCCTCGAGCGTGCCGACAAGGTTCTCGCGGATGGTCGCGTTGTCTTCAACAATGTACGTTCTCAGTCCCACATTCAATCCATCTGTGACATCGTCAAAGCGAAAGCAATGTTGCAGCGCTGTCGGGCGACCTGTGATGTGTATGGCGCAATGTACCTGTCGAGCCGGCCGGATTGTGCCAGCGCCCGGAAGGGCGGCTTGTGGGAGGAGTCCTACGCGGATCCTCGGGGCAGCGCTTCAATGGCGCGCGGCGCAGACGATGCAGTGCGCATCGCGTGTGGTACGGAGGGTGGTGATGTCCATCGACCGGCCGTCGATCATGAGCAGCCGCCCTGTCAGCGGTTGGCCGACGCCGGCGGCGAGCTTGAGCGCCTCGGCGGCCTGCATGGCGCCCACGATGCCCACGAGCGGCCCCAGCACGCCGAGCACGGCGCAGCGGGTCTCCTCGAAGTCTTCCTGTGGCGGAAACAGGCAGGCATAGCAGGGCGAGGCGTCGTCGCGCGGGTCGAACACGGCGAGTTGCGCATCGAAGCGCAGGGCTGCACCGGCCACCAGGGGGCGGCGGTGGCGCACGCAGGCGGCGTTGACCCGCTGGCGCGTGGCGAAGTTGTCGCTGCAATCCAGCACGATGTCGGCATGCGGCACGAGCCGGTCCAGCGATGCATCGTCCGCACGGGCGTGGACCGCATGGAAGCGGACGTCGGGATTGATGCCGGCGACCGCGGCAGCCAGGGAGTCGGCCTTGGACTGGCCGACGCGGCCCACGGTGTGGGCGATCTGGCGCTGCAGATTGGTGAGGTCGACTGCATCGTCGTCTACCACCGTCAGCCGGCCGATGCCGGCCGCACCTAGGTAGAGCGCCGCAGGCGAGCCAAGCCCTCCGGCGCCGATGATGAGGACGTGGCTGGCCAGGATGCGCTCCTGACCCTCGATGCCGATCTCGTCGAGCAGGATGTGCCGCGAATAGCGCAGCAACTGGTCGTCGTTCATGGATGCCGCCGGCCCCGCTGCCGGCGCAGCGATGGCGTCCGGCAGCGGCGGAGAATCAGTTCTCCTTGGGCTCTTCCTTGCGCTCGGTCTGCGTCTTGCTGGCGACGACCGGACGGCCCTTGAGCTGGTTGAGCGCCTGCTGGAGCTGGAAGTCGTTGTCGGCGCCGAACTCCGGCAGCTTGCGCTCCGACGTGGACTTCTTCGCTTCTTCCTCCAGGCGCTGGCGCGCTTCCTCGCGGGCTTTCTCGCGGGCAGCGTCCTTCTGCTCCTCGCCCTGGCCGCTCGCCAGGTGCTTCTCCAGATCCGCCTCGCGGGTGCGCAGCGCCGAAAAGATGTTGCCTTCGGCGGTCTCGTCGATCATGACGTCGGGCACGATGCCTTTGGCCTGGATCGAGCGGCCGCTCGGCGTGTAGTAGCGCGCCGTGGTGAGCTTGAGGCCGGTGTCGGGGCCGAGCGGCAGCACGGTCTGCACCGAGCCCTTGCCGAAGGTCTGGCTGCCCAGGATGGTGGCGCGCTTGTGGTCCTGCAGGGCGCCGGCCACGATCTCGCTGGCCGAAGCCGAGCCTTCGTTGACCAGCACCACCAGTGGCACCGTCTTGAGCGCGGCCGGCAGGCGCTTCAACGGATCGCCGGCGCCGCGGCGCTGGTAGAACTCCGGTGCCGCCTTGTAGGTGAACTTGCTCTCGGCGATCTGGCCGTTGGTCGAGACCACGGTCACGTCGCTCGGCAGGAAGGCGGACGAGACGGCGACGGCTGCGTCCAGCAGGCCGCCCGGATCGTTGCGCAGGTCGAGCACCAAGCCCTTGATCTGCGGGTCCTGCTTGTACAGTTCCTCGAGCTTGTGAGCGAAGTCGTCGACCGTGCGCTCCTGGAACTGCGACAGGCGCAGCCAGGCGTAGCCGGGCTCGATGATCTTGCCGCGCACCGACTGCGTGCGGATCTCCTCGCGCGTGACCGTCGAGGGAAAGCTGCGGTTCTCGTCCTTGCGGAAGATCGTCAGCGTGACCTTGGTGTTGGGTTCGCCGCGCATGCGCTTCACCGCTTCGCTCAGCGCCAGGCCCTTGACGGCGGTGTCGTCGATCTTGGTGATCAGGTCGCCCGGCTTCAGGCCCGCGCGGAAGGCGGGCGAGCCTTCGATCGGGGAGACGATCTTGATCAGCCCGTCTTCCTGGGTGATCTCGATGCCGACACCGACGAAGCGGCCGGTCGTGCCCTCGCGGAATTCCTTGAAGGACTTCTTGTCGAAATACTGCGAATGCGGGTCGAGGCTGGAGACCATGCCCGAGATCGCGTCGGTGATGAGCTTCTTGTCATCGACCGGCTCGACATAGTTGGCCTTGACCATGCCGAAGACGGCCGAGAGCTGCTGGATCTCTTCCAGCGGCAGCGGGGTGAACGCACCGCGCGCCACCGTCTGGAGCGATACCGTGGTCAGCGCGCCGGCGACGACGCCGAGCGACACCCAGCCTGCTATTTTGAGTTTCTGGCCCATTCATGCACCTTTGCGGATCAATATACACCTTGGAAGCCGGCCGGCGCCCCGGGTTCCATGGTCCGGCATGTATTTTGCGACGCTGCGCTCAGCCCTGCTTGCCCTGGGCCGCCACGGCGGCGGCGGCCCTGGCGGCAGCTTCGGCGTCGCCGAGGTAATAGTGGCGGATCGGCCTGAGCTCGGCGTCCAGTTCGTAGACCAGCGGGATGCCATTGGGGATGTTCAGGCCGACGATGTCCGATTCGGAGATATCGTCGAGGTACTTCACCAGCGCGCGGATCGAGTTGCCGTGGGCGGCGACGATCACGCGGCGGCCCTTGAGGATGGCCGGGGCGATCGATTCGTTCCAGAACGGCAGCACCCGCGCGACCGTGTCCTTCAGGCACTCGGTACGCGGGAATTCGCCGTCGGCCAGGCCGGCGTAGCGGCGGTCGCCCTTTTCCCAACGCGGATCGTCGGCGGCGAGCGCCGGCGGCGGTGTGTCGTAGCTGCGGCGCCACACCAGGACCTGGTCGTCGCCGAACTTCTTCGCGGTCTCGGCCTTGTTGAGCCCCTGGAGCGCACCGTAGTGGCGCTCGTTGAGGCGCCAGCTGTGCACCACCGGCAGCCAGGTGCGGTCCAGCTCGTCGAGTGTGTGCCACAGCGTGCGCGTGGCGCGCTTGAGCACGCTGGTGTAGGCCAGGTCGAAGTCGTAGCCCTCGGCCTTCAGGAGGCGGCCGGCTTCCTTGGCCTGCTCGACGCCGGTGGACGTCAGGTCCACATCGGTCCAGCCGGTGAAGCGGTTTTCGAGGTTCCAGGTGGATTCGCCGTGGCGCACGAGAACGAGTTTGTACATGGTGTCCCCAGAAGACGGTGGGAGGATCGGAGTCGCAAAGCCCGCCATTCTAGAATTAGCCGGTTGCCCCATCCGAGAACGTTCTTTAAGGACCACCGTGAATTTCATTGTCGACAACTGGCTGCTTTTCTCCGTCGCTATCGTTTCGGGCGGCCTGCTCGTGGCGCCGCTGCTGCGCGGCGGCGGCGCGGGCGCGCTCAGCGCCGCGGGCGCGGTGCAGCTGATCAACCGCGAGAAGGGCGTGCTGATCGACCTCAGCGAACCCGAGGCCTTCGCCCAGGGCCGTCCGGCCGGCGCGCGCAACCTGCCGCTGGGCCAGCTCGAAGAACGCCTGCCGGCCGTCGTCAAGAACAAGGCGCTGCCGCTGATCTTCGTGGGCCAGGGCGGCCAGGGCGCCCGTGCCAGGGCCATCGCGCAGAAGCTGGGCTACGAGAAGGCCCAAGTCCTCGGCGGCGGGCTGAAATCGTGGAAAGACGCTAATCTGCCGGTCGACAGGAACTGAAAACGCAAGGAAGCCCTTTTCCCCATGACCCAGCACGTCAAGATGTACACCACGGCCGTCTGCCCCTTCTGCATCCGGGCCAAGCAGATCCTCAAGTCCAAGGGCGTCGAGGCGATCGAGGAGATCCGCGTCGATGCCAACCCCGAGGAGCGCAGCCGCATGATGGAGATCACCGGCCGCCGCACGGTGCCGCAGATCTTCATCGGCGACACCCATGTGGGCGGCTGCGACGACCTGGTCGCCCTCGACGGCCGGGGCGCTCTGGTGCCCCTGCTGCCGGGGGCCTGAGCGGCGTCCGGCGCTGCCACGGGCGGCGTGCATAATGCGCGCACGCGGGCCCGCTGCAGGAGCAGAAGTCTCTTGCAGCGGGCCTTTTCCATTGGGTGAACAGACCTGTTTCCTTCTCCGATCGTTACTTCCATGGCCGACCAACAGCAGCAAGAACCCGTCTTCCAGATCCAGCGCGTCTATCTGAAGGACCTGTCGCTCGAGCAACCCAATTCGCCTGCCATCCTGCTCGAACAGGAGCAGCCGACCGTCGACATCCAGCTCGGCGTGGAAGCCCAGCCGGTGGCCGAGGGCATCTTCGAGATCGCGGTGACCGCCACGGTGCAGACCAAGATCAAGGACAAGACCGTGTTCCTGGTCGAGGCCAAACAGGCCGGCATCTTCGAGATCCGCAACGTGCCCGAGGAACAGCTGGGGCCCATCCTCGGCATCGTCGCGCCGCAGATCGTCTACCCCTACCTGCGCGGCAACGTGGCCGACATCATCAACCGCGGCGGCTTCCCGCCGGTGCACTTGGCCGAGATCAACTTCCAGGCCATGTACGAACAGCAGCAGGCCGCTGCCGCCGGCAACGGCGGCGCGCCGGCCGTCACGCAGTAACCGCGCCGCCGCGGCAGTGCCGATGCGGATCGTCGTGCTGGGGGCGGGCGCCTTCGGCACCGCACTGGCCCTGAGCGCCGCGCAGCGGACCGATGCGCGGCATGAGGTCGTGCTCTGGGCGCGCGATACCGCCCAGGCGGCGGCCTTGCGCGCCGCCCGTACCAATGCCCGGTACCTGCCGGGCTTTTCCTTTCCCGATGCCCTGACCGTGGCCGACGGCCCGCCCGGCGCCGCGGTGCGCGGTGCCGGCCTGGTCATCGTGGCAACGCCGGTCGCCGGCCTGCGGCCGACGCTGGAGCAGTTGCGCGACACGGCTTCGGCGCCGGTCGCCTGGCTCTGCAAGGGCTTCGAACCCGCGCAGGCCGGGCAGATGGCCGGCCTGCTGCCGCACGAGGTGGCGGCGGCGGTCGCGCCGCGCCTCCAGACCGGGGCGCTCAGCGGCCCGAGCTTCGCCCAGGAGGTGGCCCAGGGCCGCCCCAGCGCCTTGGTGGCCGCCAGCGTCCATGCGTCCGTGCGTGATGCGCTGGCCGCGGCGCTGCACGGGCCTGCGCTGCGCGTCTATGCCAACGACGACATTGCCGGCGTCGAGGTCGGCGGTGCGGTCAAGAACGTGCTCGCAATCGCGGCGGGCCTCTGCGACGGATTGCAGCTGGGCCTCAACGCCCGCGCGGCGCTGCTCACGCGCGGCCTGGCCGAGATGAGCCGGCTGGGTCTGGCGCTCGGCGCGCGCACCGAGACCTTCATGGGCCTGTCGGGCCTGGGCGACCTGGTGCTCACGGCCACCGGCGACCTCAGCCGCAACCGCAAGGTCGGCCTGCTGCTGGCCGAGGGCCGCACCTTGCAGCAGGCGGTGGATTCGCTCGGCCACGTGGCCGAGGGCGTGTACTGCGCGCGCACCGTGGTGCAGCGCGCCGCGGCGCTCGGCGTGGAGATGCCGATCGCCCAGGCCGTGGTCGCGCTGCTCGACGGTGCCATCGCGCCGGCCGAGGCGGTGGCCCAGCTCATGGGCCGCGACGCGCGCGACGAAGGCGTCTGACCGGGGGCGCCGCCAGCGTCGGCGGCCCTGCCCGGACAGGGTTTTGGCAAGCCGGTATCCTGTGCCGGGCATTTACTTCGCCGATACGAAAAAATGATGACAGCAGCCCCTGTCGGCCTCGCGCCAACCTTCCATGCGCCGCGTCCCGGTGCCGTCGCGCTCCCCGGCGAGGACGACGCGCCCGCCGTGTCCGCCCTCGGCCTGCGCCGCGTGGCCCTGTTTGCCGACCTCTCCGACCCGCAGCTGGCCAGCGTTGCGCGGCTGTGCGCCTGGCGGCATGTCGAGGCCGGGCAGACGATCGACCGCTGCGCCACCGGCGCCGTCGTCGCCGTCGTCCAGGGCCGGGTGCGCATCTCCACCGTAGGCGCCCATGGGCGGGAGCTGGCCCTGGCCGACCATGCGGCCGGCAGCTGCTTCGGCGTCGTCCATCTTTTCGACCGGGCGCCGGTGACGCTGTCGGCCGTGGCCCTCGAATCCGGCCTGCTGGCCCGGATCCCGCACGCGGACTTCCTGGCGCTGCTGCGCGCGGAGCCGCGCGTGGCCGAGCGCGTGGTGCGCGAGATGGGCGCTGTCGTGCAGCGCATGGCGCGCCGGGTGATCGACCTGGGCACGCTCGGCATGGCGAGCCGCCTGCATACCCGCCTCCTGGCCCTGGCACAGGCGGCTGGCATCGAGGGCAACCAGGCCATACTCTCCCCTGCACCGCGCCATGCCGACCTGGCCAGCACCGTGGCCACGACGCGCGAGGAGATCACGCGCGAACTCTCGCGGCTCACCCGCGAAGGCCTGCTGGCCAAGGAAGGCCGCACGCTGGTGCTGCGCGACGTGGCGGCGCTGCGCGCCCGGGTCGCAGCGGCCCGCCACTGACCGCTTCGGCGGATCGGGGCGCGGTTCTCAGGCCGCGGCGGGCAGGCGGAACACCGCCAGCTCGTCGGGCTGGCACTGGCCGATCAGGCCGGTCTCCCAGGCGAGGTAGGCGCGCGCCGCGTCGAGGTTGCCGTCGTGGCGGTCGTGCACGAAGAGCAGGTAGTCGATCGCATCGGCGTCGGCCGGCAGCTGCGGCGTGGCTTCGGTCGGCAGGCCTGCCTGCTGCCAGGCGGCCTGGGTGGTCCAGGCGATGTCGGCATGGCCGGCCTCGCGCAGGTCCTGCGCGGCGAGCGCGGCGGTGCCGGCGTCCTCGGCGATCAGCACGATGGCCGCGGCGCCCTGCGGCACGGCGGCCGTGATGCGCGGGCGGATGCTCCAGGCCACGCCGGCACCGTGGCCTGCGCGGTAGGCGCGGCTGCCGCGCAGGTCGATCCAGGCCGTGCCGGCGCGGGCGTGGCGTGCGGCCACGGCGGCGGCGTCCAGCAAAGGAATGGGGTATGTGCTGCTACCGACCAGCTGCTGCGCGCTGCTGGGCCGTGCAGGGGGGTGTATTCTGGCGGCAATGCCGCCTTCGACCGTCGCTGCCTCGAAGCCGAGCTGGCGCAGCCAGCTGGCCGCCACCGGCGCGCGCACCGCCTCGTCGTCGAGCAGCAGCAGCCGGCTGTTGCGCACGCCGACCGACAGGTCGGTCGACTGGACCAGCTGGCCGCCGGGCACCTGCACCGCGCCGGGCAGCGAGCCGGCGGCGAATTCCTCGGCGCTGCGCACGTCGATCAGGTAGGTGGTGCGCACAGCGTCGTCGAGCCAGTCCTGGGCCTGGGCAGCGCTCAGCACCGGGGCGCCGTGCCTGGCGGCCAGGCGGGCGGCGCGCTCGCGCAGCAGCGGCAGGGCGTCGGCGGCGGGCCGTGGCGGCACGGGCTCGGCGCTGCCGTAGCGCAGCTCGTAGCCGGCCAGCTTCCAGCCCTGGGTGCCGTTTTCCAGAGCGACGACCGGGTTGGGAAGGCCGAGGTTGCGCAGGGTCTGCGCGCCGACGATGCTGCGGGTGCGGCCGGCGCAGTGCACGACGACCGGCGTGGTCGCGTCCGGCAGCAGTGCGGCCAGGCGCAGCGCGAGTTCGCCGTTGGGCAGCGGCAGGGCGCCGGGCACGGTCTGGCGGCGGTACTCCTCGGGTGTGCGGCCGTCCACCAGCAGCAGCGGCTCGCCGGCGGCCTGGCGGCGGGCCAGTTCCTGCGCCGGGATGCGCGGCGTGTGGAAGACCTGTTCGACCAGTTCGCCGAAGGTCTTGGAGGGCACGTTGACGCCGCGGAACAGCACGCAGCCGGCCTCGGCCCAGCCCTGGGCGCCGCCCTGCAGCAGGTACAGGTCGTCGTAGCCGAGCGCGGCCAGCCGTGCGGCCGCCCGCTGGTCCAGGCCGTCGCCCGCGTCGCTGTAGACCACGGTGCGCACGCTGCGGCGCGGCAGCAGGCGCGGCGCCAGCTTTTCGAGCTGGCTGTAGGGCAGGTTGACGGCGAAGAAGGGATGGCCTTCGCCGAACTGGCCGGCCTCGCGCACGTCGATCAGGGCGATCTCGGCGCCGTCGGCGAGCCAGGCGCGCAGGCTGCGCGCGTCGATGGAAGCGGTCATGGAGGGGTGAGTTGCTGGTGGGGGTGGGAAAAGAGGTTCAGCGGCCCGCGGCCGCACGGTCGAAGCCGCGGGCCAGGTCGGCGATCAGGTCGGCCGGGTCTTCGAGCCCGACGTGCAGGCGCACCAGCGGCGCGCGGCTGCCAGCCCAGGCCGAATGGCCGGCCAGGCGCTCGGGCGCGGTCAGCAGGGCCAGGCTCTCGTAGCTGCCCCACGAGGCGCCGATGGCGAACAGCTCCAGCGCGTCGACGAGGGCGGTGGCGCGGGCGAAGTCCTCGTCGGCCAGCGCGAACGACAGCAGGCCGTTGGCGCCGCGGAAGTCGCGCTTCCACAGCGCATGGCCGGGATCCTCGGGCAGCGCGGGGTAGTAGACGCGGGCGACCTCGGGGCGGCCTTGCAGGAAGCGGGCGACCTCCAAGGCGTTGCGCTGGTGGCGCTCCAGCCGCACGCCCAGCGTGCGGATGCCGCGCAAGGCCAGGGCGGCCTCGTCGGCGCCGACGGTCAGGCCCAGCGCTTCCTGCGCGGACACGAGCTGCGCGGCGACATGGTCGTTGCCGGCCACGACCACGCCCTGCATCAGGTCGGCATGGCCGCCGATGTACTTGGTGGCCGCCTGCAGCGAGATGTCGGCGCCGAGCGCGAGCGGCTGGTGCAGGTAGCCGGCGCCCCAGGTGTTGTCGACCGCCACGGCCACGCCGCGGGCGTGGGCGATGGCACTGAGCGCGGGCAGGTCGAGCACCTCGCCGAGCAGCGAGCTGGGCGATTCGAGGTAGAGCAGCTTCGTCTCGGGCCGGATCAGCGCGGCCAGGTTCTGCTGCGCCGGCGAGAAGTATTCGACGGCGATGCCCAGGCGCTTCAGCAGCGTCCTGTCGGTGTGGCGCAGCGGCGCGTACACGCCGTCGCTCACCAGCGCATGGTCGCCTGCCGAGAGCGTGGCCAGGAACACGTGGGTGATCGCGGCCAGGCCCGAGGGCGAGAGGAAGGCGCGCACGCCGCCTTCCAGCGCGCGCACCGCTTCCTCCAGCGCGCGGTGCGTGTCGAAGCCGTGGATGCCGTAGGAGGCCACGTCCTCGCCGGCCGCGCGGCGGCGGGCGTAGTCGAAGCGGGTGGCCATGTCGGCGTAGCGCAGCGTGCTGCCGCGCACGACCGGCACGGGCACCGGGCCCACGCCGCGTTGCAGCGGCGGTGTGCCGGCGTGGGCGAGGCGGGTGTCGATGTGCTTGTCGGTCATGGAGGGGGTATGGGGCAGTGGCGATTGTGGTCCAACCGCTGTAAGGTGGTCGTGCCGGGGGTATGTCGATCAGCGGACCGCGGCGTTCCGGCTGGGGCGCATCTGCGTGGCGTTGTAGTTCACCACCTCGCCGGTCGCCAGGTCGTAGCCCACGCGGCCGGTCAGCGTCTCCAGCGGCTGGCCGTAGAGGTGGAAGTGCAGCGTCGGCTGCGTGCCGTCCACATGGATGCTGTGCACGTCGTCGGGCAGGAAGGCGATCGGCGCGCCGGGGCGCACGGTCTGTTCGCGCTCGACCGCCAGCGTGGCATGGCCGGGGCGGCGGCCGTCGTCGGTGCGGCGGTAGATGCGGTTGTGCTCGTCGCCGGACAGCGCCACGATCACGGCCCAGGTGTCGTGGTTGTGCGGCACCGTCTTCTTGCCGGGGTTGATCGAATTGAGGTAGAGCGCGATGCCGGCCTCGCCGTCCTGCGGGTTGAGGCGGTAGCGGGTCGATGCGCCCACGCCGGCGTTCTCGGCCGGCGGCGGGAATTCGCCGGCCGGAAACAGCTCGGGCCGCGCCGCCAGCCGTTCCAGCACGGCGGCGACCTGGGCTAGCGTGTCGCGGCTCACGCCGCCGGCATCGAGCAGGCGGCGCACTTCGGCCAGCGCGTTGCCGACGGCGGTGCTGCGCTGGGCGGGGATCGTGGTAGCGGTCATGGTCGTTTCATCTCTCTCGTGGGGGAAGGAAGGGGGCGTCAGTCAGATCGCGAAGCGCTGCGGATCGAAGGCCACGCGCGGCAGGTCCGCCACCGGCGCGGGCCGGCCGCCGTCGCTGATCGAACGATCGAGGAAGGCGCGCAGCCGCGCGCCCTGCGGATGGTGGAAGATCTCCTGCGGCGTGCCGGCGGCCGCCACCCGCCCGCCGTCGGTGAAGACGACGCGGTGGCTGATCTCCTCGGCGAAGCGCATCTCATGGGTCACCAGAATACTCGTGAGGCCGTCGGCCACCAGTTCGCGGATGACGGCCAGCACCTCGCCGACCGTCTCCGGGTCGAGCGCCGAGGTCACCTCGTCGAACAGGATCAGGTCGGGCCGCATCGCCAGCGCCCGGGCGATCGCCACGCGCTGCTGCTGGCCGCCCGAGAGTTCGCCCGGATAGGCCAGCGCCTTGTGGCCCAGCCGCACGCGGTCGAGCAGTGCGCGCGCCTCGCGCTCGGCCTCGGCGCGGGCGCGGCCGGCCACGCGCACCGGCGCGATCACCAGGTTCTCCAGCACCGTGAGGTGCGGGAACAGGTTGAACTGCTGGAAGACGAAGCCCACGCGCTTCCTCAGCGCGATGAAGGCGGCCTCGCTGCGCAGGCGGTCCACCTGCGTATCGCCCACGCGGATCGTGCCGCGCTGCGGCCGCACCAGGCCGGTGATGGTGCGCAGCAGCGTCGACTTGCCCGAGCCCGAGGGGCCGATGATGCTGACCGCCTCGCCGCGCTGCACGTCGAGGTCGATGCCCTTGAGCACCTCGGTCGTGCCGAAGGAGAGATGCAGGTCGCGGAGTTCGACCAGCGGGGCTTCAGGTTCGGGCATGGCGTTTCTCCAGCGCGCGGGTGGCCCGCGCGATCGGATAGCAGTAGGCGAAGAACAGCGCCAGGAGGGTGAAGTAGACCAGCACGGTGAAGTCGGTGCGCGCCACGGTGTTGCTGGCGATCTGGGCCGTATCGACCAGGTCGTGCACGCCCACGAGCGAGGCGAGCGAGGTGCTCATGGTGATGCCGGCATACAGGTTCATCCAGGGCGGCAGCATGCGCCGCAGGCACTGCGGCAGGATGACCCAGCGCAGGATCTGCGCACGCGCCAGCGCGATCGAGCGCGCGGCCTCCCACTGCGCCGCCGGGATGGACTGCATCGCGCCGCGGAAGATCTCGGCCACGCCGGCCGACGCCGGCAGCGCCAGGCCCAGCGTGACCTTGAGCCAGTCCGGGAACGGCAACCGCCAGGCGGCCGGGCCGATCTCGAACGGGAACACGTAGGTCGTGAAATAGATCAGCACCAGCACCGGCGCGTTGCGGAACGCCTGCACCCACCAGTGCGCGCCGGTGCGCAGGGCCGTCTGCGGCGCGAGCGACAGCGCACCCACGGCCAGGCCCGCAGCGGTGCCGAGCGCCATCGCGAGCAGGCTGATGCCGATGTTGGCCGTCATGCCGCGCAGCAGGGCCGGCGCCCAGTGCCACAGCTGGGCGAAGGCCGGCCACAGGCTACTGTCCATAGCCGGGCATCCGCAGGCGCTGCTCCAGCCAGCGACCGGCCGCGCTCACGTCCCAGGTCAGCAGGCCGAACCAGGCGCGGACCAGCAGCAGCAGCTCCAGCACGTTGTCGCGGTTGGTCCAGATCATGATCGACTCGTAGGTCACGTCGCCGACCGCGATGGCCGAAGCCACGGCGGTCATCTTCACCAGGTCGACGAGGTTGTTGACCAGTGCCGGCAGCGCGAAGCGCACCGCCAGCGGCAGCTCCACCCGCCACAGCCGCAGCGCGCGGGAAAAGCCCAGCGAGCGCGCGGCCTCCAGCGTGGCCGCGGGCACGGCCTCGATGCCGGCGCGCAGCGCCTCGGCATGGAACGCGCCCTTGTGCAGCGAGATGACGATGAACACCCAGACGAAGGGCGTGAGCGGGTTGACCGCGCCGTGCGGCTGCGCCGCCTGCGTGATCAGCATGTTGAGCACGAGGAAGGCGCAGTAGAGCTGCACCAGCGTCGGCGTGCTGCGCGTGACCTCGACGAACGCACGCGCGGGCCACGCCAGCCAGCGCCGGCGCGAGGTCAGCAGCGCGGCGATCGCCACGCCGGCGGCCAGGCTGCCTGGAATCACCGCGATGCAGAGCTGCAGCGTCACGCCCAGGCCGCGCACGAAGGCCGCGCGCTCCATGGGATCGAGCACGAAGGCGTAGTTCAGCCCGACCGACCTGGCGGCGGCGACGAAGCCTTGCAGCGCGCCTTCGAGGCTCACTTGGCGTTCTTGTACTTGGCCTGGAGTTCGGGCAGCAGCGGTTGCGCCGGCTCGATGCCGAGACGCTTCTCCAGCGCGATCAGCCAGCCGGTGCGGTGCCAGTTCTGCACGATCCTGTCGATGGCGGCGACGGTGTCGTTCTCGCCCTTGCGCGCCCAGACCACCGACGGCGACGGAATCAGCTCGGGCAGCGGCGCCGCGTAGTCCTTCCATTCGGGATTGGTGCGCAGCAGCGGGTACACCAGCGTCGCGTCATGCACGGCGGCCACGCAGTTGCTGCCGCGCAGGGCCAGCAGCGACTCCGAGGAACTCTTGAAGCCCTTGACCTGCGCGCCGTACTCGGCCTGGAGCGGCTTGGCGTAGTTGCTGCCCTGCGAGAGGCAGACCGTCTTGCCGCGCAGGTCTTCCCAGCGCCGGATGCCGCTGTCCTTGCGCACCACGGCCGTGCCGCCGACGCGGTAGAACGGCGTGGGCGCATAGGCCAGGATGTCGGCGCGCTCGGGCGTCACCTCCATCGAGGCGACCAGCAGGTCCACCTTGCCCGACTGCAGGAACTGCACCCGGTTGGACGGCTGCACCTGCACCAGTTCGGCATCCACGCCGAGCTGCCGCGCGATGTCGCGGGCCAGTTCCGGGTTCCAGCCGACGAAGCGCTGCGTGGCCGGGTCGATCGAGCCGAACGGCCCGCCGTTGATGACGACGCCGATGGCGACGCTCTTGCGCTCCTTGATGCGGTCGAGCGTGGCGTCGGCATGGGCGGCGGTGGCGGCGGCGAAAAGCACGGCGGCACCGGCGGCCGCGAAGAGGCGGGGGAGGAAGGTCGTGTTCATGGTCGTCGAGGGTCGCGTCGGATCGCTGCGCAATGTAGGCGTGCCCGCCGGGTGGGCCAAGTGGGAATAACTTATTTGCTAATGAGTCCCCTGGCTTTGGACTGACGCAGGAAGGAGGGAATCGCCTTCAAGTCCCTTTCGCCAAAAGAAAAACTTTCACAGAGTACCGGGCGGCAGCCGGAGCTGACATCAAGGACCGTGATGGAATTTGCTGCAACCGTGATCGCTCAGCCCCGTTGCGCCGCGGCCGACTGGCGCGAGAAGCCCTGCTGCTGGGCGCACAGCAGGTCGAAGGCCTGCCGGGCCATTGGATTGGCCGCGCCGGGCCGGATCCACAGCGAATAGGTCACATCGGGCAGCGCGGGCAGGCCCTCGTGGGCGCCGAGCGCGCGCAGCTGGCCGTCGAGCATCTCCATGCTGCGCGCGGTCACGCCGAGGCCGGCGCGCACGGCGGCCTTCACGCCGATCAGGTTGGACGAGCTGTAGGCCTGCCGCCACGGGATGCGGTGGGCTTCGAGCGCTTCGAGCGCGAGCCGGCGGAAGATGCTGGGCTCGTCGATCAGCACCAGCGGCAGCGGCAGCCGCTGGTCGTAGACGAACTGCGACGACGCCACCCACAGCGTGGGCGAGGTGCGCAGCGCGAAGCCCTGGAGCGACGGGTCCTCGCGGGTGGAGATGGTCATGTCCAGTTCGCCGCGGTGCAGGGCCTCCATCAGAAAGGGGCTGCGGCCGACCTCGATGTCCAGCCGCAGGCGCGGCGCGGCGCGCGCGATATGGCCCAGCAGCGGCGGCAGCAGCGTGTCGGCGATGTCGTGCGGCGAGCCGATGCGCAGCGAGCCGCTCAGGCCCTCGTCGGCCAGGGCGCGCACCGCCTCGTCGTTGAGGCCGAGGATCTCGCGCGCATAGCCCAGCAGGCGGCGGCCGGCGGCCGTGAGCTGCTTGCCGCGGCCGCTGCGCTCGAACAGCGGCTGCCCGACCTGGGCTTCGAGCCGCTGCATCTGCTGGGTGACGGCCGACTGGGTGCGGCCCAGGTGGCGCGCCGCGGCGCCGAAGGTGCCGTGGTCGGCCACGGCGACGAAGGCGCGCAGCAGGTCGATGTCGAAGTTCTGCATGGCACCAGGGAGTATGTGGCCATGGCGCGCGGCGGGCGCGCGCTGCGGGCTTGTCGTGCCGGGGGTATCGGTCAGGCGGCGGGGAGCTTCTCTTTCGAGTACGCGTCGCGGTCCATGTCCACGATCTCGGCGCTGAGCTGCACCAGCACGCCGGTCGGACGCGGCACGCGCTCGCGCAGCACCGCAGCGATGCGGTCGGACAGCGCGCGCTTGGCCTCGGGCGTGCGGCCGGCCAGCAGGCGCAGCTGCGCGTGGACGAAGGCGCGCTGGGCCGGCTGGTTGCCGATGCGGAAGGTCTCGACGGGAACGGCGCGGGCCTTGAGGTCGGTCTCGTTGGCGATCTCGCCGCTGGCGATCAGCGTGTCGTTGAGGGCCGCGAGGATGTCGTCGGCGGCGAAGCCGGCCAGGTTGGGCGTGTATTCGACGATCAGGTGGGGCATGGCGGTCCTTGCATGAAGAGAGGGGAGAGGAAACGGAAGTGCGGAGCGTAGCGCAGGCTAGATTTCCAGGTTGTCGATCAGCCGCGTGCCGCCGAGCCGCGCCGCGCCCAGCACGACCAGCGGTGCAGTGTCGCCGGGCGCGGGCGGCAGCAGGTCGCCGCGGCGGCGCACGGTCAGGTAGTCGGGCTGCCAGCCGCGCGCGGCCAGCGCCGCCTCGGCATCGCGCTCCAGCGCGGCCAGGCCGGCCGTGCCGCCGGCGCGCACCGCGCCGCTCAGGCGTCGCAGTGCGAGCGGCAGCTGCACTGCCTCCTGCCGTTCGGCATCGCTGAGGTAGCCGTTGCGCGAGGACAGGGCCAGGCCGTCGTCGGCCCGCTGCGTCGCGCCGGCCACGATCTCGATGGGCAGCGCGAACTGGCGCACCATGCGGCGGATCACGGCGAGCTGCTGGTAGTCCTTCTGGCCGAACACGGCCGCGCGCGGCTGCACCGCGTTGAAGAGCTTGAGCACCACGGTGCAGACGCCGCCGAAGAAGCCGGGGCGGAACTGGCCTTCCAGGATGTCGGCCAGCGCCGGGTCGGGCTGCACGCGGAAGGTCTGGGGCTCGGGATACAGCTCGGCCTCGGCCGGGGCGAACACCACGTCGCAGCCGGCGTCGGCGAGCTTCGCGCAGTCGGCCTCGAAGGTGCGCGGATAGGTGTCGAAGTCCTCGTGCGGCAGAAACTGCAGCCGGTTGACGAAGATGCTCGCGGCCACCGGGCCGCCGAGCGCGACGGCCTGGCGCACCAGGGCGATGTGGCCGCCGTGCAGGTTGCCCATCGTGGGCACGAGCACCGGCCGGGCGGGCTGCGCGTCGAGCGTGGCGCGCAGATCGTCGAGCGTGCGGGCGATGTGCATGAATGTCACCAGGCGTGGATGGCGTCGTCGGGGAAGCTGCCGGCCTTGACGGCCTGCACGTAGGCGGCCATGGCGGCGGCGATGCTGCCCTGTCCGTCGAGAAAGTCGTGGACGAAGCGCGGCATGCGGCCGAGGTTCATGCCGAGCATGTCGTGCAGCACCAGCACCTGCCCGGCGGTGCCGCGGCCGGCGCCGATGCCGAGGGTGGCGCAGTGCGGCAGGTCGGCCGTGATCTCGGCGGCGAGCGCGGCCGGCACCATCTCCAGCACCAGCAGCGCGGCGCCCGCACCGGCCAGCGCGCGGGCCTGTTCCTTCAGCTGCGCGGCGGCCTGTTCGCCGCGGCCCTGCACGCGGTAGCCGCCGAGCGCATGCACCGTCTGCGGCGTGAGGCCCAGGTGGCCGCAGACCGGGATGCCGCGCTCCACGAGGAAGCGCACCGTTTCGGTCGTCCAGCCGCCGCCTTCGAGCTTGACCATGTGGGCGCCGGCCTCCATCAGCACCACGGCGCTGCGCAGCGCCTGTTCGCGCGACTCGTGGTAGCTGCCGAAGGGCAGGTCGCCGATGATCCAGGCCGTGCCCTGCACGCGGCGCACGCCGCGCGCGACGATCTCGGTGTGGTAGCGCATCGCGTCGAGCGTGACGCCCACGGTCGTGTGCAGGCCCTGGCAGACCATGCCGAGCGAGTCGCCGACGAGGATGCAGTCCACGCCGGCGCCGTCGGCCAGTGCGGCGAAGGTGGCGCCGTAGGCGGTCAGCATGGCGATCTTCTCGCCGCGCGCACGCATCTCGGCCAGCCGCGGCAGGCTCACCGGCTTGCGCGAGGCCGGCACGGCCGCGGGCGGCAGCGTGCCGTAGGGCGAGGCGGCGCCCGCAGCGGAAGGGGTGGCGGCCATGGCGTCAGGCCTGCTGGACGGGCATATGGTCGCGCTGGCCGTTCTTGCGGTTGCGCTCGTCGACGAACACCAGCTTCGGCGCGAAGCCGCGGGCCTCGGCGTCGTCGACCTGCGCGAAGGCTGCGATGATGACCCGGTCGCCCACGGCGGCGCGGCGGGCAGCCGAGCCGTTGAGCGAGACCATGCCGCTGCCGCGCGCGCCGCGGATGGCGTAGGTGACGAGGCGCTCGCCGTTGTCCACGTTCCAGATGTGGACCTGCTCGTTCTCGATGATGTCGGCCGCGTCGAGCAGGTCCTCGTCGATGGCGCAGGAGCCTTCGTAGTGCAGCTCGCAGTGGGTGACGACGGCGCGGTGGATCTTGCCTTTGAGGAGGGTGCGATGCATGGTTCTTTCTTGTGTGTCTCTGTCGGTCGGTGAGGCAATGGTGCGCGGCCGGCCGCTGCACGGCAGCGGACTCAAGCAGGCGTGAACGCCAGGCGCACGTAGATCGGCGCGAAGGCTTCGGCCTGGGTGATCTCGATGAGCGTCTCCTTGGCCAGCTCCAGCAGCGCGATGAAGGTCACGACCAGCACGGTCGAGCCCTTCTCGGGCTCGAACAGCTCCTCGAATTCCACGAAGCGGCGGCCCTGGAGCGTCTTGAGCACGATGCTCATGTACTCACGCACGCTGAGTTCCTCGCGCGTGATGCGGTGGTGCTGCACCAGCTTGGCACGCTTGAGGATGTCGCGCCAGGCCTCCTGCAGGTCGGCCACGTGCACGTCGGGGAAGCGCGGCGCCAGGCTCTGCTCGATGGCGACCTGCGCGCGCAGGAAGTCGCGGCCGTACTGCGGCAGCGTGCCCAGCTGCTGGGCGGCGAGCTTGATCTGCTCGTATTCGAGCAGGCGGCGCACCAGTTCGGCGCGCGGGTCCTCGGCCTCCTCGCCGTCGGCCGCCTTCCTGGGCGGCAGCAGCATGCGCGACTTGAGCTCGATGAGCATCGCCGCCATGAGCAGGTATTCGGCGGCGAGTTCGAGGTTGCGGCTGCGGATCTCATCGACGTAGCTGAGGTACTGCCGCGTGACGGCGGCCATCGGAATGTCGAGGATGTTGAAGTTCTGCTTGCGGATGAGGTAGAGCAGCAGGTCCAGCGGGCCTTCGAAGGCTTCGAGGAAGACCTCCAGCGCATCGGGCGGTATGTAGAGGTCGTTGGGCAGCGCGAACAGCGGCTCGCCGTAGAGGCGGGCCAGCGCCACCTGGTCGACCGCCCCGGGCATGGCGGCGGCTGCGCTGCCGCCCTCGTTGTCGGCGCCGCGCAGCGGGGCGGTCGTCGTCGGCGCCATGGGCGCAGTGCGCGGCCGGCCTCAGTCCTGGCCGGCCGCGCCTCCGGGGCCGGTCTGGTAGACGTAGGGCTTCTGCGCCACGCGGGCGCGGCGGTAGGCGTCCCAGGCGGCGCGGTCCACTTCCTTGTCCCACAGCAGCGCGCGGCCGGCCTGCTGGCCCGCCTCGATCGCGGGATTGTCGGCCTTGAGCTTGTTGATGAACTGCGTGGTGTCGGATTGGTAGTCGGGGCGGCGGAAGAACGACATGGCTAGACTTGGGGCCTCATCATGGAATCGCGGGATTTTAACGGGCGCGCCGCCGCCCGCTCATGGACGGCCCTGGCTCTGGCTGCGGCGGCCCTGCTGGCCGGCTGCGATCCGCAGCGCATCGGCGAGCTGGAAGAGGGCGTCTCGACCGAAGCCGACGTGCGCGCGCGCTTCGGCGAGCCCGAGCGCGTCTGGCCCGAGGCCGGCGGCAGCCATACGCTGGAATACCCGCGCCAGCCCGAAGGCCACCAGAACTACATGATCACCATCGGCCCCGATGGGAAGATGAGTGCGCTGCGCCAGGTGTTGGCGCCGCACAACTTTGCCAAGGTGGTACCCGGCATGGCACAGGAGGACGTGCGCCACCTGCTCGGCAAGCCGCGCCGCATGCGGACCTATGCGCTGAAGCAGGAGACCGAGTGGGACTGGCGCTGGGTCGATCCGCCGAACACGCAGATGCTGTTCACCGTGGTCTTCGGCGCCGACGGGCGGGTGCTGCGCAACGGCAGTGCGCTGGAGCAGCGCGAAGGCAACTGAGGCCGGCGTACCGCCAGCGGCGCGTCCCTGAACGATCTCGGTCTGTCCTGCGAAAGTATCAGCGCATGGCCTGTCGTGCATTCACGCCCTGGGTCGCCAGCAGCTTCTCGCCGCCATGCTCCTTCAGGGCCGCTTCGAGCGCCTTCTCGTAGTCGGGCTGCGCACTTTCGAGCCGCACGCGTCCGTCTTCGGTCAGCACCGTATATACCCCTCGCTTGTCGTCAGGGCAAAGGTCGCGGACGGTCAGGCCGGCGCGCTCCAGGCGTTCCACCATCCGCGAGACCGAACTTTGATTCAAGAGCAGATGCGCGGCCAACTCCTGCATGCGCAGTTCGGAATTTTGCGAACGCGCCAGGATCTCCAGCGCACGGTATTCCGACAGTCCCAGCCGATGGCGTGCTTGCAGCACCTTGCCGAGGTCGGCCTCGACATTGGAGGCGACCTTGACCACTTTGAGCCATGCATCGCTTCTCTTTGACATTGCCGGCATGCGCTACTTTTGAAGAATGAGCCTCCATTGTCTCATTGGCCCCTTTCCTATGCGCCGTCCGACGCTTGGCAAAACCATCTGCGATCATAGAGAGCCGCTGTTCTTGTGGATTTGCCATCTGGCGCTGTCGGCGAGCTTCAACCAGACGACGCCGCCGATGATCACGGCCAGCCAGAATGCTTGGGCCAGCGTGAGCGGCTGATCCAGCAGCACGCTGCCGAAGGCCGCGGCGCCTACCGACCCGATTCCTGCCCATACGGCGTAGCCGATACCCACATCAATGGTTTGCAGCGCCACGCTGAGGGCATACAGCGTCAGCAGGAAGAACACCGTGGCGGCGATGGACCAGTTCAACACCGTGAACGCCTTGCTGCCCGCCACGCTGAGCGCATAGCCGATCTCGAACGCACCGGCCAGCAGCAGCATGATCCACGCACCGCCGTGGCGCTTGTTCATTTCACCTGTTGTCGTCATTTCTTTTTCCTTTTCAGCATCGGAAAGGATTGGACAAGGCGCGGCTCGTGTGCGTTTCACGCCGCGCCGCTGAGCCGAAGGCCGACGACGCCGCCGATCACCAGGGCGATTCCGACAGACTTCTTCCAGTTCAGCCGCTGGCCGACAAACAGGGCACCCAGTACTGCCACTCCGACGCCTGCACAGGATGTCCAGATCGCATAGCCGACGCCGACGTCGAAGGCCAGCAATGCGACGCTGAGGAAGAAGGTGGCGATCGCCCCGCTGACCAGCGTGGCGGCCGTCCACCCGAGGCGGGTGAAGCCCTTCGCATTTCCTGCGGAGATGGCGACCGCGATTTCGAAGATCACGGCAATGCCCAGATAGAGCCAATTCATGGTGTTCCTTTCATAGGTGGCCGAGTTGGTGCGGGACCCAAATGCGGGCATCCATTTAATTGCATGCGCATGCATATTAACAAAGATGGAATGCGGGCGTCAATATATTTGCATGCACATGTATTTCCGGCTCGTCGAGAGGGTGCGGGCGGCCCCTGAGCCTTTGAGGAGCATCCTGGCCCGGCCCTTGGTGATTGCGCAGTACGGGGCGGCCGCTGGCCGGTGCGCAATAAAAAAGGGCTCCTTGCGGAGCCCTCGTGCAGGATGCGGCAGCGGCCGGTATCAGACGCGCTTGCGGTATTCGCCGGTGCGGGTGTCGATCTCGATCTTGTCGCCCTGGGCCACGAACAGCGGCACGGCCACTTCGAAGTCGGTCGCGATCTTGGCGGGCTTGAGCACCTTGCCCGAGGTGTCGCCCTTGACGGCCGGCTCGGTCCAGGTGATCTCGCGCACCACGCTGGTGGGCAGTTCGACCGAGATGGCCTTGCCTTCGTAGAACACCACTTCGGCGGCCAGGCCGTCTTTGAGGTAGTTCAGGGCGTCGCCCATGTTCTCGGATTCGATCTCGTACTGGTTGTAGTCGCTGTCCATCCAGACGTACAGCGGGTCGGCGAAGTACGAGTAGGTGCATTCCTTCTTGTCGAGCACGATGTTCTCGACCTTGTCGTCGGCCTTGAGCACGACTTCGGAATTGAAGTTCGACAGCAGGCTCTTGAGCTTGAGACGCACGGTGGCGGCGCCGCGGCCGCCGCGGGCATATTCGGTCTTGAGCACGACCATCGGGTCCTTGCCCTGGATGATCACGTTGCCTGCACGGAGTTCTTGAGCGATTTTCATAACGGATGAGAGCCTGGAGAAGCTTGCCTGGAAGGAGAGGCGGCACCGGGATCGGCAAGCGCGGGCACCTTCGGTGGTGACCCGCGGGGCCGGTGGCCTGGAAGGCAGAGCGGCGTCTTCAGGCACCCGCGCTGCGCAAAGCCCCTGATTTTACTGCGTTTTCGCCGCGGGCCGAAATGAGAGCAGCTGCGTGGCCAGGTCGTCCTGCGCCAGGGCGCGCGCGCGCGCGGCGCCGGCCGTCCCGCGCCAGCCGGCCAGGTCCGAGCGGCCGGGGGCGGCGACGCCGGCCGCAGGCACCACGCCGTTCCAGGCATGGTGCAGCGCGCGCAGCGCAGGCGGCGCCTGCAGCCAGCCGAGGAAGGCATCGAGCTTGGCGTGGTGGGCAGCGTCGTCCTGCGGGTAGATGTGCCAGACGAAAGGCCGGCCGGCCCAGAGCGCGCGCACCAGCGAATCCTCGCCGCGCACGAAGTTGAGGTCGCAGGCCCAGAGCATCTCGTCGAAGGCCGGCTGCGGCACGGCGGGCCGGGCATGGAGCGTCAGCCGGCCCTCCGGCGCAGGCAGCGCCGCGACGGCGGCCGCGGCGCGGCCGGGTGCGACCAGCAGGTGAACCGGCTGCGCGCCGGCGTCCCACTGTGCCAGCAGCGGGGCGAGCGCGGCCGGCTCGTAGCAGAACAGCGAGGCGACCAGCGCATCGCCGCCCGGTGCCGGCAGGCCGCGCGCGGCGCGCCAGGCCGCAGCGTCGAAGGCGGCCTGCCGCGCAACGAGGCCGGGCTCGCGCAGCAGGCCGCCGGTGCGCGGCGTGAAGCCGGGGTAGAAAAAGTGCTTGGTGCAGCCGGCCGCCGGGCCGCTGAACACCGGCGAGGGCAGGCCGTGGCAGCGCTCCACATACGGCTCAGCCGACAGGTATTCGAGATTGATCCAGCGGCTCGTATCCGTGATACCGGCCGCGAAGCCGGCCGGCAGCTCGCAGCCGAAGGCTTCGATGACGAGTTCGCCCGGCCCGCCGGCCGGCGGCGGTGCGTCGTCGGCCGGCCACGGCAGCACCGCGACACCCGGCGCGCCGCGCGGCGCCATCCAGGCCAGCGCGAATGCGTCGTCGGTCCACAGCCGCACCGCACGGCCGCGCGCGGCCAGGTCGGCCGCGAGCCGCCAGCAGACGCCGATGTCGCCGTAGTTGTCGATCACGCGGCAGAAGATGTCGACGGCGGTCATGTCATGCGGGGCTGCGCAGGTGGTCCACCAGCCGCTGGGCTGCGGGCGAGAGGGCCTGGTCTTCGCGCACGCAGAGCACCAGGCGCCGCCGCGCCCAGGGCTCGGCCAGCGCCACGGTGCGCAGCGCGAGCGGGCCGCGGTAGAGGGCGGCGCTGCCACGCGGCAGCACGCCCACGCCGAGGCCCGCGGCCACCATGAGGCACAGCGCGTCGTAGCTCGTGACCTGCATGCGCAGCGACAGCGGCAGCCCGGCCTCGGCCGCCGCCCGCACCAGCAGCTTGTTGATCGCGCTGCCCGGATGCACGCCGACCACGTCGTGCGCCAGCGCATCGGCGAAGCGCACCGAGCGCTGCCGCGCGAGCGCATGGCCCGCGGGCACGAGCAGCACGAGTTCGTCCTCGCGCCAGGGCAGCAGCCGCAGGCGCTCGCCGTAGCGGCCGTCGTTGAGGATGCCGACGTCGGCTGCGTTCTCCGCCACCGAGCGGGCGATCGCGGTGCTGACCTGCTCCTGCAGTCGCACGTCCACGCGCGGGTGCGCCGCGAGGAAGGACTGCAGCTGCGCCGGCAGGAACTGCGTGATGGCCGAGATGTTGGCCGTGATACGCACTTGCCCGCGGGTGCCGCTGCCCCAGTCGCGCATCTGCAGGGCGATGTCGTCGAGCTCGTGGAGCACGCCGCGCGCGCGGTGCAGCAGCGCCTGGGCGGCTGCGGTGGGCGCCACGCCCTTGTTGCTGCGCGCGAACAGCGGCGTGCCGAGCGCGTCCTCCAGCTCCGACAGGCGGCGGCTCGCGGCCGAGGGCGCGATGTGCTCGCGCGCGGCGGCTGCGGCGATGGTGGCCTCTTCCATGACGGCGACGAAGACGCGCAGGGAGATCGGGTCAAGCTTCATGGTTGGGCGCGATGGTAGCCGCCTGCCGTCGCGATCCGGCATGGCAGCCTCGTGCACCGGCGTTTTACGGGACCTGGCGGCTTGGCAAGAATGCGGGCCATGACCGTTGCTTCACCTTCTTCTTCTTCTCCGTCGGCCCTTGCCGGCGTGCGTGTGGTCGAGATGGGCCAGCTGATCGCAGGGCCCTTCGCCGGCAAGACGCTCGGCGAGTTCGGCGCCGAGGTCGTCAAGATCGAGCCGCCGGGCGCCGGCGATCCGCTGCGCGCCTGGCGGCTCATCAAGGACGGCACCTCGGTCTGGTGGCAGGTGCAGTCGCGCAACAAGCGTTCGGTGGCGCTCGACCTGCGCCAGAGCGAGGCGCAGGACATTGCGCGCAGGCTCATCGCCGATGCCGACGTGCTGATCGAGAACTTCCGCCCCGGCACGCTCGAAGCCTGGGGCCTCGCGCCCGAGGAACTGCACCGGGCCAACCCGGGCCTGATCGTGCTGCGCATCTCGGGCTACGGCCAGACCGGCCCCTACCGCGACCTGCCGGGCTTCGGCGTGATCGGCGAGGCCATGGGCGGCCTGCGCCACCTGACGGCCGAGCCGGGCCGTGTGCCGGTGCGCGTGGGCGTGTCGATCGGCGACACGCTGGCGGCGCTGCACGGCGTGATCGGCGTGCTCGCTGCGCTGCACCACCGCACGGCGAATGGCGGCCAGGGCCAGGTGATCGACGTGGCGCTGCACGAGGCCGTGTTCAACGTGATGGAGAGCCTGGTCCCCGAGTACAGCGCCTTCGGCGCGGTGCGCGAGCCCGCGGGCAGCGCGCTGCCGGGCATCGCGCCGTCCAACGCCTACCGCTGCGCCGATGGCTGGGTGCTGGTCGCGGGCAACGGCGACAGCATCTTTCGGCGGCTCATGGACGCCATCGGCCGCAGCGACCTGGGCGCCGATCCGGCCCTGGCCGGCAACGCCGGGCGCGTGGCGCGCGTGGAGGAGATCGACGCGGCCATCGGCGCCTGGACCGCGGCGCGCGGCGTGGCCGAAGTGCTCGACGTGCTGGGCGCGGCGCGCGTGCCCGCGGGCCGCATCTACACCGCCCGCGACATCCACGAGGACCCGCACTACCGCGCCCGCGGCATGCTGCTGCAGCAGGAAACGCGCGACGGCTACACGGTCGAGGTGCCGGGCATCTGCCCCAAGCTGTCGGCCACGCCGGGTACGGTGCGCTCGTCCGCGCCGCGTCTGGGCGACGACACCGACGCCGTGTTGGCCGAGGCTGGTTTGACGGCACAGCAGATCGCATTGCTGCGTGGAAAGGGAGTGATTGCATGAACGCGGCCGCCCGCGCCAGCGACGTGTGGAACGGCGCGCGCCGCCGCCTGCAGATCTTCGAGGTCGGCGCCCGCGATGGCCTGCAGAACGAGGCCACGTTCGTGCCGACCGAAGACAAGATCGCGCTGGTCAACGCGCTGAGTGCGGCCGGGCTGCCGAAGATCGAGGTCACCTCCTTCACCTCGCCGACAGCCATCCCGGCGCTGCGCGATGCCGAGATCGTGCTGCGCGAGATCGACCGCCGCCCCGGCACCGTCTACAGCGCACTGGTGCCCAATGTGCGCGGTGCCGAGCGGGCCATCGACGCCCGCGCCGACGAGTTCAATCTGGTCATGTCGGTCAGCGAGACCCACAACCTGGCCAACCTGCGCATGACACGCGCGCAGTCCTTCACCGGGCTGGCGCAGGTCGTCGCGCTGGCGCGGCAGCAGGGCGTGCCGGTCAACGTGTCGCGGTCCTGCGTGTTCGGCTGCCCGATGGAAGGCGATGTGCCGCTGGCCGCCGTGCTCGACTGGGCCCGCCGCTTCATCGACCTGGGCGTGCAGGGCATCACGCTGTGCGACACGACGGGCATGGCATACCCCAGCCAGGTATCTGCTGTGGTGGAGGCATATCAAGCGCTGGAGGAGGATACTCCAGCCGGAACATTGCACTTCCACAACACGCGCGGCATGGGGCTGGCCAACGTGCTGGCCGCCATCGCGGCCGGCGCGAGCCGTTTCGACGCCTCCCTCGGCGGCCTGGGCGGCTGCCCGTACGCGCCGGGCGCGAGCGGCAACGTCTGCACCGAGGAAATCGTCCATGCGCTCGAACTCATGGGCTACGACACCGGCGTGGACCTCTGCGCCCTGATCGCCGCGGCCCGGCGCCTGCCCGCGCTGGTGGGCCACGAGGTGCCCAGCCAGATCGCCAAGGCCGGCCGGCGGCTGGACCTGCATCCGGCGCCGGCCGGCTTCGACGCCATCCGCGAACGGGCGCTGGCCCGCGGCTGACCTTTTTCCGTTCCGACAATCAGGAGACACCGCATGAACCTCACCTGCAAGACGTTTCTCGCCTGCGCCGCGCTGGCCTGCGGCCTGCCGCTGGCACAGGCCCAGCCGCCGGCCTTTCCGAACCGGCCGATCACGCTGATCGTGCCCACGGCCGCCGGCGGCACCACCGACATTTCGGTGCGCATGCTGGCCCAGCCGCTGGCCGGCGTGATCGGCCAGCCGGTCGTGGCCGACAACCGCGGCGGCGGCAACGGGGCCATCGTCGCGGTGGCCGTCAAGCGCGCCGAGCCCGACGGCTACACGCTGCTGATGCAGTACTCGGGCTACCACGTGATTACGCCGTTCGTCAGCAAGGCGCTGCCGTGGGAGCAGAAGGACCTGATTCCGGTGGCCAACGTGATCTCGGCGCCGCAGATCATCGTGGTGCGCAACGGCGTGCCGGCCAGGACCCTGGCCGAACTCGTCGCCTATGCCAAGGCCAACCCGGGCAAGCTCAACTACGCCTCGTCGGGCAACGGCTCGCTCCAGCACGTCACCGGCGCCCTGCTGGAGCAGCAGGCCGGCGTGAAGATGGCCCACATCCCCTACAAGGGCACCGGCCCCGCCTTGCAGGACCTGCTCGGCGGCCAGTGGACCTGACCTTCGGCACCGCGCCGCCCTTCGTGCCGCACATCCAGTCCGGCAAGCTGCGCGTGCTGGCGGTCACCGGCAAGACCCGCCTGCCGAGCCTGCCCGACGTTCCCACCACGGCCGAGGCCGGCTATCCGCAGCTGGATGCGACCTCGTGGTTCGCCGTGTTCGCGCCGGCCGGCACGCCGAAGCCGGTGGTCGACAAACTGGCCGCCGACATCGCCAAGGTGGTCGCCACGCCGGCCTTCCGCGAGAAGGCCGAAAGCCAAGGCGCGGCGGCCGACTTCAAGGGGCCGCAGCAGCTCGGCGAGCAGGTCAAGGCCGACCTCGCGCGCTGGGCGGCGGTGGTCAAGGCGTCGAAGATCGAGGCCGAATGACGGGGCGGGCCGTTCGCGCGCTCTCAGGCCAGCGCATTGCGCAGCCGGATGATGGAGAAGTCCAGCGAGGATGCGGCGACCGCCTCCGCCACCGGTCGCAGCCGGGGCACGACGCGCAGTTCGGCGCCGCGCGCCAGCAGTTCCGCCAGCGGTGCGTCGATGCGGCGCACGCCGTCCGGCACGACTGTGCGCGGCGACACGAAGTAGCCCGCGATGGCGTCGGCGCAGGCGAACGGCCCGGCAGGCATCCGGTAGAGCCACAGCGGCGCGGCGGCGGCGCGCTGGAACCACGGCGCCTCGATGAAGAGCACGGCCCCGGCCTCGCCGGGGAAGAGGAAGCGCCGCGTGTCCTCGCCGCTCGTGCCTGCGCTGCGCCGGACGGCGATGCGCGGGCAGTCGCGCGGGAACAGGTAGTTGACGAGGTGCTCGTCATCGACTGCCCAGACGACCGGATGCGCCACCGCGGCCCCGGGGCCGGGCGGCAGCCGCGGCTCGAAGCGCGTGATGCCGGGATCGTCGCTGACGTGCCAGAGAAGCGGTACGGCCGTCGCGGCTTCTTCCCGCGTCACTTCAGCGGGAAGCCCGCATGGCGCAGCGCCTCGGCCAGCCGGTCCCGGCCGTGCAGCGCCTTCGCGTCCTGCAGGCGGTTGACCACGAGCGTCGTCCAGTCCTGCTGCGGCAGGCCCTGTTCGGCCTGGAAGGCGCGCAGCACCGCGTCGTAGTCGCCGACCTCCTCGGCATTCGTCGCGGGCACGCGGTAGCGCTCGCGGTGCAGCACGGCCGACTGTGGCAGGCGCGGCTTCACGTCGGCCGGCCGCGCCGGGTCGGGCACGCCGACGACGAGGCCGAAGACCGGGAACGCGCCGCGCGGCGTGCCCAGCAGCTCGATCACCTCCTCGGGCCGGTTGCGCAGCGCGCCGGCGAACACGGTACCCAGGCCCAGCGAGGGCGCGGCGGCGACCACGTTCTGCGCGGCCAGCGCGGCGTCGATCGCGCCGAGCAGGAAGGCTTCGAGGTACGCGGTGCCCGCGACCTCGCGGCCCGCACGCTCGGCAATGCGCTGGATGCGCGACAGGTCGGCGAGCCAGGCGAGGAACAGCGGCGCCTGCGCGATGTGCTTCTGGTTGCCGGTCAGCTCGACCAGGCGGGCGCGGGCCTCCGGCGATTCGACCGCGACCACGCTCCAGGTCTGCAGGTTGGACGAGGAGGGTGCGGACTGGGCGGCCGCGACCAGGGTTTCGAGCGCATGGGCCGGCAGCGCATCGGGCAGGAAGGCGCGCACCGAGCGGTGGCCCAGCAGGTTATCCAGCACCGGATTGAGGGCCGCGAGCGGTGCGGCATCGGACCGGCCGTAGCGGGCGCGGAGCAGGGGGTCGGCAGCGGCGGAAGGGGTGGCAGCAGTCGTCGTCATGGGCGTCGGTGGGCTGTGGCAGGAATGCCGGGTCAACGGGGGTGCATGGACTGTACGGCGCTTTGCCGCGCGCTGCCGGCAGCCGGAGGGCATTTCCCATGAAGGAGAGTATGAATCAAGAATACGTTGGATAAGAGGGTTGCACGATGATAAGCGGGGGGGTATATAGCGGCTCAGCCGTACAGCCGCATCACGTGCTGCGCCAGCATGTCACACAGGCGGCGCTGCGACCAGTGCGGCGTGAACGTGTGGTCGGCGCCGTCGACGATCTGGATGGTGAAGTGCGGCGACCGCGGCAGCCGGCGCGCGCCGGGGCCGAGGTGGGTGTCGACCTCGTCCAGGCCGCCGTCGTCGGCGCTGAAGATCAGCATCACATGCACGCCGCGCCTGAGCAGGCCGGCGAAGGCCGCGCGCACGTCCACCGCGCCGCCGGGCGCCGGCGGCTGGGCGGGCGCGCGGCGGAACATGTCCGCCGCATGGCGCGCCAGCCGGCGGCCGACCACGCGGGCCACGCCACCGGCGATGAGCCGCAGGTTGACCTGGCCGCTGAGGATGCGCAGCCAGGTCTCGCGCTCCCGCAGGCGGCTACGGTAGAAGCCGAGCGAACGTATGCCCTTGCGTGAGCGCACCGCCAGCGAATCACCCGGCCGCCAGTGGTAGGTCTGCTGGTTGATCAGCACCAGGCTGGCGATGCCCGAGGCTTCGCCGCCGGCCAGCGCCGCATGGAAGGCCAGGTAGGCGCCGGAGCACAGGCCCACCAACACCACGCGCTCGACGCCCTGCCCGCCGCGCAGCCAGGCCGCGGCGTCGCGCACGTCGTCGATGGAATGCGCCGCATAGACCTCGTTGTCCGCATGGCCCGGCGAGGGCGGGCTCTCGCCGATGCCGCCGATGTCCATGCGCAGCGTGACGAAGCCCAGGCCCGACAGCGCGCGCGCCTGCGTCACGTACATGCGGTTGGGGCCCGTGTGCAGGTTGGCGCCCACGCTCACGAAGACCACGCCGGTACGGGCCCGGTCGGCCTGCGGCTCGATCGAGCGCGACAGCAGGCCGAACAGGTTGCCGCGGCGGCCGAAGCGCACCGGCAGCTCCTCGATGCCGCCGCCGTTGCTCGGCTGCACCAGCCGGGAGGCCAGCGGGCCGGGCGGCAGCGGCGCGCGGCGGCGCGGATGGCGCGCGGCCAGCCAGTCGCCCGCCGCCTGCAATGCGGCGTGCGGCACGGCCGCCTCGTACGGATCGCGCATCATCGCGGCATAGCCGGCCAGGCCGCTGCGCTCCAGCGCGCCGCCGAGCCTGCCCAGGTGCCGCGCGAGGCGTTCGACGACGGGGATGTCGTCGCGGTCGAGCAGCATCACGGCGGGCGCGGGCGGCGCCTCCAGCGCCATCAGGTCGAGCTTGCCCAGCGCGGCGATAGTCGAGCCGGTGAGCAGGTAGCCGGCGGCCTCTTCGCCGAGGTCGGCGCCCGCATTGTGCGCCGGCACCTGCCGGCCGCCGGTCACCTTGCGCTGCAGGCCCAGGGCCCGCATCTCGCGCAGGTAGTGGCGGCCGGACGGGAAGGGCGCCCAGGCCACGACGCTGTCGGCCAAGCCGGGGTTGGCAGCCGAGCCCCAGAGCGCGAGGGTGCCACCGAGCCGCACGCCGAACAGCGCCGCATGCACGCCGCCGCTGGCGCGGCGGGCGAATTCGACCGCGCGGGTCACGCCATGGGTCCAGGCCTGGATGCGCTGCGGATCTTCCTCGCTGCCGGACGAATCGCCCGTGCCGTGGTGGTCGTAGCGCAGCACCGGGAAGCCCAGCGCGGCCAGCAGGTGGGCCAGCGCGCGGTAGTGGCGGTGGGTGCAGACGGCGTCGTAGCCGATCGGCGGCACCAGCACGACGACGCAGTCGCGCACCTGGCCGCTCTCGTCGGCGGCCGGCGGGTGGTACCAGCCGCGCAGGTGGCGGCCGTCGCGGTCGAAGACGACGGGCTGGGGCGATGCCGCAGTCATGCCGCAGGCCGCGGCGCGGCGATGCGCACGCGGCACTCGACGCCGGGCGCGAGGTGGACGCAATTGGTGTCGGCTTGCCAACCCGGCACCTCGATGCGCACGGCCTGGGCGAAGCCGCGGCTGCGCACCGCCGCCGCGACCGATCCATCGCTGTCGAAAGGCTTCGGCGAAGCTTCCAGGCCGATGGTCGGCTGCACCGTGAAGCCGAGGCCGAGCGGGAAGTGGGAGTCCTCGGCCAGCGGCGCGACACCGCCGCCGGCATCCCGGAGCGCCGCGTGCGCCACGTCGTGCCCGGCCGGGCCGAAGCGGTAGGCGCAGGTGCTGCCGGCGAAGCCGCCGAGTAGCGCATCGCCGCGCACCGCGCTGCTGCCGACGTCGGCGAACAGGGCGTTGCGCCAGCAGGCCGGGTCGGCGCCGACCCTGGCGGCCTGCTGCGCGACCTCGCTGCTGCCGCAGAGCACCGCGAGGCTCGGCGACAGCTGTGTGCGGCGCAGGAACTGCCGGGCCTCGCCATCGGCGCTGGCGACGGAGGCCGCGCCGTCGGCGGGGCAGTCCATGCTGGCGAACATGAAGTCCTGCCACCGCAGGATGCCCAACCCGTCGCACAGCGCATTGAAGGCATCCGTCTCGTAGACCATGGTGCCGCCCACGCGTGGCATGTTCCGGCCGGCGTCGCAGGCCAGCAGCAGAGCGTCGCGCACCGGGCGCCCGGCGCCGGCGAGGCGGACGATGTGGGCCGGCGTCCGGCAGGCGCCGCCGGTCTCCAGCCACACGGCCGTGGGCTGCGGCGCGCGCAGCATGCCAATGCGAAGTTGGCGATCGACCGGTGCAGCGTGGCAAAGGCATGCCCGTGGCAGCGTGGCAGGCCCTTGCCCTGCAGCCCGGCCATGTCGTCCGGGAACCATGCCGCGAGCATCGGGGCCGCGTCCCGGCGCAGCCGGTCGGTGGGCACGAATTCGGCATGGAGCGGCATGCCGGGCTGCGCCTCGGTGCGCAGCAGGTCGGCGAAGCCCGCGCCGTCGAGCGTGAAGCGGCCGGCGTTGTGGAAGTCGCTGGGCCGCTGTTTCGCCGCATCGATCCGGCTGATGGCGATGGTGGTCTATCGTCTCGGTGCCGGCAGGCAGGGCGGAACTCATGTCCAGAGTCGGGCGCGCACCGCCCCGGGCCACTGCGCCGGGTCGAAGCCGTGGTGGCGGAACAGAGCCATCGCCACGCGCTCCAGGCCGAAGCCCAGGCAGGCGGTGTGGGCCGGTTCTCCATCGGCCTGGAGGATGTCTAAGCTCTTCGAGAAGTAGTCCTGGTGGTAGTTGAAGGAGCACAGCGCAGTCGGGCTCTCGGCCGAGATCACCGGTACCACGACCTCGAACTTGAGCTTCTGCTCGCGCTGGTTGGCCGCCAGCATGCGGCCGGCGCCGCCGAAGAACGGATCGGAGGCCACCTCGGCCTCGGCCGGCAGGCCCAGGGTCCGCAGCAGGTCCAGGCCGCGCTGGAGCCAGGTGTCGCGCCAGGCGACCACGTCCGCGGGCGCGCCGGCCCGCACGAACTCGCGCACGCGGAAGGCCTGCATGCGCGTCGGCTCGTCCGACGGCTCGTGGCGGAACACCCAGTGCGTCATGTCCACAAGGCGGCCGCCGGCCGGCAGCCGGCCGCCGAGACTCGGATACACCGGGTAGCATGCGGCCGGCATCAGCACTACGCCCGTGGGCTGGAGCAGGTCGTCATAGGCCTGGCCGGCGGCGATGCGCTCGTTGAGCCGGGCGTGCTCGGTCGGGGAGCAGCCGCAGAAGCTGACCACGCCCATGGCGAGCTGCGGGAACGATTTCATGTAGCCGCTGCGCTCGAAGACCGGCCGTGCCAGCGTGGGTGGGAAGGTGAACTTCTCGGCACCGTCGGCCGCCGCCGTGCGGCCGACCAGCGCGGCGAAGCGTTCGAGCACGTCTTCGAACACCGCATTGCGGCCGAACACGCCGGGCTCGCCCGACGGAATGATGAGTCCGTGCGCGACGAGGCCGTCGTACAGAGAGCGGGAGTCGTAGGTGTCGCATCCCGGATGATTGCATAAGCGAGAATCGCTATCCACTCTTCATGGCCCGAGCGGTGATGCGAGGATTGATAGAGTCACTGCAATCACCTCCGGAGGTCCAAGCATGCTGATCGCCCTGCACAGGAACGCCCGCACCACGCCCGCCGTGCGTGCGGAGATCGCCGCGAGCAGCGAGACCGCCCCCGTGCTGGCCCAGCGCTACGGCATCACCGAGCAGACGGTCTACAAGTGGAAGAAGCGCGAGGTCTTCGGCGACCGCCCCCACACCGCCCATCGCTTGCAGACGGTGCTCACCCCAGCTCAGGAGGTCATCGTGGTTCACCTGCGGCGCACCTTGCTGCTGCCGCTCGATGACCTGCTGGCGGTCACCCGGGAGTTCCTCTGCCCCGATGTCTCACGCTCGGGCCTGGACCGGTGTCTGCGCCGCCATGGAGCGGGCAATCTCAACGCACTCAAGCCTCGTGAACCTGCGCAGACCCACAAGGCCTGCAAGAGCTACGCGCCGGGGTATGTGCACGTGGACGTGAAGTACCTGCCGCAGATGCACGACGAGAGCAACCGGCGTTATCTCTTCGTGGCCATCGACCGGGCCACGCGCTGGGTGTTCGTGCAAC
>WNDY01000044.1 GCA_009914555.1 Xylophilus sp.
ACCTGCCGCACGGCCTCCTGCTTGAACTCCAGCGTGTACTTCGCTCTCGTTTGCTTCTCGTTCAATTCATGCTCCCGTCCCGGCATTCTCCGGGTTGGGGCTATGCACTCCAGGAATCGGGGGCAACCTCAATGCGCATCATGCGTTCCTTGTTGACCGCATAGCGCTCCTGGGTGCAGTTGCGCAGCATCTGCGCGATCCACTGCAGCTGCCAGAGGCTGCCGTCCGCACGCACGGCCAGCGGCGCGTGCTTCTGAAACATTCACTTCAGTGCCTTGAGCGGAATGCCGGGCGCCGCCCAGGGCGTCGAATAGCCCGGTGACACCTGGCCGGCGTTGGCGAAGCTGGTTTCCAGGGCCGGGCCGGGCTGGCGGTCGCTGACCGTGACGTCGGCGCCTGCCTTGGCGAGGTAGTAGGCGGTCGCGGTTCCGACGACGCCGCTGCCTGCAACGATGACCTTCATGGCACACTCCGGGTGTTTCAGTGGATATCGCAAGTCTAGAAAAACAGATACAGTCGATTCCACCGTTTTCTACGGCCATCACTCGATAAATCACCGCCCTCCCTATGGGCGGGCACAATTGGCAGCGAATGTTCGAACCCGACCGCCTGGACCTGGCTATCCTCGACGTGCTGCAGCGTCAGGGCCGCATCTCGATGACCGAACTGGCCGAGAAAGTCGGCCTGTCCGCGTCCCCCTGCACCGAGCGCGTGCGCAGGATGGAGCGCGAAGGCGTGATCGCGGGCTATCACGCCCGCCTGTCGTCCGAGGCGCTGGGCCGGACGCTGCTGGTCTTCGTCGAGATCAAGCTGTCGTCGAAGTCCGGCGACGTCTTCGACAAGGTGAAGAAGGAGCTGTCGCAGGTGCCCGAGGTGATGGAATGCCATCTGGTCTCGGGCGACTTCGACTACCTGCTCAAGTGCCGGCTCCGCGGCATGGGCGAGTACCGCCACCTGCTCGGCAACATTCTGAAGAAACTGCCGGTCGCGGCCGAGTCGCGCAGCGTGGTGGTGATGGAAGAGGTCAAGGAAACGCTGCAGCTGCCGCTGGACCGATAGGCGGGCCGGCGCCTGCTGCGGCGAGGCGTCAGCCCAGGGCTGCGCGTACCGCGGCCGCGTCCAGGTGGGCCGCCACCGCGGCATGCCCCGGGTCCGCCAGGCGCGGCACATGGCCCCAGCGTGGCGCCCCCAGCGTGTCGTCGAGCGCGGCCAGGTTGGCGGCCACGTGCGGCTGCGCCGCATCCACCGTGTTGGCCACCCAGCCGGCCAGCCGCAGGCCCCGCGCGCGCACGGCCTCGGCCGTGAGCAGCGCGTGGTTGATGCAGCCCAGCCGCAGGCCGACGACCAGCACCACCGGCAGCGCCAGGTCGGCCGCGAGGTCGGCGGTGTCCCACCCCGGCGCCAGCGGCACGCGGAAGCCGCCTACGCCCTCGACCAGCGCCAGGTCGCCGCGCAGCGCCGTGGCGCGGATGGCGGCCAGCAGCGCGGTGCGGTCGATGGCCCGGCCTTCGAGCGCCGCGGCGATGTGCGGCGCGCAGGGTGTGCGGAACTGCAGCGGACCGACCTCGGCATCGGTCAAGCCCAGCGTCTGCGCCGTCTGGAGCCGGGCCACGTCCTCGTTGCGCCAGACGCCGTCGGCGCCCTGCTCCTGCGCGGCGGCCACCGGCTTGACCGGCGCCGCGCGCAGGCCGGTGCAGGCCAGCGCGTGGACCAGCCCGGCGGTGATGCAGGTCTTGCCGATCTCGGTGTCGGTGCCGGTGACGAAGAAGCCCTTCATGGCGCGGCCGCCTCGTCCAGCGCGGCGAGCAGCGCATCGACGTCGTCGTCGCCGTGCGCCGCGCAGAGCGTGATGCGCAGCCGCGCCGTGCCCGCGGGCACCGTGGGCGGCCGGATGCCTGGCACGCGCAGGCCGCGCGCTTCGAGCGCGGCGGCGAGCCGCATGGTCTCGTCGTTGCCGCCGATGACGAGCGGGTGGATCGGCGTGGTCGACGGCACCGGCCGCCACGGCAGCGCGGGCCGGCGGCGCAGCAGGCCGGCCAGGCCCTCGCCGAGCCGCGTGCCGAGCTGCGCCAGCCGCGCGCGCGCGGCCCGGCCGTCGGGCCCACCGATCAGCGCGAGGCTGGTGCGCAGCGCATGCGCGATGGCCGGCGGCGTGGCGGTCGAGAACACGTAGGGCCGCGCAGCCTGGAGCAGGTACTGCACGATGCGCGGATGGGCGGCGACGAAGGCGCCCGAGATGCCCGCGGCCTTGCCGAGCGTGCCCACGAGCACGATGCGCTCGCTGCGCACGCCGAAGTGCTCCAGCGTGCCGCGTCCGTCGCGGCCCAGCACGCCGAAGCCGTGCGCGTCGTCCACGACGAGCCAGGTGTCGAACTCCTCGGCCAGCACCAGCAGCGCGGCCAGCGGCGCGATGTCGCCGTCCATGCTGAAGACGCCATCGGTCACGATGAGCTTGATGCGGGCACGGCTGGCTTGGAGCTGCCTGCGCAGCGCGGCCAGATCCGCGTGCGGATAGCGCTGCACCGCAGCGCGCGCGAGCAGGCAGCCGTCAATCAGCGAGGCATGGTTGAGCTTGTCCGAGAAGATCTGGGCATCCGCGTCGCCCAGCGCGGTGAGGACCGCGATGTTGGCCAGGTAGCCGGTGCAGAAGGTGATGGCCCGCGCGCCGGGGATGTAGGGCGCATACCAGTCGGCGAAGTCGTCCTGCAGACGCGCATGGGCCACGCTGTGGCCGCTGATGAGGTGCGAGGCGCCCGCACCCGCACCCCATGCGCGCGCGCCCTCGGCCAGCGCTTCGGCCAGCCGGGGGTCGCCAGCGAAGCCGAGGTAGTCGTTGGAACAGAACATGCGCAGCGCGCGCGCCGTGCCGTCCGCGCCCAGCACCGTCTGGCGCACCGCCGTGGGCGTGGCCGCGCTGCGCACGCTGCGTGCGAGGCCGGCTGCGGCCAGCGCGTCGAGCTTGGACTGCAGGTGGTCAAGCAGCATCGGCGATGACCTCGTCCACAACTTCGCCGAGCGTGCGGCCGACGGCACCGGCCAGGAAGACGGCCGCGGCTTCGTCGATCAGGTAGGGGGGCATCAGGTAGACGGTGTCGCCGATCGGGCGGATCAGCAGTTCGTGCCGGCGCGCCGCGAGGTGGAAGCGCTCGGAGAAGCGGTCGCCGGCACTGCGCACGTCGAAGGCCAGGATCATGCCGCGCTGGCGCAGGTGTTCCACGCGCGGATGTGCGGCCAGCGGCGCGAACGCATCGGCGAGGAACTGCGCCTGCTGCCGGTTGGCCTCGACCTGCCCGGCGTCGAAGCGGTCGAGCACCGCGTTGGCCGCGGCGCAGGCCAGCGCGTTGCCGGTATAGGAATGCGAATGCAGGAAGCCGCGGGCCACATCGTCGGACCAGAAGGCGTCGAACACCGCATCGGTCGTGAGCACCACCGACAGCGGCAGCGTGCCGCCGGTGATGCCCTTGGAGAGCAGCAGGAAGTCGGGCCACGGAGCATCCGCCTGCTCCCAGGCATAGAAGCTGCCGGTGCGGCCGAAGCCGACCGCGATCTCGTCGGCGATCAGGTGCACGCCATGGGCGGTGGCCAGGGCCCGCAGGCGTTTCAGGTAGCTGGGCGCATGCATCACCATGCCGGCGGCGCCCTGCACCAGTGGCTCGACGATGACGGCTGCGATGCGGCCGCGCTCGCGCTCCAGCAGGTCGCGCAGCGCGTCGATGGCCGCGTCCTCGTTGCCCAGGCGCGCGTCGGGCGAGGCGACCGTGTGCGACTGTGTGAGCAGCGGCGCGTAGGCGTCGCGGAATATCTGCACGTCGGTCACCGCGAGCGCGCCGATGGTCTCGCCGTGGTAGCTGTTCTTGAGGCAGACGAAGGCGTCGCGCTGCGGCCCAGTCCCGCCAGCCTCGCGGTTCTTCCAGTAGTGGAAGCTCATCTTGAGCGCGATCTCCACCGCGCTCGCGCCGTCGCTCGCGAAGCTCGCATGGCCGAGCGCGCCGCCGGTGCGCGCCGCCAGCCGCTCGGCCAGCCGCACGGCGGGCTCGTGGGTGCAGCCGGCCAGCATCACATGCGGCAGCGTGTGCAGCTGGCGCGCGATGGCCGCGCGCAGCCCTTCGTCGGAGTGGCCGAACAGGTTGACCCACCAGGAGCTGTTGGCGTCGAAATAGCGGCGGCCCGCGGTGTCGAACAGCCACGGGCCTTCGCCGCGCGCGATGGGCAGCGGCGGCAGTTGCGCGGCCCGCGCCATCTGGGTGCAGGGGTGCCAGACGGCGCGCAGGCTGCGCTGCGCGAGATCGGAATCGAGGGACATGGGGCGAGGCGGCACGCGCTGCGCACCGCGAAATCGGGGACGACGAGCTTACACGCTCGCCTGCCCGTCCGTTCCGGCGCCGCTATCTAAGCGGCAATGGCATCGAGGTCGGTGCGGTCCCAGTACCGGTGCACGCGCAGGCTGTCGGTGAAGCTCTGCGCGAACGCGGCCACGGCATCGGCCTGCACGTCGCCGTGCACCGAGCCGACCAGCACGCCCGGATGGGCGCGCGCCACGTCCTGGGCGCTGCCGCCGGCCGCGATGCCCAGCGCGCCGAGCAGCGCGGCGCCGTCGTCGATCACGGCGACCGGCTTGGCATGCTTGTAGGCTTCACGCACATAGAGCACCGCCTCGCCGCTGGCCGCCAGCGCCGCGGCGCTCTCGGCGCCGCCGGCCACCAGCACCGCGTCGGCCTGCACCGACGGCAGCGTGGCGAAGCTGTAGGGCACCTCGAAGCGCCGCCCGCCCGCGGTGGTGACGCTGCCCACGCGCGGGCCGACGACGCGCACGTCGAGCCCGATCTGGGCGAGCTTTTGCAGCAGCGGCCGCAGGCCCAGCGCGTCCACGCCGTCGTGCACCAGCACGGCGACGCGGCGCGTGTGCAGGTGGCTCACGGTGATCGACATGCCCAGCGCCGCGGACTCCTGGAGCGGCGCCACGGCATCGCTCTGGCGGAAGCCGGCCCGCCCGGCCGCCGCACGCGGATCGGGCGTGTCGATGCCGACGCCGGCGGCGACCTTGCGCGCGAGCTTCATGTCCACATGGGCCAGGTTGTCGATGACCCGCTGGCGCACCGCAGCCGACTCGACCTTCGACAGCTCGTAGCGGAAGGCCGCGGCGATGTGCTCGCGCCCGGCGGGCGACTGGCTGTTCCAGAACAGCGCGGCCTGGGAGAAGTGGTCGTCGAAGGCCGGGCCGCGCTCGCGCACCTTGGGGCCTTCCACCGGTTGCGGATGGCTGCGGAAGCCCTGGGCGTCGCCGTCGACGCGGAACTCGGTCTCGTTGTCGAGCGAATGCGGCTCGTAGGAGATGCGTCCCTTGTGCACCGTCTGGCGATGCATGCCGTCGCGCTGGAAGTTGTGGAACGGCGTCACGGCGCGGTTGATCGGCAGCTCGTGGAAATTGGGCCCGCCCAGGCGCCAGAGCTGCGCCACGGTGGACAGGAACAGCCGCCCGTGCAGCAGCGGATCGTCGCAGAGATCGATGCCCGGGACGACGTGGCCCGGGTGGAAGGCCGCCTGCTCGGTTTCGGCGAAGAAGCTGTCGGGATTGCGGTCGAGCACCAGCCGGCCGACCGGCGTGACCGGCACCAGTTCCTCGGGGATCAGCTTGGTCGCGTCGAGGATGTCGAAGCCGAGCGAGGCGGCCTTGTTCTCCGCGAGGATCTGCGCGCCCAGCTCCCATTCGGGGAAGTGGCCGCGCGCGATGGACTCCCACAGGTCGCGGCGGTGGAAGTCGGGGTCGCGGCCCGCGAGCTTCTGCGCCTCGTCCCAGGCCAGGCCGTGCACGCCGAACTTGGGCTTCCAGTGCAGGCGCACGAAGCTCGTGTCGCCGCCCGCGTTGACGAAGCGGAAGGTATGCACGCCGAAGCCTTCCATCATGCGGTAGCTGCGCGGGATCGCGCGGTCGCTCATGAGCCACAGCAGCGCATGCGTGGTCTCGGGCATCAGCGAGGCGAAGTCCCAGAAGGTGTCGTGCGCGCTCGACGCCTGCGGCATGCCGTGGTGCGGCTCGGGCTTGAAGGCATGGACCAAGTCCGGCAGCTTCATCGCGTCCTGGATGAAGAACACCGGAAAGCTGTTGCCCACGAGGTCGTAGTTGCCTTCGCGGGTGTAGAACTTGACCTCGAAGCCGCGCAGGTCGCGCACCGTGTCGGCCGAGCCGCGCTCGCCGGCGAAGGTGGAAAAGCGCACGAACACCGGCGTCTTCTGCTCCGGGTCCTGGAGGCAGTCGGCGCGGGTGTAGGTCGCCATCGACTTGTAGACCTGGAACCAGCCGTGCGCGCCCGAGCCGCGCGCGTGCACCACGCGCTCGGGGATGCGCTCGTGGGCGAAGTGGACCAGCTTCTCGCGCAGGACGAAGTCCTCCACCAGCACCGGCCCGCGCGCCCGCCTTCAGCGCGTTGTGGTTGTCGGCCACGCGCACGCTCTGGTTGGTGGTGATGAACTGGGGCGTGGCGGTCGCGGTGGCTGCCGCCAGCTGGGCGTTCTTGTCCGCGGGCTCGTCGGAGGCGCGGCTGCGGGAACGGGGGTTGCTGGCGCGGGCAGGTGGCATGGAATGTGGTTCTGGTGAAAAGGGAGGGCTGAGATGGAAACGGCACCCGGCGCCCTCCGGTCGGAGCGCTGCGGGCGCCGTGCACGCCTGATGGCGGGGATCAGGAAGTTTCGGAAGCGCAGCAGTAATCGACCGCGCCGGCAATCATCGCCAGCGCCGCCGCGCCGACCACGCCGGCGATGCCCCAGACCCTCCACTCCATGATGCGCTCCTCGACAGGTTCATTGCTTGATGGACAGAAGCGTAGGAGTGCACCTGCGGCCCAGGCGTAGCCTGCGATGGCCGGGGTTCGTGGGAGAGCGGACGTTACAGCTGTAGGAGCAGACTCACGCAGCGGCGGCGCGGGCCTTCCCGGCGGAGGCGCCGCCGGACGCGGCCGCGGCGGCGGGCCGGGGCGCAGGGCAATCAGCCGGCCAGCTGCCGGCGCATGGCGGCGATCACGGCGGCGTAGTCGGGCTGGCCGAAGATGGCGCTGCCGGCCACGAAGGTGTCTGCGCCGGCGGCGGCCACGCGGGCGATGTTGTCGATCTTGATGCCGCCGTCGACTTCGAGGCGGATGTCCCTGCCGCTGGCGTCGATGCGCTTGCGCACGCGTTCGATCTTGCGCAGCGCCGAATCGATGAAACTCTGGCCGCCGAAGCCGGGGTTGACGCTCATGACGAGCACCAGGTCGATCTCGTCGAGGGTCCAGTCGAGCACGTCGAGCGGCTCGGCCGGGTTGAACACCAGGCCGGCCTTCACGCCCTTGGACTTGATCGCCTGGATGCTGCGGTGCACGTGGGCGGAGGCGTCGGGGTGGAAGCTGATGTAGTCGGCGCCCGCGTCGGCGAAGGCGGCGGCCAGCGCGTCGACCGGCTGGATCATGAGGTGTACGTCGACCGGCACCGGCGTGCCGTCGGCGCGCTTCGCGTGGGGCTTGAGCGCCTGGCAGACCATCGGGCCGAAGGTGAGGTTGGGCACGTAATGGTTGTCCATCACGTCGAAGTGGATCCAGTCGGCGCCGGCAGCGATCACGTCGTGGACTTCCTCGCCCAGGCGGGCGAAGTCGGCCGAGAGGATCGAGGGGGCGATGCGGCAGGTCGTGGGGGAAGCGGGGGCGGGCATGGCCGCGATTGTCGCAGCCCTTACCATTGGGCCATGCCGAAGTACCAGTTCACCGTGGACGTCGAGCCGCAGTACCTGCCCGAGCATTCGGAGCCGGAGGCCGGTATCTACAGCTTCGCCTACACGATCACCGTGGCCAACACCGGCGACGTGGCGGCCCAGCTGATCGCGCGCCACTGGCACATCAGCGACGCGCACGGCCACACCGAGCAGGTCAGGGGCCTGGGCGTGGTCGGCCAGCAGCCGCTGCTGGCGCCCGGCGCATCGTTCCGCTACACCAGCGGCTGCCGCCTGCGCACGGCCAGCGGCACCATGCACGGCAGCTTCTTCTGCGTGGCCGAGGACGGCGAGCGCTTCGAGGCGCCGGTGCCGCTCTTCGTGCTGGAGGCCGTGGACCACGGCCCGGGCGGCACGCCGCTCGCCCGGCGGACGCTGCATTGAGCCGGCGCGCGACCGCCCTCGTCGCCGGCATATACTCCGGTAGGTTAACTCTCATGGCGCCCGTCTTTCGGGAGTCATAGGAACATACCCCCGCTATTAACACGACGGCCGGATGGCGGTGGTCACGATACCGTCCTACAGGTCCGGCCGCGCCGCGCCATGTACAGTCTGCGCAGCCGCGACGGCGGCGCAACGACCCCTGCGACAGACACCGAGAGGAGGGCCCGCCGGGCATGAACGAAATCACCACTTTCTGGGCCGAATGGCTGCGCCCGTCGGCCGGGCTGCCGACGGTGCAGTGGTCTCTGCTGCTGGCAGTGGCATCCCTGGTCGGCTACCTGCTGCGGCGCTATTCCGGCCTGCCCAAGGTCGTGGGCTATTCGCTGGTCGGCACCTTCGCCGGCCTGGCCGGCTTCAACGGCGCGCTCTGGCCGCTGCAGGGCATCGGCCTGTTCCTGCTGGAGCTGGGCATGTCCATCGTGCTGTTCGAGGCCGGCAGCCGCATCCCGCTGCGCTGGTTCCGCCACAACCCGATGGTGCTGGTGCAGAGCGTGGCCGAGTCGGCCCTGACCTACTACGCCGTCTACTGGACGCTGCATGCGCTGCTCGACGTGCCCACGGGCGTGGCTTCGCCGCTGGCGCTGGTGGCCCTGGCCGCGTCGCCAGCGGTGCTGGGGCGCGTGGTGGCCGACACCCGCGCCGCCGGCCCGGTGACCGACCGGGCGCTGGTGCTGGCCACGCTGTCGTCGCTCTATGCGCTCGCGCTCGGCAGCGCCCGCGCCGAGCTGCTCAACCGCCCGCAGATCACGCTGATGGACACGATCTACCCGGTGGCCGTGGTGCTGGGCGTGTCGGTCGTCGTCGGCGCGCTGCTGGCGCTGGCACTGCGCCTGGCCCTGCGGGTGATGAGCCCCGCGAGCGAGAACACCGCTATGCTGCTGATCGCGCTGGTGGCCGCCGGCACGGCCGTGGCCGCGCACCTGGGCGGCTCCGCGCCGCTGGCCGCGCTGCTCGGCGGCATGCTGCTCAAGCAGCTCAACCCGCGGCCTTGGGCTTGGCCGCGCCAGCTCGGCTCGGCCTCGTCGCTCCTGACCATGCTGATGTTCGTGCTGGTCTCCACCGTCGCTGCGCAGGCCGACTGGACCGGCCCGGTGGCCGGCACCGTGGCCGCGCTGATCCTGGTGCGCGTGGCGGCCAAGGCCGTCGGCGTGGGCCTGGGCAACATCGGCAGCGGCGCGAGCTGGCGCCAGGCCCTGTGGGTCAGCGGCGCGATGTCGCCGATGTCGTCGATCGCCCTGCTGATCGCATCGCAGTTCGTGGCGGCCTCGCCGTCGCTGGGCCCGCAGATCGCGCAGGTGGCGCTGCCCGCCATCCTGCTGATGGAAATGCTGGGCGCCGTCGTCGCCACCGTCGCCATCTACCGTGCCGGAGAAAGCTCGCGCCCCTGGACGCCGCAGCCCCTGGCCGCCGGAGACACGCCGCCGTGAGCCTCGAACCCTTCCGCCATTCCGAGCCGCTGACGCTCGGCGTCGAGCTGGAGCTCCAGCTCGTCAGCACCCACGACTACGACCTCGCGCCCTATGCCGACGACATGCTGCGGCTGATGGAGAAGATCCCGCTGCCCGGCAGCGTGGTGCCCGAGATGACGTCGAGCATGATCGAGATCTCCACCGGCGTCTGCCATTCGGCCTCGGAGGTGCTGGGCCAGCTCACGCCAATCCGCGACGCCCTGGTGAAGAGCGCCGACAAGCTCAACATCGCCATCGTCGGCGGCGGCACGCACCCGTTCCAGCAGTGGCACGAGCAGCGCATCTACGACCGGCCGCGCTTTCGCAAGCTGTCGGAGCTGTATGGCTACCTGTCCAAGCAGTTCACCATCTTCGGCCAGCACGTGCACATCGGCTGCCCGGACGCGAACGCGGCGCTCTTGATGCTGCACCGCATGAGCCGCTACATCCCGCACTTCATCGCGCTGTCGGCGTCGAGCCCCTACGTGCAGGGGCAGGACACGGCCTTCGACTCGGCGCGGCTCAACTCGGTGTTCGCCTTCCCGCTGTCGGGCCGCGCGCCGTTCGCGCTGACCTGGGACGAGTTCGCGGACTACTACGGCAAGATGACGCGCACCGGCGTCGTGCGCAGCATGAAGGACTTCTACTGGGACATCCGGCCCAAACCGGAGTTCGGCACGATCGAGATCCGCGTGTTCGACACGCCGCTGACCATCGAGCGCGCCACCGCGCTCGCGGCCTTCGTGCAGACACTGGGCGCCTGGTTCCTCGAAGACCAGCCGTTCATGCCGTCGGACGACGACTACCTCGTCTACACCTACAACCGCTTCCAGGCCTGCCGCTTCGGGCTCGACGCGGTCTACGTGGACCCGGCCACGGGCGAGCACATGGCGCTGCGCGAGCACATCCTGCAGACGCTGCACCGCGTCGACCCGCACGCCCGGCGGCTGGGCGCCGGCAACGCACTGCAGATGCTGCGCGACAGCGTCAACAGCAACCACAACGACGCGCGCTGGCTGCGCGAGCTGCAGGCGCGCGAACAGCTGCTGGGCGAGGTGGTGCGGCGCGGCGCGGGGCGGTTCCGCGGGCAGCCGGCGTAGTGGGCTACCCGCCAGGGCAGCAGCCGCCCGTTCCATGATCAACCTGAAGCACATCGAGGTATTCCACGCCGTCATGCAGACCGGCTCGGCGACCGGCGCAGCGCGCATGCTCCATGTGACGCAGCCCGCCGTCAGCGCCGTGCTGAAGCACTTGGAGGCGCGGCTGCAGATGCAGCTGTTCGCCCGTGTCGGCGGCCGGCTCGTTCCCACCCCGGAGGCGCACGCGCTGCTGCCTGACGTGCGCGGCATCTACGGCCGCATCGAAGCCATGGAGCGCTTGGCGCAGGACTTGGCTGGCGGCCGGCTGGGCACCTTGTCGGTCGCGGCGTCCTCCCCGGTGACCAACGGCTGGCTGGCCAAGGCGGTCTCGGAATTTCTCGCCGCGCGCCCCGGCGTGCGGGTCGCGCTGCAGTCGCTGGCCTCGCCGCAGGTGCTCGACCGCGTCGCCAGCCGCGAAGCCGAACTGGGCCTGGCCTACGAGCCTGTGCTCCACCCCGAGGTCGTGGCCGAGGTGATCGCGGACAACAGCGTCGCCTGCGTGATGCCCGCCGACCATCCGCTGGCGGCGCGTGCGGAGATCCAGGTGGCCGACCTCGCGCCCTATTCCCTCGTCACCTACCTGCCGCAGGCGCTGCTGCGTCCCTACGTGGACCGGGCGCTGGGACAGGCGGGCATCGCCCCGGCCATCGCCGTGCAGGTGGGGCTGTCGATCACCGGCATTGCCCTTGCCTACCACGGGGCGGGCATCGCGCTCGTGGAGCCGCAGCTGCTGGCGTCGCTGCCCCTGCCGGGGCTGGTGGCGCGGCCGCTGCTGCCGCGCATCGAGGTGCGCACGCTGCTGCTGCTGCACCGCGATGCGCCGCGCTCGCGGCTGCTCGAAGACTTCATCGCCCACATCCGGGAGCGGCGCCCCGCGCCTTGATGCCCATCAGGAAAGCTTATGGCCGGTACCGGATTCGTGATTGGCGCGCCGGCAGAGTCCCTGCCTAGACTGCGCACCCCGAACCCCATGTCCTGAGTGCCAGACGATGAATGCCCCCGACCTCCCTGCCAAGCGATCGGTCTATGCGCCCGACCAAGCGGGGCTCTACTTTCCCCAGCCTCCGAAATTCGAATCCGCAGCCGAGGAACGCCTGCATCGCAAGCAGCGCCTGGCCGCCGTGTGCCGCGTGTTCGCCCGGTTCCGCTACGAGTACGGATTTGCCGGCCACGTGACGGTGCGTGATCCCGAGCACCCCGACCTCTACTGGACCAACCCGTTCGCGATGGACTTCGGCCGCGTGCGCGTGTCCGACCTGCTGCTGGTCGACCACGAAGGCCGGGTGCTGGAGGGGAGCTGGGCGGTCAACCGCGCCGGCTTCGTGCTGCACGCGGCCATCCACCGGGCCAACCCGCACGTGCTGGCCTCGTGCCACGCGCACACGACCCACGGCATGGCCTGGGCGTCGCTCGGCCGCAAGCTCGATCCGATCACGCAGACGGCCGCCAGCTTCTCCACCGACCATGCGCTGATCACCGAGGAAGCCGGCGCCGTGGTGGTGGAGAAGTCCGCCGGCCAGAAGGTGGCCGAAGCCTTCGGCGAGAACAAGATCGCCATCCATCAGAACCACGGCCTGTTCTCGGCCGGGCGCGAGAGTGTGGACGAGGCGGCCTGGTGGCTCATCGCCGCCGAGCGCGCCTGCGAGATCCAGCTCAAGGCCGAGGCCACCGGCCATCCGCTCAAGCAGATTCCCCCCGAAGCGGCGGCGCACTCGTCCAGGCACCTGGGCTCGCCGTTCATAGCCTGGCTGCACTTCCAGCCGATCTACGACGCCATCTGCCGCAGCGACCCGGATCTGTTCGACTGACCCCGGACACGGCGGCGCGCCGCGCCGCCGCCCGCCCCTTCCACCGACGGAGAAAGTTTCCTTGAAGAACATGCTGCAACGCGCCGCGATCGCCGGCGCCCTTGCCATCACGGCCACGGCCCACGCCGCCTGGCCCGACGACAAGCCCATCGAGATCGTCGTCGGCTTCGCGCCCGGCGGCGAAACCGACATCATGGCCCGCGGCCTGGCGCCCTTCCTCCAGAAGTACCTGGGCGCCAAAGCCAGCCTCGTCGTGGTCAACAAGGTCGGCGCCTCCGGCGAAATCGCCAATGCCTACCTGCAGCGCGCCCAGCCCGACGGCTACACCATCGGCGTCGTCAACGTGCCGCCGCTGGTCTTCGTACCGCTGACCAAGAAGGCGCAATACGACCCGCGCGAACTGGCGCTGACGGCCCGCGTCGTCAGCGACGCCACGCTGCTGGTCGCGCGCAGGGACAGCCCCTACACCAGCCTGCAGCAGGTCGTGCAGGAGCTGCGCGGCCGGCCGAACTCGCTGTCCTTCGGCTACAACGGCGTCGGCTCCAATGGCCACCTGGCCATGCTGCGGCTGCAGCAGACCACCGGCATCGAACTCAACGACGTGCCGTTCAACGGCACCGGCCAGTCGAAGAACGCCCTGCTGGGCGGGCATACGCAGTTCATGTTCACCAGCCTCACGGCCGTGCCCCAGCCCGACAAGGAGGCGGTGCCGCTGCGCATCGTCAGCCAGTTCATGGCGCAGCGCGCGCCGGCGCTCAAGGACGTGCCGACCGCGCGCGAGCAGGGCATCGACGTCGTCATGCCGTCCGACCGCGGCTTCGCGACGCCCAGGGCCGTGCCCGCGGCGATCCGGCTGCGCCTGCAGGATGCGATCGCTGCCGCGCTGAAGGACCCGGCCTTCCTGAAATCCGCCTCGGGCTACGCCTCGGTGATCAGCTACCTGCCGGGCGACGAGTGGCAACGCAGCCTCGACGCCGGCCAGGCCGCCCTGCAGGCGCTCGCGGCGGGCATGCCCCGGCAGTAGGCAGCCGGCAGGCCCTATGCTCGGGCCATGGGTGAATTCGACCTCATCGACCGCTACTTCAAGCGCCCGCTGCGCCACGCGCCGGCCTCGCGCGCGCTGCTCGGGCCCGGCGACGACTGCGCGCTGCTGGCGCCCGCGGCCGGCATGCAGCTCGCCGTCTCCAGCGACATGCTGGTCGAGGGCCGGCACTTCCTCTCCACCGTCGATCCGACGCGGCTCGGCCACAAGGCGCTCGCGGTCAACCTGAGCGATCTGGCCGCCTGCGGCGCGCGGCCGCTCGCGTTCACGCTGGCACTGGCGCTGCCGCGGGTGGACGAGCGCTGGCTGGCCGGCTTTTCCGAAGGACTGTTCGCGCTGGCCGACGCGCACGGCTGCGAACTGGTCGGCGGCGACACCACGGCCGGGCCGCTGAACATCTGCATCACCGTCTTCGGCGAGGTGCCGGCCGGCACGGCCCTGCTGCGCAGCGGCGCGCGCGCCGGCGACGACCTCTGGGCCAGCGGCACGCTGGGCGATGCGCGGCTGGCGCTAGAGGTCTTCCGCGGCCGGCTCGCGCTCGACGCGGCCGGCTTCGACGCCGCGCGGCTACGCATGGAAGCGCCCACGCCGCGCGTGGCCCTCGGGCAGGCGCTGCGCGGCATCGCGACCAGTGCGGTCGACATCAGCGACGGCCTGCTCGGCGACCTCGGCCACGTGCTGCGCGCCTCGGGCGTGGGCGCGCGCATCGACGTGGCGGCCGCGCTGGCGCTGCTGGCCCACGGCGCGCAGCGGCTCGACCGCGCGCTGGCGCTCGCATGCGTGCTGGCAGGCGGCGACGACTACGAGCTGGCCTTCACCGCGCCGGCCACCGCGCGTGCCGCGGTGGAGGCGGCCGGCCGCGCCGCGCAGGTGGCGGTGACGCGCATCGGCACCATCGAGGCGCCGCCCGGCGTGCGGCTGCTGGAGGCCGACGGCCGGCCGCTGGCGCGGCGCTTCGCCTCCTTCGACCACTTCGCACGCTAGGATTCTTCCCCCATACCCCCGGTCCTGCATGCCAGATGCGTCCGCAGTACATGCAGTCTGAAGATATACCCCCATGCATGAACAAAACGGCGCAGATCATTGCCCTGGCGCATGGCCGCCGGCCGCAGGTGCGGTATAGAGTGTGTCGCTCCGGGGACGAGCACCGGCCGCCGCCGCGGCGGCGCGGCGGCGCAGCCCCATCCGCGCAACCCCTTCCCAACCCACCGCCCGAAGGAGACACCGATGAGCGCCACCGCCCCCGACCGCGCCGCCGCCCCGGCGACCGACCCTCTGCTGCCGCTGGCCCTGTACCAGGCCAACCTCACTCTGTGGCTGCGCACCAGCGCGCTGCTGGCCGAAGGCCGCGCCCAGTGGATCGCCCTGGGCGTGCAGACGCTGCGCGGCGGCATCGAGGAAACCCGCAGCGAGACCGACGACCTGCTGCGCGGCGCCGGCTGGCAGACGCTGGCCGCCCTGCCCACACACGCGCTGGCCCAGGCGCTGCAGCACCAGGTGGCGGCCGCACAGGGCGTGGTGCAGACGGCCATCAGCAACCAGGCCGCCTTCGGCGCCGGCTACCGGGCGGCGCTGGCCGAGTGGCGCGAGGCCGCGGCCCAGGCGGTCGGCCGCGCCTGGCAGCGCGCCGGCACGGCCACGCCGGCCGCCGTCTGGGCGGCGGCGGTGCAGCCGCAGCAGCACGCCGCGGCTGTCGCGGCCGCTGCGCCGGCGGACCGGGCCGCAGCGGCAGTGGCACCGCAGGATGCCGGCACCGTCCACTGACGGTCCGGACGCCGCCCGGGCCGGTACGGGCAGAATCGCCCGATGACCTTCGCCTCCGACGCCGCGGCGTCCCGCACCGCCGCGGCCGCCCGGCCGACCAGCCGCTTCCTGCTCGCCCATCCGGCGCACTTCATCGCGCTGGGCTTCGGCTGCGGCCTGTCGCGCGTCGCGCCCGGCACGGCCGGCACGCTCTGGGCCTGGCTCTCGTTCGTGGTGCTGCAGCGGTGGCTCACGCCCGCGCAGACCGGCTGGCTGATCGCCGTGTCGCTGCCCGTGGGCTGGTGGGCCTGCACCGTGGCCGCGCGCAGCCTGCGCATGGCCGACCCGAGCCCCGTGGTGTGGGACGAGGTCGTCGCCTTCTGGATCGTGCTGTGGCTGCTGTGGCCCGTCGGCTTCTGGGGGCAGCTGGTCGCGTTCGCGCTGTTCCGCTATTTCGACGCGGCCAAGCCCGGCCCGGTGGGCTGGGCCGACCGGCAGTTCCACGGCTTCGGCGCGGCCGGCGGCTTCGGCATCCTGTTCGACGACCTGGTGGCGGCGTTCTGCACGCTGCTGGTCTTCGCGGTCTGGACGTTCCTGTTGCGATGAGCGCTGACATCGACCTTCTCGTGGCCCGGCTCGCCGACCGGCTGCGCGCGCGCGGCGCGATGCTGGCCACGGCCGAGAGCTGCACCGGCGGCCTGATCGCCGCGGCCTGCACCGCGCTGGCCGGGTCGAGCGACTGGTTCGAGCGCGGCTTCGTCACCTATTCCAACGCGGCCAAGACCGAGCTGCTTGGCGTGGATGCGGCCCTGATCGCCGCGCACGGCGCGGTCAGCGAACCGGTGGCCCGGGCGATGGCGGCCGGCGCCGTGCGGCATTCGCGCGCCCAGGCCGCCGTGGCCGTGACCGGCGTGGCCGGCCCGGGCGGCGGCTCGGCCGACAAGCCGGTGGGCACGGTGTGGTTCGGCTGGCAGATCGACGGCCGCCTGCGGGCCGAACGCCGGCGGTTCGACGGCGACCGCGCCGCGGTGCGCGCCGCCACCGTGGTCCATGCGCTGCGGACACTGGTGGATACGCTGGAAGCCTGAGACTTTCGACAATGCAAGCACCATGACCGATCAACGCAACACCCTTGGCATCGACTTTGCCGACAACCCGGCGGAGCAGCGCATCGAGGCCCGTATCGACGGCCAGCTCGCCGGCTTCGTCGCCTATGACGACAGCGGCGGCAGGAAGCAGCCGCTGCGCCTGGTCCACACCGAGGTGCTGCCGGCCTTCGAGGGCCGCGGCGTCGCCGGCGCGCTGGCCCGCCACGTGCTCGACGGCGCCCGCAGCCGCGGCGAACGCGTGGTGCCCGCGTGCAGCTACATCGCCACCTGGATCGAGCGGCATCCGGACTACGCCGGGCTCGTGGCCGGCTGATCCCTACCGGGCTGGTCGCAGCACCAGCCAGAGCGCCGCGGCGATCAGCCCGCCGCCGCCCAGGTGCGCCAGCGTCAGCGGCTCGCCGAGGAAGCACCAGCCCCAGAGCGCGCCGAAGGCCGGCACCAGGAAGGTGACGGTCAGCGCGCCCAGCGGGCCGATGTCGGCGATCAGCCGGAAGAAGATCACATACCCCAGAGAGGTACAGGCCAGACCGAGCACGAGCATTGCGGTCCAGATGGATACCCCCGCCGCTGCAAGCCGGGGCAGCAGCGCCGGCGCCTGCACGGCCTGCCAGGCGAAGGCCGGCAGCAGCGTCAGCACGGCGCCAACCTGGCTGCCGAGCGCAGCCAGGCGGCTGTCGAGCCCGCCGCGGTCGGACACCCAGCGCCGCGTGAGCTGGGTCGACAGGCCATAGGAGAACGTGGCCACCAGGCAGGCGCCCATGCCGAGCAGCGTGGCCGCATTGGGGGCCACCGGCTCTGCGCGCATCAGCACGGCCACGCCGGCCAGGCCGACGAGCACGCCGCCGATGCGCGCGGTGGTGATGCGCTCGCCGAACAGCGCCGCGCCGATCAGCACGCCCATGAGCGGCGTGGTCGCGTTCAGGATCGCGCTGTAGCCGGCCGGCAGCACGCGGGCGGCCAGCGCGTACATCAGGAAGGGAATGCCGGAATTGATGGCGCCGAGCGCCAGCGCCGGCCGTCCCAGCCCACGCCAGTCGCGCGGCACCCGCATCGCCAGCACGATGGCGACCAGCCCGAGCGCGGCGAACGCCACGCGGAAGAACGCCGTGGGCACGGCGCCCAGCACCGGCGCAGCCACCCGCATGAACAGGAAGCTGCCGCCCCAGAGCGCGGCCAGGCCGAACAGGCGCGCGAGGCTGGCGGAGGTCACCCTCTCACCGCGTTGTGGAGGGCGCGAGGCGCACAAAACCGCCGCGGCCCAGACCAGCAGACGCCGCGCAAGGGCCGCCCCGCCGCGCTGGCGTCGCCCCCTTCCCGCGTAGCGAGAGAAGGGGGGAGCCGCGCCGCGGCTCGAGGGGTTGTGCTTCATCCACCATGGCACTTCTTGAATTTCTTTCCGCTGCCGCAAAAGCACGGGTCGTTGCGGCCCGGCAGCGCCTCGCGGCGCACGCTTTCGGCGCGCGGGCCCTGGCTCTTCCACAGGCGGCGCAGGTCGTAGACGGCCCAGATCGCCTCGCCCCAGGCGTCGAGCCGGGCCTGGCTCACGGTCGGCGGGCCGTCTTCCTCGTACATCGAGACCTCGGGCCGGCCGTGGTCGGGACCGGCCAGCACGGCGATGGCGTCGATCGCGTCGCCCAGCAGCTGCGCCGCCTCGCGGTCGCGCGGCGGCGCCCAGTCCTCCTCCCACTGCTCGACCACGGCCAGGAAGCCGTGAGCCCAGACTTGGCCGAAGGCCGGCAGGCCGCCTTCGGCCGCGGCCTCGGCTTCGGCGCGGGCGCGCTCGTCCTCGGGCAGGGCGGCGATGGCGCCGCGCACGTCCAGCACTTCGGGGTGGTAACAGCGGTCCTCGTCCAGCGTCTGCACGTCGGCGTCGAGCGCGGCCTCGATCTCGGCCCAGCGGCGGCGCCAGAACCAGACCAGCTCCATGTTCTCGGCAGGGTTGAAGCCCTCGTCGAACAGGACCGGCCAGACTTCCTCGGCCGGGATGGGGCGGCGCGTGCAGATCAGCGCGGCCATCACGCCTTCGCAGAACTCCCACTCGGGCGTGTCGGGCGACTTCGTGCGCAGCTGGTCGAGCAGCGCGTCGAGGGTGTCGAAGTCATCGGGGCCCAGAGCGGCCGGCGCGGCGGCGGCTGGGGTGTCGGCGGGGGTGGTCATGGCGTGTCGGGACGAGTCTTTATGATGCCGCCGACATGCCCTGCGTGGCAGGAACGATGCCCTCGGCGAAAGACCGCGATGATAGGCCGCCTCAACCATCTCTACCCCGTGCGCTACACCACCCTCGCCGCCTGCGTGGTCGTGCTGCTGCTGGCGCTGTTCACCACCGTGGCCTTCGGCCGCGGCGTCGTCGTGGCCGTGGCCGCGGCGGCGCTGACCGTGCTGGGCCTCTACGATCTGCGCCAGCAGCGCCACGCGGTGCTGCGCAACTACCCGGTGCTCGGGCACCTGCGCTTCGCGCTCGAATTCATCCGCCCCGAGATCCGCCAGTACTTCATCGAGAGCGACACCGAGGCCGCGCCGTTCTCGCGCGCGCAGCGTTCGCTGGTCTACCAGCGCGCCAAGGGCGAGCCCGACAACCGCCCGTTCGGCACCCAGCTCGACGTGGGCGGCCGCGGCTACGAGTGGATCAACCATTCGCTGGCGCCCACGCGGCTCGATTCGCACGACTTCCGCATCACCATCGGCCCCGACCGCGCCCAGCCCTACGCGGCCAGCGTGTTCAACATCTCGGCCATGAGCTTCGGCGCGCTGTCGGCCAACGCGATCCTCGCGCTCAACCGCGGCGCACGGCTCGGCGGCTTCTGCCATGACACCGGTGAGGGATCGATCTCGGCCCACCACCGGGTGCACGGCGGCGACCTGATCTGGGAGATCGGCTCGGGCTACTTCGGCTGCCGCAACGACGATGGCAGCTTCAGCGAGGAGCGCTTCGTCGCCAGCGCGCGCGACCCGCAGGTCAGGATGATCGAGGTCAAGCTGAGCCAGGGCGCCAAGCCCGGCCACGGCGGCGTGCTGCCGGCGGCCAAGATCACGCCCGAGATCGCCGCGGCCCGCGGCGTGCCGATGGGCGTGGACTGCGTCTCGCCCTCGGCCCATTCGGCGTTCTCGACGCCGGTGGAGCTGCTGCGCTTCGTCGCGCGGCTGCGCGACCTCTCGGGCGGCAAGCCGACCGGCTTCAAGTTCTGCGTGGGCCATCCGTGGGAATGGTTCGCCATCGTCAAGGCCATGCTCGCCACCGGCATCACGCCGGACTTCATCGTCGTGGACGGCGCCGAGGGCGGCACCGGCGCGGCGCCGGTGGAATTCATCGACCACATGGGCTCGCCGCTGCAGGAAGGGCTGCTCCTGGTGCACAACACGCTGGTCGGCGTGAACCTGCGCGAGCGCATCCGCATCGGCTGCGCCGGCAAGGTCATCACCGCCTTCGACATCGCGCGCATGATGGCCCTGGGCGCCGACTGGTGCAACGCGGGCCGCGGCTTCATGATGGCGCTGGGCTGCATCCAGGCCCAGACCTGCCACAGCGGCCACTGCCCGACCGGCGTGGCCACGCAGGACCCGCTGCGCCAGCAGGCGCTCGTCGTGCCCGACAAGGCCCAGCGCGTGGCCCAGTTCCATGCCAGCACGCTGCATGCGCTGCAGGAGCTGGTGCAGGCCGCCGGCCTCACCCATCCGAGCGACATCACCGCCCACCACATCGTGCGCCGCATCAGCGACACCGAGGTGCGGCTGCTGTCCAACTTGGTGCTGCAGGTCGCGCCGGGCGCGCTGCTCGGTCCGCTGGACGACCAGCACGCCGTCTTCCGACGCTACTGGCCGCTGGCCAGCGTCAACAGCTTTGCGGCCGGCGAGCCGCCGCTGGAACCTTCGGCACCGCGCACCGCGGCGGTGGCCGCATGACGGCGGACCGCTACGCCGCCTTCCTGCGCGAGACGCTGCCGCGCCAGCCCAAGAACCTGGAGCACTACCGGCTCGGCGACGGGCAGGTCTGGATCAAGAAGGCCGGCCCGCGCAACGGCCCGGCCGGCTATGTCGTGCTGGGCCTGCTGGCGCGCGCCGCGCGGCTGGAGGTGCTGCGGGCGGTGCCCAACCGCGGCGGCGCCCGGGCCATCGCCACCGAGGCGCGCCGCCTGCGCGACCTGGCCGCGCGCGGCCTGCGCGTGCCCGCCGTGCTGGCGGTGCAGGAGGACGGCCTGATGATCAGCCACCTGGGCGTGCCCGGCGCGCCCACGCCGGCGCTCGACGCCGAGATGCGCGACGCGGTGCCCGCGGGCGCCGGCGCGGTGCTCGGCCCCTGGCGCGACGGCCTGGCCGCCATCGCCGGGGTGCATGCGGCCGGCACCGCCCTGAGCCAGGGCTTCGCGCGCAACATGGTGCGCTGCCCCGACGGCGCCATCGGCTTCGTCGACTTCGAGGACGATCCGCTGGCCGTGCTGCCGCTGGCGCACTGCCAGGTGCGCGACGCGCTCTACTACGCCCATTCGAGCGCGCTCTACCTCGCCGAGGCCGGTGCGCTCGCGGCCGCGCGCGGCCGCTGGCAGGACTGGGTGGCCGCGCGGCCGGCCGCGGTGCGCGGCCTGCTGGCCAAGACCGTCGCGCGCATGCGCTGGCTGGGCCGGCTGCCGGCCGACCGGCGCTGGGGACGCGACCTGCAGCGCGCGCGGGCGGCGCACGACCTGATGGCCTGATTCCCGATGGCCTGCGCCCGGCCTTGGCAGCGGGAGTGCGTGCGGCCCTCCCGGATTCCTCCTCAATGCAACCGCATGCTGCAGCGCCCCTGACTGCCCGATGGAGCCGCTGCCGATGCAACCTTCCCAGCCTCCCCCTGTGGACTCGACCAGCCTGGCGCTTGCCGGCGGCCTGGTGGCGTCGGCGCTGGCGGCGCTGGTGCTGGCCCTGGCCGGCTGCGCCGACACACCCTCCAGCCCGGCCGACAGCGGCGGCGCCGGCGAACGCACGGCCCACCGCGGCGGCCCGCCGGGCGGCGGTGGAGGCGGCGGCTGGGGCGGCGGTGGCGGCATGGCCGGCGGCCCGCCCGGCGGCGGCCCGGGCGGTCCCGGCGGCCGGGGCCCGGCAGGCCGCGGCGGCACCGAACTGGCCGAACACACCGGCCCGCAAGTCGAGCCGGCCGGCGCGCGCACGGTCGACAACGGCCGCTTCGTGCTGGAACAGGGCCAGGCCTACCTGGCCAACGACCCCGACCTCTCGGCGATATACGTCCGCGGCCGCGCCCGGGTGCAGCTGACCGCGCCGCAGATCAGCAAGCGCGGCGACAGCAGCGCGCCGCTGGCCAGCAGCCAGCGCGGACTCAACGCCGCCCTGCTGGCCAGCGACGGCAGCGATGTCACGGTGCGCGGCGGGCGCATCGACAGCAATGGCGCCAGCGCCGCCGCCGTGGCCGCGCTGGGCACCGGCACCCGCGTCTGGCTCGGCCAGCTGCGCGTGCGCACCGGCGGTGCCCATGCGCACGGCGTGGCCGTCTCGGCCGGCGGCCGCGCCGAGCTGCTCGATGCCGACATCACCACCACCGGCCCGCGCGCGGCGGCGCTGGTGGCCGACCGCGGCGGCAGCACGCTGCTGGCCACCGGCGGCACCCTGCAGACCCAGGGCGCGGGCGCGCCGGTCCTCTACAGCGCAGGCAACCTCCAGCTGCGCAAGCTGCGCGCGCATGCCGACGACGGCCCCGCCGCCGTGGTCGATGGCGGCGGGGCCATCACGCTGCACGACAGCGCGCTGGCCGCGGGCCGCCAGGCCGGCGTGCTGTTCCAGCAGGCCGCCGAGCCCGGCGGCGCCCCGGCCGGGCGCGGCTACTTCGCCGCGCAGGGCGGGTCGATCGCCGCGGCCGACGGCCCGCTGTTCGCCGTGGTCGGCAGCCAGGCCACGCTGGTGCTGGAGCAGGTGTCGCTCGACGCCCGCAGCGGCCTGCTGCTCGATGCCCGGGCCGGCACGGTGCAGGTGCTGGCCACGCGCCAGGCCCTGCGCGGCCGGCTGTCGGCCGACGCGCGCAGCACCCTGTCGCTGGTGCTGCGCAACGGCAGCCGGCTCGAAGGCGCGCTCGCCGGGGCCAGCCTGCAGCTCGACGCGTCCAGCCGCTGGCAGGTGACGGCCGATTCAACGCTGGCCGTGCTGCAGCCGCCCGCGGCCGGCACGGCGCCCGGCACCGGCATCGACAGCGGCGGCCACACGGTACGCTACGACGCGCGTCTGCCCGGCAACGCCTGGCTCCAGGGCCGCAGCCTGCCGCTGGCCGGCGGCGGGCAGCTGGTGCCCGGCAACGAACCCGGCGCATAGGGCGTGCCGGCCCGGGGCGCGGCCGACCCGCCCGCGCGCGCTGCTGCCGCGCGAAGAAGCACACTGACTTCCGGGGTATATGCCCTCAGCGCTTTTGAATCGCCCGCTGCAGGCCATTGATGGCGGGAGTATCTGAAACAGCCGAGGTATTCGGGCGGCCTGCAAGGCACGCAGTCGGGGTGCAGAGGTCGAGGTCAGCGGTGAACCGATGCCGGGCTGGAGTGTCCTGCCGGGTATACCTGCCGCGACACCAACCTCCGGGACGCCGCGTCGAATGTAGGCGCCATGATCGATTCCGAAGAGCCCAGGCACATGCTCAAGGTATGGAGCACCTATCGGATCGGCGATCCGAACGGGCCGGCTTTCCGTTCGGCGGCGGCGTGCAGGTCTCCACTTTCTGCGACACGTTCATGCGCAATTCCCTCGCCGTCTCCTGCACCTTGCCGTTGAGCGACAGATTGGTGGACTTCTTGGGAGCGTTGTCAAAGCGAGGCATGGCACATCTCCGGCATACCGAATGCGCATACTCTATGCGCATCGGATGGCGGCCCCGTCTGCGTCAAACCGCTCGGCCACCCGCACGCCGGCCTGCGCCAGCCGCTTGCGCAGCGCCAGCACCGCGCGGTCCTTGGACAGCAGCGCGGCGCGGTGCGCCACCGCGAGGTCGATGAACTTCTGGTCGTCGGCGTCCTTGCAGACCCAGGCGGCGCGCGGGGCGTCGGGCAGCAGCTCGCGCACCGCGGCGTCGAAGCGGGCCAGCACGTCGCCGGCCGCGAGCCGGTAGAAGGCCAGGCGCGGCGCGATCTGCGGATAGCCGAGCACGCGCGCCAATTCGGTGCGCATGGCGGCGGTGGCGATCCAGCGCGCCCGGCCGGCCTCCAGCGCGGCGCGCAGCGGCAGGGCGGCCGCGTCGTCGAAGACGAAGACGTCCAGCACGATGTTGGTGTCGATGACGAGGAGCGCAGCGGCAGTCATGGGGCGCGATGGTAGGCCACTTACCCAGCGGCGGCTGCGCGGCCCAGTTCTCCAGCGGCAGCCGGGCACGCGCACGAATTCACGCGTGTTGGCGGCCACCAGCGTGCACCCTCGGCCAGCGCGTGGGCCGCAGTCCAGAGATCGTTGGCACCGATGGGCGTGCCCTGCCGCTGCTGCAGCAGCTCGGCCCAGCTCACGAACGAGCGTGCTCGACATGCGGGCCTCCCGTGGTGTGTACAAACGGTATGTACTCAAGGGCCGCCGTTGTCCACCGCAGGCCGCCCGCCCCGCTCCCGCGCCGAGCCGGCCACGAGGTCGAACCGGAACAGCCGGCATTCGATCGGCCCGTTCCACAGCGGCACGCGGCGCGATTCCTTCAGCCGCATGCGGCCCGGCAGCTGGAGGTCGGGCGTGAGCATCCAGGCGGTCCAGCCGGCGTAGTGCTTCTTCCAGTGCGCGGCCAGGCGGCTGAAGAATTCGCCGCCGTCCTCGGTCTGCGCGGTCTCGCGGCCGGCACTGCGCGCCCCGGCGCGTTCGGCCGCATTGCGGCCGGCCGTGCCGGCCGCGGCGATGCGCTCGCCATAGGGCGGGTTGAGCAGCAGCACGCCGGGCGGCGGGCTCGGCGGCTGGCGCTGCAGGGCATCGCCGCCACGGAACTCGACGGCGCGGCCGACGCCGGCGCGCTCGGCGTTGCGCTGCGCGAAGTCGACCATGCGGTGGGCCACGTCGCTGCCGAAGACCGGCACGGCCGGCGCCTGCCCGGCCGCGCGCGCTTCTTCCTTCAGACCGGCCCAGACGTGCGCCTGGTAGGGCAGCAGCTTCTCGAAGCCGAAGCGGCGCAGGCTGCCCGGGGCGATGCGGCAGGCGATCTGCGCGGCCTCGATCGCGATGGTGCCGCTGCCGCAGCAGGGGTCGTAGAGCGGCACGGGGGCGTCGCCATGCGGGTCCCAGCCGCTGGCGGCGATCATCGCGGCCGCGAGCGTCTCCTTGAGCGGGGCGTCGCCCTTGTCCTCGCGCCAGCCGCGCTTGAACAGCGGCTCGCCCGAGGTGTCGATGTAGAGCGTGACGGTGTCGGTCGTCAGGTGGGCATGGATGCGCGCGTCGGGCCGCTGGGTGTCCACGTCGGGCCGCACGCCGCCCGCCTTGCGGCGGAAGCGGTCGGCCACCGCGTCCTTGATGCGCAGCGCGGCGAAGTTCAGGCTCGTGAGCGGGCTGTGCTGGGCGGTGACCTCGATCTTGAAGCTCTGGCGCGGGGTGAACCAGACCTCCCATGCGACCGCGCCTGCGGCTTCGTAGAGGTCGTGTTCGTTGCGGTACGGCGCATGGCCGAGCTGTACCAGCACGCGCTGGGCGAGCCGGCTGTGCAGGTTGAGTTCGAGCGCCTGGCGCCAGGAGCCGCGCACCAGGGCGCCGCCGCGGCCGGTGAGCAGGTCGTTGCCAGCCAGGCCGGTGACCGCGTGCACCTCGTCGGCCAGGAAACCCTCGACACCGGCGGCGCAGGGCAGAAAGAGCTGGAGCTGGTTCATGGGCGCAATGGTATCGGCCGGCCGCGCGCCAATGGCATCCTTAGAAGCTGACGTTCACGCCGACCCAGACGCGCCGGCCGTCGCCGACCGTGTTGTAGGTCAGCTCGTCGAGCCGCTTGTCGCCGAGGTTGTAGAGCGCGACGTTGACCGTGCTGTTGCGGCTGACGGCATACGACGCGCCGAGGTCAAACAGGCCGTAGCCCGCGTACTCGCGCACGCCGGTGGCCACGAGCGTGCCGTTGGTGCCGATGCGCGCGCCGGCGTTGATCTCCTTGCCGTGGTAGGTGTAGGCCGACCAGAGCGTGAGGCCCGGCAGCGCGACCCAGTCGGCGCGCAGGTTGAACAGGTGCTTGGGCGTGCGCGCGAGCGCGTAGCCGTCGTAGGCGCCGCCCTTCTGCTGCGAGTCGGTGTAGGTGTAGCCGGACTTGACCGAGAGGGCCGCCGACGGCTTCCAGCGCGCGGAGAGTTCCAGCCCGGCGATGGTCGCGTTGTCGATGTTGTAGTTGTACCAGAGGCGGTAGTTCGGGTCCTCGGCCCAGCGGGCGATGCTGCCGTCGGCGTTGTAGACCAGCGCGTTGGAGACCTTGTCCTTGAAGTCGGTGTAGAAGACCGTGGCGCTGGCCGACAGGTCGCGCTGGTTGTCCCAGAGCGCGGCGATCTCGTAGCTGGTGCTGGTCTCGGGCTTGAGGTTGGGGTCGCCGATGATCACGCCGCAGGTGCCGTTGGCGCCGTAGGTGCAGCCGGCGCCGCCGGTGGTGTAGGCGTAGCCCGGCGCGATCGAGCGGATGTCGGGCGCGCGGAAGCCGCGCGAGACGCCGCCCTTGAACGTGACCTGCTCGCTGGCATGCCACACCGAATAGAGGCGCGGGCTCCAGTGCTGGCCGTAGACGTCGTGGTCGTCCAGGCGCAGGCCGCCGGTCAGCGCCCAGCGGTCGGTGATGCGCCACTCGTCCTTGACGAACAGCGCCTTCTGCACGATCTTGAAGTGCTCGTCCAGCCCGGTGCGGCGGCCCGGGTTCTGGTCGGTCAGGTCGCCCTCGTTCCACTGCGCGCCGGCCACGAGCAGGTGGCGGCCGAGCGGCGCGGTGAGCTTGGCGTCGAGCACGGTGTTCTCGATCTTCGGCGCGCGGGCGTTGCGCACCCAGCCGGTGCTGCCACTGCCGAGCGTGTAGGTCTCGCGCTGCAGCGAGATCTGCGACGTGGCCCAGCCCCAGCGGCCGGTGTGCGAGATGCTCGCGTGGTCGCGGTCGTTGGTGTTGTAGGTCGAGGTGCCGGTGGAGGCGATGCTGTAGCCCGGCGCGCTGCGGCGGCGCACGTCGGTGGTGCCGGCTTCGAGCAGGATGTCGTGGTACGGGTTCGGCGTGCTGGCCAGGCGCGCGGTCAGGTCGCGGTCGCGCGCGCCGTTGAAGCCGTTGACCACGCCGTCCTCCTCACGGTGGTACTGGCGGCCCCAGAGCTGCAGGCCGAGCAGGTCGGTCTGGACGGGGCCGGCGATGTAGAACTGCTGCTGGTGCGAATTGCCGCCGTCGCCGTGCTCCTGCGCGGTGTAGTCCAGCCCGATGGAGCCGCCCCAGGCCTTGGCGACCTTGCGGGTGATGATGTTGATCACGCCGCCCATGGCGTCGGAGCCGTAGAGCGAGGACATCGGCCCGCGCACGACTTCGATGCGCTCGATGGCCTCCAGCGGAGGGATGAAGCTCTGCTCGAAGCCCGCGTTGCCGTTGGTGCGCGCATCGCGCGTGCTCTGGCGCTTGCCGTCCACCAGGATCAGCGTATAGGCGCCGGGCAGGCCGCGGATGAAGATGTCGCGCTCGTTGCTCGGGCCGGTGACGGCCACGCCCTCGATGTCGCGCAGCGCGTCGGTCAGGTCGCGGAACGGGCGCTTCTCCAGGTCCTCGCGGGTGATGACGCTGATCGAGGCCGGCGCGTCGGCGATCTCCTGCTCGAAGCCGGAGGCGGTCACGACGACCGGGGACAGCGACCTGTCGTCCGAAGCCTGCGGCTGCTGTTGCTGCGCATGCAGCGGCAGGGTGGCAGCGAGTGCACAGGCCGCGGCCATGGTGCGCGGGCGGAAGGAACGGAGCGGTCGATGCGGCATGACGGGTGGCGGCGCGGGGGCGCCTGTTCTGGAGGAAGGAATGGAAACGGCATGAATGCTATCCATTCGCAATTGGTAGAATTTGTCAACCTATGTCAGCGCCTGTCACTTCCATTTTCCAGCGGCCGCTGCCGCCCGGTGCGGGCGCGCGCATCCTCGTCGTGGACGACCATGCCGACATCCGCGACCCGATGGCCCAGCTGCTCGCGCGGCACGGCTTCGGCGCGGCCACCGCGCGCGACGGCACCGAGCTGCGACAGCGGCTCGCGGCCGGCGAGGCGCACGACCTGATCCTGCTGGACGTGATGCTGCCGGGCGAGGACGGCATCGCGCTGTGCCGCCACGTGCAGCAGCGCACCGGCACGCCGGTCATCCTGCTGACCGCCATGGGCCGGCCGGCCGACCGGGTGCACGGGCTGGAGTCCGGCGCCGACGACTACGTGGTCAAGCCCTTCGACCCGGCCGAGCTGCTGGCGCGCATTCGCACCGTGCTGCGGCGCAGCCGCCGCGCCGCGGCCGCGCCGGCCGCGCCGTCGCGGCGCCTGGGCTTCGACGGCTGGGTGTTCGACCCCGACCGGCGCGAACTGCACGACCCGGCCGGCCGCCTGGTGGAGCTGAGCGCCGCCGAACTCCGCCTGCTGCATGCCTTCGTCCGGCGGCCGCACCAGGTGCTCAGCCGCGAGCTGCTGCTGGAGCTGACGGGCGACGGCGAGGCTGACGTGTTCGACCGCAGCATCGACAGCCAGGTCAGCCGCCTGCGCCGCAAGCTCGAAGCCGACCCGCGCCGTCCGCGCCTCATCAAGACCGCCTGGGGCGCCGGCTACCTGCTGGCCACCGGCGTGGCCGCATGCTGAGCCGCCTGCGCGCCACGCTCCAGCGCCTGCCGCAGCCGCGCGGCATGGCCGGGCAGCTGCTCTTTCTGCTGCTGGCCGGCTTCGCCGTCTCCCACCTGATCGGCGTGACGCTGATGTCGCGCGACGTGGGTGCCGTCCACCCCTTGGCCTGGCGACAGGCGGCCGAGCGGGTCGCGCAGGTCGCGCATGGCGTGCAGCGCCTGCCGGCCGGTGTCGACGCGGCCGCCGTGCTCGACGCCTTCGGCAGCCCGCGCGCGCGGTGGCGGCTGGGCACCGGCGCCCCGGCGCCGCACCGGCAGCTCGATGCCGATCTGGCCCGGGACGAGGCCGACATCCTGGCCGCGCTCCAGGCCCGCCTGGGCGGCTCCGCCCGCGCCGTCGCCGCGCAGGTGGACGTGCCCGACGGCGATGCCAGGCACGGGCGCCTCGCGCTGTGGGTGCAGCTGCCGGACGGCCGCTGGCTGGCGTCGGACCAGGCGCTGCCGCTGCGCCGGCGCTGGTGGTGGCCGATGAGCTTCTGGTTCCAGATGGGGCTGGTGCCGGTCGCCCTGATCGCGGCGCTGTCGGCCCGGCGGCTGCTGCGCCCGTCGCGCACGCTGGTCGAGGCGGCCGGCCGCGTGAGCCGCGGCGAGCGCGTGGAACCGCTGCCGCTCGAAGGCCCGCAGGAGATGCGCGACATGATCCAGACTTTCAACGACATGCAGGCGCGGCTGCGCTGCTTTGTGGAGGACCGCACCCGCATGCTCGCGGCCATCGGCCACGACTTCCGCACGCCGATCACCTCGCTGCGCCTGCGCGCGGAGCTGGTGGAGGACGCCGCCCTGCGCGCGGCCATGGTCCGCACGCTCGACGGCATGACGGCGATGGTGGACGAGACGCTGCGCTTCGCCCGCGACGACGCGGCCGACGAGGCGACCGAGACCGTCGACCTGCGCCAGCTGATTGACGCCCAGGTGCAGGAGCAGGCCGCGCTGGGCCACGACGTGCACTGGGCCGGCGACGCCCTGCCGCTGCCCTACCGCTGCCGGCCGGCCTCGGTGCAGCGTGCGTTCGGCAACCTGCTGGACAACGCGGTGCGCTACGGCCGCCGCGCCCGCGTGCGGCTGCTGCCGGCCGCGGGCACCTCGGTGCATATCGAGGTGGAGGACGACGGCCCAGGCATTCCCGAGGCGCTGGTGGAGACCGCCTTCGCCTCGTTCACCCGGCTGGCCGACAGCGCCCGCGGCGAGCCGCCGCGCGCCGGCGGCGTGGTCCTGGGGCTGGCGATCGCGCGGTCGTGCGCGCGCTCGCATGGGGGCGACGTGCATCTGCTGCGGCCGGACGGCGGCGGGCTCTGCGCGCGCATCGTGCTGCCTTGAGGACACCGCCCTAGCGGCTGCGCCGCCCCCCTTCTCTCTGCGCGCTTCGCGCCCGCCTGCGCGGGCATGGACGGGCCGAGCGCCCCTCGCCTCTGGCGAGGGGCTTCACGCCAGCGCAGCGGGGCGGCCCTTGCACGGCGTCCGCTGGCTTGGCCGCGGCATCCCTTGGATACCCCCAGGCATATCACCTGTCAGCCGCCGATATCCGCCCGCTCTGGACATATACCCCACCACAGGGCCTTGCGTAGATTGGCGGGCGCGATGCGCAATGCCTCGCGGTACTTGGCCACCGTGCGCCGGGCGCATTCGATGCCCTGCTCCTTGAGCATCTCCGAGATCTGGCTGTCCGACAGCGGCTTGGCCGGATCCTCGGCCGAGACGAACTGCCGGATCAGCGCGCGCACCGCCGTGGACGACGCGTTGCCGCCGGTCTCGGTGCCGAGCGCCGAGCCGAAGAAATACTTGAGCTCGAAGGTGCCGAACGGCGTGGCCATGTACTTGGCCGTGGTCACGCGGCTGATGGTCGATTCGTGCAGGCCCAGCTCGTCGGCGATCTCGCGCAGCACCAGCGGGCGCATCGCGAGCTCGCCGTGCACGAAGAAGTTCTTCTGCCGCTCCACGATCGCGTTGGACACGCGCAGGATGGTGTCGAAGCGCTGCTGGATGTTCTTGATGAACCAGCGCGCCTCCTGCAGCCGCTGGGCCAGCGCCTGAGCGCCCTCGCCCTTGTGCGCCTTCAGCGCGCTCGCGTAGATGTCGTGCACCCGCAGCCGCGGCATCACGTCCGGGTTGAGCTGCACGCGAAAGCGCACGTTGGCGCCGCGTCCCACCTTGGTGACGATGACGTCGGGGATGACGATGTTGCGTTCGGTGTCGACGAAGCGCCGCCCGGGCTTGGGCTCCAGCCGCGCGATCAGCGCCATCGCGGCGCGCGTGGTCTCCTCGCTCGCGCCACCGGCGGCCGTGAGGCGCTTGACGTCGCGCCGGGCCAGCAGCTCCATCGGCTGCGCGCAGATGCGCAGCGCGGCGGCGATCACCTCCGGGTCGCCCTCCTCGTCGGCATCGAGCGCGCGCAGCTGCAGCGTGAGGCATTCGGCCAGGCTGCGCGCGCCGACGCCGGCCGGCTCCAGGCTCTGCAGCAGGCGCAGCGCGACGGTGAAGCGGTGCACCAGCTCGTCGATCTGCTCCAGGTCGGCATCGGCGCCGGCCAGGCCGTGGGCCAGGTCCTCGAGCGGGTCTTCGAGGTAGCCGTCGTCGTTGAGCGATTCGATGAGGAAGCGCAGGGCGGCGCGGTCCACCTCCGACAGCCGCAGCGCCAGCGCCTGGCGGTGCAGGAAGGCCGTCAGCGACTCGTGGCTGCGGGCCAGCTCGGTCGCATCGATCTCGCCGTCGGACGAGTCGTTGTTCTTGCGGGCCGGCGCGTCGCCGCTGGCGCCCCAGTCGCCGTCGTCGCCGGGGTTGAAATCGGTGCCCTCGCCTTCCCAGTCCTGCGGCGCGTCGAGGCCGGAGCCGGCGTCGGGCGCATCGCTGCCGCCGGACGTTTCGGCCTCCGCCGTGGAAGAAGAAGAAGAAACGCCGCCGCCGTCGCCGTCCGCGCTCCCGGGGGAAGCCGGCTCGGCGCCGCTGCGCTCGTCGGGCACCGGCTCGTCGTGGTTCAGCTCCAGGAACGGGTTGTCGTCGAGCATTTGCTCGACCTCCTGTCCCAGTTCCAGCGTGGAGAGCTGCAGCAGCCGGATCGACTGCTGCAGCTGCGGCGTGAGCGCCAGGTGCTGCGAAACGCGCAGCGAAAGGCCCTGCTTCATCCTGCCGCCGCCTACATCCGGAAGTGCTCGCCCAGGTAGACCCGCCGCACATCGGCGTTCTCGACGATCTCGGTGGGCGTGCCCTGCGCCAGCACGCGGCCGTCGCTGATGATGAAGGCGTGGTCGCAGATGCCCAGCGTCTCGCGCACGTTGTGGTCGGTGATGAGCACGCCGATGCCGCGCCCTTTCAGGAAACCGATGATGCGCTGGATCTCGATCACCGCGATCGGGTCGATGCCGGCGAACGGCTCGTCGAGCAGGATGAAGCGCGGCTGCGTGGCCAGCGCGCGGGCGATCTCGACGCGGCGGCGCTCGCCGCCCGACAGCGCGAGCGCGGGCGAATCGCGCAGGTGGTCCACACGCAGCTCCTGCAGCAGCGCGTTCAGGCGCGCTTCCAGCGCGGCGCCGCGCAGCGCGCGGCCGTTCTCGTCGTGCTGCAGCTCCAGCACCGCGCGCACGTTCTCCTGCACCGACAGTTTGCGGAAGATCGACGCTTCCTGCGGCAGGTACGACAGGCCCAGCCGCGCGCGGCTGTGGATCGGCATGCCGGCGATGGACTGGCCGTCGATCTCGATGTCGCCGCCGTCGGAGCGCATCAGACCCACGATCATGTAGAACGAAGTGGTCTTGCCCGCGCCGTTGGGGCCGAGCAGGCCGACGACCTCGCCCTTGTTCACGCCGAGCGAGACGTCCTTGACCACCTTGCGGCTGCCGTAGGACTTCTCCAGGTGCCGCGCCTCCAGCCGGCTGCCCGTGGCGGCGCCGGCCGCGGTCGGTACGCCGCCGGTCACCGCGGCTGTCCGTCCAGCGTGGTGCTGGAGCGCAGGCTCGGCGCCGGGCCGGCCGGTGGCGGCGCGGGCGGCGCCTTGCCGGCTTCGCCCTTGGGCGCCAGCACGGCGCGCACGCGGCCGTTGCTGCCGGCCGTGCCGCCGCCAGCGGTGTTCGGCGCGCCGGTCTTCCTGCCGTCGATCGTGAACACGCCGGTCACGTTGTCGTAGACGATCACGTCGCCCGAGAGTTCGTCGTTGAGCGTGGCGTTCTGGTAGCGGCGCATCGCGGCCTGGCGGATGAACTTCACGTTGTCGGCGCGGCCGTCGTACTCGATGGTCTCGCCCTCGCCTTCGACGAACTCCTCGGGCGCGCCCGGCGCGGTGTCGCGCTTCTGGCGGAAGAAGGCGCGCTTGCCCGCTTTACCGGTCACCACGCCGTACTGGTAGCCGTCGGCATCCTGCCGCACGTCGAGCCGCGCGCCGCGGATCACGATGGTGCCCTTGGTCATGACGACGCGGCCGGTGAAGACACTGGTCTGTTTCAGATCGTCATGGCGCAGCGCATCGGCTTCGATGTTCATCGGCTGGGCCCGGTCGGCCCGCTCGGCATGGGCCGCGCCGCAGGCCAGCACGAACAGCGCGGCAACGAGATGGGAGAGGATGCTTGTTTTCATAGGGCACGAATCTTGCAATGATTGTAGCGAGGCCCGTTCAGGCAAGCGTTGGAAAAAAGAAAACCCGCACGGGCGGGTTTGCCGGATGCTGCAAGGCGCATGGCCGGCCGCGCCGGGCCCAGGGCCGCTCAGGCCTTGCCGCCGCGCACTTGGCCGATCAGAAAATCGACCACCTGCAGCGCGCGGTTGATGCCGCCCGCCAGCGAGCCGTCGGTGTAGTAGCGGCCGGCCACACCCAGCGCCGGCACGCCTTCGACGCGGTAGGCATCCTGCAGTTGCGAAGCGCGCTTGACCTTGTTGGCCACGCCGAAGGAGTTGTAGGCTTCCTTGAACTTGGCCGGGTCGATAACGGCTCCGCCCTGCTTTTCGATCCATTCCTGGATGGTGTCGTCCGTGTTGATCCGCTGCCGCTCGACGTGGACCGCGTGGAAGACCTTGCTGTGCAGCGCATCGACCTTGCCGAGCGCTTCGAGCGCATAGAACAGCTTCTGCTGGGGCACGAAGTCCGGGCGGAAGGCGATCGGCACGCGACGCACGACCACGTCCTTGGGAACGGCCTTGAGCCAGCCCTGGAACGTCGGCTCGAACGCATTGCAGTGCGGGCAGCTGTACCAGAAGAACTCGATCACCTCGATCTGGCCGCTGGGCGCATCAACCGGCGCGGGCCGGTCGAGCTTGACGTACTCCCGTCCCGCCTGGGGCTGCCCGCCCTGGGCCTGCGCCAGGCCGGGCACCGCCAGGGGCACGGCGGACAGAACGGCCGCGGAGGCGGCGGAGACGGAAAACGCACGGCGTTGGATCACGGATTCACTCCTTGGAAAAACAGCCTTCTGTGAGGACGTTCAGGCCGGAAAGTTCAGGCCCTGCGGCCGCCTGCAGCCTCAACGCTGGACGCGGACCAAGGCGGTATCCATGCCCGACGCATCGAGCTTGCCCTTGAGCTGCTCGGCATCGTCGCGCTTGGCGAACGGCCCGATGCGCACGCGGAACACGGTGCGGCCGGACTGCTCGCGCTCGCTGACGCGGGCCTCCCAGCCCATGATGGCGAGCTTGGCGCGCTGCGCTTCGGCGTCTTCCGGCGCGCGGAAGGCTCCGGCCTGCACGAAGTAGTCGAACGGATCGGCGCCAGGCGATGCGGCGGCGCGCGCCTTGGCCAAGTCGCCCAGCGGGTCGGACGAGGTCGCGGGCCTGGCCGTCGTCGTGGCACCCGGGGCTGCCGGTGCCGCGGCGGGGTTGCTGCCGCCACGGCCGGCCACGGCGGGCGGTGCGGGCAGCGGAGCCGGGGCCACGGCCGGCGCACCGGGCGCGGCCGGCTCGGCCACGGTGCCGGGCGGCGGCGGCTCGGCCACGCCGACCGAGCCGGCTGCCGCCGGCGCGCCGTTGCCGCGCGCCGGGTTTTTTCCATACAGAGGGGAGTTCGGGTCCCAATCCCTGTTCTTGCGCGCCTCGGCAGCGTCCTGGTCGACAGAACGGGCCAGCCCCTTGTTCAGGAAGGGCACGGGCACCTTGGTCACATAGACCGCCACCGCCAGCGCAGCGCCCAGGCCGACGAGCACGCCGATGACCAGGCCGATCAGCGTTCCTCCCCCTTGGCGGCTCCGTTGCTGCTGCTGCAGGCCCTGATGCCGTTTTGCTATCCGCATGTCGTTGTGGTGGTGCATGGTGGTGGACGTAGCCGTCACATCTTGGTGGGTGCCGAAACGCCCAGCACCGCGAGGCCATTGTGCAGTACCTGCGCGGTGGCCAAGATCAGCGCCAGGCGTGCCCGCTTGACCGTCTCGTCATCGACCAGGATGCGCTCCGCGTCGTAGTAGCTGTGGTAAGCCGCGGCCAACTCGCGCAGGTAGAAGGTCACGTCGTGCGGCGCCTCGCCCTCGGCCGCGGCCGTCAGCATCTCGGGATACTTGGCCAGCTGCAGCATCAGCGCCTGGGCCTGCGGGCCTTCGAGCGGCGACAGGTCGGCCTGCGCCAGCGTCCCCACATCGCCGCCCCAGGCCGCCAGCACCGAGTGGATGCGCGCATGGGCGTACTGCACGTAGTAGACCGGGTTGTCGTTGTTCCTGGCGACGGCCAAGTCCACGTCGAAAGTGTATTCGGTGTCGGGCTTGCGGCTCAGTAGGAAGAAGCGCACTGCATCCTTGCTGGTCCATTCGATCAGGTCGCGCAGCGTCACATAGCTGCCGGCACGCTTGCTGATCTTCACCTCCTCGCCGCCCTTGACCACACGCACCATGGTGTGCAGCACGTAGTCCGGATAGCCCTTCGGAATACCGACATCGGCCGCCTGCAGGCCGGCGCGTACGCGCGCGATCGTGCCATGGTGGTCCGTGCCCTGGATGTTGACCGCCTTGCGGTAGCCGCGCTCCCATTTGGTGATGTGGTAGGCCACGTCAGGCACGAAATAGGTATAGGTACCGTCCTTCTTGCGCATCACGCGGTCCTTGTCGTCGCCATAGTCGGTGGACTTCAGCCACAGCGCGCCGTCGGCCTCGTAGGTCTTGCCGTTGGCGATGAGGCGTTCCACGGCCTTGTCGACCCGGCCGCTCGAATACAGGCTCGACTCGAGGTAGTACTCGTCGAACTGCAGGTTGAAGGCCTGCAGATCCTTGTCCTGCTCGTGGCGCAGGTAGGCCACGGCGAAGTTGCGGATCGACTCGACGTCGTCCACGTCGCCGCTGGCGGTGAAGCTGCGGTCGCTCGCCGTGATGGTCTTCTTCGCGAGGAAGTCGTCGGCGATATCCTGGATGTAGTCGCCGTTGTAGAAGCCCTTGCTCGCCGGGTTCTCGGGATCGGTCGGCCAGACCGCGTCACCCGGCCTGAAGCCCCTGGCGCGCAGTTGCGTGCTGTGGGTGAGCGTCTGGATCTGCACTCCGGCGTCGTTGTAGTAGTACTCGCGGTGCACCTGCCAGCCCTGCGTGGCCAGCAGGTTGCAGATCGCGTCGCCCAGTGCGGCCTGGCGACCGTGCCCCACGTGCAGCGGGCCAGTCGGATTGGCCGAGACGAATTCGACCACCACGCGCTCACCAGCGCCATCGGCCTTCCGACCGCAGGATCCACCCGCGGCCAGCACCTCGCGCACCACTTCCTGCTTGGCGGCGGGCTTGAGGCGGATGTTGATGAAGCCCGGGCCGGCGATATCGATCGCCTCGGCCCAGCGCTGGTACGAAGGCTGCTGCAGCAGGTCATTGCGCAGCGCTTCCGCGACCTGGCGCGGGTTCTGCTTGAGCGGCCTGGCCAGTTGCATGGCCGCCGTCGTAGCGAAGTCGCCATGAACTGCCACCTTGGGGGATTCGAATGCCGCGCGAACTTCGGAGCCAGGCGCGATGCGCTGAAGTGCTTCGGCCAATGTGCCGAGCAGTTCCTGTTTGACTGAAAGCATCCGCCGATTCTACGGGCGGCCCGCCCTCGCTCTTCGCACAGCCGGTGGCTGCGTCAACGGCTTCCGTAACCCCGTGCAAGGAAAACGGCGGCCAGGGGAATCAGCGGCAACAGATGCGCTTGGATCATCACAAGCCGCCGCGTACTCTTCACTTCGTCTGCTGGGGGAAGTGAGCCCGTCTGCTGCAGCGCGCGACGCCATCGCAGATAGGTAACGGTGGGTTTGATGGACAGCAGTCCGGTCACGACGAAGAGAGACACTTTCACATGCAGCAGCGGATTGGCACCGTACCATGCCGCCCCTTTGACGCCCCAGATCACGCGCGCCGCTCCGCTCAGCAACACGGCGATGGCGGACAATCCATAGAGCAGATCGACCCGTGCCAAGCGCCGGACCAGCGCCTCGTTCATCCATTCAATACGACACAGGGCCGCTTCGCTGGAGAGGAAGACGACCATTGCAAGGATCGCAGTGAAATGCACATAGGCCAATATGGCTTCGAGGATCATATGGTGCTCGTCATGGAAAGAGAAACCTCCGAATGATGCGGCCAGACGCCCCTGGCCGCCATGATCTGCTGCAGAGAAGTCATGGTGGGCATCATCGCGCCAACGTGAACACGGTACTCGCCCGGCGGCAGTTGCAGATGGCTTGCGAGCATCTGTTGCCCTGCGAAGCAGAAAACCCCCTCATGCATGGACATGAGGGGGTTAGCTGGGCTGAAGGAGCCTGACGATGACCTACTTTCACACGGGAGGCCGCACTATCATTGGCGCGGAGACG
>WNDY01000045.1 GCA_009914555.1 Xylophilus sp.
TGCCTGCTGCCTGAACTCCAGGCTGAACTCCTGCCCCTTTCTGCCTGCCTTGCTCTTGGTCATCGTCCACCTCCTATTGCGATAGTTAATCGCTTATAGGGGTGTCCGTGAAACGGGGGCAAGATCAGACATCTATACATACCCCCGGGCCCTACCCCCTGGAGCGCTTGGTTGTCATACGCTCCAGGACCATGCCCTCCGGGCTACCGATAGATTTCCTTGCGGTGACCTACCTCAATCACGAGGACGAGGCGCGCACCGTCGCGAATGTCACAGACGATGCGGTGATTTCCCACGCGTTAGCCGAGCTTGCCAAGCTGCCGAACAGTGGTGGCGGTCAGTTCAATCCGCCAGGCCAAGGTCGCGCTCCGCGTCCTCCAGGCTGACAACCTTCTCCTGACCGCTGCGCACGCGCTGGGCTATCGCGTCTGCGCGGTCGCAATCGTCGAGATCGGCCAGGCTTCGCTCGACCAGTTCCTGCCGCTGTTCGACGGCGGGGTCGAGTTGGATGGATGTGGTCATGGAGCACCTCCGCAGCGCAAGGGCTGCGCTGCATCCGGTGCAGATTACCGTGCGGCCTTGTTGTACAGGCGCGCAGCGCCGCCGCCGGCACTGCGCCCCACGGCCGCGCCGTAGGTCGGCGCGTCGGCCAGTTCGGGCACGAGGCAGGCGGCCTGGCGCTCGGCGGCCACGGCGGCGCGGGCGAGCGCTTCGCGCTGGCCCGACAGACGCTGGGCGACCGAGCGCACGCGGCGTTGCAGCACCGGCGACAACGCCGCGGCCGAGGCGGTTTGCCGCTGCAGGGTGTGGGCGAAGGCGGCGCTGGCCTGGCGCAGCGCCGCCCCCTCGCGTTCGAGCGCCCCGGTGTCGGCGGCGAAGAAGGCGCCGTCCACGGCGTCGAGCTGCTGCTCCACGGCGGACAGCGCCTGGTCGAGAGGCGCGTTGAGGTTCATGGCTGAGCGGGGGGAGCGGAGGTGGAGAGAGGAGCGGCGGCCGCGGCAGGCCGCCCGAAGCCGTTGGCGCGCGGGAGCGGCGCGCGCCGGCCTGCCGGCAGCGCGCTCAGGAAGAGGATTGCGGCGTGGACCGCGAACGCACCAGTTGCTCCTGGGCGTTGGACAGCAGCTTGTCGGCCACCGCCTCGGCATCGACCGTGAACTCGCCGCGGTCGATGGCCTTCTTGACCGCATCGACGCGCGCCGCGTTGAATTCGCCGTTGCTGGCCTTGTCGGCCGCATCCAGCGAACGCGCCAGCGTCGAGACGGTGACGGGCACGCCCGACGTGCTCGATGCCGCGTCCCGGGCGGGCGCGGCCGGTGCAGCAGCGGCATCGCTGCTGCTGGCGGTGTTGTTCCTGACGGACTTCTGGGACTGTGCCGCGCCGCTCGCGCCGGGCAGGTCCGGGGTTGCCTGACCAATCTTCATCGCTCTCTCCAGCGCCCCTGCTCGCGGGGCTGCGTCGCCAGGTTTTCGGCGGCGTTCCGGACAACTTTAGCGAAAACATGGCCGGCCGGCTCAGATGGCCACCTGCACCGTTCCATCTTCGAGAACAGTGCCCGAGATGATACGGCCATTGTCGATTCGGACCCGCACAGTCTGGCCCGCGGCACCGGTGCCCATGGCCTGTCCGCCGGTGGCGACCGAGAAACCGCCGCCCTGCGCGACCAGCCGGACCTGGGCGCCGGCCTGGAACAGCGCCGGGGCCTTGACCATCGCATGGCGCAGCGCCTGGCCGGCCTGCAGGGCCCGCGCGGCGATCTGGCCCGTGAACTGCCCCGGGTCGGTGAAGACCGCCGCATTGTCGGCCGCCCAGTCCACCTCGGCCGGCGAGGCGTCGCCGGCGTTGAGCACGGCGCCGGGGTTGACGTTGCCGTTGAGCACCCAGCCCGGCCCGAAAGCCTTGACCGTCACCGGGATGAAGACGTTCCAGCGCACCGGGCCGTCGGTGCAGCGCAGGCCCAGGCGCGTGCGGCCCCACAGGCGCGAGCCGGCCGGCACGTAGGGCTCGACATGTCTGCACGGCGCCAGCTGCAGCCGGCTGTCGAGCGCGCCGACGCCGACCTCCAGCCGCAGCGGCACCGGACCGCCGACGGGCTGGCGGGCCAGCGTGTCGTCGATCCATTTCTGCGACATGCGCACGAGGTCGGCTTCGGCCTGCTGGGCGCAGGCCGCGCCGGCGGCCAGCGCCAGCCCGGCGGCCAGCAGGGGCGAGAGGATGGAGCGGGACGGCAGGGACATGGCGGGGACCTCGGGGGAAGAAAGCAGCCGGCGCACGGCGACGTCCTGCACTCTAGGGCCGGCGGCCCGCACCGATGGGCCGAACTGCGCGCATTTCGCCCGGTTCTTCCGCGCTTCGCCGCGGCGGGCGGCTTCGACAATGCCTGCACGCCGGAGGGCTGTCCGTGCGCCATGGCGCCGCGCCCTCCCCCACCCATCCACCGCCGTTGCGCGAGGAGCTTCGCATGCTGGACAAGTTGACGGGCACGCTGGACTTCCAGAGCCGCGCGCTGCTGCTGCGCGCCGAGCGCCAGCGCACGATCGCGAGCAACATCGCCAACGTCGACACGCCGGGCTACGTGGGCCGCGACTTCGACTTCCCCACGGCGCTGCGCGCGGCCAACGCCGGCGCCGGCACGCAGGCGGCGGTGGAGTTCGCCGCAGGCGGCACCACGACCGATGCACGCCACATCCCGCTGCCGGCCGTGGCCCACACCGCATCGACCACGTCGCTGGGCCGGCCCGCCGAGCTGGGCTATGCGGTGCAGTCGCAGCCCAACCTCGACCAGAACACGGTCGACATCGACCGCGAGCGCGCCAACTTCGTCGACAACTCGGTGCGCTACGAGGCCGCGCTGCGCTTCATCAACGGGCAGTCGCGCACCATGCTCACGGCCATCCAGGGCCAGTAAACGAAGGCGCAGGCCATGTCGATGTTCTCCATCTTCAACGTCTCCGGCAGCGCTATCAGCGCGCAGTCGCAGCGGCTCAACGTGGTGGCCTCCAACCTGGCCAACGTGGAGGCCGTGGCCGGCCCCGACGGCCAGGCCTACAAGGCCCGCCAGGTGGTCTTCCAGACCACGCCACAGGGCAGCGACGCGGCCGCCGGCGTGCGCGTGTCGGCCATCACCGAGAACGACGCGCCGGGCCGCCGCGTCTACGAGCCCAACCATCCCCTGGCCGACCCGCAGGGCTACGTCACGCATTCCAACGTCAACGCCGTCGAGGAGATGGTCAACATGATCTCGGCCTCGCGCTCCTACCAGAACAACGTCGAGGTCATGAACACGGCCAAGACGCTGCTGCTCAAGACGCTGCAGATGGGCCAGTGAGGCCCGCCTTTCCAGGAAACACGCCATGGTCGCCAGCACCTCCTCCACCAGCGGCAGCTCCGCGGTGCTCAACCTCCAGTCCAGCAGCGGCACGGCCAAGGAGATCACCGACGCCGATGCCGCGCAGGACCGCTTTCTCAAGCTGCTGGTCGCGCAGCTGGCCAACCAGGATCCGATGAACCCGATGGACAACGCGCAGATGACCTCGCAGATCGCGCAGATCAACACGGTCACCAGCATCCAGCAGCTCAATGCCACGGTCAAGGGCCTGGCCGAGCAGTTCAGCACGCTGCAGGTCATGCAGGGCAGCGCGCTCGTCGGCCGCACCGTGCTGACCGAGGGCAACACGCTCGCCATCGATGCGGACACCCGGCAGGCGAACGGCAGCTTCGAGCTGGCCGGCGACGCCACCGACGTGACCGTGCAGGTGCTCACGCCCGGCGGCCAGACGGTGGACACGATCAAGCTCGGCGCGCAGGCCGGCGGCCGCCACGACTTCACCTGGGACGCGTCGAGCTATGCCGGCAGCGGCACGCCGACCTTCACCGTGGTCGCCAAGGCCGGCACGGAATCGGTCGCCAGCACCGCCTACACCCGCGACAAGGTGGTGTCCGTCGGCGCCGACAGCGGCGCGCTCAAGCTCAACCTCGAGAAGGCCGGCAGCGTCGAGTACGCCAAGGTCAAGGCCATCCTTTAACCACCACCGGCAGGGGAATCACCATGAGTTTTCAACAAGGGCTCTCGGGCCTCAACGCGGCGAGCAAGAACCTCGACGTGATCGGCCACAACATCGCCAACGCCAACACGACGGGTTTCAAGTCCTCGCGCGCGGAGTTCGCCGAGCTGATCGCCACGGCCGGCAAGACCGGCGGCAGCAGCTCCGGCATCGGCGTGGAGGTGCAGGCCGTGGCCCAGCAGTTCGACCAGGGCAACGTCAGGGTCACCGGCAACAGCCTGGACGTGGCCATCAACGGCAACGGCTTCTTCGCGCTGCAGCAGACCGACGGCTCGCTGGCCTACAGCCGCGCCGGCGACTTCAAGCTCGACACCAGCGGCAACCTCGTGACCAACGACGCATCGAAGGTGCTGGGCTACACGCTGGACCCGGACACCGGCCTGCGCACCTCGTCCAGCACCGTGCCGCTGGTCTTCCCGACCTCGGCACCCATCGCGGCCAAGCAGACCACCAAGATCACCGCGAGCTTCAACCTCGACGCCCGCGCGACCGATGCCGCCGGAGACGCCACGGCCACGCCGCCGGTGGCCGCCACGCCGCGCTCCACCTACAGCACTTCGCTCAACGTCTACGACAGCCAGGGCGTGGCCAAGCCGGTGAGCCTGTATTTCGAGAAGAACGGCAACAACACCTGGAACGTGTACGACTCGCTCGACACCACGGCCACGGCGGTCGGCCAGCTCGTGTTCGACGACACCGGCGCGATCGTCAGCGGCTTCTCGCTCACGCTCTCGGTGGCGCCCACGCCGCCGAATCCGAACAACCTCGCGGCCTACAACGTGACGCTCGACTTCGCGGACGTCTCCCAGTACGGCTCGAAGTTCTCGGTGTCCGACCTCAGCCAGGACGGCTATGCCTCCGGCGAACTCACCGGCATCAACATCGAGGACGACGGCACGATCACGACGCGCTATTCCAACGGCGTCAGCCGCGCCGAAGGGCAGGTCGCGCTGGCCAGCTTCCGCAACACGCAGGGCCTGGCGTCGATCGGCGGCAACAAGTGGGTCGAGACCTCCACCTCGGGCCAGGCCACCTACGGCACGCCGACCGACGGCAGCTTCGGCGCGTTGCGCTCGGGCGCGCTGGAGGACTCCAACGTCGACCTGACCGCCGAGCTGGTCAACATGATGACCGCCCAGCGCAACTACCAGGCCAACGCGCAAACCATCAAGACGCAGGACCAGATCATGTCCACGCTGGTCAACCTGCGCTGATACCCTGACCAGTAGTCTCCCATAGCGTTCGAACCACGCCCTCGTAAGGCATATACCCCGTGGACCATATCATCTACACCGCGATGTCCGGCGCCTCGGCCACGGCCAGCCGGCAGGCCGTGCTCGCCAACAACCTGGCCAACGCGACCACCAACGGCTTCCGCGCCGAGATGATGTCGTTCCGCGCGGTGCCGGTGCAGGGCGACGGCGCCAAGACCCGGGTGTTCTCGCTGGAGGCCACCGCGGGCTACGTCGACACGCCCGGCCCGGTGCAGCGCACCGGCCGCAACCTCGACGCCATGCCGCAGGGCAACGCCTGGTTCGCGGTGCAGGCGCTGGACGGCACCGAGGCCTATACGCGCGCCGGCACCTTCGAGGTGACGGCCCAGGGCCAGCTGCTCAACGACAAGGGCCAGACCGTGCTGTCCGACGGCGGCGCGCCGATCGACGTGCCGCCCGATTCCGAGGTCACGCTCGGCAGCGACGGCACGGTCAGCGTGCGCACCGGCGACCAGCCCGCCGTCCAGCTCGCGCGGCTCAAGCTGGTCACGCCCGAAGCGGGCACGCGCCTGCAGCGCGGCGCCGACGGCCTGTTCCGCACGCCCGACGGCGAGCCGCTGCAAAGCGATGCGAACGCCCGCATCCAGACCGGCGCGGTCGAGGGCTCCAACGTCAACGCCATCGAGTCGATGGTGAGCATCATCGATGCCGCCCGCAGCTTCGAGCACCAGATGCGGCTGCTGCAGACGGCCGAATCGGACGACAAGTCCGCCAGCCAGTTGCTCAGCGTGACGGCGTGAACGGCTGACGCCTCGAAGGAGAACCACATGATCAATTCGCTCTGGATCGCCAAGACCGGCATGGAGGCGCAGCAGACCCAGCTCGACGTCGTCTCCAACAACCTGGCCAACGTCTCGACCAACGGCTTCAAGCGCGCCACCGCCGTGTTCGAGGACCTGATCTACCAGAACCTGCGCCAGGTCGGCGCCAACAGCACCGACCAGTCGCAGCTGCCCACCGGCCTGCAGGTCGGCCTGGGCGTGCGCACCGTGGCCACCAGCCGCAACTTCGGCCAGGGCAGCCTGCAGCAGTCGGGCAACAAGCTGGACGTGGCCATCCGCGGCAACGGCTTCTTCGAGGTCACGCTGCCCGACGGCACCATCGGCTACACCCGCGACGGCGGCTTCCAGCTCGACAGCCAGGGCCGCGTCGTGACCTCCGGCGGCCTGGCGGTCAACGGCGGCATCACCGTGCCGGCCAATGCGACCAACATCAGCATCGCCGCCGACGGCACCGTCTCGGTCACGCTGCCGGGCAACGTACAGCCGCAGCAGGTCGGGCAGATCACGCTGGCCAACTTCGTCAATCCGGCCGGCCTGGAGCCGCGCGGCCAGAACCTCTTCACCGAGACCGCCGCGTCGGGCCAGCCCCAGCAGGGCGTGGCCGGCACCAACGGCATCGGCACGATCATGCAGGGCTTCGTCGAGACGTCCAACGTGAACGTGGTGCAGGAGCTGGTCACCATGATCCAGACCCAGCGCGCCTACGAGATGAATTCGAAGGCGGTGCAGACCTCCGACCAGATGCTCCAGAAACTGGCCCAGCTCTGATCCGCAGCCCCCCGATGAAGATCTTCTTCCCGCGCGCCCTCCCCGCCTGCTGCGCCGCCGTGCTGTGCGCCGGCTGCGCCGGCACGCTGTCGCCGGCGCCGCAGGTGGACGTGCTGAGCACCGCGCCGCCGGTGCTGAGCCCGCAGCAGGTGGCAGGCGTCAACCTGCCGGCTTCGGGCAGCCTGTTTCGCACCAGCGGCTACCGGCCGGGCTTCGAGGACCGGCGCGCGCGCCAGGTCGGCGACGTGGTGACGATCAACATCGTCGAGAACGTGACGGCCAGCCAGCAGTCCACCTCCACCATCGACCGCAGCAACGACGTGAAGGCCGGCATCAGCGCGCTGCCGTTCTTCGGCGCCGCATCGCTGGCGGCCAAGACCGGCATCGGCGCGTCGAGCGAAAACAACTTCTCGGGCAAGGGCGGCACCTCCAGCGCCAACACCTTCTCGGGCGCGATCACGGCGACGGTGGTCGAGGTGCTGCCCAATGGCCACCTCGTCGTGACCGGCGAGAAGCAGATCGGCGTGAACCAGAACGTGGACGTGCTGCGCTTCTCCGGCACGGTCGATCCGCGCGCGCTGCAGCCGGGCAGCATCGTCAGCTCCAGCCAGGTCGCCAACGTGCGGGTGGAGTCGCGCGGCCGCGGCGCGCAGGCTGAAGCCCAGGCAACTGGCTGGTTGTCCCGGGTCTTTTTGAACGTTCTGCCGTTCTGATCCTGCGGACAATCCGCGCCATGACCCGCCTCGCCCGCCTTCTCTCTCCGCCCCTGCTGGCTCTTGCCGCGCTGCTGGCCGCCGTGCCCGCGCAGGCGCTGCGCATCAAGGAGGTGGCCGCGGTGCAGGGCGTGCGCAGCAACCAGCTGACCGGCTACGGCCTGGTCGTGGGTCTCGACGGCACCGGCGACCAGACCACGCAGATGCCCTACACCACGCAGAGCCTGGCCAACTACCTGGAGCAGATGGGTGTGAAGCTGCCCGCGAGCGTCACCACCTCGCCGCAGCTCAAGAACGTGGCCGCGGTGATCGTGACGGCCGAGCTGCCGGCCTTCGCGCAGCCGGGCCAGGCGATCGACGTGGTGGTGTCCTCCACCGGCAACGCCAAGTCGCTCAAGGGCGGCACACTGGTCGCCACGCCGCTGCGCGGCGCCGACGGCGAGATCTACGCGCTGGCCCAGGGCAACCTCGTGGTCGGGGGCGCCGGCGCCTCCGCCGGCGGCAGCAAGGTGCAGATCAACCATCTGAGCGCCGGCCGCGTGCCCGGCGGCGCCCAGGTCGAGCGCGCGGTACCCACGCCGCTGCAGGAAGGCAGCACCATCAGCCTGGGCCTCAACGCGACCGACTTCCAGACCGCGCGCCGCGTGGCCCAGGCGATCAACCGCGCCCAGGGCGCCAACCGTGCGCGCGCGCTCGACGGCCGCACGGTGGAGGTGCAGGCGCCCACCGAACCCGACGCCCGCGTGACGTTCATCGCCGAGCTGGAGGAACTCCCGCTGGAGCAGAGCGCGCCCTCGGCCAAGGTGGTGATCAACGCGCGCACCGGCTCCATTGTGCTCAATCAGGCCGTCACGCTCGGCCCCTGCGCGGTCGCGCACGGCAACCTGTCGATCAGCATCAGTTCCACGCCGGTCATCAGCCAGCCCGGGCCGCTGTCGCAGGGCCAGACCGTGGTGGCGCAGAAGAGCAATATCCAGATCAAGCAGGACCCGGGCATCCTCATGCAGATGCCGGCCTCGCCGCAGCTGGTCGACGTGGTGCGCGCGCTCAACGCGCTCGGCGCCACGCCGCAGGACCTGCTCGCGATCCTGCAGGCGATCAAGGCCGCCGGCGCGCTCAACGCCGAGCTCGAAGTGATCTGACGCGCGACAGGAGAACCCGCACCATGGCATTCGGCTCCACGACCTCCGCGCTCGCGGTGCAGCAGTCGACGTCCAACGCCCTCGCCGCGGACACGCGCTCGCTCAATGCGCTGAAGTACGCCGCCTCGCAGAACGACCCGGCCGCGGTGAAGACCGCCGCCAAGGAGTTCGAGTCGCTCTTCATGCGCGAGGTGATGAAGAGCATGCGCGAGGCCACGATGAAGTCCGGCATGTTCGAGAGCGCGCAGGAAAACCTGGGCAACGACATGCTCGACCAGCAGTTCGCCGTGAAGATGTCGGGCCAGAGCGGCGGCCTGTCGGACCTGATCGCCAGGCAGCTCATGCGCCAGATGGGCCAGGACGCCAGCGGCGACGCGGCCGAGGGCATGACCTCCACGGTGAGCCTGGGCGCGCTGCGCTCCTTGCCGGCGGCATCCACCGCCCAGGCCGGCCGCAGCGCGGCGCCGGCTAACGTCAAGACCACCGCTTCGCAGGCCGACTTCGTGCAGCGCCATGCCGACGCGGCCGCGCGGGTGCAGGCCGACAGCGGCCTGCCCGCGGCCTTCATGCTCGGCCAGGCCGGCCACGAGACCGGCTGGGGCAGGAGCGAGATCAAGAACCGCGACGGCAGCCCGTCGTACAACCTGTTCGGCATCAAGGCCGGCGCCGGCTGGACCGGCAAGGTGGCAACCGTCACCACCACCGAATACGTCGGCGGCGTGCCGCGCAAGGTGACCGCGAAGTTCCGCGCCTACGACTCCTACGAGGACTCGTTCCGCGACTACGCCAACATGATCACCAGCAGCCCGCGCTACGCCCACGCGCGCGCGCAGACCGGCTCGGCCACGGCCTATGCCTCGGCGCTGAAAAAGGCCGGCTATGCGACCGACCCGGCCTATGCCGCCAAGCTCGGCCGCGCGATCCACAGCGCCGCCGCAGTGGCGCAGGATCTTTCTGCCAGCCGCAGCGCCCAGCGCCTGCAGGCCAGCCCAAGCGCATGACCATTCCCCCGAGCAACTCCGTTGCTCCCCCCTTCTCTCGCTTCGCGGGAAGGGGGGCGACGCCAGCGCGGCGGGGCCGCCCCTGCGCGGCGCCTGCTGGCCTCGGCCGCAGCGAGGCATGCGTTGCGCGCGATGGGCAGCGCACAGGAGAGAAAAGAGAGAGGAGAACCCACCGATGAGCAGCCTGCTCAACGTCGCGGCCCGGGCGCTGATGGCCAACCAGGCCGTGCTCAACACCGTCGGCCACAACATCGCCAACGTCAACACGCCGGGCTACTCGCGGCAGACGACGGTGCTGTCGCCGGTGGCCGGGCAGTTCTCCGGCGGCGGCTACATCGGCAAGGGCGTCGAGCTGGTCACGGTGCAGCGCAACTACAGCGAGTTTCTGACCAAGCAGTCGGCGCTGGCCAAGTCCACCGCCGCACTCGACGCGGCCCGCTCGCAGCGGCTGTCGCAGCTGCAGGACGTGTTCCCGAGCGGCACCGACGGCCTGGGCTCCGCGATCACCGACATGCTCAACGCGTTCTCCGACGTGGTGAGCGCGCCCACCGACCTGACCGCGCGCAGCGTGGTGCTCACCCGCGCCGACGAGCTGACCGCGCGCTTGCGCCAGGCGTCGCAGCAGCTGGGCGACTTGAAGAGCGGGGTCTCGCAGGAGCTGCAGAACTCGGTGACCTCGGCCAACAGCATCATCGGCCGCATCGCCGCGGTCAACGACCAGATCGCCCGCGCCACCGGCAACGGCCAGACGCCCAACGACCTGCTCGACCAGCGCGACCAGCTCGTCTCGCAGCTCAATCAGTACGCCCAGACCTCCACCGTGGCGGCCAGCGACGGCACCCTGAGCGTCTTCGTCGGCAACCAGGCGGTGGTGCTGGGCACGACGACCGCGCAGCTCGCGCTGAAAACCGACGACTACGGCGAACTCAAGCTCATGGCCGACCGCGACGGCGTGGAGACCTCGATCGACGAGTTTCACCTGGCAGGCGGCGAGATCGCGGGCAACCTTCGCTTCTACAACAAGGACCTGACCGAAGGCGCCAACCTGCTGGGCCGCTTGGCGCTGTCGCTGGCGACCACGGTCAACGCGCAGCACCAGGTGGGCGTGGATTTCAACGGCAACGCCGGCGGCAACTTCTTTACGCCCATCACCATCCCCGACGCGCGCGCGGCCAGCTTCAACACCGGCACGGCCACCGTGTCGGCCACGGTCGGCGACGCCAGCCAGCTCGAAGCGTCGAACTACCAGATCCTGTTCACCTCGGCCACCGGCGGCAGCATCACCCGGCTGTCCGACGGCGTGGCCGAGAACTTCACCGTCTCCGGCACGCCGCCGACGATCCAGACGGCCTCCGGCACGGGCCTGACCCTCACCGTCAGCGGCACGCCCAACGCGGGCGACGCCTACGTGCTGGAGCCCTACGCCACGGCCGCGTCGCAGATGCAGATGGCGTTCTCCTCGCCGCGCGAGCTGGCCGTGGCCAACCCGGTGGAAGCGTCGATCGCCTCCACCAACACCGGCTCGCTGGCGGTGACCAGCCTGCAGGCCACGCCCGCGCTGGGCGCCAACGCCACCACCACCGGCTACGCGGCCACCCTGACCTTCGCGGCCGGGCCGCCGGCGACCTACACGGTCACGGGCTCCGGCACTCCCGCCAGCGGCACCACCGCCAGCTACGTTCCCGGCCAGACCATTTCCATCGACGGCTGGGAGCTGAAGCTCACCGGCTCGCCGCAGGACGGCGACACGATCCAGGTCGGCAAGGCCACCTCCGACTTCTCCCAGCGCAACGCCGGCAATGCCAGCGCGCTCATGAACCGGCGCGACAAGACGCTGTTCGACGGCGGCTCGCTGTCCGACGGCTATGCGAGCCTGATCGCGCAGATCGGCGTGCGCACCCAGGCCGCGCAGTACGCCTCCAGCGTGTCCGACCAGATCGCCGCCAGCACCGAGAGCGACCGCACCGCCGTCTCCGGCGTCAACCTCGACGAGGAGGCCGCGCGGCTGCTGCAGTTCCAGCAGGCCTACCAGGCCTGCTCGAAGATGGTTCAGATCGCCAACGGCATCTTCGACAGCCTGATCGCCAACATGGGCCGCTGACCGCGATGCGCAGGTATACCCTACCCTGTGGTGCTCCACAGCGCTTAATTTTCAGTTATTTCAGAACTATACCCCCAACCCCATCGCATCAGGAGGAGCAGTCATGGCCGCCAACTACACCCGTGTGGGCTCATACAACGCGCTGGACAACACCATCCGCAACCTGACGGCGCGCTATGCCTCGCTGACCCAGCTGCAGGAGAACCTGACCTCCGGCAAGCGCGTGCTGCGCCCGAGCGACGACCCGACCGCCGCTGCCCAGGCCGAGCGCGCCATCACCCGCATCGCCCGGGTGCAGGCCGACCAGCGCGCGCTCGACAACCAGCGCAACACCATGGCGCTGACCGAATCCACGCTCAAGAACTCGGTCGACCTGCTGCAGGACGCCCGCGAACTCGTGGTGCAGGCCGGCGGCGCCGGGCTCACCGCCGACAACCGCGCCACCATCGCCAACCAGATCAAGGCCATCTCCGAGCAGCTGCTGGGTTTGGCCAACACCCAGGACACCAACGGCCTGCCGGTCTTCAGCGGCCTGGGCAGCGCCGGGACGCCCTTCGCGTCCACCGGCAACGCCGCGCCCGACGACTACACCTACCAGGGGCTGGCCGGACAGTCGGCCAGCGGCGAGGTCTGGATCCCGCAGACCCTCGACGGCGACCTGGCCTGGAACTTCCACCCGCAGCGCGACGGCGTGTTCGACGCCAGGCTCACGCTGGCCGACCCGACCCTCCCGCTGGCCGACGGCGAGAAGCCGCTGGCCACCACGCCGGTCGCCATCACCGGCTCGCCCGTGGCGACCGGCGACAGCTACCGGCTGAGCTTCGCGGTGGACGCCACCACCGGCGCCAAGACCTACCAGATCGTCGACACCACCACCAACACGCCGGTCACCGCCACGCCGCAGCCCTACGTGGACGGCCAGGAGATCACCTTCGACGGCCTGAAGATCACCGCCACCGGCACACCGCACGACGGCGACACGGTGGACATCACGCCGCAGAAGAACGTCTTCAGCGTGCTCGACAACGCGGTGGACCGCATCCGCAACGCCACCGACAGCAACGCCGCCGCGCAGGCCGTGGCGCAGGCGCTGGGCCAGATCGACTCGGCGCTCAAGAACCTCAACACCTCGCGCAGCTACGCCGGCGAACTGCTCAACCGCGCCGACCGCATCAGCGGCCGGCAGGAGACCCGCTCCACCCAGCTCGAAGCCGACCGCTCGCGCGCCGAGGACCTGGACATGATCCAGGGCATCTCCGACCAGCAGAACCAGCAGACCGCCTACCAGGCCGCGCTGGGCACCTACGCGCAGGTGCAGAAGCTCTCGCTCTTCAACTACATCTCATGACCGTTTCTGCGCTAGCCTAGGCGGACTTGGAGACACGCAGCAATGGTCCAATCCGTCCTCGGCAGCCTCACGCTCGGCTACCGCCCCCTGTGGAACCGCAACCGGGCGCTGGCCGGCGTGCAGCTCTTCGTCTGCAACGACGGCGAGGCGCCGGTCGATGCGCCGCACCTGCTGCGCACGCTGCACGAAACCTGGGGCCCGTCGTCGCCCCAGCTGCTGCTGTCGCTGCAGACCCACCAGCTGCTGCACGATCTGCTGGCCCATGCCGCCGGCGGCGAAGGCCAACCCTGGATCGAGGTGCCGGGCGAATGGCTCGATACCGACCCCGGCCTGCGGGCCCGCGTGCAGGCCGCCCATGCGCGCGGCGCCGCGCTGGTCTGGCGCGGCGGCGCCGACCGCCTGCCCGATGCGCCGTCGGCCGGCTTCTTCCGCCGCAGCCTCGTCACCCTGCCGCCCGAATACGCCGTCACCGCGCTGCAGGCCGAGAGCGCCGGCATGCATGACCAGAGCCCGGTGCAGCCGGGCTGGATCTGCGAAGGCATCGAAAACCGCGCCCTGCTCGACCACGCGCTCGACCGCCGCCAGGCCTGGGGCACGGCCGGCTGGCCGGCCGAGGACGTGCTGCACACCCTGCGCCACGACCAGCCCCAGCCGCTGCACTCCACGCTGCTGCGCCTGCTCAAGGTCATCGACGCCGACGAGTCGCTCGAATCCTTCGAGCAGATCCTCAGCGAAGACCCGCTGCTGGCGTACCGCTTCATGGTCTTCACCAACTCGGCCGCCCTGGGCCTGCGCACCGGCATCGACTCGCTGCGCCGCGGCCTGATGATGATGGGCTACGGCGCGCTCGCGCGCTGGCTCACCGACCAGCTGCCCAGCGCCACCACCGAGCCCGACGTGCTGCCGATCCGCGGCGCCATGGTCATCCGCGCGCGCCTGACCGAGCAGCTCATCGACGCCGGCATCGAGGCCGACCTGCGCCGCGAGGTCTACCTCTGCGGCCTGTTCTCGCAGCTCGACGGCATCCTGCGCGAGCCGCTGGGCACCATCCTCAAGCGCCTGCCGCTGTCCGAGCGCATCTACGCGGCCACCGTCACCCGCACCGGCCCCTACGCGCCGAGCCTGGACGTGGCCTGCGCCCTGGAGACCGGCGACGCCGCGGCCGTGCGCCAGTTGCGCAAGACCCACGACCTCGGCGCCGAAGAGGTCAACCGCGTGCTGCTGCGGGTGCTGCGCGACCTGGACGCGGCACGGCCGTAGGAGCGGCGCCGCGGCGCGCCGTGGCGCGGCCGCGGCCGGCGCCCTTCATAATGAGAGACATTTTCATTTGAAGCAGCCGCCATGCCACCGGCCGACCGCAGCGCCTCCGGCGACATCCTCCGTCTCTACACCGACCACCACGCCTGGCTCGTCGGCTGGCTGCGCCGCCGGCTCGACCGCGGCTGGCTCGCGGCCGACCTGGCGCAGGACACCTTCCTGCACCTCCTGGCCGCACCGGCCCCGGCGATCCGCGAACCCCGGCCCTTCCTTGCCACCATCGCGCGCCGGCTGCTCGCCAGCCACTACCGGCGCCAGGCGCTGGAGCAGGACTACCTCGACGCCCTCGCCGCGCTGCCCGCGCCGCTGCAGTCCTCGCCCGAGGAGCGGCTGCTGGCCGTGCGGGCGCTGGCCGCGCTCGACCGCGGGCTGCACAGCCTGCCGGCACGGGCGCGCGAGGCGTTCCTGCTCGCCCACCTCGACGGGCTGGACTACGCCGGCATCGCCGGGCGGCTCGGCGTGAGCGTGCACGCCGTCAAGAAGTACATCGTGCGCGCCAACCAGGCCTGCTTCTTCGCCGCCGATCCGACGCCATGACGGCAACGCCGCCCATTCCCGAGCGCACCGCGCGCGAGGCCGCCGAATGGCTCGCCACGCTGATGTCCGGCACTGCCGGCGAAGAGGACACGCGCCGCTGGCGCCTCTGGCGCGCGGCCGACCCAGCACACGAGCGCGCCTGGCAGCGCATCGAGCACCTGTCGGCCGGGCTGCGCCAGCTCCATCCCGGCGCCGCGCGCCAGGCGCTGGACAACGCGGCGGCCCACCAGGCCGGCCGCCGCCGCGCCCTGCGCGCCGTGGCCTGGACCGGCATCGCGGGCGGCGCCGGCTGGGCCGGCCTGCGCTCCCCCGCCGGCCGCGGACTGCTGGCCGACCAGCGCACCGCCGCCGGCGAGCGGCGCGAGGCCACGCTGCCCGACGGCACCCGCCTGCTGCTCGACACCGCCAGCGCCGCGGACGTGCGCTACGGCGGCGCCGAACGCCTGCTCGTGCTGCGCGCCGGCCGCATCCTCGTCAGCACCGCCCATCCTCAAGGCGAAGCCCGGCCCTTCGTCGTGCAGACCGCCGAGGGCCGCGCGCGCGCCCTGGGCACCCGCTTCACCGTGCGGCAGGACGAAGGCGCCACCACCGTCGCCGTGGCCGAAGGCGCCGTCGAACTCGCGGCCGCGGGCGGCGGCGCGCCCCGCGTGCTGGGCGCCGGCCGGACGTCGCGCCTGCTGCCGCGCGGCTTCGACGGGCAGGCCCTGCCGCTCGACGAGGAAGCCGCGCTGGCGTGGACCCGCGGCCAGATCATCGCCGACGGCATGCGGCTCGACGCCTTCCTCGCCGAACTCGCCCGCTACCGGCCCGGCCTGCTGCAGTGCGACCCGGCCATCGCCGCACTGCGCATCTCCGGCGTCTTCCCGGTGGCCGACACCGGCGCCGTGCTCGCCACCCTCCCCTTGTCGCTGCCGGTGCAGGTGCGCACCCGCACGCGCTGGTGGCTGCGCGTAGAGCCGGCCGGCATACCGCTGTAGAAACCCATACTCCCCCGCATACTAGCCCACAACCAGCTGTACATGCCTTCCTGAAGCACATACCCATCTATACGAAAAATCCGGTCACAAAGCGTACCCGATTCCCATTCTCATGCGACCTCCCTGGCGAGCGCTTCGTCTCGACCGCAACAGCCGTTGCACGCCAAGGATCCTCCCATGCCATCGCCTGCCGTCCGCCGTCCGCATCCGCGGCGCCATCGCCTCGCCCACGCCGCCCTGCTGGCCTGCCTGCTCGCCGCCGCGCAGCCCCCTGCGCAGGCGCAGCAACCGCAGCCCGCGGCCCCATCGGCCACGCGCCACGCCTACGACATCCCCGCCGGCCCGCTGGCGCCCGCGCTGCGACGCGCCGCCAGCCAAGCCGGCGTGGTGCTGAGCTTCACCCCCGCCCAGACCGAGGGAAGGACCACCGCCGGCCTGCGCGGCAGCCACACGGCGGAGGAAGCCCTGTCGGCGCTGCTGGCCGGCAGCGGGCTGGCGCTGGTGCGGACCGAGGGCGGCAGCTATGCGCTCCAGGGCGGCTCCGGCGCGCACGCGGGCCAATCCGCCGCCCCGCAGGCCGCGGCCCTGTGCGAAGTGACGGTCACCGCGCAGGCCGGGCGCAACGCGGCGGCGACCGAAGGCACGGGCTCCTACGCCAGCGGCAGCGTGAACGTCTTCAAGGGGATGCGGTCCACGCGCGAGATCCCGCAGCCGGTGACCGTCGTCACCCGGCAGTTCCTCGACGACCGCGTGCTGCCCGATCTGCACGACGTCCTGCAGAACACGCCAGGCGTGACGGTGGACTACACCGACAGCGAGCGCGTCTCCTACTACTCGCGCGGCTACGCCATCGACTCGCTGCAGGTCGACGGCCTGTCGTTGAGCCAGAGCGGCTCGGTTTTCGTGCAGCCCGACACGGCCGTGCTCGACCACATCGAAGTGCTGCGCGGCGCCGCGGGCATGCTGCGCGGCTCCGGCAACCCGTCGGCCACCGTCACCATGGTGCGCAAGCGGCCGACGCAGGACTTCCAGGCCTCCGCCGGGCTGCTGGCCGGCTCGTGGGACCGCTGGCGCGCCGAGGCCGACATCGGCGGCCCGCTCAACGAGGCCGGCACCCTGCGCGGGCGCCTGGTGGCCGTGGCCGACAAGAAGCACTTCTTCCAGAAGGCCCGCCAGGAAGAGCGCAAGGTGCTCTACGGCGTGCTGGAGGCCGACCTGGGACCGCGCACCACGCTGACGGCCAGCCTGCAGCACTCCGACCTCGACGCCACCGGCGCCTGGGGCAACCTGCCTTCCAACCTGGACGGCTCCCCGCTCGGCTTGCCACGCGACACCTACCTCGACTCCGCCTGGAACCGCTGGAACCGCTACAACTCGCAGGCGTTCGCTGAGCTGGAGCACCGGCTGGGCGACGGCTGGAAGCTCAGGCTCAACACCTCCTACGCCCTGCTGAAGATGAAGAACGACGGTTTCAAGGAGACCTACTTCTCCCGCGTCTCCGGCACCACCAACCCCTACCTCTTCAACGTCAGCACCTCAATCTACGGCGGCGACGCCAGCTACCAGAACGCCACGTCCGCCGTGCTCGACGGCCCCTTCACACTGTTGGGGCGCAGGCACCAGCTGGTGTTCGGCCTCGACGCCCAGCGCATCAAGACCATCGCGACCTCCGGCACCGGCGGCCTCAACCCGCAGACCGTGGACATCCGCACCTGGGATCCGTACACGAGCTACGGCGAGTCGTATGCCGCGGTCACGGCGCGCGGCGCCCAGACCCGCACCAGCCAGCAGGGCGCGTTCGCCACGGCCAGGCTGTCGCTCGCCGATCCACTGACGGCCATCGTCGGCGCGCGCCTGAGCTGGTGGGACTACAAGGCGCCGGCCTCGCCCAGCAGCAACTACAGCGTGGACCGCGAGGTGACGCCGTTCGCGGCCCTGACCTACGACCTGTCGGAGAACCTCACCGCCTACGGCAGCTATACCGGGATCTTCTCGCCCCAGAACTACTACGACGTGTCGGGCCGCCTGCTCGACCCGGTGCGCGGCACGGACTTCGAGACCGGCGTCAAGGGCGAATTCCTCGGCGGCCGGCTCAATGCCTCGCTGTCGCTGTTCCGCATCAACAACGTGGGCAAGGGCGTACAGGACACGGCCTCGGGCAGCCCCTGCCTGCCGCACTACACGAACGGCTACTGCTACATCAACGGCGGCAAGACCCGCAGCCAAGGCTGGGAGGCCGAAATCTCGGGCGAAGTGCGCCCGGGCTGGCAGCTCACGGCCGGCTACACCGACACCCGCACGCGCACGATCCGCGACAGCTCGGCGTCCGCGGTCGGCCAGCCGCTCCGCAGCGCCGACCCCCGCCACCAGCTGCGCCTCTTCACCAGCTGGAGGCCGGGCGGCGCGCTCCAGGGCTGGACGATCGGCGGCGGCGTGCAGGCGCAGAGCGATTTCTACACGACCGCCAGCGGCCTGACGGCGCGCCAGGGCGGCTACGCGGTCTACAACGCCATGCTGGGCTACCGCATCAACGACCGGTATTCGGTCCAGCTCAACGTGAACAACCTGTTCGACAAGGTGTACTTCAAGAAGGTCGACCCGACCGGCACCAGCAACTACTACGGCGATCCGCGCAACGTCATGGTGTCGCTGCGGGCGAGGTTCTAGGGTTGCGCCGCACGCCGGCGCAGACAACCGGTCGAATCGAACGATTGGCCAGAAATGGACGCTGCTCTCGCGGCCGGGGCGCCTCTGCTCGTCAGCGGCGGCGGCGACCTGCCGGGCCTGGGCACGGTCGAATCGGTCGAGATCCTGTCGCCCATGCAGGCAAAGCTGGGGCCGCAGCGGTCCGGGCTGGGGCCCTCGCGTCGCCCCTTCTGCATCTCGTCGCGCGCCCGCACGAATGCCTTCCAGAACGCCGCGTCCTGCGTGGCCGCGAAGTTGATGCGCATCAGCGTGCCCGGCCGGCGGCTGGCGTTGAACAGCGCGCCGGGCGCGAGCAGCCAGCCGTCGTCGAGCATGCGCTGGGCCAGCAGGTCGGTGTCGACGCCGGTGTCGACCCAGCCGAACAGGCCGGCGGGCTCCGCCACGAAGCGGCAGCCCGCGCCCTCGGCCAGCCGCACGCTGCGCACGCGCGCCTGCTCCAGCCGGGCGCGCACCCGTTCGGCATGGCGGCGCAGCTGGCCCTGCTCGATGCCGATGGCCAGCGCCTTCTCCAGCAGCGACGGCGTGGTCAGCGTGGACAGCAGCTTGGTGTCGAGCAGCGGCTCCACCAGCGCCGGCGGCGCCGCGAGGTAGCCCACGCGCCAGTTCGGCGCCAGCAGCTTGGCGAAGCCGCTGACGTAGATGGTGCACGAGAGGCCGTCGAGCGCGGTCAGCCGCGTCGCATGCTCGGGCGCGAGGTGGCTGTAGGTGTCGTCCTCGACGATGTGGAAGCCGAAGCGCTGGGCCAGCTGCAGCACCCGGTGCGCACCGCCCGGCGACAGGCAGTAGCCGGTCGGGTTGTGCAGCACGCTCACGCTCACGAAGAGCTTGGGCGCATGGGCTTCGCAGTAGCGCTGCATCACCTCCAGGTCGGGCCCGGCGGCCAGCCGCGGCACCGGCAGCACGCGCATGCCCAGCGCGTCGAGCCGCGCGAATTCGACCGACCAGCCGGGCTCCTCCACCATGACCGGGTCGCCGGGCTGGAGCAGCGTGCGGCTCACGATGTCGAGCGCCTGCGTCGCACCGACCGTGGTGACGATCTGCTGCGGCCCGGCCGGCACGTCGATGCGCGCGAGCCGCTGCGCCAGCGCCGCGCGCAGGCCCGCGTCGCCCTGCGGCTCGCCGTAGGTCAGCCAGCTGCTCTCCAGCGCGCGGCTGCCGGCGAGCCTGCGCACCGCAGCGGGCAGGAAGGCGGTCTCCATCCAGTCGCGCGGCAGCATGCCCGAGCCGGGCTGCGACGGCCGCCCGCCCTGCTGGAACATGCCGCGGATCAGCGCCGTGGCATGGATCTGCGAGCCCGAGGGCAGCGGCCCCGGCCCCGCGGCCGCGGGCGGGTGGGCCGCCGCGGCGCCGGTGCGCGCCGGCGCCTCGCGCACGAAGAAGCCGCGCTGCGGCCGGGCCTCGACCAGGCCCTGGGCCAGCAGCTTGTCGTAGGCCGCGACGACGGTCGACGGGCTCACGTCCTGCTGGCGCGCGCATTCGCGCACCGACGGCAGCCGCACGCCGGGCGCCATCAGGCGGGTGCGGATGCGTTCGGCGAAACGGGCCGCGAGCTGGTCGGCCAGCGGCAGGGCGGGGGTGCGGGTCAGCATCGATGGCGGCGTCAAAGCAAAAGCGGCATGCGGGCAACCCGGGCATCTGTGTGGCCTGTGCAAGCCATACAGTTGGCGGTTAGCTGGGCTGGTCTGTACTGCCACTGTATTGGCCGCCAATCTACCATCGGGGCATGGCCCGGCGCAAGACGCTGCCGCGCCCGCGACGCCCGACCTTTTTTCCTACGCATCACCTCGATCCATGCCCTGGCCGGAATTCACCGCCCTGCTCGTCCTGGCCACGGCCATGAGCTTTTCGCCCGGTCCCAACACCACGCTGTCCACCGCGCTCGCGGCCAATGGCGGCCTGCCCCGGGCCATGCGCTTCGTCTGCGCCGTGCCGGTCGGCTGGAGCGCCTTGCTTCTGCTGTGCGCCGCGGGCGTCGGCGCGCTGGTGGCTGCGGTGCCGGCGCTCCGGTTCGCGGTGAAGGCGCTGGGTATCGGCTACCTGCTCTGGCTGGCCTGGCGGCTTGCGCATACCGACCGGCTCGGCCCGGCCGACGCCCGCGTGGCCGTGGGCTTCTGGCAGGGCATCGCCCTGCAGTTCGTCAACATCAAGGCCTGGCTGCTGGCGCTGACCATCGTGGCCGGCTGGATCGCCGGCCGCGGCGATGTGCTGCCGCGCCTGGGTGTGGTCGTGCCGGTGATGCTGTTCTTCGCCTTCGCCAGCAACTTCGCCTATGCAGCCGTCGGCGCGCTGCTGCGCGGCTGGCTGGCCGAAGGCCGGCGGCTGGCATGGTTCAACCGCGCGATGGCGCTGGTGCTCGTGTGGACGGCGGGATGGATGGCATGGATATGACGCCATCGTCCGGACGCACCGGCCTGAGCCGCGGGGCGCGCGGCATGTGGCTGGGCCTGCTGGGCGTGGCCCTGTTCGGGCTGACGCTGCCGATGACGCGCCTGGCCACCGGCACGGCGGATGCGCCGCAGCTCTCGCCCTGGTTCGTCACCTTCGGCCGCGCGGTGCTGGCCGGCGTGCTGTCGGCCGCCACGCTGTGGTTCACGCGCGCTCCGCTGCCGACGCGCGCACAGTGGAAGCCGCTGGGCCTGGCGCTGCTGGGCAATGCGATCGGCTATCCGCTGCTGCTGGGCTCGGCGCTGCGCATCGTTCCCTCCGGCCACGCGGCCGTGGTCACGGCGCTGCTGCCGCTGGCCACCGCGGTGGCGGCCGCGGTGCTGCTGCGCCAGCGGGCGCGGCCGGCGTTCTGGGTCTGCGCCGTGGCCGGCAGCCTGCTGGTCGTGGCCTTCATGCTGCTGCGCAGCGGCGGCGGCGTGCGCGGCGCGGGCGCGGCCGACCTGCTGCTGCTCGGCGCGGTGCTGGCCGCGGCCGTGGGCTACGTGGCCGGCGCGCAGCTCACGCCGGCGCTGGGCGCCGAGCGCGTGATCTGCTGGGTCTGCGTGGCCGCGCTGCCCATCACCGTGCCCGGCATGCTGTGGACCTGGCCCGGCACGCCGGTGTCGGCCGCGGCCTGGGGCGGCTTCGTCTACGTCGGGCTGTTCTCGATGTGGATCGGCTTCTTCGCCTGGTTCCGCGGCCTGGCGCTCGGCGGCGCGCTGCGGGTGAGCCAGACGCAGTTGCTGCAGCCCTTCTTCTCCATCGCCGCGGCACTGCCGCTGCTGGGCGAGCCGATCGAGCCGGCCACGCTCGGCTTCGCGCTGGCCGTGGTGGCCACGGTGCTGGCGGGCCGCAGGCTCTCGGCTCCGCGGGCCTGACAATACCTCCCGGTTCCCTGGACGACACCATGACGCATCCCTCCGCCCCCTGGACCCTGGCCGCCCGCGCCGGGAAGATGAATCCCTCGGTCATCCGCGAGATCCTCAAGGTCACCGAGAAGCCCGGCATCATCAGCCTGGCCGGCGGCCTGCCCTCGCCCGAGACCTTTCCGGTCGCCGCGTTCGCCGAGGCCAGCGCGCGCCTGCTGCGCGACCATGGCCCGGCCGCGCTGCAGTACGCCGCAAGCGAAGGCTGGGGCCCGCTGCGCGAGGCGGTGGCCGCGATGCTGCCCTGGCAGGTCGATCCGTCGCAGGTGCTGATCACCACCGGCTCGCAGCAGGGGCTGGACCTGGTCGCCAAGGTGCTGGTCGACGCCGGCAGCCGGGTGCTTGTGGAGACGCCGACCTACCTGGGCGCGCTGCAGGCCTTCGGCCCGATGGAGCCGGCCGTCGCCGAGGTGCAAAGCGATGCCGACGGCCCGGTGCCCGACGCGATGGCCGCGCTGGCCGCCGGCGCGCGCTTCTTCTACGTGCTGCCCAACTTCCAGAACCCGACCGGCCGCACCATCGGCGAGGCCCGGCGCCGGCAGCTCTCCGAGCGCGCCGCCGCGCTCGGCGTGCCATTCGTCGAGGACAACCCCTATGGCGAGCTGTGGTTCGACGCACCGCCGCCGGCACCGCTGGCGGCGCGCAACCCCAGGGGCGCGGTCTACCTGGGCTCCTTCTCGAAGGTGCTGGCGCCCGGCCTGCGGCTGGGCTACGTGGTCGCGCCCAAGGCGCTCTATCCCAAGCTGCTGCAGGCCAAACAGGCGGCCGACCTGCATACGCCGAGCTTCAACCAGCGTCTCGTGGCCGAGGTGATCCGGGATGGCTTCCTCGAGCGCCACGTGCCGCAGATCCGCGCGCTCTACAAGCGCCAGCGCGACGCCATGCTGGCGTCCCTGTCGCGCGAGATGGCCGGCCTGGGCGTGGAATGGAACGCACCGGCCGGCGGCATGTTCCTGTGGGCGCGCCTGCCACAGGGCCTGGACTCGGCCGCGCTGCTGCCGCAGGCGGTGGAGCGCGGCGTGGCCTACGTGCCGGGTGCGGCCTTCTTCGCCGGACAGGGCGATCCGCGCACGCTGCGTCTGTCGTTCGTGACCGCCACCGAGGCGCAGATCGACGAGGGCATCGCTGCGCTCGCGCAGACGCTGCGCGAGCAGCTCGCCGCACGTTGCAGGAGGCCGCGACATGCTGAGAATCTGGGGGCGCTTGAGCTCCATCAACGTCCGCAAGGTGGTCTGGACGGCGCAGGAACTGGGCCTGGAAGTGCAGCGCACCGATGCCGGCGGCCATTTCGGGATCGTGCGCGAGGACGAGTACCTGGCCATGAATCCCAACGGCCTGGTGCCGGTGGTCGAGGACGAGGGCTACGTGCTCTGGGAGTCGAATGTGATCGTGCGCTACCTGGCCGCGCGCCACGGCCCGGCGCTACCCGAGCCGCTGTATCCGGAGGATCTCCGATCCCGCTTCAACGCCGAACGCTGGATGGATTGGCAGCAGACCACGCTGAACCCGGCCGGGCGCGACGCATTCTTGCAGTTGGTGCGCACGCCGCCGGAACAGCGCCAGGCCGAGGCGATCGAGCGATCGGTCGCGGCGACCGAGCCGCTGCTGGCGCTGCTCGACGCCCAGCTCGCGCTGACGCCCTACCTGGCCGGCGCGCAGTTCACCATGGCCGACATTCCCGTCGCCTGCGAAATCCACCGCTGGTTCAGCCTGCCGCGCGAGCGTGCGTCGCTGCCGCATCTGGAGCGCTGGTTCCATGGCCTGCAGGCACGTGCCGGTGCCCGCGGCGTGCTGGACTTGCTGTTGTCGTGACGGCCCGCGCCCGCCCCTTCCGCCAGCTCGACGTCTTCACCGACCGCGCCGGCTACGGCAACCCGCTGGCCGTGGTGCTCGACGGCAGCGGCCTCGACGACGCGGCCATGCAGCGCTTCGCCGCCTGGACCAACCTGTCGGAGACCACCTTCCTGCTGCCGCCCACGCAGAACAGCGCCGACTACCGCGTGCGCATCTTCACGCCGGGCGGCGAGCTGCCGTTCGCCGGCCATCCCACGCTCGGCAGCTGCCATGCCTGGCTGGCCGCTGGCGGCGTACCGCGCCAGCCGCACGGCATCGTGCAGGAATGCGCGGCCGGCCTGGTGCACGTGCGCCGCAGCGACCAGGGCCTCGTTTTCGCCGCGCCGCCGCTGCGCCGCAGCGTCCCGGCCGCCGGCCTGCTGTCGCGCGTGGCCGGGGCGCTGGGCCTGCGCCCGGCGCAGGTGCTGGCCGCGCAGCTGCTCGACAACGGGCCGGTCTGGCTCGCCCTGCAGATCGACAGCCGGCTGGCGGTACAGCGCTTGGCACCCGACCATGCCGCCCTGCGGGCCCTCAATCACAAGGTGGGCGTGGTCCACGTGGACCCCGCCGCCGGTGCCGATGCGGCGCAGCCGGCGCTGACGGTGCGCGCCTTCGCCGCGCCCAGCGGCATTCCGGAGGACCCGGTGACCGGCAGCCTCAACGCCAGCCTCGCGCAGTGGCTGATCGCCGAAAGCCGCGCGCCCGAGCGCTACGTGGCCTCGCAGGGCGAGGCGCTGGGCCGCGCCGGCCGCGTGCAGGTGGAGCGCGACGCCGGCGGTCAAGTCTGGATCGGCGGCGGCTGCGTGGACTGCATCGAGGGGACGGTGCGGCTCTGAGCGTCCCCAGGGCCGGGCTGCGCCCGCCCCGCCCCCCCCGCAGGGGACAGGAAACTTGGGACGGCGTCGCGGGCCATGCGTCCATTCCTCCATTGGTATGATGCAAGACTTACCTTCATGGAGCTGCCATGCCCGATGCCGAAGGGCATCCGGATCCGGACGAGATGGCGCTGGGCCCCATCCTCTCGGCGCTGGCCGATCTGCTGCGGCGCCAGGTCGTGGCCGAGCTGGCGCGGGCTGCGGACGGTAGCGAGCGCACCTGCGCGTCGTTCGGCTTTCCGGTCAGCAAGGCCTCGCTCACCCACCACTTCCGGGTACTGCGCCAAGCCGGCCTGATCCGCCAGGTGGACCGCGGCAACAGCCGGGCGGCGGCGCTGCGCCGCGCGGAGCTTGACGCGCGCTTTCCCGGCCTGCTCGCCCTCGTCGCCGCGGAGGCGACGCGCGACGCGGCACCCTCGCCGGGCACGCGCCGGCGCGCCCGGCAGGCGTAGTCCGGGAAGTGTTTTCCCGTGTTGTGGCGGCCGCGGGGCCGCCGCCATACTGGCCCGCCCATGCCCGACGCGCGCCCGCACTGGTCCACCTATGGTGGCGGCCTGATCTTCCCCGACAGCCCGGCGGCGCGGCCCGGCGCCGCATGGCGATCGGTGCAGAACTGGCTCGGCAGCCTCGGGCTCGACGGCTGCGCGGTGCGCTCGCCGGTGGCGGGCGCGGGGCTGCACCTGCACCTGCCCGACGACCTGACCAGCCAGTGGGTGCCCGGCTGGGACACGACCGGCCTGGCGCAGCGGCTGGCGCTGGACACGGCCCACAATCCGACCGACCTGGAGCGCGAGATCGCGCTGGCGCTGCTCGGCGGGCCGCTGCCGGTGGTGTTTCCGAGCGTGGAGGAGCTGATGTCGGCGGTGCGCATGCGCCGCTACATCGTCGAGGCCGCGCGGCGCACGGTGCTGGCCTTCCATCCGCGCGACAGCCGGCGGCCCGAAGCGTACTGGCGCCACGACGAGGACAACGGCTTCACCCTGCTGCCCGGCCGCCGTCTGGTGGATGCGCTGCGCGCGGCCACGCAGCCCGAGGCCGGCGCCGCGCCGTGGGCGTTCTCGTGCTCGCGTGCGACCGAGTACGTGATGCTGCTGGGCATCGCGCAGGAGCTGGCGCACAGCCATGCGCCCCTGCTGGAGCGGCTGGAGCAGCGCTGTGCCCGCCGCGCGATCCGGTCCGCCGAATTCCAGGCGGCCTTCCTGCGCGAGCACGGCAGCGTCGAAGCGCCGTTGCCGCTGCACTACTACGTGCCGGGCGACCGGGTGTGGTTCTGCAACCCCGACGCCCCGTCGTCCGACGTGGCGGGCTACGAGGGATCGTGGCTGATCTACCTCGGCAACGGCCGGTTCGGCAATTTCTGGAAGAGCGACGCGCCCTACACGCTCGCCGGCAAGTGCACCGAGCTGTTCCACTGGCGCCACGCGGTGCGCGCCGGCGCCCGGGGCATCGCCTGGATCGACGAGGACGAGGTCGCGCGCCGCGTGCGGGCCACCGTGAGCCGGCCGGAGGAAGGCCGGGCGATCCTGGCGTCGATGATGCGGCTGCGCGGGCCGCAGGGCGCGCGCACTGCCGGCGGCTGCCTGGATGCAACGCGCGAGGCGCCGCGCTGGGTGCGGCCGGGGACGCACGACATCCGCTTCACCGACACGTGAAAAACGACGCCGGGGCCGCGAGGGCCCCGGTGTCGGTGGAGGAAGCCTCGGGGCTGCCGCGGCACGGCGCCGCCGGCAGGCATCGTGGGGAACGATGGAAAAAATGCTTGGCTACCCGGCGAACCGTTGGCTAGCAAAAACGACCCTTGAGGACTTGATGAAGTCTTGGGAGTCGCCCCACGATGAAACCCGGAAAGATCGGTGTCGCCCCTGCCCCGCAGGCAGGAGTGCGGATGCCTTACTTGGTCAGGATCAGCTTGCCCAGGCGCGTGGCCTGGAGGCGGTAGACCGAGCCGTTGTGCTGGATCTCGACGGTCTTGCCGCCGCGCAGCAGCTCGGCGCTGTCGACAGCGCGGTCACGCAGGCCGGACATCGCGGCAGTCGCAGCCTGCAAGGCGCTGGTGGCGGCGGCGTTGGCGCGGTTCAGGGTGGAAGCAGCGGCGGACATGGTGTGTGGACCCGTGGTGTATTGGTGTTGGACGATGGCTCAATGATAACCATTTCTATTTGCATTGCCAGCATTTTTTGAAGCCGTCCTCATTCCGTAGGTATCGGTGTGTTTCCCAACCGGGTCTTTCTCATATACCCCAGCCTCTATCTGCGCCATATGCCCTCCGCTCGGGGATATCCCGCCTATACTCCTCTTCTATTTTTTTCGCATGTTCTTGTTCAGGAGCTGCTGCTTGAGATCGAGCCCAAGGCCGCGGTTCACGAACCGGGTGGTCGCCACCTTGGACAGATCGACCTCGCCGGCCTTGTAGAGCCCGGCCTTCACCGCCTTGGCATGGGAGTCGGCGATGCGCGCCGGGTCGATCGCGCCGATGCCCTGGGTCAGCGCATCGCCGCTGTCGGCCACGCCGAGCTCGCGGATCAGCCGCAGCGAGCCGGCCAGCGCCTCGTCGGTGGCCTCGGGGTTGTCCTTCCGGATGGCGGCGTTGCCCGCGCGGTTGTCGCCGTAGAGGTACTGGTACCAGCCGATGATGGAGGCCTCGACGAACCTGCGCACCGTCTCGGGCCGGGTCTTGACCAGATCAGTGCGCGTCTCCACCGTCGTGCTGTAGGTCGAGTACCCATGGTCGGCCAGCAGGAACACCTTGGGCGCGAAGCCGGCCTGTTTCTCGATCGACAGCGGCTCCTCCACCGCGTAGCCCTGCTGCACCGACTTCTTGTCCGCGAGGAACGGACCGACGTTGTAGTGGTAGGGTTTCAACTGCGCATCGCGGAAGCCATGCGCGCTCTTGAGCCACGGCCAGAAACTGAACTGCGCGTCCTTGGCGATGAAGACGGTCGGCGCCTTCGCCAGGTCCTCGAAGCGCTCGTAGCCCTGGCCCGGATGGGCGAACAGCGCCTGCGGGTCCTTCTGGAAGAACGCGGCCACCACGACCGTCGGCACACCGTTTTTCACGTTGTCGAAGCTGTGCAGCAGGTTGCCGGTCAGCAGGAAGTCGATGCGCCCGGCCGGCAGCAGCGGCCGGTTGTTGACCTGCGGGCCGCCCTGGCGGATCTCCACGTCGAGCCCGTACCTGCGGTAGGTGCCGTCGGCCAGCGCCTGGTAGAAGCCGCCCTGCGCGGCCTGGGCTTTCCAGTTGGTCGCGAAGACGACTTTCTCCAGCGTGCCCTGCGCCTGCGCACCGGCAGCGCAGACGGCCACGGCCGCGATGAAGATGGTACGCAGGATCATGGAAACTCCTTGTCGTTTGCTTCGTGCCAGCCGCCGAGCAGCCGGCGCGACAGCGCGCCGAGCGCGAAGTGGATGGCCACGCCGGTGGCCGACACCAGCACCAGCGCCGCGAACATGCGCGGAATCTCGGTGCGGAAGCTCGCCTCCAGGATGCGCGAGGCGAGCCCGGTCTGCTGGCCCGCCGCGCCCGCAGTGAACTCGGCCGCCACCGCGCCGATCAGCGCGAGCCCGCCGGCCACGCGCAGCCCGGCGATGAAGTATGGCAGCGCCGAGGGCAGCAGCAGCAACCGCAGCGTCTGCCAGCGGCTGGCCTTGTGCAGCCTGAACAGATCGCGCAGGTTGGCATCGGCTGCGCGCAGCCCGGCCAGCGTTCCGGCCAGGATCGGAAAGAACGCGACGATCCAGGCGCACAGCAGCAGCGCGGCCAGCGTGTCGCTCACGTAGATCAGGATCAGCGGCGCGATCGCGATGATGGGCGTGACCTGCAGCACCACCGCGAACGGATGCAGCGCCCGCTCGGCCGTGCGCGACAGGACGAACAGCACGGCGAGCGCCACGCCGCCGGCCACCGCGAGCAGCAGCGCCAGCCCGGTCACCTTGACGGTGAACCACCAGCTCGGCAGCAGCGAGCCGAAGTCCGTCCACAACGTGGCGGCGACCAGCGACGGCGCCGGCAGGATGTAGTGCGGAATACCGGCGAAGCGGACCACGGCCTCCCACAGGCCCAGGGCCACGAGCAGCGAAGCCAGCGGCACCAGCCAGCGGCCGCGGTCCTTCCTCGCGCTACGCGGCATGCTCGGCCTCCTGCAAGGCGCGCGAGACTGCCACGCACCAGCGGCCGTAGCGCTCGCTGGCGCGGAAGCCCTCGCCGCGCGGATAGGGCTCGTTCACCACGATCTCGCGCGCCACCCGGCCGGGCCGCGCGGCCATCACCACAATGCGCCGGCTCAGGTAGACGGCCTCGAACACGCTGTGCGTCACGAACAAGGCCGTGAAGCGCTCGGCCTGCCACAGCGCGAGCAGCGCGTCGTTCAATCGGAAGCGGCCGATCTCGTCGAGTGCGGCGAACGGCTCATCCATCAGCAGCAGCTGCGGCCGGGTGACCAGCGCCCGCGCGATGGAGGCGCGCATCTTCATGCCGCCCGACAGCTCGCGCGGCCAGGCGTGGGCCACGTCGTCGAGCCCCACGGCGGCCAGCGCTTCGGCCGCGCGGGCCGCGCGCTCGCCGCGCGCCACGCCGTCCAGGCGCAGCGGCAGCGCCACATTGTCGATGACGCGCGCCCAGGGCATCAGCGTCGGCTCCTGGAAGACGAAGCCCACGGCGGCCTGTGCCGGCGGCCGCAGGATCACGCCCTCGCTCGGCGCCAGCAGGCCGGCCACCAGCCGCAGCACCGAACTCTTGCCGCAGCCCGACGGCCCGAGCAGGCTGACGAAGTCGCCGGCGGCCACGTCGAGCGAGACATCGGCCAGCGCCTGCGTAGCGGCCGCACCGCCGTAGCGCAGGTTGACGTTGCGCAGCGCGAGCAACGGCGCCGCGGTGGAGGGACCGACGACCGTCATGCGCCGAGATCGGGTCGGTCCACCAGCGTGGCGAGCGGCACCTGGGCCACCTCGGTCAGCAGCTTCGCCAGCTGTTCGCCGGCTGCATCGACCAGCGCCCGGCCCTTCTCGGCCGTGGCGGCCGCTGCATTGCCGGCCGCGCCCGCGGGGTGGTAGTCCTGCATCTGCCAGCCGAGCTTGGCGCTCCTGCCGTTGCCGATGATGGGGAAGCGCCGCGCCCGGTCCTCGGAACTGGTGGCGAAGTCGCGCGCGGCCGCGAGGTCCACGCGGGCCGGGTCCAGCGCCAGCATCATCGAGGTCTCGATGTCCCCCGCATGGATGCCGAAGCGGTGCTCGCGCGCACCGAAGGCAGACTGCGCCGCATCGGGCAGCGGCAGCGCGAACCAGCTCGTGTGGAAGACGATCAGGTCGCAGCGCGTGCGCAGCTCGCGCGCAACGATGTCCATCACACCGACCTGCCCGCCGTGGGTATTGAACAGCACCAGCTTCTTCACGCCGGCGCGCGCCACACTCTCGCCGATCTCGGTCCACAGCGCGATCACGGTCGCGGGCGACAGCGTGAGCGTGCCGGGGAAGCGGATGTGCTCCGGGCTCAGGCCGACCTTCTGGGCGGGCAGGAACAGCACTGGCAGATCGGCCGCGAGGTGCGGCAGCGCGGCTGCGACGATGCCGTCGGCCAGCGCCGCGTCGACCGACACCGGCAGGTGCGGCCCATGCTGCTCGGTGGCCGCGACCGGCAGCACGGCGACCACGTCGGTAATCGCGCCGATGGTTTGCAGGCGGGCGAAGTCGCGGGTGGAGAGGTCGGACCAGAAGCGCGAAGGCAGCACGGAAGACATAGCCGTCAATGGTAGCGAGCCGCCAGGGCCGGTGCGTGGCCCGGATTTCCAATCCGCGCCGATCAGGCGCCCGCTTCGATCGCCCCGATCCGACTATTTGTCCAGGTTGATGTTCTTCGACCTGATGATCCGTTGCCAGAAAGCCTGCTCGTTGCGCTGGTGCTCCAGCAACTGCTCTGCGGTTCCCGGCTTCAGCTCCACGCCTCCGGCCTGCAGGACCGACTGCGCCTCCGGGGTCTTGAGCCACGCCGTGATCTCCCGGCTCAGATGCTCGCGCATATCGACCGGTACGCCCCGTGGGGCATACAGGCCGACCCAGCCCTCCACCGCATAGTCCTTGAACCCGATCTCGGCCAATGTCGGAATCGACGGCGCAAGCGCAGAGCGCGTGGCATTGGTGACTCCCAGGATCCTGACCTTGCCATCCTTGGCTGCGCCGACCGCCCATGGCACCTGCGCCAGGGCCAGGTCCACATGGCCGCCGAGCAGTGCCGCGTAGGCCGGCGGCGCGCCGGGGTACGGCAGGTGGTTCAGGTCGACGCCGGTCTGCTGTTCGAGCAGGACGAACGCCAGATGGGCCGTGCTGCCGACGCCCCAGGTTCCGTAGCTGAAGGTGCCCGGCTTGGCCTTGGCCAGCCGGACGAAATCCTCGGCATTCCTGGCATCGATCCTCTGGTTCACGACCATCGCCATCGGCACCCGGCCCAGCTCCATGATGGGGTCGAAGCTTTTTTCCGCGTCGTACCGGATGGTCTTCGGGAACAGCAGCGGATCCATGACATGCGTGTCCACGTTGCCAAGGAAGAAGGTGTAGCCGTCCGGCGCGCTGCTGGCGGCATAGGCCGCCCCGATCATGCCGGAGGCCCCGGGCTTGTTTTCGACCACGAATGGATGCTTCAGGCGCACGCTCATGGCCGTGGCGATCGCCCGGGCGGTGCTGTCGACAGCGCCGCCCGGAGCCCACGGCACGACGAGCCGCACGGGCTTGTCCGGGTTCCAGGTCACAGCGGCGCGCACCGGGCCTGCGCCCAGCAGCATGCCGGGAGCCGGCAGGCTGGCTGCAAGCGTCAGGAGGAAAGAGCGGTTGTTCATCGAGGTGTTCCAGCAGTTGGTGGTTCGACTATGCGATGACGTTCAACGCGCTTCCATTCATTTGTTCTTACCGCCTGATGCCCGGCAGGCATCAGGCGGCACGGCGTTTGCGGACGCCTTCCAGGGCACCGCATTAACGCCAAGGCATCAGCCGGAAATTGCAAAGCATTGGACAGAGCCATCTCTTGGCGGAGACAGTGAAGACCCATCCTCCACCCCGCGGCCCATCGCGCAGCTCCATGCCGGACACCCATTCCTCCACGCCGTCGCTCATCACCTCGACGATCGATTTCGACAGCCCCGGCTTCCATGCCGGCCATCTGCGCCTGCCCTATTCGCACGACCGCTCCGGCTACGGCTTCATCCCCGTGCCGGTGTTCATGGTCCATGCCGGACCCGGCCCGACCGTTCTGCTGACGGGCGGCAACCACGGCGACGAGTACGAGGGGCCGATCGCGCTGATGAAGCTGGCCCGCCGCCTGCCCTGGCTGAGCGTGCGCGGGAGGCTCATCGTCATCCCGGCGCTCAACTACCCGGCGGTGATGAATGCGACCCGGACATCGCCGATCGACGGAGGCAACCTGAACCGTTCCTTCCCGGGCCAACGGAACGGCACGTTGACCGAGATGATCGCCCACCACCTGGAGACGGTGCTGTTTCCCATCACCGACGTCGCCTTCGATCTCCATGCGGGCGGCGCATCCACCAACTACCTCCCGACACTGCTGGCCGCCTGGCCGGACGACGAACGCAAGCACGCAGACTACACGCGGCTCGTCGACACCATCGGTGCCCCGCGAACCCTCATCATGGACCTGCTCGGAGAGAACCGGACCTTCGCGGCTGCCGCGCAGCGGCACGGGGTGATGTTCTTCTGCGGCGAGTTCGGAGGGCACGCAGTATGCAACCTGGACGGGCTGGAAGTGGCCGAGCGGTCCATCGAGCGGCTGCTGACCGGCCTGGACCTGATCGACGGCCCGGCACCACGGGCCGGCACGGTCACCTATGCCGTCGAGGGCCATCGGCACTACGTCTTCGCACCCGAGGCCGGCATCTTCGAGCCGGCGTTCCGGCTGGGCGATCAGGTGAAGGCCGGCCAGCCCGCAGGCTGGATCCACCATCCGTCGCATCCGCAGCGTCCTGCCACTCCGGTCCATTTCGAGGGCGATGGCATGGCGATCTGCATTCGCGCTCTGGCCCATTGCGAGGCCGGCGACTGCCTGGGCCATTTGGCATCCGTCGTCAGCCATTGAATCCAGGGCACCGGCCGTGGCCGTATGGTCGAGCGAAAGGCATACTCCGCGGCCAGGGGAGCAGCAGCCGGACACGGTGTTCCCGGCCGCGAGTAAGCATCCCGATCGCATCTGGGGCCATCGATGGAACTTCGCCACCTGCGCTACTTTCTGGCTGTCGCCGAAACCGAGAACGTCCGCGCGGCATCCGAACAACTCCATGTGACCCAACCGGCGATCTCGCGCCAGATCCACGATCTGGAAGACGAACTGGGTGTCCTGCTGTTCGAGAGAACGCCGCGCGGCCTTCGGTTGAACGCCAACGGCCGCGCATTCCTGGAAGATGCGACGGCGCTCATGACCGGCCTTCAGACGGCATGCGAGCGGGTGCGAAGGGTATCGCGCGGCGAGATCGGTTCGCTGAAGATCGGCTTCGTGGAAATCGCCGGCTGGGAGGGCATCATTCCAGAGGCCATTCAAAGGTACCGTATCGCCGCCCCTGACGTGCATCTGGAGCCACTGCCGCTCGCCTCGCCCGAGCAGCTTGCACAGATCCACGATGGCACGCTGGACGGCGGCTTTGTGTATCTTTTCGGCAATCGCCCCGAGGGAATAGACACCGTACCGCTGTGCCGCCATGGCACGGTGCTGGCGATGCTGCGTGGCAGCCCGCTGGCCGCCGCGCCGCGCGTGCGCCTGCGAGATCTGAACGAACGCGCGTTCGTCGCTTTCCAGCGGTCGGTCTACCCGGCCTACTTCGACGCCCTGCTCGTGGCCTGCACCGCAGCAGGGCTTGTTCCTCGCATCGTTCAGCATGTCCGGACCGAAGCAGCCGTGCTGAGCCTGGTGACCGCTGGGATCGGCCTGGCATTGGTCAACGACAGGAACCGGTTCAGAGCCCCGTCCCAGGTCACGTTCGTCGAAGCGAAGGACCTGCGGCTGGAGTTGCCCCTGAGCTTTGCCTACAGGACGGACACCCGCAACCCGGCGGTCCGGGCGCTGGTGGAGATGCTGCACGCCATGGTCTGACGGTCGTGCCGCCAGCCCGCGACTACCGGCGGCCCTTCCTCGTCGGCGGTTCGCCGATGCGGCGTTCCAGGAATGTGCACCGCCGGCCCGCGCGCGGCCATCGCGTCCTGCGGGTTGCGCAACGGGCAGTCCTCCAGCGACAGGCAGCCGCAGCCGATGCAGCTGTCCAGTTCGTCGCGCAGCCGGGTCAGCCGCTCGATGCGCTCGTCAAGCAGGCGGCGCCAGTCGGACGACAGCTCGCGCCACTGCGCCGACGTGAGCTTGGCGCCGTGCGGCATGCGCTCGAACGAGGTGCGAATGTCGTCCAGCGGAATGCCGGTGCGCTGCGCCGGACCGCCACGTAGCGCAGCACCACGGCCGGGTAGCGGCGCTGGTTGCCGCTGGTGCGCACCGCGGCGATCAGGCCCTTCGATTCGTAGAAGTGCAGCGCCGATGCGGCGACGCCGCTGCGCCTGGCGACCTCGCCGACCGTGAGCATGCGGCTGGCATCGATCGGGGGGACGGCATCTTCTGTCAGCCGGCTCAGAACCTCCATTTGAGCGACACCGCGTAGCTGCGGCCCATGCTGCTCGGTGGCCGCGACCGGCAGCACGGCGACCACGTCGGCGACCGTGCCCGCAGTGTGCAGGCGGGCGAAGTCACGGGTGGAGAGGTCGGACCAGAAGCGCAAGGGCAGCGGCGTGGGCATGGCGGCGATGTTAGGTGTCGCATCCCGGATGATTGCATAAGCGAGAATCGCTATCCACTCTTCATGGCCCGAGCGGTGATGCGAGGATTGATAGAGTCACTGCAATCACCTCCGGAGGTCCAAGCATGCTGATCGCCCTGCACAGGAACGCCCGCACCACGCCCGCCGTGCGT
>WNDY01000046.1 GCA_009914555.1 Xylophilus sp.
GGCCATCCATGGTGAACACCTCGCCACACGGGAGCAGGCCAAGGCTCATGTGTTTGACTACATTGAGGTTGACTACAATCGGATCCGGCTGCACTCGACCCTGGGCTACCTCAGCCCAGAGCAGTACGAGCTGGCCAATGTCGCTTAGATAGGTGTCCGTAAATCAGGGGCAAGATCACCTCGGGCGAACTGGCCAGCACGTGGAAGCTGCCGTGCGGCAGCAGTACCGCATCGCCCGGCTTGAGCTGCACCCAATCGGTCATTGGCGTGCGCAGCCAGCAGCCCCCGCGCGCCACGAAATGGAAGCGCGCGGTGCGCGTCGCCGGAAAAGCCACCGCCCAGGGCGAATGCATCAGGCAGCGCCCGTATTCGACGCCGTCCAGCCTCAGCCCCAGCAGCACCTCGGTGAGCGTGTCGGGGCCGTTGCCGCGGTCTGCGACCATGGTGGCCTCCGGCGGGCTGGAGGAATAGTCAAGCATTCCGGTCTTTCTGGCATGGAAACGCCGGCATCTTATCCATAAGCTAGCTTCCCCTTTTGCACACAAGGCCAAGAACAACGTGACCTCCTCCTGCCAAGACTGCATCGCCGCGGATGCCGGCGTCTTTGCCGGCGCTTCCCCTACCGCGTCTCCCGGCTCCACACCGGCCGCGCGCTGGCCCGCCGTCACCTCGCTGGCGCTGGGCGTGTTCGGGCTGGTCACCGCCGAGTTCCTGCCCGCCAGCTTGCTCACCGCCATGGCCAGCGATCTGGGCGTAAGTCCCGGCGCGGCCGGCCAGAGCGTCACAGCGACGGCTCTGGTGGCAGCCGTCGCAGCCCCGTCCATCCCGCTCTTCACACGGCGCTTCGACCGCAAGCTGGTGATGATCGCGCTGACGCTGCTCCTCATCGTCTCCAACGCGCTGGCCATCGCCGCGGGAAGCCTGGGCATCCTGCTCGTGTCGCGCGTGCTGCTGGGCATCGCGCTGGGGGGCTTCTGGTCGATGGCCGCTGCCCTGGCGCTGCGGCTGGTGCCGGAACAGCTCTTCGCACGGGCCATGTCCATCATCCTCACCGGTGTCTCGGTGGCCACCGTCTGTGCGGCTCCCATCGGTGCATGGATGGGCGAGCTTTGGGGCTGGCGCAGCGCCTTCATCGCGGCCGGTGCCGTGAGCCTGCTCACGCTGGCTGCGCAGCTGTTCACCCTCCCGGCCCTGCCGCCGCGCGACCACACCAGCCTGCGCGTACTGGGCGAGCTCCTGCGCCGCCCTGGCGTGCGCGTGGCACTGCTGGCCGTGCTGCTGGTCATCTCGGGGCACTTCGCCGGATTCACATACATCCGCCCGCTGATGGAGGACGTGACGCACCTGTCGGTGAGCACCATCTCGGCCATCCTGTTGGGCTATGGCATCGGCGGCTTCTTCGGCAACCTGGCGGGCGGACTGATCGCCGAGCGCAGCGAGCGCCATGCCATCGTCTTCGGCGGCACGCTGATCGCAGTGCTCGCGGCCAGCCTGCTGCTGGCGGGCAGCTCTTCCCTCGTGACAGCCGTGGCCGTCGTGCTGTGGGGCTTTGCCTTCGGCGCCTTTCCGGTCGGCTTCCAGACCTGGATCGTGCGCGTCGCACCCGATCAGGCCGAAGGCGCAGGCGGCTTGCTGGTAGCGGCCTTCCAGATCGCCATCGCGAGCGGCGCCATCGGTGGCGGCGTGCTGGTGGACCATGTGGGCGCGCTCGGCGGCCCCGGCTTCGCGGCCGCGGCGCTGACGCTCGGCAGCCTGCTCACGCTGCGCTACGGGCCGCGCCCGGTACGCACCGCGCAGGGAGGCCGCGATGCACGCTGACACCGAACTATGCGCCGCCGGTCCCGCTCGGAGAAGGACTGCCCGTCGAAGGCACGGCGGCCAGCAGTTCGCGCGTGTAGGGATGCATGGGAGCGCCCAATACCTGCGCGGCCTCGCCCTCTTCCACCAGCCTGCCGCGATGCATCACCGCGATCCGGTGGCACAGCGTCGCAGCCACCCGCAGGTCATGGGTGATGAAGACCATGGTCAGGGCGAGCCGTTGCTGCAGATCGCGCAATAGCGCGAGGATCTGGCCCTGCACCGTCACATCGAGCGCGGAGACTGGCTCGTCGGCCACGAGCAGCCGGGGATTCAGCGCCAGCGCGCGTGCGATCACGATGCGCTGGCGCTGCCCGCCGGAGAACTCAGCGGGAAGACGATCGAAGGCGCCTGCGTCCAGGCCTACCGCGGCGAGCCACTCCCTCGCCCGTGCATCGGCCTGCACGCGTGACACACCCGCCGCACGCAGCGCGCGCGAGACTGCGTGACCTGCCGTCTGCCGCGGATTCAGTGCGGCCTTCGGATCCTGGAACACCATCTGCCACTGGTGGCGCAGGGGGCGCAGCCTACGCTCGGGCAGCCGCGAAAGGTCGACGCCGCCAATCCGCACCTCGCCGGCGTCGAGTCGCACCAGGCGAAGCAGGGAACGCGCGAGCGTGCTCTTGCCCGAGCCCGATTCACCGACGATGCCCAGGGTCTGCCCCGCCCGTAGCTCGAACGACACGCCGTCGAGCGCCTGCACGCCGCGTGGCGACAGCCCGAGGCGCCGGCGCAGCGCCGAGCCCGGCGGGGCACCGAGACGCACCGACAGCCCGCGAACAGCCACGAAGGGCGCATCGGATGACCCCGCCTGTGACACAGATGGAGGCGGCGAGGTGCGCACCGCGTCGATGAGTTCGCGCGTATAAGGATGCACCGGCGCGCGCAGCACCGCGCTCGCCTCGCCCTCCTCCACGATCCGGCCACGCTGCATGACAGCCACCCGATCGGCCATCGTGGAAACCACACCGAAGTCGTGGGTGACGAAGAGCACGGCCATCCCCAGCCGACGACCGAGCGAACGCAGCAGGGCGAGCACCCGCGCCTGCGTGGTCACGTCCAGCGCAGTGGTGGGCTCATCGGCGACGAGCAGCGCGGGTTCGAGCGCCAGCGCCATCGCGATTGCGACCCGCTGCCGCTGCCCGCCCGAGAGCTGGAACGGCAGCCGGCGACGCAACGCGCGCGGATCGGGCAAGCCCACCAGGTCGAGCAGCTCCTGCACGCGAGTCTCGGACGCATCGCGAGACCGCAGCCCGTGCACGTGCAGCGCTTCCGCGATCTGGTCGCCCACCGACATGAGCGGGTTCAGCGCCGACAGCGGCTCCTGGAACACCATGGCCACGCGCCGCCCGCGCAGCGCACGCATGCCCGCGGCGTCGAGGGTCGCGAGGTCGGTGCCCTCGAGCAACACGCGCCCGCCGCGCTGCGTCAGCGCGGCCGGCAGCATGCGCAGCGCAGCCAGCGCGCAGACGCTCTTGCCACTGCCGGACTCGCCCACCAGGCACAGGACCTCGCCGGCGTGGACGCGCAGGCTCACGTCATCGACTGCCAGCGCGCGATCGGCCCCGGCGGGCAGGGCCACGGTGAGTGATTCGATGGACAGGACAGGCTCGTTCATTCGAGGCTCTCCGCTGTGCCGCCGCGTTGGCCGCCTGCGGGCTGCAACGCGTGCTGCAGGCCCTCTGCCGCGACATTGATCGACAGCACAGTGAGCATCAGCGCGAGGCCGGGCCACAGGCTCATCCACCACGTCTCACGGACCATGGTGCGGGCCGCGCCGAGCATGAAGCCCCAGCTCATGAGCCGGGCGTCGCCCAGCCCGAGGAAAGCCAGCGCAGCTTCGGTGAGCATCGCCGTCGCAACCATGAACGACGCGCAGACAATGATCGGCGCCGCGGCATTGGGCAGCACATGCGCGAGCAGGATGCGCCAGCCGGACTCGCCGGCCACGCGGGCGGCGATCACGAAGTCGCGCTCGCGCAGCGAGAGGATCTCCGCGCGCACCAGCCTTGCCACCGGCGGCCACGACACCACGCTGATCGCCACGACGATGGTCGACACCGACGGCCCGACGATGGCCACGAGGACCACCGCCATCGCGAACTGCGGGATCGTCTGGAAGCATTCGATCAGTGTGGACAGCGCGACATCGACGCGGCGCCCCGCGTAGCCGGCAAGCGCCCCCAGCGGCACGCCGATCAGCAGCGCGAGCCCGGTGGATGCCAACCCGACCAGCAGGGACGCGCGCGCGCCATGCACCAACCCGGCGGCGATGTCTCGCCCGAGCATGTCCGTTCCCAGTGGGAAGCGCGCCTGCGACAGCGGCTCGATCAGGGGCCTGCCGACCATGCGCCAGGGCGAGCCCGGGTAGAGCCACGGCGCGCCCAGGGCCACCAGCGCGACGACTGCGAAAAGGGCCAGCGCGAGCACTGCCGCAGGTTGCTCCCGGAAGCGCCGCCACGTGGACGGGCGCCGCGCGGGCACTGCCGCGGTCACCGGCACCGCGCCAGCCGTGGAAACTGCCGAGGCCCCCGTCCCGGGTGCGGTCGGCGACATGACAAAAGACATTCGAGATACGGGTCAGGCGCGCGCGATGCGCGGGTCGGCGATCCGATAGAGCACGTCGGTCACCAGGTTGAACACGACCACCATCACGGCAGTGGTCAGGAAGATGCCCAGCAGCAGCGGGTAGTCCCGCTGGCTGACGGCATCGAACATGAGCCGTCCAATGCCGGGCCACGCAAACACCGTCTCGATGAGGATGGCACCGCCCGCGAGCTGGCCGAGCTGGATGCCGGCCATGCTCAACACCGGCAGCAGCGCGTTGCGAAGCACGTGCACGCGCAGGATCCGCGTCGGAGGTACGCCCTTGGCTTGCGCGCTGCGCACGAAATCCTGGTGCAGCACCTCCAGCATCGCCGCGCGGGTGAGTTGCACGTACACGGCCATGTACAAGGTGCCGAGCGCCACGGTGGGCAGCACCAGGTGGCGTGCCACGTCCAGCGCCTGCGCGAGCCCTCCCGCGGCAGCCGCGGCGCCTGACTGCATGCCGAAGGCCGGCAGCCAGTCGAGCTGGACGGAAAACACGATGACCAGCATCAGCGACAGCCAGAAGGTGGGCGTCGCGTAAAGCAGCATCGCCGCACCGAAGATCGCGCCGTCGGCCCATCGCCAGCGGCGATGCAGCCGCGCGCGTACTGCCAGCACGCCCAACCCCACGCCGGGCACCAGCGCAAATACGAAGGCACTCACCATCAATAGCAGCGTGGCAGGCACTCGCTCTGCGATCAACGTGCACACGTCGACATGATTGCGATAGGAATGCCCCAGGTCCCCGCGAAGCACGGCGCCCAGGTACAGGCGCAGCTGCTGCGTGGTCGAGCGGTCCAGCCCGAACTCGGCGCGCAGGCGTTCGACCAGCGCCGGGTCGTCCGACTGCATCTCGCCGGCCATCACCTGCGCCGGGTCGCCGGGCGCGAGGCGGATCAGGAAGAAGTTGACCACGACCACCAGCAGCACCACCAGCACGCCGCGCGCGGCGCGCGCGCCGAGGAATCCGAACCATCCCATGTCCCGGGTGCGCCGCTCAGGGCGCTTCGATCGAGACGGCGTCGAACGATTCGTTGAGCCCGATGCCGGTCGTCACGAGGTTCTTCACCTGGCTGCGATAGAGCGTCGGGTTCTCGATCTCGAACAGGTTGGCCACGGCCACGTCGTTGGCAATGATGCGCTGCACCGCCGAATAGGCCTGTTGGCGCTTCGCCGGGTCGATGCTGCGGCCACCCTCCGCCCAAAGCGCGTCGGCCGCCGGGTTGCTGTAGCCCTCGATGTTGCCGAACGGCGTGCCCTTGGTGATGTTCGATGCGAGATACAGCGGCGCCACGCCCAGTTCGGGATCGCCATGCTGGTAATGGAAGTTCAGTGCGAGATCGAAGTCCCAGTCGCTCGCGCGCTTGTACCAACCGGCCGGGTCGACCTGGACCACGTTGACCCGGAACCCGACCTCCTCGAGCTGCTGCTTCACGTACTCGACCAGGCGCACCCAGGCGCCGCCGTAGGCAGCGCCCAGGAGATTCAGCGGCCGCTTCGACACGTCCACGCCCGACTCGCGAATCAGCTGCCGCGCCTTGTCGAGGCTGTATTCGTAGGCCGGCAGCACCGAAGCATCGTGGAACAGCGTGGTCGATGCGAACGGCCCCGTTGTGGGCTTGCCGAAGCCGAAGAAGATGTTGTCGATGATGAAGCGCCGGTCCAGCGCATGCTGGATCGCCTGGCGCACCTTCACGTTGTCCAGCGGCGCATTGCGCAGGTTGGGTTGAAGGAAAAGCACCGAACCGAACTTCTCGGAGCCCTTGGTCGTGAATGACACGCCCGGCAGCGCGCGCAACCGCTTGATGTCGACGTTGTCGACGTCGCCGCTGCGCAGGACCTGCACATCGCCCTTCTCGAACGCCACCGCGCGGGATGCCGAATCCGGGATCACGTGGAACACGATCCCGTCGAGATACGGCTGCCCCTTGCGCCAGTAGTCGTTGTTGCGCGCCAGGCGGATGAACGAACCCTTCTTCCATTCCTTGAAGACGAAAGGCCCGGTGCCGATCGGCGTCTGGTTCGCCGGGTTGGTGCGGTAGTCCGTTCCCTCGTAGATGTGGCGCGGCAGGATGGGCAGCGTGCCGACCTCGAGGATCAGCGGGAAGGCCGGGAACGGCGCCTTCAGGCGGATCTCGACCTGGTGCTCGCCGATGGCGCGCACGCTCTCGATGTGCTGCTCCTTCACGAGCCGCACGCGACTGCTCAGCGCCGGCAGGGCCGTATCCACCGAGAACACGACGTCGGCGGCGGTGAAGGGCTTGCCATCGTGCCAGCGCACGTCACGCTCGAGGTCGAAGGTGTAGGTGCGGCCGTCGTTCGACACCTTCCAGCTGCGCGCCAGCTCGGGCAGCGGCTGCAGGGTCGGCGAGATGCGCACCAGCCCCTGGTAGATCTTGCCGGCCACGTACTGCGTGGGGGCGAGCGACTGGATCGCGCTCACCAGCAACGGCGGCTCGGGCTGCACGATTAGATTGAGCGTGCCGCCGCGCGTCTGCGCGAAGGCGCCATGCGGCGCGGCAAAGGCCGAGGCCAGGGCGAATGCGGACAGCAGCCGCGACAGGGACCTGGAGAGGGTCATGAAGAACAGGAGTGGGTTGAGGAAAGAAAGGAAATGGACATCGAAGGACGCCGGCAATGCCAGTCGATCACGCGTCCTGTGCGAGGTGGCGCGCCGACACGCGAAGCTGGCCGATGGCCGCGCCCGCACGCAGTTCTGCGGCGACCCAAATGGCCTCGGCCAACTCGGGCGGGGTTGCGCCCAGGCGCAGCGCATTGCGCACATGCAGATCGATGCAGCCCTCGCATTGAGTGACGTGGGTGACGGCCACGGCGATCAGTGCCTTGGTGCGCGCATCGAGTGCTCCGTCACGAAAGACGGCCTGTTCCAGCTGCGCAAATGCGTCGAATGGCGCAGGCGCGAGCGCCCGCAGCGTCTGCATGCTCTCGGACCGTGTCCAGTCTAGGCGCGCCTGGGTGGGGGAGGACGAAATCTCTTCGCTCATGTCGGTGTGTCGCTCATTGGTAGAAGCCCGGCGGAAACTCACCCTCGAGCGACCAGCGCCCGAGCGCGGCGAGCTTCTGATCGAGAGGGTCGTGCAGCGTGTGCGTGCGGGCGTTGCGCCAGAAGCGATCCAGCCCCAGCGCACCGCGCGTCGCGCGGGCGCCGCCGATGTCGAACAACGCCTCGCCCAGATGCAAGCTGGCGCGATGTGCCACCACCTTGGCTTCCGCGATGGCAACGGCCGCCTCGGCCCGGTGCTGCGGCACGACGGCCTCGCCGGCCTGCCAAAGCACATCGAACTGCGCGCCGGCCCGATCGGCCATCACCGTCGCCGTGACCGCGCGCACATGGCCATCGCCGAGGCGGCCGAGCAAGGGCGCGCGGACGGCGGCGTCAGTTGGTATGCCGCCTTCGGCCATCAGGCTTCGCGCTTCGGCCAACGCGCCTTCGGCGAGTCCCGCGTACAGGTTCACCAGGATCAGTTGCCCGAGGCAGGTGCGCACCGTGTGCCGGACGCTCGGCGGTGTGTCGGGCGCACGCAGAACGTCGGCACGCGCCAGCCGCACCGCGTCGAAGTGCGACCCGCTGTCCGTCTGCCGCTGGCCGATCGCGTCCCAGTCCTCGCGCACGGTGATCCCGTGCTGCGCGGTGGCCACGACGCCGAGCACAATGGCGCCATCGGCGTCGCGCGCCGATACCGTCATGCAGGCGGACCCGAGCGTGCCCGAGCAGTAGCGTTTCTCGCCTTCGAGTCGGTAGCCCTCCGGCGAGGCAATCGCCCGCAGGCGTTCGTCGCGCGGATTGACGGCATTGCCCCACCACTGGCGCAGTCGCACGGTGGGCTCGAGCCAGCGGGCCTGCTGCTCCTGGGTGCCATAGATCAGCAGCGTGGCCACCTGGAGGTGATGGAAGGCCAGCAAGTGCGCGAGCGCGCTGTCGTCGCGGGCGACGGTACGCACCACTTGCAGCAGTCGCGACCATGGCAGCTCGTCCCCACCGAATCGTTCGGGGATGGACAGCCCAAGCAGGCCGGCATCGGCCAGCGCCTGCTTCTGCGCGGCGGCATGGCCGTCCTCTTTGTCCCGTTCGGCAGCACTGCGCGCCAGCGTGTCGAGCAGCGGCGCGAGATCAGGTTCGGAAAATGGCATGTCTGTCGCTCGGGCGGTAGTCAGAACCACAGGTGATGAGGCGGCAGCGTGCCGTTGAGCTGATAGGCGCCGATGGCGTGGTACTTCCAGCGCACCGGGTCGTGCAGCGTGTGGATGCGTGCATTGCGCCAGTGGCGATCGAGGTTCGGCCCCGACAGCGCGGCCTGGGTGCCGGCGAGTTCGAAGAGCTTGCCCGAGGCCGCCAGCGCGATCTCGGTGGTGGCCGCCTTGGCCTCCGCGACCGTGATCGAGGCGGCGCCCGCCTGGGCGGGTGTGCTGCGCGCCGGCATGTCGTCGAGCCGGCCGGCCGCGCGCTCCAGCAATGCTTCGGCGGCCGACAGTTGCACCTGCAGCCGGCCGATCTCGCCGAGCGTGAGCGGATCGAGCGCGGCGCGCTCCACGCCACTGTCGATCCAGGGACGGCTGCGCTCCCGCACCCAGGCCAGTGTGTCCGCGAGCGCCGCGCGCGCGATACCCGCATCGATCGCGGCCTGCAGCAGCTGCGAGGCCGGGCCGGCGAGCGTCGGCTGCACGAAACGCGAGCCGTCGAGCAGCTGCCAGGATTCGACAGCGACCTCGTCGATCCGCACGGAGCCGCTCGCGGTGGTGCGCTGGCCGATCGCGTCCCAGTCGTCGATCACCTCGAGGCCGGGCGTCTCCGACTCGACGAACGCCAGGCGCGGCTGGTCGTCGATGTCGCGCGCCGACACGCCGATCCAGTCCGCGAAGAGCGCACCGGTCGCGTAGAACTTCCGCCCGCGCACCACGAATCCTTTATCGACCGCGACGATGCGCGTGCCGGAGGCGCGCAGGCTCGGCGTGTCCCTCTCCGAGACCGCGTTGCCGAAGCGCACCCCGGCCAACAGCTCGGCGAAGAAGAAAGCCTGCTGCGCGGGCGTGCCGTCAAGCGCCAGCGCATGGACCAGCGTGAAGTGGCTCTGCGGGATCTGGGCAATCGATGGATCGGCCTGCGCGATGCGCCGGAACACCTCGACCAGGGTTCGCTGCGAGACCCCGGCGCCGCCGTGCGTCTTCGGCACGGTGATCGCCCACAGGCCGCTCGCCGAGAACCGATCGATCTCGGAGACAGGCAGCACGCGCTCGCGATCGCGATCGCGCCGCGCCGCGTCTTGCGCGAAGCCGGCGGCCAGACCGTCCGCGACGGCCAGTGCCTCGGCGTCGCTCGCAATGCGATGCGCCTGCGGTCGGGGAAATGGGTGCACGCGGTGCGGCAAGGCGGCGCTCATGCAGCCACCGCCTCTCCAGAGGCCTGCACGCCGGGACGGTAGGTCGCAGCGATGTGCCGCTCGGGCAACCGGTCGTGTCCGAAGAGCTTGGCGCGAAGCGTGCCAGGCGTGTACTCGCGCTTGTATCGTCCGCGCCGCTGCAGCTCGGGCACCAGCAGGTCGACCACGTCGGTGAAGCATTCGGGCACCACGGTGCGGATCAGGTTGAAGCCGTTCACGCCGACGCCATCCACCCAGGCGACCAGTTCATCGGCGACCTGGGCGGGCGTGCCGACCACCGGCACGTTGCGGCACCCCAGCGTCATCTGGTCGAGCAGCGTGCGCACGGTCCAGGTCTTTCCCTGGCTTTGCGTGGTGACTGATTCCAGGAAGGACTTCACCGCTTGCGTGTCAGGATTGGTGATCGGCAGATCGGGGTCGAAGCGGGAGAAGTCGATGCCGGTCTGCGCGGAGAAATGGGCCAGGCCCGCCTCCGGACTGGCATAGCGACGGTATTCCTCCAAACGCTCGCGCGCCTGCGCTTCCGTCTCGCCGACGATGACCACCAGGCCAACGAAGAACTTCAGGTCCTCACGGCGCCGGCCGAGCTGCTGCGCGCGCGCGGTGATGTCGCGCACAGTCTGCGCGACCTGCTCCTTGTTGCCCGCCACGAAGATGCATTCGGCATGACGCGCCGCGAAATCCTTGCCGCGGCCCGACGCGCCGGCCTGGAACAGCACCGGCGTGCGTTGCGGAGAGGGCTCCGACAGGAAGATGGTGTCCGCGCGGTAGTGCGGGCCATCGTGCCGCACCCGGTGCACCTTGCCGGGCTGCGTGTACACGCGCGCCGCGCGGTCGCGCACCACGGCGTCGTCCTCCCAGCTGCCCTCCCACAGCTTGTAGCTCAGGGCCATGAAATCGTCCGCGCGGTCGTAGCGCGCGTCATGCGCAAGTTGCTGATCCAGACCGGCTGCGCGTGCGGCGCTGTCGAGAAAGCCTGTCACGACGTTCCATGCCACACGTCCGCCGGTGAGGTGGTCGAGCGTGGTGAGCCTGCGCGCGAACAGGTGCGGCACCTCGTACGAGAGGTTGACCGTGGCCGCGAGCCCGAGATGGCGCGTGCTGGCGGCCATGACCGGCACCAGCAGCAGCGGGTCGTTGATCGGATGCTGGATGCCTTCGCGAAGCGCCATGTCGGGACGGCCCTGCCAGACGTCGTTCGCACCGATGATGTCGGCCAGGAACAGGGTGTCGAAGCGCCCTCGCTCCAGCGTCTGTGCAAGCTCGCTCCAGTAGGTCAGGTCGGTGTAGCGGCTGGACTCGTCGCGCGGATGCGTCCAGAGGCCGTGGGCGATGTCGCCGATGCAGTTCATGTGCACGGCATTGAAGAGAATCTGGCGAGGTTCGCTCATGAAGATGGCGCCGGCTTTTTCGGGCTTGCACAGGGATGCGCAATGGGTGGCGCGGACGGACAACAGTGAAACGGAACGAGCCGGAAGGCCCGGGGAGAAGGCGCCGACTGTAGGGACCGATCACTGCAAACAGAAGCAATGGATCCGCATATCCATCGACGAATTTCACTCTTTGGTTTGTGAGATGACTCGCGAGAATCCGCCGCTGCACGACTCCGCGTGTTGCATTCACGTCCCCGTCTCGGGGACTTCAGTTGCCTACAGAACCTGCTTTCAATGTTCACTTCGCGTCTTCTTTCCCGTCTGCTTGCCGCAGCCGCCCTGTTCACAGCCGCGGCCCTTTCGCATGCGCAACCCGCCACGGCGCCGCTGCGCATCGGCGTTATTCCGTCCGTTGCCAACGAGGCCACCGAGAAGGCCATTGCGCTCGCGCGCGACCAGGGCCTGAACGTGCAGCTCGTCGAGCTCAGCGATTGGCTGCAACCGAACGTGGCGCTCGTCGAAGGCTCTATCGACGCGAACTTTTTCCAGCACTATCCCTTCCTCGAACGCTTCAACCAGAGCCGCGGAACGAAGCTCAAGCCGATCGCCTACGGCTACTCGACCACCATTGGCCTTTTCTCCAGGAAACTGAAGAAGGGCGATGCAGTGCCCGATGGCGCAACCATCGCGGTGTTGTCCGATCCGGTGAACAACGCGCGCTCGTTGCTGTTGCTGGAGTCGGCAGGACTGATCAAGCTCAAGCCGGGCGTGGGACACCTCGCGACGCAGGCCGACATCACCGACAACCCCAAGAAGCTCAAGATCGTACCGATCGAGGGCGCGCAGTCAGCGCGCGTCTTCGACGACGTGACCGCGGTCGTCACCTACACGACCTTCGCCAAGCACGCCGGCATCGACGAGAAGGACGGCCTGGCCTTCGACAACACGGTGCCTGAGAACGTCAAGCGCTACGCCATCCGCTGGGTCACCACGCCGGAGCGCGAGAACGACGCGCGCCTGCGCAAGTTCATCTCGATCTACCAGCAATCGCCCGAGGTCAAGCAGATCCTGCGCAGGCTCTACGGCGACCTGATCGACTTTCCCTGGTGAAGAACTGCCGCCCGCGACCCTCGCAGCAGAGGTCACTCGGCCGGGCGGCGGACTCCGTTCGCATCGAAGACATGTGCCTTGGACGAAACCGGCGACAACGCAAGCCGGTCACCAGGGCGCGCATGGATCCGGTCGCGGAACGCCGCAATGACTTGCTGCCTGCCGAGACGGAGCGCGACCTGCGTCTCGGAGCCCGTGGGCTCGACCACGAGCACCTCGGCTTCGATCCCCTGTCCGTTGGTGTCGATCGCAAAGTGCTCGGGCCGCACGCCATAGATCACCGGTTCTCCAGGTTCCCCGTTCACCGATTCCGCGAGCGGCAACCGCAATCCGTCTTCGGTGCGCACATGCGCCCCGCCCTCGAAGCCTAGATGGCCGTGGATGAAGTTCATCGCCGGCGAGCCGATGAAACCCGCAACGAAGACATTGCGCGGCCTGTCGTACAGCTCGAGCGGTGAACCGACCTGCTCGATGCGCCCTTCCTTGAGCACCACGATGCGATCGGCCATGGTCATCGCCTCGACCTGATCGTGCGTGACGTAGACGGTCGTGGTCCCCAGCCGTTGCTGTAGCGACTTGATCTCGGTTCGCATCTGCACCCGCAGCTTGGCGTCGAGGTTGGACAGCGGCTCGTCGAACAGGAAGGCCTTGGGCTTGCGCACGATCGCGCGGCCCATCGCGACGCGCTGCCGCTGCCCACCCGAGAGCTGACGCGGCCGGCGGTGCAGCAGATCGCCGAGCCCCAGCGTATCGGCCGCCTGCCGGACCCTGCGCGTGACGTCCTCCTGTGCCATACCCTGGATCTTCAGGCCGAAGCCGAGGTTCTGCTCGACCGTCATGTGCGGATAGAGCGCGTAGTTCTGGAAGACCATCGCCACGTCGCGGTCACGCGGTGCAGCGTCGTTGATGCGACGGTCGCCAAGATAGATCTCGCCGTCATCGGCGCTCTCGAGTCCCGCGATGGTCCGCAACAGTGTCGACTTGCCGCAACCCGACGGGCCGACCAGTGCGACGAACTCGCCATCACGGATCTCGATGTCGATGCCGCGGATCACCGGCGTGGCGCCGAACTGCTTGCTGAGCTTGCGTACGGAAAGAGAAGCCATGGATTCGTTGCTGGAAGGAAAGCCCTAGTCCTTGACGCCGCCGGCCGTGAGGCCGCGCACCAGGTACTTGCGCACGAGCACGGTGAAGATCACCACCGGAAACATGACCAGCGTGCCGCTCGCGGCGATCTTGGTCCATTCCCATCCCTCGTACTGCAGGAAGTTAACGATCGCGACCGGTGCCGTGATGGCGTTGGTGCGCGTGAGGATGAGCGCGTAGAAGAAGTCGTTCCACGAGAAGACGAAGCACAGCACCGCGGTTGCGGCGAGCCCCGGCGCGGTGAGCGGCAGCGACACGCGCCAGAAAGCCTGCCAGATGCCGCAGCCGTCGATCCATGCGGCTTCTTCGAGCGAGGCCGGGACCGCCTCGAAAAAGGTCTGCATCAGCCAGATGACGATCGCGAGATTGAACGTCAGGTAGACGATCGCGAGGCCGATCACCGTGTCCTGCAGTCCGAGGTATTGGTAGGCGAGGAAGAACGGGATCGTGAACGCGATCGGCGGCGCCATGCGCGTCACGAGGATCCACAGCGCGATGCGATCGCGTCCCTTGAACTTCCAGCGCGTGAGCGCATAGGCAGCGGGTACGCCGATCGCCAGCGAGAAGGCGGTCGACAGCGTGCTCACGAGCGAACTGTTCCAGAAAGACTTCAGGAAATTGCCTTGCAGCAGGCTCACGAAGCCATCGAGCGTCGGCACGAAGATCAGGCTGTCGTCGAAGATATCCGCCGCCGGCCGGAACGCGAGCTGCACCAGCCAGAGGAACGGCGAGAGCACGAGCAGCACCAGGAGTGCCGCCGCGAGCGTGCGGCCATGCACCGCGCGCCAAGGGCGGTGCGATGACGCACGCTTCGATGCGGCGCTTACCCCTTCTTCATGCGCAGCACCGAATGCCGCGGCGTCGAGTGCGGTGCTAGCGTCGGTCATCGCCACTCCAACCGAGCCGGCCGATGGCCCAGCTCAAGACGAACACACCCACCAGCATCACGGTCGCGATCGCGCTCGCGTAGCCCCAGTAGGAAAAGTTGAAGGCCTGGATGAAGCCGTAGTAGTTGGTCACCTCCGTCACGTTTCCGGGGCCACCATTGGTGAGCACGTAGATCAGCGGAAAGGCCTTGAAGCTGTCGATCAGCCGGAACAGCCCGCACACGACGAGCACCGGCCGCAGGTACGGCAGCACGATGTAGCGAAAGAGCTGCCAGCGGTTGGCGCCTTCGAGACGGGCGGCTTCGAGCGGCTCGTCCGGGATCATCTGCAGCGAGGCCAGCACCATCAGCATGGTGAAGGGAAACCACTGCCAGGTGTCCGCCAGGGAGATCGCCCACAGTGCAGTGTCCGGATTGGCGATCAGGGAGCGCACGGGCCAGCCCGCCGCGTCGAGCGCGCGATGAATCGGGCTCACGTCCGGCGTGTACATGATCTTCCAGATCAGCGCGACCACGATCGGCGGCAGGACCATCGGAATCAGCAATGCGGTCCGCGCACCGTCGAGCCAGCGCGACTTCCCGTTGAGCAACAGCGCGATGCCCAGGCCCACGAGGAGCTGCAGCACCACGCTCGATGCCGAAAGCCGGAACTGCACGAGCACCGACGCGAGGAAACGTTCGTCGTGCAACAACTGCCGGTAGTTGACGAGCGGATCGTCGAAGCGGAAGGTGCCCACCGGATCGGTGAGGCTCAGTGGCGTCAGGCTCGCGATGAGCAGCGCGGCCGCCGGCACCAGCGTGATCGCAAGCAGCACCGCAAGCGACGGCGAGAGCCCAAGCAGGTATGCGCGCCGCTGCTCGGCACGCCAGTTGCCGCCGGCAAGGGTGGCCTGGGACATCGCTCAGCGCCTCACAGCTTCGCGCCCGCGCGCTTGAGCTCCGCGATCGTGTTCGCCTGCGCCTGCTGGAAGGCCTGCTTGGCCGACAGCTGACCGCTCGCGATCAACTCAATCGCCTTGTTGAGCTGCTGGTCGACCTGCGGGTAGACCGACACCGTGCGGTACTTCATGTGGCCGGTCTGCGCCGCAAGCTCGATCGATATTCGAGCGACAGCTTCGCGAGGTCGCTGCCGTTGATGACCTGCTTCTGGCGGAACGCAGTGGAGTCGATGTCCGAGCGGCGCGCCGGCGAACCATAGCCCGCGGCCACCGCACGACCGGTGACCTGCTTGCTCAGCGCCCACTGGATGAAGGTCCATGCGGCCTCCTTGTTCTTCGATCCCACGGGGATGCCCAGGCCATGCACGGCGGTGCCCGGAAAGCGGCCGGCCGGTCCCTTGGGCACGAAGCCGAACTTCACGGTCTTGACCGTCTTGCTGGTCGCAGGATCGCCGAGCTGCGCGAGGTGCAGCTGACCCGCATCGGTGAAGTTCACGCGGCCGAGCTTGAGCGCCTGCGTGACCTGATCCGGCTGGTAGGTGATCGCGCCATCGGGCCCGAATTCCTTCAGCAGGTTCGCGTAGTACTCGCCGGCTGCGATGGCCTCTGGCGTATCGAGCGTGGGGAACAGATCGTCCGGCGCCTTGCGGAACACATCGCCGCCGAAGGCGTGCAGGTAGGGCACGAAGGTCCAGCCGTAGTGATTGTCGGCGACGAAGCCGGCCACGCGCTCCTTCTTGTTGACCGCGCGCAGCACCTTCACGAGATCGTCGGTGGTGTCGGGGAACGCAAGCCCCGCCTTCTCGACGAGGTCGAAGCGCGACGATGCGGTCAGCAGCGCTTCGGCCGTCCATGGAATGCCGTAGAGCTTGCCGTCGCGGCCGGTCTCCGGCGCACGTGCACCGGGCAGGAAGTCGTTGATGTCCCAGTCGGCCGGCGTCAGGTTGGGGTTCTTGATGAAATCGTCGAGCGGCGTGAGCCAGCCCGAGTTGATCCAGCGGCTCGAATAGATGAAGGTCACATTCACCACGTCGAAGGCCGAGCCCTTGGTCGACAGCTCCAGATCGACACGCTGGTTGTAGACCGGGAAGGACGGCGCGTCGAAGTTGACCTTGGCGCCCGTGAGCGCCTCGAACTCGGGCAGCCATTGCTGCAGGAGCTTGGGATAGGCGGCGCTGAAGGTCGAGACATTCAACGTCACGCCGTTGAATTTCTTCGCGCCCGATTGAGCGGTCGCCAAGCCCGGCACCAGCGAGGCGGCGCCGATGGCCGCCGAAGTCTTGAGAAGCTGGCGGCGCTGGGGATCGAAAGAGAAGGAGTCGGTCATGGCGTCGGTGCCTCGGGATTCAGGCAGGGCAATCAAGCGGTTCGGGCGATCACTTCGTCGATCCGCGCGTCGTTGGTCGCTTCGGGGCGCGAGCGCGTCTTGCTGCGCTGCCCGTCGACCGAGACCGCGGGTTCCCCGTGGACCGTCACACGACGCACCAGCCGCGGCTGATCGCCGTAGTCGTTGATCGCGAAGTGCTGTGTCGAGCGGTTGTCCCAGATCGCGACGTCGTCCTGCCGCCAGTTCCAGCGCACCGTGTTCTCCAGGCGGATCACGCGGTTCTGCAGCAACTCGAAGATGCGCGCCGATTCGGTGCTCGAAAGGCCCACGAACTTCTTGACGAAATGGCCGAGCAGCAACGCGCGCTCGCCCGAGACCGGGTGCACATGCACCACGGGGTGCTCGGCCTCGAACACCGCCGAGACGAACACATCGCGGTGATGCCGAAGGCGCTGCTCCTCCACCAGCACGCGGTCGGCGCCGTAGTCGTAGTCGTTGCTGTGGATGGCCCAGAGCTGATCGGCGAGCTGCTTGAGTTGCGAGGGCAACCGTTCGTAGGCATGTGCGGTGTTGGCCCAGACGGTGTCACCGCCGTAGGCCGGAATCGTCACGCCGCGCAGGATCGAGATCTTCGGGAAGGCATCGACGAAGGTCACGTCGGTGTGCCACGAATCGGCGCGCCCTCCTCCCTTCGAGGCGTCGAGTTCGAACAGCTTCGTGCCCTCGGGCGCTGGCACCGTCGGGTGCGCGACGGTGCGCCCGAATCGTGCGCCGAAAGCCTGATGCTCGCGGTCGTCGAGATGCGCCTGATCCCTGAAGAACAACACCTTGTGCCGCACCAGCGCTGCGTTCAGATGCTCGATGGTCTCGGCGGAGAGATCGGCGCTGAGACGGAGGTTCTGCACTTCGCCGCCAATGTGACCGGCCACGCGACTGATGCGCAGGTCGCCGAAGGTCGTGTCAAAGGCGGGAGAATCGTTATCGCTCATCGAGAGGGCTCCAGAGTTGTTCAAGCGCGGTCATGGCCGCGTGGCTTGAACGATTCTCTGGTCCGCTTCGCGAGACGGGAACTGCGGATTCGTAGCTTTGAAATGCGAAAAGGGACTAAGCCTGTGACGGCTACTGGATCCCGCTCGGAACAGGCGCTTCGCCGGTGAGGACCCAGTGACCGACATTGCGCGTTTTGTACTCTTCAGGGTTGTGAAGCGTATGCGTGCGGATGTTGCGCCAAAAGCGATCGAGGCCCAGCGAGTTGGAAGTCGACCGTGCACCCATCACCTCGAAGATCCTGCTGGTGACCTCCAACGCGGTGTTGCCGGCAAAGGCGTTGGCCGCTGCAAGCCGGACCGCTGCCTTGCCGCGCTCGTCGAAGGTCAACGCGCGGCTGCGACTCCAGACGCGATCGAAAACCGCCAGGGCCTCGTCCGCCAGCATCGTGGCGGCCAAGGTCTTCGTGTACATGTCGCCGTAGACGCGCTTGACCCAGGGGTCGTCGATGTGTCGATCCACCCCTGAATGAACCCAGGGCCGGCTCTGGTTCACCGTGTAGTCGCGCGCTGCCTGCAATGCGCCTTGCGCGCTTCCGATGAAGACATTGAGCAACACACTTTGCTGCGTGAAAGGGATGAGTGTCCGGAAGGCTTCAGCTTCACTTGCCTCCGGCTGGTAGACCTCCGCCGCCTCCACTCGGACATTCTCGTAGGTGCATGTGCCGCTGCCGGTCTGGCGCTGGCCGAACGCGTCCCAGTCGTTCAGCGACTTCCATCCGGCGCGCGTGCTCGGAATGGCCCCCGCCATCGTCTTGCCGGAGTCCTCGTCGAGCCAGGTGATCGTCACGTGGTCGGCGATATGGCTGCCGGACGTGAAGGGCTTGTGACCATTGAGGATCCAGTGGTCACCCTCTCGACGGCCCTTGAGCGTATTGGCTCTGGAGTTGTCGTTGTTGGACCAGAACCAGTTGCCGCGCACCGACGCTGCGTAGAGCTCGGCGGCCTGCCGTCCATTTCCTCTCAGGTAGGCTGCGTGCTGTGCCCCCGTGTGGTATCCGTAGAGATGGGCAAGCGAGCCGTCCACCTTCGCGAACTCCCGAACGATGCGCAGCGCCTTGGACCAGGGCTGTCCATCGCCGCCGTATTCACCGGGAATCGTGAGCTTGAGCAGGCCGCTTTCCTTCAGCAATGCCAGTTGATCCAGCGGCTGCCCGCCGGCCTTGTCCCGATCGACGGCGTCGCGGGCAAAACGCTCGCGCAACTCCGCCGCTTTCTGAAGGTAGGGATCGTTGCGATCGATGTCGAAATCCATGGTGAACTCTGGTTCGTTGTCCGAAGAATCGTCAGCTTGGGTCACACCTGAGCTGCATTGCCGGTATCGAGAAACACCGCGTGCTCGGTCCGGGCGACCCGGCCGCTTCTTCCCAGCCCCAGTGCGGCGCGGATCGTCGTCGGGACTTCCGCCGTGCCTGCCTGTGGACTGGGTGTCCAGGTGGTCAATGAGGCCAGATCGGAAAGCCCAAGCACCAGTCCCACGTCCCCTGCGGAATACGCAATGCGCGCGCCGGAACGCACATCGCTGCCGGACGCGGTCAGCAACAGATCGACGCCCGATCCGTCGTCGTCCCGGTCGCCCTCCTCCCAAAGCAGGACAAGTGGCGGCTTCTCTGTCTGGTCCGTCGGAAGTGTCAACGGACCGCCAATGCCCGGATACGCTGGTTCCGAGACGCGGACGATGCGATGCGCATCGACATAGCGGCCGGCTTCCGTGTCTCCAGCGATCGCATCGAGCGGCCAGCTGTCCCAAAGCGCTGACACCAGGCGCAGGTAGCCGGCAGCGGAAGGCCTTGCGCCAGGGGTCGGGGGCGCGAACCAGCCATGAACCTCCGTGCCCTCGCTCGCTCCCAGACCGATGCGCTTGCCGTGCAGCGCGCTCAGTGTCGAGACCGTGCGCGCAAGGTTGATGGGATGCTGGCGCGCCACATCGGCGCGAATGATCACCTTGCTCGAACGCGTGGCCGCGAGCAGGAAGCCAGCGAAGATGCTGCGGTCACGGACCTGGTGCTCGGGCGTACCGAAGCCGACTGCAAAAGCAGCGACCGGCAAGCGATCGAGTGCCCGGCCAAGCTCCGCCGCACGCTCGCCCCCCTGGGCCAGGGTCTCGGTGAGGGCTTCGAGCAGGTCGCCGGAGAGATCGAGAATCGTGCGGGTGCTCATCGGGCGATCTCCTTGAGGCGGCGAGCGAAGGGAACATGGCTGGGTTCCGCAGAGACCAGCCCGCGGCGGCGCAGCACCGGCACGACGTGGTCCACGAACTCCCGAAGGCCGATCGGATTGGCATCGAACAGAAGGTTGAAGCCGTCGGCCGCGCCGCCCCGGTACCACTGCTCCACCACATCGGCGAAGCGCTCGGGCGTTCCAACGAAGAACTGATGGCCAAAGCCAGAGAAGTGGCGCACCAGTTGCCCGATCGTGAGTGAGTTGGCGACACCGTACACGGTGATCGATTTCCTGAAGCCAGCCGACCCACGCTCGGTGGAGCCCGCTATCTGCTCCAGGTTCGACGCCGGCGCCTCGAGGTCCAGCCGAGCCGGATCCACGTCCAGCAGGCTCGCGAAACGGCGCAGCACGTAGTCCTTGGGACCGAGCTGGTTTACCAGCTGGAACCGCGCCTCCGCTTCCTCATCGGTCGAGCCGATCACCAGGTGGACACCCGGCAGCACCACGGGCGCAGGCCGACCTGCCTCCCTGGCCATCGAATGGAGCTCCAGGCGATTGCGGCGCGCGACCTCGAACACCGTCTCCGCAGCAAACACTGCGTCGGCGCTGCCCGCCGCGAGGCGTCGACCTTGCTCCGAGCCGCCCGCCTGAACGATGAGCGGCGTGATCTCCCTCGCAAAGCTCGCAACACGCCCGCCGCTTCGAATCGCCCCAGCATCGAGCGCATAGTTGAAGAGCGCACCCTCGTACGAGAGCCCCTGCCCCGTTCGGACCGCAGCCACATAGGCCTGATAGACGTCGAGGAACTCGGTGGCACGGGCATAGCGATCCGCCCGTTCCGGTGCCTCGGACAAATTGAAATCCTGCAGCGACAACTGCGGAACGCCAGTGACCACGTTCCAGCCGAAGCGCCCGCGCGACAGCAGGTTGTATTCGAGCAGGCGCTCGGCCAGTTCGACGGGGTCGTTCGCGCTGGTGGAGACGGTCGCGATCACGCCCAGCCGGGTCGTCTCCGAAAGGACGACCGCCAGCGTCGAGAGCGGCTCGACCATGCGGCCCGGACGGATCGCCGGATTGGCCGACAACCCCGGGCTGTCGGCCAGGAAGATGCCGTCCAGCCCGCCATCCTCGGCGGTGCGCGCCACGCCGCGCCAGAAGCTCTCGGTCAGGTTGTCGAGCGCATGCGTGCCCGGCGCACGCCACGCGCCGGCATCGGCGCCGAAGTCGTAGATGTTTGCGTTGAGAACAAAGCCAGTCATGTGTTCGTAGCCCGGAACAAGAAGAACGGATCAGGCGCGAACGGTCGGCGCGGTCCCCGCGTACCAGATGTCCGGCAGGGGAACCCCATTGAGTGCCTCGTGGCCGAGCACGCGGGCTTTCTGCGGCGAAGGGTTGTGCGATGCCAAGGTCCGGGCGTTGCGCCAGTGCCTGTCGAATCCGCGGCTTGCGACGGTGAGGGAACCACCGCCTATGTCGAAGAGGGACTGGGCCGCGTCCATGACCAGCGAGGGCAGCACCACCTGCAGTTGCGTCACCGTTCGATGCGCATCGCGGCAGCCCTCCTCGTTGGCCGCATTGACGTGTGCCTCCAACTGGCGCGCGGCAGATCGAACCGCATGCAATGCGGTGCCCGCAACCGCGGAGACGCGCCCCACGATCTCCTGCACGACGGGATCCTCGGCCGGCGTGGAAGCGGCGGCGTGGCTGAAGTGCCGCTGTCGGCCCTGGAGCCACCCGGCAGCATCCTCGAACGCACGGATCGCGATACCGGCCAAGGTCGCCAGGTGAGTGAGCTGGGCCATGGCATCGTGACGCGCTGACCGCGCGCCCTCGGCCGTCGAGCGCGGGCGCACACGTCCGGGCTCGACAAGCACGTTCTCGAAGTGCATGGAGCCGCTCATCGTCAGCCGCTGGCCGATGCCGTCCCAATCATCGACGACGACGACACCTTCGGCTCGGCGAGGGACCGTCGCAATGACATGCGTGCCTGCGTCGTCCGCGGCGAACACATTCACCCAGTCCGCGTAGCCGGCACCGGTCGTGTAGAACTTGCGGCCATTCAGCCGAAGGCGGCCATCCGCCCCGCGTGCCACCCTGGTGTCGACGGCGCCGACCTGGACGTTCCCGACTTCCGTGGTGGCGCTGCCGAAGATCCGCCCCTGGGCGATCTCGCGTGCATCGATGGCGCTGCCTGGCGCTTCAGGCACCTGCACCACGTGTTCGACATGCAGGAAATGCGAGCGCAGGCTTTGAGCCGCACTCGAGTCGGCGCGCGCCAGCGCGACGATCAGGTCCACCGTCTGGGCGTAGCCCAGCCCGCCACCGCCCGCGTCCAGCGGAAGGCGCGCCGCGGTGACGCCCAGGCGGGCGAGTTCACGGAGCTCTTCCTCGAGTGAACCGCCCCGCAGATCCCGCTCCACTGCGCGGGATGCGAGTTGCTTCAACGCACCATCGATCCCGGCCGGATCACGAACGAAACCGAGGCTTCGCGCATCGAGCCCCGGAAAGAGCGTCTCGGCACCAGCCGCAGTTTTTGATCCGGCGCTCATCGCGCCACCTCAAGCAGGAAACGAATCTTCATATTCAGAATGGTAATAATCGATCAATTTCTTATGGATCATACTTGGAAGGACCGAAATTGATACGAATAAATTTCAATATGAGCCATCACTTTTCATTTAATGAAATGATTTCACACCTTGCCAAGCCGCTGGCAAGCGCTTTTGCCATTTCGGCACTGGGCCTTGCAGTGGTCGCCTGCTCCGAAAAAAGCGCACCCTCCGCACCGGAATCGACTGTCAAGACCGATTCCGCGTCGCCCACCCGCGGCGGGCAACTGGTCGTCGCGCTCCGGGCCGAACCGGCGCAACTCAACCCGCTGGTCGACCAGGGCTCGGGCGCGCACTCCGTGCGCCCTGCGCTCGACTCACTGGTCTGGGACAACGGCGACGGAACGTACGAGCCCTGGCTGGCCACGAGTTGGGAGGTGTCCGACGACGCATCGACCTACGTCTTTCACCTGCGCAAGGACGTGAAGTTCCATGACGGCACGCCGCTGAACGCGGAGGCGGTCAAGGCCAACTTCGACTACGTGCTGAACCCGGCCAACAAGTCCACGGGCTCCACGGCCAAGCTCAAGCCCGTCGCCACGGTCGTTGACGAATACACGCTGTCGGTCAAGCTGGCCACGCCGGAATCCAGCTTCCTGACGCTCATCGCAGCGCCCTACTTCGGCATCCTGTCCAAGGCGCAGCTCGAGAATGATCCCAAGTCACTGGCAACGAAGCTCATCGGTACCGGCCCCTTCAAGTTCGACAACTGGGTGAAAGGCCAGAGCCTCACGTACGTTCGCAACGACGACTACAACTGGGCCCCGGCCAAGTTCCATCGCGGAACGGCCTACGTCGACAGCATCAAGTACGTCTTCCTGCCTGAAGACCAGACGCGCTACAACGCCCTCGCGACCAAGGAGGCCCAGGTCGTCGACTATGTTCCGCCGGAGTACGCCAAGCAGACCAAGGCCAGCACGGACTACCAGACCCAGGAATTCCTGCTCCCTGGCGTCGGCTACAGCCTCCACCTGAACACGCGCCGCCCGCCTTTCGACCAGAAAGAAGTGCGCCAGGCCCTGCTGCACGGCCTCAATCGCGCCGAGATCGTGGCGAGCGCGACGTTCGGCGCCTACCCCACGCAGGAGTACCTCGCGAGCACCACCCCGGATTTCGCGAAGAACCTCAAGAACAAGATCAGCTACGACCCCGACCTCGCGGCTCGCCTGCTCGACAAGGCCGGCTGGTCGCAGCGTGATAGCGAGGGCTACCGCGTCAAGGACGGGCAGCGCCTGAGCTCGTTCGTTCCCTATGCCGACAACGATCAGCTCGCGCAGCGCACGCTCGAGCAGGTCCAGATCGATGCACGCAAGCTGGGCTTCGAGATCCAGCTGCAGCCCGTCACGGACCTGCCCGAGCGTCTCTACAACGGCAACTACGGCTTGCTTGGGTCCTTCCAGTCCGAAGCCACCGGCATGCAACTCTGGCGCCTGTATGGAAGCGACAACATCAGCGACGGCTCGACGGTCGGCTCCAACGCCTCCTTCCTGCGCATTCCCGAGCTCGATGCCGTCCTCGCGAAGGCGCGTGCTGCAGGCAAGGCAGAAGACCGTGCCAAGTACTACGCCGAGGCGCAGGAAATCCTGCCCGAGTACGCACCTTCCGTTCCGCTGTACTCCCGCGCGCGTCTGATTGCCGTTCAGAAGAACGTGCACGGCGTCACCTGGGACAACGCATGGCCCCAGCCTTTCCTCTTCGACGCGTGGATCGCGCAACCCTGAAGACGCACGAGAGAAGCGACCGGCGCCCGTGACCGTGGACTCCAGATTTCTTCGCGTCGCGCGACGTCTCGCGATTGCAGCCGCCACCATCCTGGGAGCGAACACGGTCGCCTTCCTCGCGTTGCGGCTGGTGCCGGTCGATCCCGCCTTCGTGATCGCCGGCGCAGGCAGCGATGCCGTCGCGATCACACCCGAGGTGCTGGCGGCGATCCGCAGCGAATACCACCTCGATCGGCCGCTCCCCGTGCAATACCTGCTCTACCTCGCGCGCCTCGTGCACGGCGACCTGGGCATCTCCTATGTGCAGGAACAGCCGGTGGCACGGTTGATCGCCGAACAGGCGGGCCCGACCATCGCCCTGGCCGCGCTGGCCAGCCTGTTTGCAATCACCTTTTCTCTGCTTGCCGGTGTCCTCACTGCAGGACGCCGCCGCGCTGGCGCAGCAGCTCAGGCGGTCGAACTGCTCCTGGCCTCCACGCCGGTGTTCTGGATCGGATTCCTGCTGATGCTGCTCTTCTCGGTGAAGTGGCGCGTGTTTCCCCTGCTCGACGCCGGCGACCTGCGCACCCTCATCCTTCCCGCACTCACGATCGCATTGCCAACCGCCGCGCCCCTGGCACAGGTGCTGCGCCGCGCGATGGAGGACGTGCTCGAACAACCCTTTGTCATGACTGCGCGGTCGCGCGGCCTGTCGGTGCTGGCGGTCAAGCTACGTCACGGCCTGCGGCACGCGGTCATTCCATACCTCACGATGCTCGGCTTCTCCTTCGGCGCCCTGCTCGGTGGAGCTGCCATCACGGAAACCCTGTTCGGCAGACCAGGGCTCGGGCGACTGCTGGTCAACGCGGTGACGCGGCAGGACATGCCGCTGGTGCTCGGCCTCGTGACCGTCAGCACGCTCGCCTTCGTGATCGTCAACACGCTGATCGACTTCGCCTACATCTTCATCGATCACCGCCTGGGCAGCGAGCTGCCGTCGTCGCCATGAACACCTCCGGGACTCTCGTGGCGGAACGACCACTGCCCATCGAGCGCGCGCCGCGTAGCCGCTGGCGAGTTCCCCGGGCGGCGACGTGTGTCGCTGCCGCGGCCCTCGGCGTGTTCGTGCTGCTGCTCCTGGCTGCCTTGTTGCCCTCGCTGCTCGCGCCCGGTGATCCGTTCTCGGCGAACCGTGCCCACATCTTGCAGCCTCCCTCGGCACAACACCTGCTCGGAACCGACCAGATCGGCCGCGATGTCTACACCCGCATCGTGCATGGCGCGCGCCCGTCGATCTTCCTAGGCATCGGTGCCATTGCCATCGCACTCGGCGTGGGTACGTTGCTGGGACTGCTGGCCGGGCTCACCCGCCGGGTCGTTCCGACGGTCATCATGCGCGCCACTGACATCGGTGCGGCGTTTCCGGAACTCCTGCTCGCGGTCTTCATCGTGTCGCTCTTCGGCAGCGGCATCCTGAACGCCACGATCGCCATCGGCATCGCCGGCATTCCCTACTACACCCGCATCGTGCGTGCGGAAACGCTTCGCGTGCGCGGATCGGCCTACGTCGAGGCGGCGCGCTCCCTTGGACTGAGTCCGGCGCAGCTGGTCTGGCTCCACGTGGTCCCCAATGCGCTGCGCCCCCTGGTGGTCGTGGCGACCATCGGGCTGGGCAGCGCCACGCTGGCCGGAGCGGCACTGAGCTTCCTGGGTCTGGGCACCCCTCCTCCGACCCCTGAATGGGGATCCATGCTGACCAACGCAAGAAACTTCCTCACCATGGGATGGTGGGCGGCCGTCTTTCCCGGTCTCGCCATCACCTTGTTCGTGATGAGCACCACCATCCTGGGCCGATGGCTCCAGCAGCGATCGGAGGGAAGGCTGTAATGCCCGAAACCGCGTTCTCGATCGATCGACTCGTCCATCGCCTGCGTCGAAAGAACCAGGCTGGTAGATCGCACGACCTCCCGCGTACGGGCCCCCTGGTGCGCGTACGCAACCTTCAGGTGAGCTTCGATGGTCAAGCGGAGCGTCGGACCGCGGTCGGCGGCGTCAGCTTCGACCTGGAACCGGGCCAATGCGTCGCCCTTGTCGGTGAATCCGGATCCGGCAAGAGCGTCACCGCGAGAAGCCTTGTCGGGCTCAACGGTTCATCGGCACGCATCCGCGCCGACGCCCTCCAGTTTGGCGGACGGGACCTTCTCGCACTCGACGAGCACCAGTGGCGCGCGATCCGCGGCCGCTCGATCGGCTACATCCTTCAGGATGCGCTCGTGTCCCTGGATCCGCTGCGAACCATCGGCCAGGAACTGGAAGAGGCCATCTGGGCGACAGGCGGCACACCCGCCGGTTCAATACACGCGCGCGCCATCGAGTTGCTCGCCAGCGCGCAGGTGCCGGACCCGCAGACGCGCTATCACGACTACCCTGCCCAGCTTTCAGGTGGCCTCAGGCAGCGCGCACTGATCGCCACCGCGATGGCCGGCCGGCCGCCGGTGCTGATCGCCGACGAACCGACGACGGCCCTCGACGTCTCCGTGCAACAGGAGATCCTCGCCCTTTTTGCGAGCCTGAAACGCCAGGGCATTGCGCTGATCCTCATCAGCCACGACCTGGGCGTCGTGGCAAGTCTGGCTGACCAGGTGTTGGTGCTGCAGAACGGCCGCGTGGTGGAGACCGGACCGACACACCGGGTGCTGAGCCGGCCGTCCCACCCCTACACACGAACCTTGATGGATGCCGTACCGCATTTCGGTGCCGGCCAGTCAACCGCAGCTGTCCCCGTGTCGGCAAATGAAGACGCACCGATCCTGAAGGCCGTGGGCGTCTCGAAGCATTTCATCCGGCATGGAAGCACATCAACGCCGCGCGAAGTGCTCAAAGGCGTGAGCATTGCATTGCGGCAAGGGCAAACGTTGGGGCTTGTCGGTGAATCCGGATCCGGCAAGACGACACTCGCCCGGATCATCGCTGGCCTGGAAGCGCCCTCGGCCGGTGAAGTTCACTCTCCGGGCTTCGCGGCCGGGCTCGCATCGCATCGCGCGCGCCCCATCCAGTTCGTGCACCAGGATCCGCTGAGCGCTTACGATCCGCGCTACACCGTCGGCCGGATCATCGGCGAGGCCCTTTGGATGCGCTTCGGCCGCGAGGACCGACGACGTCGACAACAACGCATCGACGAATGGCTCACGAGAGTGGGCCTGGATCCGGCCCTCGCCGCTCGTCGCCCCCTCACTCTTTCAGGTGGACAGCGTCAGCGGGTCTCGATCGCACGCGCCCTGGCCACGGAGCCCAGGCTCGTGGTTCTGGACGAACCGGTGTCCGCGCTGGACGTGTCGGTCCAGAAGCAGATCCTCGACTTGATCGTTTCACTGCAGCGCGAGACCGGCGTGGCGTTCCTGTTCATCTCCCACGACCTGGGCGTGATCCAGCGTGTCAGCCACGAGGTGGCCGTCCTGCGGCATGGTGAACTGCGTGAATACGGGGATGCCCGCTCCGTGCTCGAGACGCCACGCGACGAATACACCCGGCAGTTGATTGCCGCAATTCCGACCCTGGACTTTGCGCTCGAACAGGATGCGGGCGCGTAGGCGCTAGCTCAGCGCGCGGGCGGACCCCCGCACCACCAGTCGGGGGTGGGGCAACACGCCTCGCTCCTCGGCAGGTGCGAATTCCGGTGCGATCAGGAGTCCTGCCTGGCGCCCGATGTCCGCGGCGCTCTGACGCACCGTCGTGAGGCCCGGCGAAAGCAATTCCGAAAACATCGCGTCGTCGTAGCCGACCACCGACATCTGGCGCGGCACCTCGATGCCACGCTGTGCCAGTCCCTTGAGCACGCCGAGCGCCAGCATGTCATTGGCGCAGAAGACGGCGGTGACCGCGGGCTCGACAGCCAGCAGCAGGGACACGCTGCGCCATCCTTCTTCAACGGTCATCGCCGACATGTTGAACTCCTGGACCACCGCACCAGCGACGCCGCCACATTCCGCATGGAAGCCTCGCGACCTGCTGGAACACCAGGAGATGTCGGGAGATCCGTTCACCAGTGCAAAACGCCGGTGGCCCCCGTCGAGCAGGAAGCGCGCCGCAGTCGCTGCGCCGGCCGCATGGTCCAGGCTCATCGAGGGAAACTCACCTTCAGGGTCTTCCTTGTCCAGAAGGACTACCTTGATGCCCTTGGCCTGGAAGCGCCGCAACGTGGGCAGATTGGCATGGGTCGGCGCCACCAGCACACCGCGAACGCCCTGAGACTCGAATGACTCCAGGATGCGCCGCTCTGTGCCCGCATCCTCGTTCGAGCTGCCGATGATCAGAGGTATCTGGCCGGCCGAGGTCACCGTCTCGACGCCCTTGATGACTTCTCCCCAGAAGGGATTGGCCACATCGAGCACCACGACCCCGATCGCCTGGCCGATGCCCGACTTCAGGGCCCGCGCCGTGCTGTTCACGCTGTACCCGGAAGCCGACATGATCCGGACAATCTCCGCTCGCGTCTTCGGCGCCACCAGATGCGGCCGGTTGATCGCATTGGAGACCGTCGCCTGGGACACACCAACAAGCCTTGCAATGTCCTTCGACCTCAGGCGCCCTGCTGGTTCAGTGCGGAGGTGCGGATTCGGCGCCTCAGAATCGCCATTGTCCGAGGGAGCATCAATCAAAAGCGTTTGTCTCGTCGTGAATGTGAACTTGGCCTGTCGCTGCACTCGCAAGGCATGCCGCGATGCGCGGTGCAAGAGAGTTTAGAACAAGCGAAAACGCACCGTCGGATCAGAGACAAGACGCGCGCTCACCCCGCGCTCCCAGGTGAGGTAGTCTGCCCACGCCCGATCGCGTCGAGCCGCCGAGACGCGCATGACGGAGCCCCAATCGTCTTCGAAGGGCGTGAGGAGTTGCCAAGGCTCCCATGCTTGCTCGAGCGGCAACCCCGCGTCTTGCCACCCGAGGGTCCCTCCGACAAGCCAGCTCGCCTTGCTATCGGGCCACCATTCCAGCATGCCACGCGCGGCCAGGCGCGCAGCGCGCCCGTCAGGTGAAGTGAACACGATCCGTTCGCTGGCCTCATGGAGTGGACGCAGCGGCTCGAGCGTCGAGGGCAACAGGAAGTGAGCGCCCGGCAGATGACCCCGCTCGAAATCGAAGCTGGGCCCCACATCGACGATCTGTACCGGTGCTGGAGCCGAAGCCAGCAACGTCGCCAGTTGCTCGACGGACAAGCCATCGATGGGTTCATTCGACGACGCATCGACCGCCTCGCAGAGGGCAAGCTCGGGCCAGCGCCCTTCGAGAATGAAGACGTCGGCCTGGTTCAGCTGGAGCAACCAGAAGGACGTGATCGCTGCGCGCAGGCCGTGAGGCTCGTCGAGCAGAACAATGCGGGCATTGCGGGTGCCCACGAGATTCTCGAAATGCATCAGCAGTTGTCCCCCCGCTACCGCCCGCGCCCAGGGCGGTGAGTCAAATGCATCGCCTGCTCCGGGACGCAGGTCAAAGACGTAGAGGGAGCGTTCCGATTCGGCGCTCAGCCGGCGCAGCGCATCCCCGTCCAGACGGGGCAGTTCGTAGCGCTCGATCAAGGCCGCTGCACGGCGCCGCAGTTCATCCTCGGCCGCCGCAGGCAGATCGACTGCGGGCAGCGCGTTCTGGACGACCGGCGCGCCATCGAGCGCCCACTGCATCACGCCGTCTTCGAGGAAGTACGCATCGGGATGACCGAGCAAACGGAGCGTGGTGGCACCGATGATGCCGCGTGTCCGGCTGAAACAGTTGATCGCCCATGGCGAGGCTGAGGCATCGGCCGGCCACTGACGCAGCGCAAGTTCGGTTCCGGCGTGGTTGCCTGCGCCCTGCACGGACAGGAAGGCATATTCGCTGGCCGGACGAACGTCCACCAGAGTCACGGGTTGCCTTGAGCCTTGCGCGGCGCGAACAACGTCCCCACGCAATGTCGGTGTGGCGTAGTGTTTGCGCACGCAGTCGCCAAACGCCTTGAGCAAGGTGCCATACCCGTCAATCAAGGGCATGCCCGCAGCACGCCAGCCCGCCGTTCCGCCGGCAAGAACCTGTACATCCCGGTAGCCCAGGCGTTCAAGCAACGCTGCGGCCAGGGGTGCCGGTCCGTGCGCGTCACCGCCATCAACCAGAACGATCGGTGTGCCAAGGCGGGGCACGAGCGCGCGCACTTCGAGTTCGAGCGTGGACAAAGGCGCCATGCGCGACAAGCTCAAATGTCCGGCCACGTACGCGCGGGCCTCCCGCACATCGAGCAAGGCCACCTCCGTCTTCCCCAGGAGCAATTCCAGAAGGACTTGAGGCGGGATGAGTCGGAAAAGGGTGGCGCGGGTCATGAACTCGGTGGTGCGGCTCTGCCGACTCTAAGACCTGCCGATCTGCGGCTGCAACGGTTTTCGCATGTGCACATGCGCAATGGACGCAAGCAGGAGGGTCGCCCCGCGACAAGATGACACCGTCCAGGCACGCTCCACAGACATCTCGCGCACCCCTCGCCCATGAAATCCCGAGTCACGCATCTTTGCCTGCGCTACGAGGCGCCGACGATTGCCCTGGCGTTGCTGCTCTATGCCGCCTGGGCGGCGCTGGTGTACTGGCATGCAGCGCTGCCTGGCCCGCTCCTTTTCGCCTTGGGCGGCTGCCTGGTGCAACTGCACTCCTCGCTGCAACATGAAGCCATTCATGCGCTGCGCCACATTCCCAAGCCATTGCGCCGGGCGCTGGTCTGGCCACCGCTCAGTCTATGGCTTCCGTTCCGCCTGTATCACGACAGTCACAGCGCCCACCATGTCAATTTCCACCTGACACATCCCGAGAAAGACACTGAAAGCGTCTACCACTCGGCATCTGCCTGGCAGGCCTATGGTCGATTACGTCGCGCGGTCCTCGCGGCCAACCAGACACTGGCGTTCCGGCTCGTCGTGGGGCCTTGGCTCTACCTCGCCAAGTTTCTGCGTTCCGAGGTCAGCCGGCTGATGTCCGGTGACTTCTCACATGCTTGGATCTGGGTCGCCCACGCGGCAGGCATCCTCCCGATCCTCGGATACATCACGGTGATCTCGGGCATGCGCCTGTCCGACTACCTCCTGTATTTCGTCTATCCGGGCATGATGCTCGGCGCCCTGCGCTCGTTCACCGAGCATCGCTGGGACGACTCGCCGCACGAGCGCGTGGCGATTGTGGAGTCGAACGCATTGTTCGGCCTGCTCTACCTGTACAACAACCTGCACCATGTGCATCACCGTTCTCCGACGATGCCCTGGTACCTCCTGCCCGGACACTTTCGGCGCAACCGCGCGGCCGTGCTGGCGGCGAACGGCAACTTCTACTACCGCGGGTATGCGCAGATCCTGCAGCGGTATCTGATCCGTCCTGTATTTCGGCCCATTCACCCTCACTGGTGAGCAGGCCAGGGCAAGCCCAAGACCGCTAGATCTTCGCCTCAGCCCTCACTTCGGAGTGAATCCGCCGTGCCAATTCCATCAAGGACCCGCTGCGCCGCAGAAGCAGCAGCCCGGCATCCGTCAGGCTCACCGCGCGCGTGCTTCGATTGAGCAGCTTCACGCCAACCTGGGATTCCAGGGCCGTCATGTACTTGCTGACAGTCGACTTGGAGAGATGCAAAGCAGAAGCTGCTGCGGTGAGGTTGCCACGCTGAGCGACCTCCCGAAATGCTTCGACGTGTTCAAAGTCCAAATGGCACCTGGATTCATTCGAAGGGAAGAGACGAGATGGCTGGGCCATGAAGATCGGGCACTCCGTTTTGCAACTGATAACGAACGGCGAATGAAAGAAAAAGAGGCGAAGGCTCATTGGCTGAGCGGCGAGCCCTCCACAGAGACAACGATATGCAGAACACCGTTTCCCTAGTCTTCCTCGTCAACGGTGTTTCCGGTGAGCTCAAGCATCGTTTCGAGAAATTCCTCTAGCGAAGGCAGCGCGGATGACGGGCCTGCCAGCAAGCTGGAACGCGCGTCGTTCGAAACGCTTGCTCCGCCTTCCCAGCCCACCCATTCACCTGCCTCGCAGAGCACACCGACATAGCCACTCCCTGCGCGCAGATAGAGCAGACGCGGATCATCGACAGCTTCCGCCAAGCGCGTCGCTGTCCGACATATCCCGGCACCCTCCTGTTGCCCCCACGCGAGTCCCAGTTGGGCAAGGCGGGGTTCGATCTCGCAGTCGCAAACATGGGTGTTGCCCCAGTTTCCCTGCGCATCGAATTCAACGAGAACGCCCATGAGCACCGCCCCTTTCTAAGGCGCTGCGACGCATCTGGTCACCAGCCGCACTGCCAGGCATCACTTGTTCGGCTGCGGCGTGATGCGCAAGTAGGGACGCACTGCCCTGTATCCCTTCGGGAAGCGCTGGGCGATCTCGGCCGGGTCCTGCAGGCTCGGGATGATGACCACGTCGTCGCCGTCCTTCCAGTTCACGGGCGTCGCCACCTTGTGGCTGTCGGTGAGCTGCAGCGAGTCGATGACGC
>WNDY01000047.1 GCA_009914555.1 Xylophilus sp.
TGCGCTGCGAAAACGTGCCTTCGAGTAGCAAAAATGGCTCGCGGCACCCTCCAAGTTCGAACGATCGCAAACTTGCAATCAGGGGCACGAAGCAGCAACTTCTGTCGGCCAGTACTTCAGCAGCCTGCTAGGAACACCTATTGAAGTGGCGAAGGCCGCGGTATTCCTGGCGTCCGAGGAATCTGCGTTCGTGGTCGGCACCGAACTGCTTGTGGATGGCGGCGTGGCCAACCTTTGAATGAAGGGATCAGTGAACACCAGGAGCTCAGGTCAATTCAGCAGCATGGCAGTTTGACAAAAGAAGGTCTGCTGCAATTCGGGCTGGCCGCCCGCCGCGGGCGGGGGCGGTCTGGCTGCTGGTCAATCGCACCTGCGCCTCATTTCCGGGCCGTGGAAAGTCGCCCCCTGCTCTCCAACACCCGTTCCTGGAACCGCTGTGCGCCCGGAGCCGAATGTCTCTTCACCGAGACGCAGCGTTCAGTGCCCCGAATCCGCCGCCCCCCGGCGTGTCGATCTCGAAGATGTCGCCGGCCTGCAGCTCGGCGCGGTCTGCATGATCCAGGGCTTCGACACGTCCGTCGGTACGGATGACGCGGGCCTGTCCCGGCGCGCCAGACTCGCCGCCCGCCAGACCGAAGGCGGGATACTTCCATCCGTTGGCCAGTAGCGACACGGTCATCGGCTCCAGGAAGCGCAGCGTGCGCGTGCCGCCGTCGCCGCCTCTCCATAGGCCCACGCCGCCGGAGCCTTCGCGGACCTCGTAGCGCTCCAGCCGCACCGGAAAGCGCAGTTCCAGCACTTCGGGGTCGGTGAGGCGCGAATTGGTCATGTGAGTCTGAACCACCGACGTGCCGTTGAAGCCCCCGGTGACGGTGCCATCCGAATCGATGCGCGCACCGGCGCCCGAGCCACCCGAGATCGTCTCGTAGTACTGATAGGTTGCGTTGCCGAAGGTGAGGTTGTTCATCGTCGGCTGGCTGCCCGCCAGCACGCCGAGCGCACCGTAGATTGCGTTGGTCACGCAGCTGGAGGTCTCGACGTTGCCCGCCACGACCGCCGCCGGCTTGCGGGGGTTGAGCATGCTGCCTTCGGGTACGACGAGCGTGAGCGGCTTGAGGCCGCCCGCATTCATCGGTATGTCGTCGTCCAGCAAGGTGCGGAACACGTAGAGTACGGCGGCGGTCGTGACGGCGCGCGGCGCGTTGAAGTTGTTCGACAACTGGTCCGAGGTGCCGCTGAAATCCAGCGTCGCACTGCGCGCCGCATGATCCACGGTGAGTGCCACACTGATCTGCGCGCCGTTGTCCAGCCGGACGCTGAAATGTCCGTCGCGCAATCGGCCGATGGCGCGGCGCACGGACTCTTCGGCGTTGTCCTGCACATGGCGCATGTAGGCGCGTACGACGTCAAGGCCGAAGTACCGCACCATGGCCAGCAGTTCTTCGCGTCCCTTCTCGTTCGCGGCGACTTGTGCGCTGAGATCCGCCACGTTCTGGTCGATGTTGCGTGCCGGCAGCCTCGCGCCGCCGAGCAGGTCGCGCAAGGCGGCTTCTCGCAGGCGGCCATCCTCGACCAGCAGGAAGTCGGTGATCAGTACGCCCTCATCGTCAATGGTGCGGGAATCCGGCGGCATCGACCCCGGGGTCAGGCCGCCAATGTCGGCATGGTGGCCGCGCGAGCCAACGTAGAACAGCACGCGAGTCCCTGCGTCATCGAAGACCGGTGTGATCACGGTGACGTCCGGCAAGTGCGTTCCGCCCGCATAGGGATCGTTGAGCGCGTACACGCTGCCCGGCCGCATGGTGCTTGCGAAGCGGTCGATCACCGCGCGCACGCTCGCGCCCATGGAGCCCAGGTGCACCGGGATATGCGGTGCGTTGGCCACCAGCTCTCCGTCGGTGTCGAAGATCGCACAGGAGAAGTCCAGCCGCTCCTTGATATTCACCGAATGCGCGGTGTTCTGCAGCCGCCAGCCCATTTGTTCGGCGATGGACATGAACAGATTGTTGAAGATCTCGAGCCTCACCGGATCGGCCTCGGTGCCGATCGCGCGGCGCTGTGCGCGCGGCAGATGGCGCTGCAGTACCAGGTTGCCGGCAGCGGTCGCGGTGGCGCGCCAACCGGGATCGATCACGGTTGTGGCATTGGCGTCGGTGATGATGGCCGGCCCGTCGATCGCGTCGTCGGCGCACAGATCATGCGCGGCATAGAGCGCTGCGGTGAGCGTCTCGCGCTCGGCCTGGAAAGGCACGCTCGCGATGGGCTTGAGGATGGAGCCGGCTTCCCGCGCGGGACGGGCGAAGCGGGCCGTGTCGCCGGCCGTGCCGTCGTCCGCCGTGGCTTCGACCACGGCCGAATCGATGACCAGCGGCCGGCCCGGCATGAGGAAGGAGAAGCGCTGGCGGTACGCGCCCTCGAAGGCCGTCACCATGACCGTGTGGTCGCCCAGGGGCACTGGCAGGGCCGTGTCCGTGCCCTCGTAGCGCAGGTAGAGGCGCTGTGCCACCTGGATGCTTTCCGGCGCTGCGCCCTGATCTTCCAGCTCGGATCGGGCTGCCAGCGAGAGTTCGGCCAGCACGGTGCGCGCCGCGGTCTCGCCCTCTGCATCGAGGCGGCGTTCGACGGAGCGCTGGCGCACCGCCGTCGACACGGCCAGGCCCATCCCGTAGGCGGATAGCACGCCCGCGAGCGGATGCACGAGTACGCGCGGCATGGCCAAGGCATCGGCCACGGCGCAGGCATGCTGGCCGCCGGCGCCGCCAAAGGTGGTGAGCGTGTAGCGCGTGATGTCGTAGCCGCGCTGCACCGAGATGCGCTTGATCGCGTTGGCCATGTTGCCCACGGCGATCTCCAGGAAGCCCTGGGCCAGGTCCTCCGGCGTGGTCGGGCGGCCGGTGGCTTGCGAGACCTCGGACGCCAGTTCGCCGAAGCGGCTGCGCACGACCTGCGCATCGAGCGGCTGGTCGCCGCCCGGGCCGAACACGGCCGGGAAGTGCGCGGGCTGGATGCGGCCGAGCAGCACGTTCGCATCGGTCACGGTCAGTGGTCCGCCGCGCCGGTAGCAGGCCGGGCCAGGGTCCGCGCCGGCCGACTCCGGGCCGACGCGCAGCCGCGTGCCGTCGAAGCGCAGGATGGACCCACCTCCCGCGGCCACGGTGTGGATGCTCATCATCGGCGCGCGCAGGCGCACGCCGGCCACGAGCGTGTCGAAGGCGCGTTCGTACTCGCCGGCATAGTGAGAGACGTCGGTGGAGGTGCCGCCCATGTCGAAACCGATCACGCGGTCGAAGCCCGCGTGGGCCGAGACCCCCGCCATGCCGACGATGCCGCCGGCCGGGCCGGAGAGTACCGAGTCCTTGCCCTGGAAGGCTTGTGCGTCGGTGAGCCCGCCACTGGATTGCATGAACTGGAGGCGAACCCCTGGCAGCGCGGCCGCGACGCGGTCCACGTAGCGGCGCAGCACCGGCGAGAGATAGGCGTCGACCACCGTCGTGTCCCCACGCGCGACGAATCGGATCAGCGGCGAGACGCGATGCGAGACGGAAACCTGCGTGTAGCCGAGCTCGAGCGCGAGCTGGGCCAACTGCTCTTCATGCGCCGGATTGCGGTAGCCGTGCATGAGCGCCACGGCGATGGCGGTGTAGCCCTTCGCGCGCCCTTCGGCCAGCGCAGCACGTGCCTGCGCCAGATCGAGCGGCGTGACCACGCTGCCGTCGGCGGCAAGGCGCTCGTCGATCTCGGCGATGCGGCTGGCGAGCTGGTCGGGCAGGACGATCTCGCGGTCGAACAGGCGCGGGCGGTTCTGGTAGGCAATGCGAAGCGCATCGCGAAAGCCGCGAGTCACCGCGAGCAGCACCCGTTCCCCTTTGCGCTCCAGCAGCGCGTTGGTGGCCACCGTGGTGCCCATCCGCACGACGGCGATACGTTCGGCCGGGACCGGAGCGCCGGGCGCGATGCCCAGCAGCCGGCGGATGCCTTCGACGGCAGCGTCGTCGTAGCGGCCCGGGTTTTCGGAGAGGAGCTTGGCGGTGGCCAAGGTGCCGTCGGGGCGTCGACCGATCACGTCGGTGAAGGTGCCGCCGCGATCGATCCAGAACTCCCAGCGGCCGGCGTCAGAGGTCGCGATCGTGCTCATAGCGAAGACGCCGCGCGGGCGGCCTGGTCGTAGAGGCCCGAGAGCAGGCGCAGGCGCCGTGCCACGTCGGAATGGGATTCGTCCTCGGCCAACTCGCCGTCGACAGTGGCCAGCAGGCAGCGGCCGCGCACGTCGCGGAAGCGCTCGATCAGCGCGGCGCCTTCGTCCGTGGTCGCATAGAACACTTCCTTGCCAGTCTTCTCGCCGTGCACCAGGCCCAGCCCGCCGAGCTTCTTCAACGCGTAGTTGATGACGTGTGTGTCCTCGTAGTTCAGCGTGAAGCAGATGTCGGACAGCTTCTTGCCGCGTTTGCGGTGGTGCACGTGATGCAGCACCAGGATGTCGGTGAAGGCCAGGTCGGATTCCCCGGCCACAGCCATGCAGCGCATGACCCAGCGGCTGAAGGCGTTGTGGGCAATGATGAGGCCGAACTCCAGTTCCGATAGTTCGGCATGGGGGCCGTCGGCCAGGTGGGCAGACGAGAGAATTCGCACGGGCTTGTCGACTGCGGATGCGGGCCGTGCAGCCGATGCGGAGGCGGCGGACTTCTTGCGTGTCATGGTTGTGCGGGCAGCGTGCTGCCGTAGGGATCGGTAAGGCCTGTGGAGTCGATGGAGTCGATGGGGTCGAGTTTGCGGTACTGCGCAACGAGGGAAACCGACCCCTGCTCTGCGACATAGAGGTTGCCCGCGGCATCGCCCGCGAGGCCATGGGCATAGATACCGAATGCACGGGCGCGGCCGAGCACCTTGCCATCACGGGCATCCAGCCGCGAGATGCGCGGCACCTGCTCGCTCACGTAGAGCGTGCGGCCATCGGCCGGTGCCCAGAGGGCCATCGGACGCACCAGACCGTCCCAAACGGCGAGCAGCGTGCCCTTGCCGTCGAAGACCTGGATGCGGTCGTTGTCGCGGTCGGCGCAGAGCACACGGCCATCGGGCAGGACCCAGACAGCGTGCGGCGTGTTGAACGCCCCGGGCTCCCGCCCCGAACGGCCCCAGCTGCGACGCAGCTGCCCGTCGGGTGCGAAGCGGTGGATGCGCGCGTTGCCGTAGCCGTCGCTCACGTAGATGTCGCCGTCGGCTGCCACGTGCACGCCCGTCGGGTGGTTGAATGGCCGCTCCCACGAAGGAACGTGGTGACGGCCCAGCACCATCGACAGCCGCAGGTCGGCGTCGAAGGCCAGCACCTGGTGCGCGTCATAGGTGGTGACCCAGAGGCGGTCCTGGGCGTCCACGTGCAGGCCGTGGCCGCTGTCCAGCAGCGGGGGGTGGTGGAAGCTGCGCTCCAGCGTGCCGTCGGGTGCGTAGATGCGCAGCGCCGGCTCCGTGCGCTGCAGCACGAAGACTCGGCCATGGCGGTCCAGCGCGAGCTGGCTGATGGCCTGCACATCGCTGCCGTCGGGGCCGGGCCGCTGCCAGGGCCGCACGACCGCAAAGCGATCGGCGCCGTCGGTGACGACGAATCGACCGTGGTTCGCGGCGGTGTCAATCGGCATCGTCGTCGTCTCCGGCGAACAGGCGCTCCTTGGATGGCGCGATCTCGGTCACCAGGTCGCGCACCAGCGCCTTGTTGGGCAGCGGTGCCACGTCATAGCTGCAGCCGGCTTCCAGCCTTGCGGTGCAGGCATAGACCGTCTTGCCGTCCAGCCGCATCATGCATTCCTTGCAGGCGTTGGCATTGATGCACGAATAGCGGAAGGCGAGGGTGTCGTCGAGGTGGGCGCGAACCCAGCGCAGGCCATCGAGCAGCGATGCCGCGGCCTCAGCGGGCACGACGTATTCGCGGACGGCGGGCGTCTGCTCCGGGTTGCCGCGCTGGACTCGCAGCTGGATGGCATCGCGCGCAGCGGTGTTGGACTGGTTCATGCGTGGGCCTCGATGGGGGTGTTCAGGTCGACCAGGCGCTCAATCGGCTGGGTGCCGGGCAGCCATTCGCCCTGGCGCCAGGCGATGGTCTGGTTGAGTGTCCAGGCCTCCTCCTGCCCGGGATGATCCTCGCGCTGGTGCGCTCCGCGGCTTTCGGTTCGCGCGAGGGCGCTGCGCGCGACCGATTCGGCCACGAGCAGCATGTTGCGAAGGTCCAGCGCATCGAGACGCACCGGATCCTGCGGCCCGCCGCCCGCGATGACGCTGCCGGCAGCCGTGCGCAGTGCGTCGATCGCCACCAGCGCCTGGCGGATGCCGGCATCGGTGCGGAAGGGGCCGACGTGCTGTTGCATCACGGTCTGGAGTTCTTCAATCAGCGCGGCGCCGTTGGGCGTGCGGGGCGAAGGCGCGATGGGCGCCAGCATGTCGAGAACGGGGGCCGCCAGCGCGTGCAAGGTGTGGTCCGGCAGCGGCGTTGCCTGCGCCGCACTGGAAGCGGCCGAGCGCCCCGCGCGCAGGCCGAAGGCCACGGCCTCGGTGATGGCGTTGCCCGAGAGGCGGTTGGCGCCATTGGCGCCGCCCACGGCCTCGCCCGCGGCGTAAAGGCCCGGCACGTCGGTGGCGAGCTGCGTATCCACGCGGATGCCGCCCATGTGATAGTGGGCGATGGGCGCCACTTCGATCATCTGCTGCGTGAGGTCGATGCCCGCGCTGGCAAGCCGGTTGATGATGGGCCCGAAGGCCGCGCGCAGCGTGGCCTCGGGCACGTGGCGGAAGCTCAGGTAGGCCCCGCCGGCGGGCGAGCCTCGGCCGGCTTCCACTTCCTTGAGGATGGCGTAGGTGGCCGCATCGCGCGTGGTGGTGTAGCGGCCGGCTTCGCCGGCGTTGCCGTACCGGTCGACGAATTCCTCGCCGTCGCGATTGAGCAGCCGTCCGCCCAGCTTGTAGCGGAACGGGTCCCACATGATCGGATCGAAGCCCACGAGCCGCGGTGCCAGGTGTCCGATCGGGAAGAACTGGACGAACTCCATGTCGAGAAGGCGAGCGCCTGCACGCAGCGCGAGGGCGAAGCCGTCGCCGCCCATGTTGAGCGAGGCGCTGTTGCGCCGGTATAGCCGCGTGAGCCCGCCGGTGGCGATCACCGTGGCGCCCGCACGGATCAGCACCGGATCCCCGATTGACAGGTGCAGCGCTACCGCGCCCACGGCGCGGCCCTCGTGCAGCAGCAGGTCGACCACCGCGAGGTCTCCCACGCGCTGCACCTGGGGCATGCGGGCCACCTGGGTGCGCAGCGTCTTGGCGACGGCCGGGCCGGTGTTGAGGTAGTCGACATAGACACACCGCGGCCGGTCGTGGCCCGGCGCCTGCGCCTGCGTCAGATGGCCGTCGGCGCGCGCCCAGCCCACGCCCCACTGGTCGAGCAGGCGCACCGCCTGCACGCCTTCTTCGCAGAGGACGCGCGCCAGCGGCTCGCTGCACAGGCCACGGCCTGCGGTCAGGGTGTCGGCATAGTGGTGGCGCCAGTCGTCCTCGGTCTGTTCGCCCAGGGCGGCTGCCACGGTCATCTGCGCCATGATGGTCGCGCCGCCCCGGCCGATAAGGCTGCGGTCGGCAAGTACTACATGCGCACCGGATTCGGCCGCGGCGATGGCCGCGCTCATGCCGGCGCCGCCGGCGCCGATGACCAGCACCTCCGTGTCGATGATGTGTAGCTGGGGAGTGTCGTGGGTCATGTGCGTTTTCTTTTCCGTTTCGCGGGGAGGCGCCGCCTCAGGCGGCGCCGAGGTAGGCCTTCTGCACGGCGGGATCGGCAGCGAGGTCCGCCGCGCGGCCTTGCAGCGCAACGTGGCCGTGCTGCAGCACGTAGGCGCGATCGGCCAGTTCGAGCGCGATGCGCGCGTTCTGCTCGACCAGCAGGATGGTCTGGCCAGCGGCTTTCCAGCGGAACAGCACTTCGTAGACGGCGTCGACGAAGCGCGGCGACAGGCCCATCGAAGGCTCGTCGATGCAGACCAGGCGTCCACGCCGCAGCCAGGCGCGGCCGAGCGCGAGCATCTGCTGCTCGCCGCCCGAGAGCGTGCCGGCCGGCTGGCTGCGCCGTTCGGCCAGGCGCGGGAAGGCGACGAAGACCTCGTCGAGGTCCTGCGCGATCGCGGCCTTCTCCTTGCGGCGCGGAAAGGCGCCCATCAACAGGTTCTCGTGTACCGACATCGCCGGGAACACGCGCCGGCCTTCGGGTACGCTGGCCACGCCCAGGTCGATCACGTCGGCCGGTGCCAGACCCTGGATCTCGCGCCCCTCGAGGACGATGCGTCCGCGCGTGGGCGTGACCAGGCCGAGGACCGACTTGAGCGTGGTGGACTTGCCCGAGGCATTGCCGCCGAGCACTGACACGACTTCGCCAGGGTACACGTCGAGGCTCACGCCGTAGAGCGCCTGCACGGCGCCGTAGTGCACGTCGATGGCGTCGATCGTGAGCAAGGGAGCAGTGGAGGTATCAGCCAAGGTGAGCATCCGAATTCGTGGGGCGGGTGCGCGAGCGTCCGAGGTAGGCCTCGACCACCTCGGGGTGGTCCAGTGCCTCCGACGGCTTGCCGGTGGCCAGCACGCGACCCTGGTTGAGCACCACGACGCGGTCGGCGATGCGGCGCACCAGCGAGAGCTTGTGCTCGACCACCAGGATGCCCAGCGAGGGCTGTTCGGCGCGCAGTGCGAGCAGCAGGTCGGTCAGCTCTGCGGTCTCGCTCGGGTTCATGCCGGCCGCGGGTTCGTCCAGCAGCACGAAGCGCGGCTGCGCGGCGAGCACGCGCGCGATCTCCACGCGGCGACGGTTGGCGTACGAGAGGCTGAAGGCGGGCTGGTCGCGCCGGGGCCAGAGCCGGTCGCCGAAGCGTTGGAGTGCGGCGTCGGCCAGCTGCTCGGCCTCGGCGCGGCGGCGGCGCCAGCCGGGCAGGCCGAACAGTTCGCCCGCCACTTCGACGATCGGGTGGGTCAGTCGGCCGTGCCGGTTTCGCAGCAGTCCGGCCTGGGTGCCCAGACGCACGCTGTCGTGCACTGTGAGCGCCGGAAAGACGCGCGAGGTCTGGAAGCTGCGGCCCAGGCCCAGGCGCGCGATGCGCTCGGGCGCCAGGCCGTCGATGCGCCGCCCGTCGAGCAGGATGCGCCCGGCCGTGGGTTTCTCCACGCCGCTGAGCAACTGGATGAGCGTCGACTTGCCGGCGCCGTTGGGGCCGACCAGTGCGACAGTTTCGCCCGGCGCGAGGTCGAAGCTGACCTCGTCGACGGCCTTCACGCCGCTGAAGTGGCGGCTCAGCCCTTCGACATGCAGGCCCTGGGTGCGGGTGCTGAGGGTGCTGTTCGTCATGATCAGCGCGCTCCGAGCAGCCCGTGCGGGCGGATGCGAAGCATGATGAGCAACGCGACCCCGTAGGCGATCATCCGCCACTCTGCGAAGGGCCGCAGCAGCTCCGGCAGCAGCGTGAGCGCAAAGCCGGCCAGTGCCGCACCGGTGAGATTGCCCAGGCCGCCGAGCACGGCCATGGTGAGCAGCAGGATGGAGGCGCTGACGGTGAAGCTCTCCGGGCTCACCACGTTCTGCACGTAGGCGAACAGCCCGCCGGCCGTGCCCGCGAGCACGCCCGAGAGGGCAAAGCCCAGCAGGATGTAGCGGCGCACCGGCAGGCCGGCCGCATGCGCGGCCAGCCGGTCTTCGCGAATGCCGCGCCATACCCGGCCGATGCCCGATCCGAGCAGGCACTGCGCCAGTGCGAGCGCGATGGCCGTCACCACGGCGACCAGCCAGAACTTCTGCACGATGCCGGGTAGCGTGAGTCCGCCCAGCAGGGCCAGCCGGGGCGCGGGAATGCCGATGAAACCCATGGGCCCGCGCGTGACGTCGAGCCACGTCATGAAGACGAGGTAACCGATCTGTCCCACCGCGAGGGTGCCCAGCGCCGCCGTGTGGCCGCTGAGCTTGAGCAACGGCAGGCCGGCGACGATGGCGACCACGGCGGTGACCCCCGCGGCGCCCACGAGCGCCGCTTCGGCGGGCCAGCCGTGGTTGCGTGCCAGGATGCCCACGACATAGGCCCCGACGCCGTAGAAGGCCATGTGTCCGATCGACAGGATGCCGAGCGAACCGGAGACCAACGTGACGCTGGCCACCAGCAGCGCGAAAATCATTGCGTAGGCCACGGCCTGCAGCAGGTAGGCGCTCTGGGTGGCCAGGGGCACCAGGACCAGCGCCGCGCCAGCCGCGAGGAAGCCCCACGGGGGAAGCTCCAGTGCCCGCACCACGCCGCGCTGGCTCGACGAAGAGGCCAGCACGCTGGTGCTGGGCATCGCACCCGCTGCGCCGCTGGCGCCGCCGAGCGCATCGAGGCGCCGGTCGCCGAGCAGGCCCTGCGGGCGGAACACCAGGAAGACGAGCACCAGGGTGTAGGCCACCAGGTCCCGGTAGCCTTCGCCGACGTAGGCGCTGGCCAGCGTTTCCACCACCCCGAGAAGCAAGCCGCCAAGGACGGCGCCCGGTGTGCTGGTCAGGCCGCCGAGCAGTGCCGCCGCGAAGCCCTTGAGTCCGTAGGGCAGGCCCATTTGCGGAAACACGCTCTTGAAGTACAGCGCCACCAGGATGCCGCTGAGCGCCCCGAGGGCTCCCGCCAGCCCGAAGGCCAGGCGCTTCACGTTCGCGGGGCGCACGCCCAGCTGCGCCGCCGCATCGCGGTCCTGGGCGGTGGCGCGCAGTGTGCGGCCGAGCCAGGAGCGTGAGAGAAACAGCGTCAGGGCGATGGTGGCAACTGCGCCGAAGCCAAAGATCAGCAGGTCGGTGCTGGTGATGTAGGCCGCACCGAAGAAGTAGGTGACTTCCTCGAACGGAACGGGAAACGCCTGGCCTTCGGGCGACCAGATGATCTCGGCGACCTGATCGATGATCAGGCTGATCGCCAGCGTGGAGAGCACCGGCGCGATGTAGGGCGCGTTCTCCAGCGGGCGGAGCGCCACCCGTTCGAGCAGCATGCCCAGGCATGTCACCACGCCCACCGAGAGCACCGCAGCCGCGGGCAGCGAAAGGTGCAGCACCGTGACGCCCGTGAACGCGATGAACGCGCCGAGCATGAACAGCGCGCCCTGCGCGAAGTTGATCAGGTTGGAGACGCCGAAGACCAGCGAAAAGCCGAGTGCGATCAGTGCATAGACCTGGCCGATGGCCAGGCCATTGAGGATCTGGCTGGCGAAGAGTTCAAGCATGGGATGGCCGTGGATGAAAAGCCGCGGCGCCGGACATGCCATGAGGCACGACCGGCGGCCGCAGGGGGCTGGGAAGCGCCCCGGGGATCAGTTGTCGTTCAGCAGTTGGAAGGCGCCATCTCGCACCACGAGGAATGTCGGGTCTTTCTTGACGTTGCCGTTCTCGAACTTGGAGACGCCGGTCACACCTTGGAAGGCCGGTCCGTTGGCCAGCTCGTCGCGCACGGCCTGGCCGGTCAGCGGCTTGCCCGACGCCACCACGCGGCGGATGGCCGCGGTGCCGACGCCCGCGGCGTCGTAGGCCAGCGCGGCGAACTGATCGGGCAGCTTGTTGTACTTGGCCTTGTAGGCGTCGACGAAGGCCTTCTTTGACGGGTCGCCCGGGAAGAAGATGCTGTGCACCACCACGCCCTCGGCAGCCTTGCCGGCGAGCTCGATGAACTTGGGAGAGGTCAGCGGAACACCGCCGCCGGCCGGGATGTTCACGCCGGCCTGGCGCAGTTGCTGGATGAAGATCGAGGCTTCCTGGTAGGGCAGCGCGATGAACACGCCGTCCGGATTGGTTGCCTTGATCTTGCTGATCAGCGGGCGGAAATCCTTCGAGCCGGGGATGATCGCCTCGGTCAGCAGCACCTTGCCGCCGTCCTTCTCGATTGCGGCCGAGGTGGACTTGACGGTGAACACGCCCCAGTCGTCCTGCGAGTAGGGGATGACGATGCGGCTGGCCTTGAGCCACTTGTGGATCGTGTCGGCGTTGTACTGCGCGAGCAGATCGTCGGTGTTGTTCTGGCGGAATTGGTAGGGACTCTGGCGGCTGAAGTCCGGATGCGAGGACGTGGGGCTGATCTGCGGGATCTTGGCCTCGGCGAAGATAGGCGCGGCAGCCAGCGACGCAGTGGATGACCAGGAACCGATGGCCAGCACCACGCCCGGCGTTGCAACGATCTTGCGCGCGACCGTGGCCGCTTCCTGCGGCGAATTGCGGTCGTCCTCGACGACGAGCTTGACGGGACGGCCACCGATGCCGCCTTCGGCGTTGAGCTTGTCAAGGTACAGCTCCACCGCGTTCTTTGTGCTGGCGCCGTACTCGGCGAAGTTGCCCGAGAGATGCGAAAAGAGTCCGATATTGATGGGCTCGGCCGCAAGGCTGGGCGCCGATACGGCGGCAGAGGCTGCGATGGCCGTCAGGAGGCGGGAGAGGGGATGAAGCATGGGCACAGGATTCAGTTGGATGAGTTGAACGGCCCTGCAGAGGGCTGTGGCAAGCCCAAACGTTACGCTTTCATCGATAAAACGCTAACAAATCGTTATCGATAAGCTTACTTGGTGAACTCATATGGAGATTGCGGACATGCCTCATGCCGCGCCGCGCCGCGCCGTGACTCGGTGAGGACAGCTGCGCCTCTACTCTGGCTCGATTCCCGCGTCGCGCGCCCGTTGGATCGACGCCGGCACGTCGGTGCGCAGGAACGCGAGAAAGTCCGCTGGGCTGGCGTCGCTCTCGATCGTGCTGCCGGCGCGCTGCAGTGCGGCGCGCGTGTCGGGTGACGCCTGCGCGGCACGCAATGCTGCGTTGAGTCGCAGGGCGATTGGTGCAGGCGTGCCCTTCGGCGCGAACAAGCCAACCCAGATCGGAAGCTGCATCCCCGTCACGCCCGTCTCGTCGATGGTAGGCACCTCGGGCAGCAGCGGGCTGCGCTGCGCACCAATGATGGCGAGCGCCTTGAGCTTGCCCGCGCGCACATGGGCCGCGGCGACCGGTACGGCCATGAAGACCATGTCGACACGGCCCGCCAACACGTCCGTGACGTAGGTGCTCGTGTCTTTGTACGAGACCTGCAGCAGCTCGATGCCGGCACTGCGCCGGAACATCTCGCCCGCCAGGTGCAGCGATGTGCCACGTCCGGCGGACGCGTAGCTGAGGGAGTGGCCCGGGCGCCGCGCCAGAGCGATCAGCTCGGCCATCGAGTTGACGCCGAGCCCGGGCGGCACGACCAGCACGTTGGCGAAGGCGTTGATGCGGCCGATGGGCACGAAGCCTTCCAGCGGGTCGTAGGGCAGGGCCTTGTAGATGCCGGAGTTCAGTCCGTGCGTGTTCGAGGTGCCCAGTACCAGCGTGTAGCCGTCGGGCGCCGAGCGGCCGCCCACGTCGGTACCGACGATGCCCGCAGCGCCGGCGCGGTTGTCGACCACCACTGGCTGGCCCAGGTCGCGCGACAGGCCCGGGGCGAGCAGCCTGGCGGTGACGTCCGCAGCGCTGCCCGGCGCGAAGGGCACGACGATGCGGATGGCGCGGGTGGGGTAGGTGGTGGCATCGGCCGATGCCGCGGGAGGGGAGGCCGCCGCGATAAGCAGGGCGGCGAGCAGAGAGAGGAATCGCTTCATGGCAGTGGGGAGGGTGCGGCGGCCGCAGGTGGATGCCTGGGCCGCAGGAAGGCTCGGGTTCCGGGCTCAGGCCCGGCGGTAGCGGCTCGGCGGGCGGGGCACGCCCAGGTGCTCGCGCAGGGTGTGGCCTTCGTACGCGGAGCGGAACAGGCCGCGGCGCTGGAGCTCGGGCACCACATGGCGGGCGATGTCGCGGAAGCCGTCGAGGAAGAAGGGCGAGATCACCACGAAACCATCAGCGGCGCCCTGGCGGAACCAGGCCTCGAGGTCGTCGGCGATGGTGGTCGTGGAGCCGATCAGCACGCGGTGCTTGGCGCTTGCTGCCAGCGCCTGAGCGGTCTGGCGGATCGTGAAGTCATGGCGCCGCGCGAAATCCGTGATCGCCTTCTGGTGGCCCTGCGAGCCGAGGGACGGCGGCAGGTCCTGCGGGAACTTGTCGTCCGGGTTGCGGCCCTCGAGGTCGATGGCGAGGTTGTGGATGGCGACATCCACCGGATAGAGGCTGCTCAATTGCTCGAAGCGGGCGCGGGCCTCGGCATCGGTCTCGCCCCAGACGATGGCGGTACCCGTCAGGATCTTGAGGTCGTCCGGGTCGCGGCCGTGCGCCACTGTGCGGCGCTTCATGTCCGCATAGAAGGTCTGGCCGTCCTCGAGCGAGAGGTTGGTGCAGAAGATCAGGTCGGCGGTGCGCGCGCCGAGTTCGCGCCCGGCCTCGGAGGCGCCCGCTTGCGCGACCACGGGATGGCCCTGCGGCGGCCGCGCGATGCGCAGCGGGCCCTCGACCGAGAAGAACTCGCCGCTGTGTTCCAGGTAGTGCATCTTGCGCGGGTCGACAAAGCGGCCCGAGGCCTTGTCGCGCACGAAGGCATCGTCGTCGAAGCTGTCCCACAATCCGGTGACCACGTCGTGGAATTCCTCGGCCTTGCGGTAGCGCGCGTCGTGCGCGGGCTGCGGGCCGCCTCCGAAATTGGCCGACTGGGTGCGCGACAGCGAGGTAACGAGGTTCCAGCCCGCACGGCCACCGCTCAAGTGGTCGAGCGAGGCCACTTGGCGGGCAACGTGGTACGGCTCGTTGAAGGTGGCGCTGGCGGTGTAGACAAGCCCGATGCGCTGCGTGTGCATGGCCAGGGCGCACATCAGCGTGAGCGGCTCGAAGACGCTCAGGCTCGACAGCCGCTGCATGACGTCCGGCGCGAGCCGCGCGGGCGCGCCGGTGTCTGGCAGGAAGAGCGTGTCGAAGCACGCGGCCTCGGCCAGCTCGGCGTACTCGACGAAGGTGCCGAGATCGAGCCGGGCATCGGGCCGCGCCTGGGGATGCCGCCAGGCCTGCGAGGCTTCGCCCGAATAGATCGATGCGGCCAGCCGCATCTGGCGTGTCGTGGTCGCCTTCGGTGCTGCGGGAGCGCTCATCGGATCACCTCGCGCGTTGCGCCGGTGGGCAGGTCCCGCTCCCAGGGGCGGGCCTGCTCGATCTGGGCCGCGAGCCGCAGCACGCGCGCGTCGTGGCCGAGCGGCGCTGCGATCTGCACGCCGATCGGCAGGCCCTCATGCCGGGCGAAGGGCACGCTCGCGGCGGGGACGCCGGTGGCGTTGTAGATCGTGGTGAAGGCGCTGTAGCTGCGCAGCCTCTCGTAGTAGGCGTCCAGGTCGCGGCTTTGCATGTCCACGGTGCCCAGCGGGAGCGGCGGTGCCGAGAAGGTCGGCGTGAGCAGGATGTCGTGGCGCTCGAAGAAGGCGCCAAGCCGCCGCGCGAGCGCATGGATGGTGCCGATCGCCTCGGCCAGTTGCTGGGCCGGCAAGCGCTCGCCCTCGCGCGACCAGAGCCACGTGATGGGTTCGACCTCCTCCTCGCTCGCGGGCCGGCCCGCGGCCTGCGCGCGAAGTCGCAGCGCCTGAGCTGTGTTGGCTGCGACGATGGTGCGCGTGGCGCGCTTGAGCGTGTCGGCATCGATCGCGGGACGCGCCTCTTCGACGTGGTGGCCCAGGCCGGCCAGCAGCGCGGCGGCGTCGCGCACCGCCCCGGCCACCGCCGGGTGCACGGCCGTGCCGTCGTGCCGCACGGTCTGGAATGCGATGCGCAGCGGCGCCTGCGGCGCCGAGAGCGCGCGCAGGAAGCCGCCCTCGGGCACGGTGGCCGGCGCGGCGTAGGGATCCCCCGCCGCGGGGCCGTGCGTGGCGTCGAGGAGCGCCGCGCTGTCGCGCACGCTGCGCGTGATCGCATGGTGTGCCGACAGGCCGTTCCAGCCCTCGCCGAAGTCTGGCCCGAAGGGGTTGCGTGCGCGCGTGGGCTTGAGTCCGAAGACGCCGCAGCACGAGGAGGGGATGCGGATCGAGCCGCCGCCGTCGGTCGCGTGCGCGGCCGGCACGAAGCCCGCGGCCACTGCCGCGGCCGATCCACCGCTGGAGCCGCCCACGCTGCGCGAGAGGTCGTGCGGGTTGCGCGTGGGGCCGTACACGGCGGGCGCGGTTTCGCAGGCCAGGCCCATCTCGGCCGTGTTGGTGAAGCCCAGCAGCACGAGGCCCGCGCGACGGTAGCGCTGCGTGATGGTCGAATCGGTCGCGGCGATATGGTCGCGCCAGAAGCGGCTTCCGTTGGAGGTGCGCTCGCCGGCGATCTGCAGGCCCGAGTCCTTCACGAGGAAGGGCACGCCCGCGAGCGGTCCGTCGCCCGGGCGCACAGCGGCCGCCTGGCGGCGCGCGCTGTCGTGGAGCGTGTGCACCACGGCGTTGATGGTTGGGTTGTGCGTCTCGATGCGCGCGATGGCGGCTTCCAGCACCTCCGCGGCACTGCTTTCGCCGCTGCGAATCAGCGCGGCCAGGCCGAGGGCGTCATGGCGTTCGTAGTGGGTGAATGCGGCCATGACGTTCAGGCCTTTCGGGCGCGGGACTGGTAGAAGTGCAGGTCGATGAAGTGGTGACGATCCATGGACAGGGGCTCTTCCTGAAAGAGCGCGGAAACGATGAACGCAGTGAATGTAGGGTCGTCCCCGCCTGCGCGGCATGCGCAAAAAGGATCGCTGCCTGTTCAAGAATGAACATGTAGGAGGCTCTCGGAATCACTGCGCGCTCGAAGTGCTTCGCGGTATTGACGCGACCCCCTCTCACTCCGAATGTGCAAATGCAATAAAACAGCTAACACGAGAGTTCCAACTCAATAGACTTGTTCGGTTACCAAACTGATTGGGTGATTCATTGAGTGAGAGTGTTTGTGGAGTGACTCGGCTTCTGAGGGTTAGAGTGTCCGAAGCGATGAGGTCACCTCTTGCTGCATTGGGAACCCTGGCCTGTGCGGTGAGCTACGGCGTGATGCTGGCGCCCATCGCTCTGGTGGTCTGGATCAGCTTTGCGCGCGACGCGATCCTCACCATCCCACCGACCGGCTACACCTTGGCCTGGTACGGTGAAGCTTGGGGCAATGCCGACTTCATGAATGGATTGCTGCTGAGCCTCGAAGTGGCGGTGATGGCGTCCCTGGGCGGCGTGGCACTCGGCGTCGCGGCGGCGGCGGCGCTGGTGCGCTACCCCTTCCGCGGCCACGCCTGGGTCAGCCAGTTCCTGCTGGCGCCCATTCTGGTGCCCGGCATCGTGGCGGGGCTGGCGATCTACCTGTTCTACCTGCGTGCGCAGGACACACTGGACGTCGATGTGCTGGGCACCCATTGGAGCCTGGTGCTGGCGCATCTGTGCCTCACCGTGCCTTGGACGGTGCGACTTGTGGCTGCCAGTCTGGAGGGTCTGGATCTGTCGCTTGAGGAGGCGGCTCGCAATCTCGGGGCGCGGCGGCTCACGGTGTTCACGCGCATTGTGTTGCCCTTGCTCAAGCCGGCCTTGATCTCGGCGGCGCTCTTCGGCTTCATCGTCTCGTTCGAGAACCTGGAGGTCTCCCTGCCGCTGGTGGGAGCCGGCCAGACCACATTGCCGATCGCGATCCTGCATCACCTCGAATACCGCATCGATCCCACCATCGCGGCCGTCTCCACGGTTCAGATCGTGCTGCTGGGGTTCGCGATGGTGCTGACCGATCGCTTCGTCAAACAGAATCGAATCCTGTGAGCGCCGCCGACGTTTCGCTGCGCGGCCTGAGCAAACGCTTCAAGGACGCGACCGTGGTCCACGATTTCTCATTGGACATCGCAAATGGCGAACTGGTGGCCCTTTTGGGGCCCAGCGGCTGCGGCAAGACCACGGTGCTGCGCATGCTGGCGGGCTTCGAGTCGCCGGACCAGGGTCAGGTGCTGATCGGCGGACGCGATGTGACGCACGTGGAGCCGCAGCGCCGCAACACCGCCATGGTGTTCCAGCGCTATGCCTTGTTCCCGCATCTCACGGTGCAGCAGAACGTGGCCTTCGGCCTGGAGATGCGCGATGTGCCGAGGGCGGCGCGTGAGGCCCGCATCGGGGAGGTGCTGAAGCTGGTGCGTCTGCAGGGCTACAGCGCGAGGCTGCCGCATCAGCTCTCGGGCGGGCAGCAGCAGCGCGTGGCCATCGCGCGCGCCCTGGCCATCGAGCCCGACGTGCTGCTGCTCGACGAGCCGCTGTCCAACCTCGACGCGAAGCTGCGCGCAGAGGTGCGCGAGGAGATCCGTGCGTTGCAGCGCAGTCTCGGGCTCACGACCCTGCTGGTCACGCATGACCAGGAAGAGGCCATGACCATGGCGGACCGCGTCGTGGTCATCCGGCAGGGACGCATCGAGCAGGTGGGCTCGCCGGGCGAAGTCTATGGCGCGCCGGCCAACCGCTATGTGGCTGGTTTCGTCGGCCGCATGAACTTCTTCGAGGGAGCGCCTGGCAATGGGCGCTTCCTGAGCCAGGGCGGCATCGCGCTGCAGGTGCCCGCGCAAGCCGTCGATGCATCCATCATCGGTGTGCGACCCGAGCGCATCCGGCTGAGTGTGCCGGGCGACTCGACGTTCAGGCCGGAAGACGCCGGGGCCAACCGGGTGCCCGTCCGGGTGCGTTCCCTCGTCTTCCTCGGGGCAGCGGTCGAGGTGCATGTGCGCACGGGCGCTGGCGAAGCCTTTGTGGTGCACCAGCCCAATGCTGGCGCCACGGGCGTGCTGCCCTACGAGATCGACCAGCCGCTGGTGGCGCATTTCCTTCGCGAGGACTGCATTCCTCTTTCCTGACTCGCTCCTTGACCTGCTGACTCCTATGTCCGATCCCTTCCACTTTTCCGACCGCCGCCGCTTCCTTTCCCACGCGTTCGCTCCGCTACTGGCACCTGCACTGTGCGGCCTCGCGCTGCCCGCCTCGGCTCAGGAGGCCAAGCGCCGGCTGGTCGTGGCCACATGGGGCGGCGACTACAGCCGCCTGCTCGACCAGAACGTGAGCGACCCGCTGCTCAAGCCCAAGGGCATCGAGATCGCCTATGACACATCGAACTGGCAGACCCGCGTGGCCAAGTTGCGCGCCGAGCAGAAGAGCCGGCGCTCTTCCTACGACGTGGTGTTCCTGGGCGACACCGATTCTTATGCGGTGTCGCGCACGGGCGTGCTGGAGACGGTGAGTGCCACCCGACTGTCGAACTGGGGGCACATCCTCCCGGTGTTTCGCACCGATTACGGGGTGCCGCACATCTACAGCGGCCTGGGCCTGATCTATCACACGGAGCGCCTCAAGAGCCCGCCGCAGTCCTTCAAGGACTTGGCCGACCCGGTGTTTAAGGGCCGGATCGGCTTCTCGGACATCATGTACGCCAACAACATCGGCGCGGCGGCCGTGGCCACGGGCGCGAACGCGCACGAACTGGATCGCGGCTTCGACCTGCTGCGCAAGGTCAAGGCGAACCAGCCCAAGCTGTACCCGTCCAACGAGGCGCTGGCCGCGGCCTTCAAGAGCGGCGAGATCGACGTCACGATCATGTGGAAGGCCCGTGCCCACCTGTGGCAGAAGACCGGCCTGCCGGTGGCCTTTTCGGCCTTCCGGGAAAAGATCCTGGTGAGCGTCTACGAAGCCATCGTGCCGCGCAACAGCCAGAACAAGGACGCGGCCTTCGAGTACGCCAACGCGCTCGTGGAAGCAAGCGCCCAGTCCGGCTTTGCCGACAGCATGGGCTTCCTGCCCGTGGTGGACAACGCCACGCTGAGCCCGGAGCTGCGCCGCAGCGTGGACTTCAGCGACGAGGAGCGGGCCCGCTTTGCCCGCACCGATTTCGACAAGCTGATCGCCGCGCGCCCGGCGGCGCTGGACTTCTGGGAGAAGGAATTCAAGGTGGGCCTCTGAGGCCCGGGGCTTGCCCATGAGCTTGCAGACTCGCAGCAGCCTACAGGGCGCCTGGCTGGTGCTGCCGGCAACGCTGGTGGTCGGCCTGGTGCTGGTGGTGCCCACGTTGCTGCTGATGCGGCAAAGCCTGAATGCCTTCGACCCGGTGGAGATCGCGCGTGAAGGCTTCACGCTGGAGAACTACCAGCGCTTCTTCACCGACGCGTACTACCGCGGTGTGTTCTTCACCACGCTGAAGACGGCTGCGCTCTGCACGCTGCTGGGCCTGCTGCTGGGGTTCCCGGTGGCCTACCGGCTGGCGCGCAGCCGCTCCGGCTACAAGACGCTCTGGCTATTTCTGATCTTCTTTCCGCTGCTGGTGGGCAACACCGTGCGGGCCGCGGGCTGGATGGCCTTGCTGGGAAACACCGGCATCGTGAACGCCATGCTGGGCGCGCTCGGACTCATCGATGCGCCGCTGCGGCTCATGTACACACCGCTGGCCGTCGTGCTGGGCACGACCTCGGTCATCCTGCCGTTCATGATCCTCACGCTGCACAGCGTGCTGGAGGGCATCGACCTGTCTCTGGAAGAGGCTGCGGCGAATCTGGGTGCCAGCGGATGGACGGGCTTTCGCCGCGTGGTGCTGCCCTTGGCACTGCCCGGCGTGGCGGCCGGCGTGGTGCTGGTCTTCGTCATGTGCATGAACGCCTATGCCACGCCTGTGCTGTTGGGCGGGGCGGGCATGACGATGATGACGCCGGTCCTCTATTCCCAGATCACCAACCTGTCCAACTGGCCCTTCGGATCGGCCCTGGCCAGCATCCTGTTGTGCGCCACGCTGCTGTGTGCAGTGGGGGCGAACAGCTTCATCTCGCGCCGCTACTACCGGCGCGCTTCCTGATCAACACCTTGGAGGATTCCCGCACATGGCTTTCTTGACGCAGAAGACGCGCATCGCCCGCTACGCTGCCCTGCAGGCGTTGCAACGTGAACAGGGGCTCGATGCCCTCGCCCTGCTGGGCGAGGATTTCATCGAGTTCTACAGCAACTTCCACGTCGACGTGCGTGCCTGGGAGCGGCCCATCATCGCGGTGCTGCCGGCCTCCGGCGCACCTTTCGCCGTCTTCAACGAGCTGTCCACCACGCACCTGCAGATCGCCCGCGAACGCGCCAGCCTCTGGATCGAGGACGTGGAGCTCTATGCGGAGCACCCGCGCATCGATGGCCGGCTGCCACTGCTGCCGCAATGGGCGGAGTATGTGGCCGACCGCCTGCGCCGCGCCGGCCTGGCGCGCGCCCGCATCGGGGTGGATGTGGCCGGTGGCTGGGTGGCGAAGCTCGGGGCGCTGCTGCCCGAGGCGCGCTTCGTGCCCGTCACGCGCGAGCTGCGGGCGCTGCGCTGGGTGAAGACGTCGGAGGAACTGGACATCTTGCGTCGGGCTGCCAGCCTGGCGGACTGGATCCAGGAACGCTACCGGGAGCGCCTGCGTCCGGGCGTGTTGACCCAGGTGCTGGACTTCGAACTGGCGGCCGAGGGCGCAGCAGAGGCCGCGCGCCGCTTCCCAGGTGAAGACCTGGGCCTGTTTACCTGGACGCTGAGCGGTGCGCGTTCGGCCTCACCGCACGGAGACGGCGCCTCGCTCGGTGCCAAGATCAACCCGGGCGACACCATCATCAACATCGTGATCCCGCGACTGAACGGTCTGGTTGTCGAGAACGAGCGGACCTGGTTCGCCGGCCAGCCCAGTGCTGAACAGGCGCGCTTCTTCGAAGTGGCGCGCGCTGCGAACGGAGCTGCCGTCGCGGCGGCCGTGGTCGGCCGGCCGGTGTCGGGCATCGATGCAGCGGCGCAGCGGGTGATCGAGGCCGCGGGCCTGGGCGCCTACGTGCACCACCGCACGGGGCATGGCATCGGCCTCGCTGGTCACGAGTTCCCCGATGACATGGCCTTCAACCACCGGCCGCTGTTGGCGGGCGAGGTGTATTCCGCCGAGCCGGGGCTGTACGCGTATGGGCTGGGCGGCTTCCGCATCGACGACACCGTGGTCGTGGGCGAACAGCCCGAAGTGCTGACCCAGACTCCCCGCACGTTGGCGCATGCCACGCTGGAGGTCTGAGCGCCCCCATGCGGGCTCCCCGGCAGCGTTGGCGGGGCGCCCATGGGCCTTGAGCAAGCTGGCCGCATGCCTTCCCGTATCCGACCGACCGGTCCCGGCGACGACCCGCTGAACTGGGACGACATCCGCTTCTTCCTGGAACTCGCCGAGAGCGGAACTCTCTCGGCGGCGGCCCGTTCGATGAAGGTGGCGCACGTGACCGTCGGCAGGCGGCTCGCGGCCATCGAACGCGGGCTGGGCATGCGGCTGTTCGACCGCAGCCCGGAGGGCTACCAACTGCGCCCCGAGGGCCATGCGCTGCTCGAGCAGGCCCAGAGCATGCGACGCGCGGCCACGGCCATCGCCCTGGCCGGGCGCGGCGCACGCGACCGAGCTCGAGGGCACGGTCCGCCTCACGGCCACGCGCACGCTGGCCGACGAATGGGTCGCGCACCAGCTTGCACCCTTGCGCATGCGCCACCCACGCATCACGGTGGAGCTGCTGACCACCGACCGCAACCTGAGCCTGGCCCGACACGAGGTCGACGTGGCGCTGCGCCTGGCCCGGCCCGCGGAGGGCGATCTGGTGATACGTCGTGTGGCGACGATGGCCAATGCGTTCTACGCGACCACGGCGCAGGGCACCGCAGACCGGCTGGAGCGCGAGCGACAGTTCGTTGCCTTCGGCCGCGACAGCACCGTGCCCGAGGCGGTATGGATGCGCGAGCACGTCGAGGGACCGGTGGCGTTCCGCAGCAACAGCCTGGTGGGCCAGAAGAGCGCGGCCTTGGCGGGGCTGGGCATCGCGCTGCTGCCTTGCTACTTGGGGGACAGGGAGCCCGGCCTGCGGCGCCTGGCGCTGGACCGCCCGCCGCCGGCGCGGGAGATCTGGCTGGTGGTGAACCGCACCCACGCGAGGGTGCCGCACATCCGCGCCGTGGCGCAGGCGCTGGCCGAGGCGTTCGAACGCTGCCAGTTGCTGTTCGCCGGCGGCCTGCCGATCGCCGGCGCGCTCATTCCAGAAATCGCGCAAACGCCCGCAGCGCAGATGAGGTGTTGTTGAGCACGCTGGCGGCATCGAGCATGTCGCGCCTCATCCGCTGAAGTTCCGGATCGGCGAAGTACTGGCTCGGGCCCGACATGACCAGCGCGCCGATGGCCGCGCCGGCCGGCGCGAGCAACACCGAGCCGCATGCGCAGATCCCTGCCACGTTTTCGTGCAGGTTCGTCGCGAAGCCCTCGATCCTGACGCGGGCGAGTTCCTGCTCCAGCGCGGTCCGCTCGACGATGGAGTGGGCGGTGCGTGCGGTCAGCGGCTGTGCATCGAGAAGCGCGTCGCACTGCGCCTTGGGCAGGTGGGCCAAGAGCAACTTGCCCGAGACGGTGGTGTGATGCGGCGAGGTCACGTGGGTGTCGTAGTAGGGCACCACGCTGTAGCGGCCCATGGCCGTGTCCAGGATGCTGCGGTCGCGACCGAAGAACAGGATCAGGCTGGTGGTGGGGCCATGCCGGTCTCGCAGGCCTCGCAGGAGGTCCGTGGAGTCGCGTCGAAGAAGGTTCATCGGGTGGTCGTGGCCAAGCGGCAACAGGCTGCGCGCCGCAGGGCGGTAGCGGCCGCCCGGCGTGCGCTCGACCTGCCGCGCATCCACCAGCATCTGCAACACCCGATGGGCCGTGCTTGGCGCGAGGCTGCAGGTCTCCGCGACCTCGGAATGCGCAAGGGGCTGCAGCGCCTCGCGCAGGGCGTCCAGCACCTGCAGGCCCTTCGCGAGCGATCCGGACTCCGCGCCGCGCGCCGGTTGCACGGTCTCTTTGTCTGCTTCCTGGGGGCGCTTCATACGTGGTCTCCTGGGTTTGTCGGGCGTGCAGCGCGGGTCTTGAGCGACATGTGGCGGCCAAGAGGCGCTGTGGCTTCCTTGCTCTGCGACTTTTGATATGCGAAGACCATTCTTCCAAAACTCCTCTCGGAAATACACTGGCGGCGGAACAAATTATCCGATATGCGGAATTAATGTTCCGAAATCTGATTTCTGCCTAACTACTTTTTCGCGAGCCATCATGTCATCTGCCTCTCCAGCCTCTTCCATTTCCGTCGTCCCGCTTCTCGAGTCGATCCGGGGTGGCGGGGAACTGGCCTTGGTCGATGTGCGCGAAGAGGGTGTGTTCGCTCGCGAGCCGCACATCCTGCTGTCGGTGCCGCTGCCCCTGAGCCAGTTGGAACTGCGCGCGGCGCGTTTGCTTCCGCGGCTGGGGGCGCCTGTCGTGGTGATCGACGACGATGGCGGCGACTTTGCGCACCGCGCGGCACGCAAGCTCGCCGAACTCGGCTATCTCGGTGTGAAGGTGCTGGCCGGCGGTGTCAAGGCCTGGCGTGAGGCGGGCCTGGAGGCTTATACCGGCTCGGGGGCCTACAGCAAGGCATTCGGCGAGTTCGTTGAGCACAAGTACGCCACGCCCTATCTGTCCGTCGAGGAGCTGCACGAGCGCCTGGCTCGCGGCGACGACCTTGTGGTGCTCGATGGCCGTACGGCCCAGGAGTTCGAGGACTTCAGCATCCCGGGAGCGCACGCCGTGCCCAATGCCGAGCTGCCGCTTCGTGTGCACAGCGTGGTGAAGTCGCCGGACACGCTGGTGGTGGTCAATTGCGCCGGACGCACCCGCTCCATCATCGGCGCGCAGGCCCTGATCAATGCCGGCCTGAGCAACAAGGTGCTGTCGCTGCGAAACGGCACGATGGACTGGCTGATGGCCGGCTACGAATTGCAGTACGGAAAGGCGGCGCAGCTGCCTGCCCAGCCGCAGCAGGATGCGCCTCAGCTGCGGGACAGCGTTGCCCAGCTCACGCAGCGCTTCGGCATCCAGTGGGTCGATGCGGCGGCCATCGCCGGATTCGAGGCCGAGCGAGACACCCGCAGTCTCTACGTCCTGGATGTCCGCACCCGCCACGAGTACGAAGCCGGACACTTGCCCGGCAGCGCCTGGATCGAAGGCGGCCAGCTGGTCCAGGAACTGGAAAAGCACGTGGGCACGCGCAATGCGCGCATCGTGGTCGTGGATGGCGGATCGGGCGTACGTGCGGCGATCACGGCTTCCTGGTTGATTCAGCTGGCGTGGGGCGAAGTCCATGCCCATGCGTTCAGCCCGGAAGCGGCCACAGAACGTGGCGCCGAGCCGCAACGACTCTTGGCGCCGCTGCCGGATGTCCAGGTCTGGTCGGTCGCGCGTCTTGCCGAAGCACTCGAACGCGGGGAGGCCGAGGTGATCGACCTGGCGCCGAGCCCGCGCTATGAGGCAGGCCATATCCCCGGCGCAGCCTTCGCTGTGCGCGCACGCCTGCCGCAGGGCTTGGAGAAGCTGCGCGACGTCACTTGGGTGCTGACGTCTCCCGATGACCGTCTCGCGCGACTGGCCGCGCCCGAAATTGCGGCGAACCACTCGAAGCTGGTGGTGCTGGACGGCGGAACGGCGGAGTGGGCTCGCCTGGGGCACCCGTTGGAACAGGGTGCCACCCGGCTTCTGCACGATGCCGACGAGACGGTGCGTTCGCCGTATGCCGCGGCAGATCCGCACAGGGCCTTCCGCGACTACCTGCGCTGGGAGATCGATCTCATCGACCAGCTGGAGCGCGACACCGTCGTGCGCTTCGAGACCTTCGACGATGTGGCGCGTGCCGCCTGAGCCACGGTCGACGCGACACATTGACTGAATCCAATCCGATGACAACCCACAGCGATCCGAGTGCCGAAGAGGCGGCGCAGGCCACACTGCGCGCGCAGGAGGCCCTGGCCCGTGCACGACAGCTCGCCCGCGTGCTGCGCAGGGACGCCGCGGTGCGCGACGCCCAGCGCATCCTTCCCCATGACGCGCTGCGCCTGCTGCGCGAGCACGACCTGCTGAACCTTCGCACCCCCCTGGCCTTGGGCGGTGCGGAAATCGCCTACGGCGACGTCGTGCGTGTGATTGCCGAACTGGCCCGGGGTGACTCCAATGTGGCGCAGCTACTTATCCCGCACTATGTCTACTTGGAGCGCCTGCGCCTGATGGGCGACGATGGCATCCAGCAACGCATCTGGCGCCGCGTGCGCCGGGGCGCACTGGCCGGCAACGCCTCCACGGAGCGCAACACCGCGCGCTCGGGCGAGATCACCATCCGCCTGCAGCCTGACGACGACGGGTTCCGGCTCACCGGGCGCAAGTTCTACAGCACGCCGACGCTGTTCGCGGATCTGGTCTTCGCCACGGTCCTCGATGTGCAGGAGCGCATCGTCTATGCGATCCTGCCCACCGACCGCGAGGGCATCACGCGCCTGGACGACTGGGACGGCGTGGGCCAGCGGTTGACCGGCAGCGGAACGACCATTTTCGAGAACGTGCGGGTGGAGGCCGACGAGATCGTGGTCGTGGGCGACTGGATGAACCGCCGGCACTACACGAGCTCGGGCGCCCAGATTCTGTTTGCGGCCGTGAAATCGGGCATCGCGCATGCCGCGCTCGATGATGCGCTGGACTGGGCCCGCGAGGGTGCCCGTCCCACGCGCGTCTCCCAGGTCGAGCATGTCACCCTTGACCCGCACGTGCAGGTCCTGGTGGGCGAGCTGTCCACGGCCGCGCTGGGCGCCGAGCTGGTGCTCGGCCGCGCGGCGGATGCCCTGACCCATGCCTCGCACGTCCAGTACGCCGAGAGCTCGCGCGAGCGGCTGGATGACGTCCTGGCCGACACCGCCATCCGCACCGCGCAGGCCCAGCTCGCCACCGAACAAGCCGCGCTGCACATCGCCCAGAAGCTCTTCGACGTCGGGGGCACGTCCACGGCGCTGCGTCGCCACAACTTCGACCGCCACTGGCGCAACGCGCGAACGATCAGCCTTCACGACCCGATCGTGTACCGCAGCAAGGCCATCGGCGCGCATGCGCTGCGCGGCGAGGCGCCGCCCCTGGGCTTCACGTACTGAGGCGGACCTACAGCATGTCGCTTGCCATTCCCGCCGCCCTGACTTCAGGTGCCGTCCACGAGCCGGAGCCGAGCCCGCTCGAGAGGGTCCTTCAACAACCCTTCAACCTCGGGCTGTTCCTGCCCATCCAGAACGGAGGCTGGTCCATCTCGACGCTGCCGCGCTCGACCGACTGGCGCTTCGACTACAACGCGCGATTGACGCTCAAGGCAGAGGAACTCGGCTTCGACCTGGTTTTCGGGCTTGCGCAATGGATGCCCAAGGGGGGGTACGGCGGCGTGTCGAACTACCGCGAGACCTCGCTGGACAGCTTCATCTCCACGGCAGCACTGAGCGCGATCACGCGGCGCATCCTGCTGATCTCGACCATCCACGTGCTTTACGGGCCGTGGCATCCACTGCATTTGGCGAAGTTCGGCGCAACGCTGGACCACATCTCGGGCGGGCGCTGGGGCGTGAACCTCGTGACCGGCCACATCGCCGCAGAGGCGCGCATGTTCGGCCAGGTGCGCGAGGAGCACGACGCGCGCTACGGCCGCGCTGCCGAGTTCGTGGACATCCTCGATCGGCTGTGGCGCACCGAGGGTAACGTGACCTTCGAGGGCCGTCACTGGCAGCTCTACGACGCCTACGTGTCGCCGCGCCCACTGCATGGGCGCCCGATCCTCATCAATGCGACCGGCTCGAAGGCTGGGTTCGAGTTCGGTGCGCGCTATTCGGACTTCGTCTTCATCCCGAGCCCGACCGGCGTCGAGCTGGAGCCGACGCTGCAAGCCCTGCCGGACTTCACCGCGGGGCTGCGCGAGGCGGCGCAGGCGCAAGGGCGTGCTGTGCGCACCATCATCAACCCGACCGTCGTGAGCGCGGCGACCGATGCACTCGCACAGGAGCGCTACGAGCGCATCCTCGCCTCCGAGGACACGGAGGCGGTCGCGAACTTCAACGCCCGCTTCAACACGCAGACCGGCGCGAGCGATGCACGCGCCTGGAGCAGCCATCGCCGCCGTGCTGGCGAGCGGGCTGTCGGCGGCAACATCCACCTCGTCGGCAGCCCGCAGCGCATCGTCGACGACATGATCCGGCTACGCGACGCCGGCTGCCATGGCGTGCAACTGACCTTCTTCGATTTCGAGCAGGACCTGGCGCATTTCGGCCAGCACATCCTCCCGCTGATGCGCGAGGCGGGGCTGCGGCTGTGAGCGCCGCATCCGATCGTCCTGCGTGGCCTGGCCCGACTGCGCTGCGCGTCTTGAGCCTGCTGCGCGTGGTGGCGCGCGGCATTCTCGCGAAGGTTCCGACGCTGGCGCTGGTCGTTGGCATCAGCTTCCTGTTGCTCAAGCTCGCGCCCGGCGACCTGGCGATGGCAATGGCGGGAGACGCCGGCGCTGCATCGCCTGAGTACATGGAGATGCTGCGGCGCCAGTACGGACTGGACCAGCCGATGTGGATGCAGTTCTGGCACTACATCGCCAACGTCGCGCGGCTTGACTTTGGCTACTCCTTCCGCAACAGCATGCCGGTGCTCGAGTTGATCGCCGAACGCGTGCCCGCAACCCTGTTGCTTGTGGCCACCAGCATCGTCATCGCGCTCGTCGTGGGCGTGTCCCTGGGCGTCTGGGCTGCGTACCGCCAGGGGCGTTGGATCGACACGGGCATCTCGACGCTCTCGACCATTGGCTTCGCGCTGCCGTTGTTCTGGGTCGGCCTGCTTCTGATCATCCTCTTCGCGGTCGACTTGCGCTGGCTGCCCACGGGTGGCATCGCGACCACAGGCTTCGATGGCGGATTCTGGGCCGCCTTGCTCGACAGGCTGCGCCATCTCGTATTGCCGGCGTTCACGCTGTCGCTCTTCTACATCGCCATCTACGCGCGCATCGTGCGCGCGGCGGCGTCGGAAGTGCTGCGTTCGGAGTACGTGCGCACCGCACGGGCCAAGGGCCTGCGCCCGGCGCGCATCCTCTGGCGGCACGTGCTGCGCAACTGCCTTCTGCCGGTGGTTTCCATCACCGGGCTCGAGCTTGGCACGCTGCTGGGGGGCGTGGTGACGATCGAGACAGTCTTTTCCTGGCCGGGCATGGGGCGGCTCGCCTTCGATGCCGTCACCTACCGCGACATGAACCTGCTGATGGGCATCCTCGTCTGGAGTGCCGTGCTCGTCAGCGCAGTGAACCTGATCCTCGATGCCTTGTACACGCTGGTCGATCCGAGGGTGGAGTTGCGATGACGTCACGCAGAGTGCCCGCCTTCGCCCGCGTTCTGCGGTCGCCCGCCTTCGTCACGGGCGCCGTGCTGCTGGCCTTCAGCCTCCTGACGGTCGTCCTGTCGCTCACGCTGTACGGCGGCAATCCGCTGACGGTCGCGTCGCCGCCCTTCATCGAGCCGGGCTCGTAGGCCGCGCATCCGCTGGGTACCGACATGCTGGGACGCGACATGCTGACCCAGATGGTCCACGGCGCGCGGGTCTCCCTGCTCACGGGCGTCGTGGCGGGCGTGGTCGCGGTCGCGCTCGGGACGCTGCTGGGCGTGCTGGCCGGCTACTTCGGCGGCTGGGTCGATCGGACCTGCACGCGCATCACCGAGGTGTTCCTGACGTTGCCGCAGTTGCTGTTGGCCATCGTGCTCGTGGCTGTGCTCACGCCGTCGGTGTGGAGCACGACGCTGGCGATCGGGCTCACGAGCTGGCCGCAGGTCGCGCGCGTCGTGCGCCCCGAGGTGATGCGCCTGCGACAGGCCGACTTCGTCCATGCAGCGTCGCTGAGTGGCATGGCGCCCCTGCAGGTCATCTGGCGCGAGGTGCTGCCCAACGTGGTTCCCACTGTCGTGGCCCTGGCCTCGGTGTTGGTGGCGACAGCGATCCTCACGGAATCCGCTCTCTCGTTCCTGGGGCTGGGCGACCCCAATGTTGCCTCGTGGGGCGCGATGATCGGCGCCGGGCGCTCGGTGCTGCGTGATGCGTGGTACGTCGCGGCGTTTCCCGGCTTCGCGATCCTCGTGACGGTGCTGGCCTTCGCGCTCATCGGCAACGGCATCAACGATGCACTTCATCTTCGGCGCGAATGATCTCGCGCATCGGCATCCCACTCTTTCGTCCTTCTTCGTCCCCATCCTCCCATCGTTTTCAGGAATCCCGTTATGAGTTCAACGCGACGTGACTTCATCATCCGCACCGTGGTCGCAGGTACCGCCACGCTGCCCTTCGCCGCAGAGGTGTTCGCCCAGTCGGGCAGCGGCCGCAACCTGGTGGTCAACGTAGCGCCGGAGCCGTCGGCGCTCGCGATCGTCAACGGCCTGCCCAACCAGATCGTCAACGCCAACATCTTCGACGGACTGGTGACCTACGACAGCAACTACAAGCTCGTGCCGCAACTGGCCGAGCGCTGGGAAACCTCGGCGGACGGGCTGTCGATCACCTTCCACCTGCGCAAGGGCGTTCGATGGCACGACGGCAAGCCCTTCACGTCAGCCGATGTCGCGTTCTCCGCTCTGGAGGTGGTGAAGAAGACCAGCGCGCTCGGTGCCAACGCCTTTGCCGCCATCAAGTCGGTCGACACCCCCGACGAGCACACCGCGATCCTGCGCCTGTCGTTTGCCGCGCCCGTGGTCTGGTCGTACCTGCACGGCCAGCAATTCAATATCGTGCCGCGGCACATCTACGCGGGCAGCGATCCGCTGAACAATCCACGCAACGCGAATCCGCTGGGCACGGGGCCCTACAAGTTCAAGGAATGGGTTCGCGGCAGCCACATCACGCTGGTGCGCAACCCGGACTACTGGGACAAGGACAAGCCGTACTTCGAGACGCTGACCTTCAAGATCATCCCTGACGCGGGCGCGCGGGAAGCGGCGCTGGAGTCGGGGGAGATCCTCTACTCGCCGCACAGCCCGGTGCCGCTGTCCTCGGCGCGCAGGTTGTCAAAGAGCAAGGACCTGGTGGTCGATACCAAGGGATGGGAAGGCCTGGTCAAGGTGTTCTTCTTCGACTTCAACCTCAAAAAGAAGGTGTTCCAGGATGTACGCGTGCGCAGGGCCTTCGCGCATGCCATCGACCGCCAGGCCATTGCGAACATCGCATGGTTCGGCTTTGCCAAGCCGTCGCGCGGCCCGATCCCGCCGGAGCAGAAGCAGCACTTCAATCCCGAGGCGCCGGACTATGCGTTCGACCCGAAGAAGGCAGAGGCCCTGCTCGACGAGGCCGGCTTGCGCCGCGGCGCCGACGGCGTGAGGCTTCGCATCAACCATGTGAACCACACCTTCGGCGAGGAATACCGCCGCGCCGGCGACCTGATCAAGCAGCAGCTCAAGCAGGTGGGCGTGGAGGTCGAGTTGATCAACTACGACACCGCCACGCAGCTGCGCAAGCTTTTCACGGACCGGGACTTCGATACGAGCGCGATCGACTACGCGTCCGGCCTCGACCCCCAGATCGGCGTCATCCGCCGGTTCTGGAGCCAGTCGATCAAGGACGGCGTGCCATGGAGCAACGGTTCCAACTACGCCTCGAAAGAAACCGATGCGGTCATCCAGGGAATCGTGGATTCGCGCGACCCGGCCGAGCGCAAGAAGCTCATCGATCGCCTCCAGGTGCTCGTGCAGCAGGACGTGCCCTCGATCAGCCTGGTGAACATCAACCTCGTGCGCATCTTCTCGAGCAAGCTCCAAGGGGTCGATCAACGACCGCTCGGCGCATTGTCCGGGCTGGGCGACGTTTCGCTCGCGAGCTGATGCCAAGGGTGTGTCGATGACGCGGCTCCTGGAGATCGAATCGCTCAACATCGGCTTCGGCGATGTGCCCGCCGTGCGGAATCTGGACCTGTCGATCGGGGTTGGCGAGACCCTCGCCTTGGTGGGCGAGTCAGGCTCGGGCAAGTCGGCCACGGCGCTCTCGATCCTTCGCCTGCTGCCGCGCTCGGCCACGGTCGGCGGCCGCATACGTTTTCAGGGACGGGACCTGCTCGCGATGACGCAACGGGGGCTGCGTGACATCAGCGGCCGCGAGATCGGGATGATCTTCCAGGAGCCGATGGTGTCTCTCAACCCGGTGCTGCGGGTGGGTGAGCAGATCGCCGAGACGATCATTCGTAAGCGATCCATCAGCACGCCCCTCAGAGCATGCGCATAAGCGCGTAAAACGTGGTATCGCGAGACTCGGAAGGGTCAGCGGAGCTCGGCAGGCATCTTCCACGGCAGCAACGCGTCGTAATCGTCGACGCTCTTCGCCAG
>WNDY01000048.1 GCA_009914555.1 Xylophilus sp.
TGCAGGGCGATCAGCATGCTTGGACCTCCGGAGGTGATTGCAGTGACTCTATCAATCCTCGCATCACCGCTCGGGCCATGAAGAGTGGATAGCGATTCTCGCTTATGCAATCATCCGGGATGCGACAGCTATTCAACGTGGCGCAGCGCTGGGAAGAGGATTACGTCGCGGATGCTCGGGCTGTCGGTCAGCAGCATCATCAGGCGGTCGATGCCGATGCCGCAGCCGCCGGTGGGCGGCAGGCCGTATTCGAGCGCGCGTACGAAGTCGTGGTCGAAGAACATGGCCTCGTCGTCGCCGGCGTCCTTGGCATCGACCTGGGCGTTGAAGCGCGCTGCCTGGTCCTCGGCGTCATTCAGTTCCGAGAAGCCGTTGCCGAACTCGCGGCCGGTGATGTAGAGCTCGAAGCGCTCGGTCACCTCGGGCCGCTCGTCGTTGGCGCGGGCCAGCGGCGAGATCTCGGTCGGGTGCTCCATGATGAAGGTTGGCTGCCAGAGCTTCTCTTCGACCGTCTCTTCGAAGTACAGCACCTGCAGCGACGCGAGGCTGCGGGTCGACAGACGGTGCTTCTCTTCGGTGAGCCCCAACTTCTTTACGGCGTTGGTCAGCCAGGTGGCGTCATCCACATTGCTGCCGGCATCGGTGTACTTGACGATGGCCTGCGGAATAGTCAGGCGCTCGAACGGCTGGCTCAGGTCGACCGGCTGGCCGCCGTAGCTCAACTGCTGCGTGCCGACGGCCTTCTCGGCAATGGCGCGGATCAGCGTCTCGGTGAAGTCCATCAGGTCGCGGTAGTTCCAGTAGGCTGCGTAGAACTCCATCATGGTGAACTCGGGGTTGTGGCGGACGCTGATCCCCTCGTTGCGGTAGCTGCGGTTGATCTCGAACACGCGCTCGAAGCCGCCGACGACGAGGCGCTTGAGGTACAGCTCGGGCGCGATGCGCAGGAACATCTCCTGGTCGAGCGCGTTGTGGTGCGTCTTGAACGGCCGCGCGTTGGCGCCGCCGGGGATGGGGTGCAGCATCGGCGTCTCGACTTCGAGGAAGCCGTGCGACACCATGAATTCGCGCAGCGCCGAGATCGCCTTGCTGCGCGCGGTGAAGCGGCGGCGGGCCGATTCGTCGGTGATCAGGTCGACATAGCGCTGGCGGTACTTCTGCTCCTGGTCGGCCATGCCGTGGAACTTGTCGGGCAGCGGGCGCAGGCTTTTGGTCAAAAGGCGCAGCCGGCGCACCTTGATCGACAGCTCGCCGGTCTTGGTCTTGAAGACCGTGCCTTCGGCGCCAAGAATGTCGCCCAGGTCATAGTGCTTGAAGGCGGCGTAGGCGTCTTCGCCGATGCCGTCGCGCGTCACGTACAGCTGGATGCGCCCGCCCGTGGGGCCGAGCGAGCCGTCCTGGATCGTGGCGAAGCTGGCCTTGCCCATCACGCGCTTCAACATCAGGCGGCCGGCCACCGATACGGTGAGGCCGGCGGCTTCGAGCGCCCCGGGCTCGGTGGCGCCGTGGGCCTCCTGCAGCGCGGCCGCATGGTCGGCCGGCTTGAAGTCGTTCGGGAAGGCCACGCCGCGGCCCTGCGCCTGGGCTTCGCGCAGGGCACGCAGCTTCTCGCGGCGCTCGGCGATGAGCTGGTTCTCGTCCTGGGGGGCTGCGGCTGCGGGGGTGGAAGGCGTCGACATGGGGATAGGCTTCTGCGGCTTGGTTTTCTGGGCCAAAAGCCCCGCATTTTACCGGCCGGCCCGCCGCCCCCGTAGGAGGCGCCTGACCCTGCTTGCAGCGCCTCTCCGGTATGCGGCGGGCGCGCGGCAGGGCAGTATCGGCGCCGTCAACAACCTTCAGAAGAGAACGCCATGTCCCTGTCCTTCATCCTGCTGATCATCCTCATCCTGATCCTGATCGGCGCGCTGCCGAGCTGGGGATACAGCCGCAGCTGGGGCTACGGCCCGAGCGGCGGCCTGGGGCTGGTCGTGGTCGTGCTGCTGGTCCTGCTGCTGCTGGGAAAGATCTAGCGCCTCGCCTCGCTTAGGCGCGGCCGATGCCGGTGCGCTCGAGCACGTCGCCGACGAGTTCGAGCCGTACCAGCGGGTTGTCGAGCTGCATGAACTGCTGCTTGAGCGCGAGCGGCAGCGGCAGCAGTTCGCACCACCGGTTGGCCACCCAGCCGCAGTCGTCGAAGCGGCGCGGGCCGGTGGGCGCGGGCACATCGGGATGGCGCTGCGCCACGGCGTCCAGCACGCGGGCCAGCGTATCGGCCACCGGCTGGAGGTCGGCTGGCACCGGCACAGCGGCATCGTCGCCGATGCGCTCCACATCGGCGACCCAGAGGCCGTGCGGCAATTGCTGCCGGCCGGTGATGCGAAAGCGCTGCGAGCCCTCGCAGCGCATCAGCAGCAGGCCCGGCCGGGGCGACTCCAGGTGGACAATGGTGGCCAGCGTACCCACGCCGTGGAAGGACTCGGCCGCCGCGCCCGGCAGCCGCACCTCGCTGCCCGCCGTGAGCGCGACCACGCCGAACGGCGCGCCGGCCGCATGGCACTTGCGGGCCATGTCGAGGTAGCGCACCTCGAACACCCGCAGCGGCAGCAGGCCGCCCGGATAGAGCACCGTCGAGAGCGGGAACAGCGGCAGCGATTGCAGTGTCAACGGAGCAGGGGTTGTGGAAAAAGAGGTCATGTGCGCGTGGCTATCATCCCACGATCGCCATGCCGGCAGTTTTCCGGACCACCCTTCCATGCTCTTTCAGATCGTCTCGTTCCTGCTCGACATCGCCACCGGCCTGCTGGCGGGCGCCTGTCTGCTGCGCCTCTACATGCAGTACCAGCGCATCCCGTTCGGCAATCCGATCGGCCGGCTGGTGTTCGCGCTGTCGGACTGGATCGTGCTGCCGCTGCGCCGGGCGGTGCCGCCGGTCGGGCGTTGGGACCTGGCCAGTCTGCTGGCCGCCTTCCTGCTGGAGCTGGCGCAGTACCTGCTGCTCGCGCTGCTGCTGAGCGCCTTCGGCGCGACGAGCCTGCCGCTGGTGCCGGGGCTGGCGCTGTTCGGCCTGCTGCGGCTGGTGGTCTCGGGGCTGACCGGCCTGCTGATTGTCTACGCCATCATGTCCTGGGTGGGCGGGCAGTCGCCGCTCTACGGCATCGTGGACCGGCTCTGCGCGCCGCCGCTGGCGCCGATCCGCCGCGTGCTGCCGCCGGTCGGCGGACTGGATCTGTCGCCGCTGGTGCTGCTGGTGGTCCTGCAGGTGGCCAGCATCGTGCTCAACCATCTGCAGGCCAGCCTGCTGCGCTGAAGAAAGATACTCCCCTAGTGAAAAGCCCCTGGGGCGCGATTGACGCGCACCAGGGGCCTATCCTGCTGGGTGTATATGCCGATCAACCCACCGCATCCGCCGGCAGGCGCTGCAGCATCGCCAGCGTGCCGGCGATCGTCTTGCGCAGTTCGCGGCGGTCGCAGATCATGTCGATCGCGCCCTTTTGCAGCAGGAACTCGGCGCGCTGGAAGCCTTCGGGCAGCTTCACGCGCACGGTCGACTCGATCACGCGCGGGCCGGCGAAGCCGATCAGCGCCTTGGGCTCGGCGATGACCACGTCGCCCACGAAGGCGAAGCCGGCCGAGACGCCGCCCATGGTCGGGTCGGTCAGCACGCTGATGTAGGGCAGGCCCTTCTTGGCCAGGCGGGTCAGCGCGGCGTTGGTCTTGGCCATCTGCATCAGCGACAGCAGCCCCTCCTGCATGCGCGCGCCGCCGGTGGCGGTGAAGCAGACGAACGGCACCTTCTGCTCGATGGCCGTCTCCACGCCGCGCACGAAGCGCTCGCCGACCACGCTGCCCATGGAGCCGCCCATGAACTCGAACTCGAAGCAGGCGGCCACGAGGTTGACGCTGAGCACCGAGCCGCCGATGACGACCAGTGCATCGGTCTCGCCGGTGTTGTCCATCGCTTCCTTGATGCGCTCGGGGTACTTGCGGCTGTCCTTGAACTTCAGCGCGTCCACCGGCACGACCTCCTGGCCGATCTCGTAGCGGCCCTCGGCGTCGAGGAAGGCGTCGAGCCGCGCACGCGCGCCGATGCGGTGGTGGTGGCCGCAGCTGGGGCAGACGTTCTGGTTCTGCTCCAGGTCGTTCTTGTAGAGCACCGTCTCGCAGCTGGGGCATTTGATCCACAGGCCCTCGGGCACCTGGCGGCGCTCAGTCGGGTCGGTCTGCTGGATCTTGGGCGGGAGGAGTTTTTCGAGCCAGGACATGAAAAGGTGGACCTCGTGTGCGGCGGGGGTGGGGATTATGCGCCGTACGCGGACGATGCCGCCGGCGCATCGGCGTCGAGCGCCGCGCGGATGCCGCGCAGGAACCCGGCCGCCGTGGCGACGACGGTCTCGCGCGGCTGGTCCTCGATGAGCTGGATCAGCCGGCTGCCGATGACGACCGCGTCGGCCGTGCGGCCGATGGCGCGGGCCGTGTCGGCGTCGCGGATGCCGAAGCCCACGCCGACCGGCAGCGCGCCCACGTGGCGGCGGATGCGCGGCAGCGCCTCGGCCACTGCGTCGGTGTCCAGGTGGCCCGCGCCGGTCACGCCCTTGAGCGAGACGTAGTAGACATAGCCCGAGGCGAGCCGGGCGACGCTTGCGATGCGCTCCTCGGTGCTGGTGGGCGCGAGCAGGAAGATCAGGTCCAGCCCCTGGGATCGGAGCGTGGCGGCAAAGTCCGCGCATTCCTCCGGCGGGTAGTCGACGATCAGCACGCCGTCCACGCCGGCCACGGCCGCGTCGCGCGCGAAGCTGCCGCTGGAACCGTCGGTACTGTGGCGCTGGTCGTAGCGCTCCACCGGGTTGGCATAGCCCATCAGCACGATGGGCGTGCTGTCGTCGCGCTGGCGGAATTCGCGCACGATGGCCAGCACCTGCGCGGTGCCGATGCCCAAAGCGAGCGCGCGCTCGCCGGCCTTCTGGATCACCGGTCCGTCGGCCATCGGGTCGGAGAACGGCACGCCGAGTTCGATCACGTCGGCGCCCGCGGCGACCATCCCGTGCAGCAGCGCGGGTGTGATGTCGGCGAACGGGAAGCCGGCAGTCACATAGGGAATCAGCGCCTTGCGGCCCTGCACGCGCAGCGTGTCGAACGTGGTCTTCAAGCGGCTCACAGTGTGATCCCCGAATGCTCGGCCACGGTGTGCATGTCCTTGTCGCCGCGGCCCGAGAGGTTGACGAGCAGGATCCTGTCCTTCGCCAGCGTCGGCGCGAGCTTGATCGCGTAGGCCAGCGCATGGCTCGATTCGAGCGCGGGGATGATGCCCTCGGCCCGGCAGAGGTAGTGGAACGCGGCGAGCGCCTCGTCGTCGGTGATGCCGACGTATTCGGCGCGGCCCAGGTCCTTGAGGTAGCTGTGCTCGGGGCCGACGCCGGGGTAGTCCAGGCCGGCGCTGATCGAATGCGTCTCCAGCACCTGACCGTCCTCGTTTTGCAGCAGGTACATGCGGTTGCCGTGCAGTACGCCGGGCGAGCCCTTGATCAGCGACGCGGCATGGCGCGGCGTGTCCAGCCCCTCGCCCGCGGCCTCGACGCCGATCAGGCGCACGCCCTCCAGCGGGATGTAGGGATAGAAGATGCCCATCGCATTGCTGCCGCCGCCCACGGCCGCGATCACCGCGTCGGGCTGGCGGCCCGCGTATTCGGGCATCTGCACCAGGCATTCGTCGCCGATCACGCGCTGGAAGTCGCGCACCAGCGTTGGGTACGGATGCGGGCCGGCCACGGTGCCGATGATGTAGAAGGTGCGCTCGATGTTGGTAACCCAGTCGCGCATCGCCTCGTTGAGTGCGTCCTTGAGCGTCCTGCTGCCCGATTCGACCGGCACCACGGTCGCGCCGAGCAGCTTCATGCGGTAGACGTTGGCGGCCTGGCGCTTGACATCTTCGCTGCCCATGTAGACCACGCATTCGAGCCCGTAGCGCGCGCAGATCGTGGCCGTGGCCACGCCGTGCTGGCCGGCGCCGGTCTCGGCGATCACGCGCGGCTTGCCCATGCGGCGCGCCAGCAGCGCCTGGCCGATCACGTTGTTGATCTTGTGGGCGCCGGTGTGGTTCAAGTCCTCGCGCTTCAAGTAGATCTGCGCGCCGCCGAGCTCGCGGCTGATGCGCGCGGCATGGTAGACCGGGCTCGGGCGGCCGACGTAGTGGGCCAGCTCGTCCTGGAATTCGGCGAGGAAGTCCGGGTCGTCCTTGTACTTCGCGTAGGCGGCGCGCAGCTCGGCCAGCGCCTCGCTCAGGGTTTCGGCGGCGAAGCTGCCGCCGTAGATGCCGAAATGCCCGCGCGCGTCGGGCTGGTGGTACTCGTACATGTGTGTTGTTCTCTCTCAGGCAGGCTGCGCTGCGTCCGCGGCCCGCACGGCCGCGACGAAGCGCTGGATCCGTTCCGGGTCCTTGATGCCTTTGGCGGCCTCGACCCCGGAACTCACGTCAACGGCCCAGGGCCGTAGCTGCCGGATGCCATCGGTCACGTTTGCAGGCGTGAGTCCACCAGACAAAACGAGCGGAGAGCCTGCGCTTGGACGAAGCAGTGACCAATGAAATGCCTTGCCGCCGCCGCCGTACCCGTCGACATGCGCGTCGAGCAGGATGGCCTGGGCGTGGGAGTAGTCGAGGGCGTATTTTACGAGGTCGAAGTCCGCGCCTTCGTCGCCGAGGGGAATGCGGGCCGCACGCAGGAACGGGCGGCCCTGGGCCGCGGCTGCGCAGTCGGCCGGCGTCTCGTCGCCGTGGAACTGGAGCAGCGCGTTCGGGATGCGCGCGGCCGCGGCCTGCACCGCCGCGGCGCCCGCATTGACGAACAGCAGCACCGGCGTGACGAAGGGCGGCAGGCGGCGCGCCAGTTCCGCGGCGCGCTCGACCGTGATGTAGCGGGGGCTTTTCGGGTAGAGGTTGAAGCCGAGGGCGTCCGCGCCGGCTTCGACGGCGGCATCCACGTCCTGCTCGCGGGTCAGGCCGCAGATCTTGATGCGGGTGCGGTGGGCTGCAGGCATGGATATGTCCTTAATGGTTTGGAGTATGTCCCTGTAGCGCCCTTGTCAGGCTTGGTATGTGAATATACCTGTGGATGTATGTGAAGGCGTGGCGCTCCACCTAGCTGCGAGGATACGCGAACGCCCCGCGGTTGCGGCGCTCAGGGCTGGCCGCGCGAACGCTTCAACATCAGCCGCACCAGTTCGCGCACGGTCCAGAACTGCTCGGCATCGAGCCGCGCGATGTCGGCCGCCAGCACCAGCAGGTCGGCGGCGGGCGCACTCTGCGCCATCTCCGCGGCGCGCGCCGGGGGACTGCCAAAGCGCAGCCAGTCGGGCGACACCTCCAGCCACTGGGCCAGCGTCTGCACCCGCGCCTGCGTGGGGATCGACTCGCCCAGCAGCCACTTGCGCGCTGCATGCAGCGTGATCCGGCTCGTCCGGTTGCGCCGGTTGAATTCGCGTGCGAGGTCCGACGGGCCGATCGACTTCCATCCCGCATTGTCCAGCGCCTCGCGCAGGCGCAGGCTGAAGGCTTCGCGTTCCTTGTGGGCGGGTTGCATGGCTTCGATGCTGGCCCGTCCGGACTTGACAAATAGTCACTAATTTTTAACCATAAGTAGATATCCCGGCAGATTGTCAATGGCCTTCGCCGTACCTCAATTCAAAAGGGCTGTCCCATGTCCAAGTTCCATCGCAAGCCCGCGAGCCCTGCTGCACGGTGGCATGCAGATGCGGCTGGCCTGCAGGCCAGTCCTGCCAGCCAGCCGCCAGCGCCAGCCTTCCAGGTTGCGCAGGAGCGGGCGGCGCTGGTGGCTGACCTGCATTTCGCGGTGCAAAGAAACCAGTTCGAACTGCACTACCAGCCGCAGTTCGGCATCGACGGCCGGTTGCTCGGGGCCGAGGCCCTGATCCGCTGGCGCCATGCCCGCCTGGGCCTCATCCTTCCAGGGCGCTTCATCGCGCTGGCGGAGGAAACGGGGCTCATCATTCCCATCGGCAGCTGGGTGCTGGAGGAGGCTTGTCGGGTGTTGCGGCGCTGGTCCGGCCGCGGCGGCCTGCACGCACTGGTGCTGTCGGTCAACGTGAGCGCCAGGCAGCTCCAGCTTCCGGATTTCGTCGATCGGCTCGAGGCGCAGCTGCGGGCCGCCGGCGTGGCGCCGCACCGCCTCAGGATCGAGCTGACGGAGAGCGTGCTCATCGGCGACATGGACGCCGCCCTGTCGCAGTCGCATGCGCTGCGCCGCATCGGCGTCGGCCTGTCGCTGGACGACTTCGGCACTGGCTATTCATCGCTGTCCTACCTGTGGCGGCTGCCCCTGGATGAACTGAAGATCGACCAGTCCTTCACCCGGGACATGCTGGGGAACGACGGGGCGCTGGCCATCGTTCGCCTGATCATCGAGCTGGGCCACAGCCTGCGGCTGACGGTCCTTGCGGAAGGCGTGGAGACGGTCGGGCAGCGGGACGGCCTGGCTGCGCTCGGCTGCGATGCGTTCCAGGGTTTCCTCTACGGCATGCCGGTTCCGCTGGCCGATTGCGAAGCGAGGCACGCCGTCGCCGGGTGCGCAGGTCCGTGAAAGCGCGGGCGCCGGTCGCGCCGGAAACGGCCCTTCCCACGGTTCACGGCAGCCAGTCGAACGCGGCGGTGCGCGTGGGCAGGCCCCAGCCCGGATCGTAGACCGGTCCGCGGAAATACAGGCCGTCCGGGGCGAACGTGGGCGCGGCGGCGTCGCGCGAGCGCGCGGCGATCACCTCGCGCATCCAGCCCGGCGGCTGGCTGCCGTGGCCGATGGCGACCAGGCAGCCCATGATGTTGCGGATCATGTGGTGCAGGAAGGCATCGGCCTCGAAGTCGAAGCGCCAGTAGGCCGTCTCGCCCGCCGGGCCGGCCGCGCGGCGGGTGATGGTCGCCTCGCGCAGGGTCTTGACGGGCGTGCGCGCCTGGCAGCCGGCAGCGCGGAACGAACTGAAGTCGTGCTCGCCAAGCAGTTCGGCCGCGGCGGCGCGCATGGCGTCGCCGTCGAGCGGGCGGAAGACCCAGCCGACCCGGCCGGCCTCGACGCTCGGGCGCACCGGCGATTCCAGCAGCACGTAGGTATACCGCCGTGCCGTCGCCGTGGCGCGCGCATGGAAGCTGTCCCCCACGGGGTATGCCCACTGCACCGCGATGTCCGGCGGCAGGAAGGTGTTGGTGCCGCGCACCCAGGAGAACGGCGTGCGGTGCAGCGCCGTGTCGAAGTGGACCACCTGCATCAGCCCGTGCACGCCGGCGTCGGTGCGGCCGGCGCAGAGGGTGGACACGGGCACGGTGGCGAACTGGGCCAGGGCGGCTTCGAGCCTGTCCTGCACGGTATTGCCCGAGGGCTGGCTCTGCCAGCCGTTGTAGGCCTGGCCGTTGTAGCTGATGCCGAGGGCGATCCTCATGGAGCGGTGGGGCCATGGCGGCGCCGCCTCTGCGGGCAGCGCGCCTCAGGCCAGTTCGGACAGCAGGCGCTGGGCGCGGGCCTTGGTGTCGCCCGAGGCTGCGGCCAGCACTTCCTCGACCAGCGCACGCGCGCCGTCGGCATCGCCGATGGCGTTGAACTCCTCGGCCAGGGCGAGCTTGGTGGTCAGCGGGTCATCGGCCAGCGTGGGCGCCGGCGTGCCGGCCGCGGGCCCGGCGGGCGCTGCCGTTGGCTCGATGTCGAGCGACAGCGAATCCAGGTCGAAGTCGAGCAGGTTCGGGTCGCCGGCAGCGGCGGGTGTCGGGGGCTCGACGGCCGCTGCGGCGGAGGAGGAGGCCGCGGAGGGCCGGAAATCGTCGAGCGTGAAATCGAGATCCAGGCTCGGCGGCGTCGGCTCGGCGGCCTCCGCGGCACGGCCTGGTGCCGCCGCGGCGTCTTGTGTCAGCGGGGGCTGCAGCGGCGCGGCCGCCTCGCCATCGGCGAGCAGCGCCGGCGCGCTGGGAATGGGCGGTTCGAAGCCCGGCAGGTCGAAATCGTGGTCGAAGTCCAGCGTGTGCGGATCGGCGGCTGGCGCAGCCGGCTCGGCAGCGCGCGCAGCCGGAGGCGCGGCCTCGGCCACCGGGGAGGGCGCAGGGGCGGGCGGCGGCACGTCCTCCAGGCCCAGGTCCAGATCCAGGTCGAGCTCGGGCGGCACCGACAGCGGGGCCGGTGCCGGCTCGGTCGCCAGCGCGGCGGCGCCGACGCCTGCGGTAGCCGCCGCGGCGGCGGTGACGCTGCTGGGGGCCGGAGGCTCCGCGGGCGTGGCGGCCGCAGGGGCGCTGCGTTCGTAGAGGCTGTTGCCCGGGTCCGTCTCACGGCCCAGTTCGCTGATGCGCCTCCATTCGGGGCCTTCGCCCCGGGTCAGCTTGTAGGCGTCCTGCGCGATGGCTTCGAGCGCGCGCGCGTCGTGGCGCTTGGCGTAGATCTCGACCAGCTTGGTATGCACGGCCACTCGGCCCGGGTTGTTGCGCAGGGCTTCCTTGAGGATTTCCTCGGCCTGCAGGTCGCGGCCGTAGGCGAGGTACACATCGGCCTCGGCCACCGGGTCGACGTCGCCGCCGGCGTCGAGCTGGCTCGGCGAATAGGCCATGGACGAGCCGGTGGTCGAATCCTGGCTGCTGGTGTCCACGCGCTGGCCGCCGCTGGCGCCGAAGAAGGAGTCGGGCTGCAGCCGGCTTTCGAGGAAGGAGCTGTCGACCTGGCCGGAGCGGCGGTGCTTGACCGCACGGTAGCCGCCGTAGCCGATGAGCAGCAGCAGGATCGCGAGGCCGCCTGCGGGCAGGAGCGGGTCGTCGAACACGCCGTCGAGGAAGCCCGGGGCTTCCGGTGCCGCAGCCGCAGCCGCAGCAGGTGCGCGGGGCCGCGGTGCGGCGGCGGGTGCCGGGGCGGGCGCAGGCGCGGCCGGCGCAGGCGCGGCAGCGGAGTCTCCTGCCGGCGCCGCCGCCGGTGCCGCGGGTGCCGACGCAGGCGCGGGCGCGGCGGCACTGCCGAGCTTGTTCAGGTCGTCGATGTTCTTCGACAGCTCGGCGATGCGGTTGGACGTGTCGGCCGCCTGGCGCTGCCGGGCCAGCTGCTCGTCGTCGGCGGCCTTCGGATCGCGGACCGAACCCTTGGACAGCGTGAGCTTGTCGGGCGCGCTGGCCGTGGGCTTCTGCTCGTCGACGCGGGTCTGCACCGTGCCGCTGGCGCTGCGCTCGGCCGGCGCCACCGTGGTGGACGGCGCGGCGCCGGCGAGGCGGCGCCGGAATTCGTTGAAGTCGCTGCTCTGCGCGGCCACGATCTGGCGGGCCCCGCCTGGTGTGGTGGACTGGGCGGTAGCCGCATCGGGCACGGCCAGCACGGCGCCGGCACGGATGCGGTTGACGTTGCCGCCGATGAAGGCGTCCGGGTTGGTGCGCAGCAGCGCCACGAGCATCTGTTCGAGCGAGACGTCGGCCGGCTTGCGGGCTGCGGCGATGCGGCCGGCGGTATCACCGGCGCGGACGGTCACGCTGCCGTCCGCCGCCGTGGATGCCGGCGCTGCCGCCACGGCAGGTGCGCGGGGGGCGGGTGCGGGCGGCGGCGGTTGCACGGCGCGCGGTGCGGGGGGGGCCGGCGCCACAGCGGGCGGCGCGGTGACCGCAGGCGGCGGCAGCGGCCGCAGCGCTGGCGCCGGAGCCGGCGGCTGCACGGCCACCTGCGGCGGCACGGTGACCGCAGCCGGCTGCTGGCGCGACGGCGGATCGAACAGCAGCGTGTAGTTGCGCACGATGCGGCCCGAGGCCCAGGTGGCTTCGAGCAGCAGGTCGAGGAACGGATCGTTCACCGGCCGGTCGCTCGACAGGCGCAGCACGGTGCGGCCGTCGGGACGGCGCTGCAGCTGCGTCTGGAGGCCGGCGAGTGTGGGGGAATATTCGAGGCCCTGCGCGCGGAAGGTGGCGGGCGGGGCGGCTGCCGCGTGCAGGCTCTCGGCCTCGGCCGGCGTGATCTCGGGGAGGTCGATCTCGGCGCGCAGCGGTTCGCCGAGCGCGGACTGGACCGTGATGCGGCCCAGCGCCAGGGCGTATGCATCACAGGTGTGCAGGCTGAACACTGCCGCAGCTGCCGCCGCCAATACAGAAAATTTCCAACGATGCACGGAGACGGTCAGGGCAAGTCGAGTGGGATGCCCGGAACGGATTGGATGTTTCGTATCGCGCAATGGTTCGCCCGGGACTGGCAGGGAAAAAGCACAATAGCATCAATGTTTTAGGCTGACAAGACAACCCATCGGTCGAAAAGCCGGGGGCATACGGAAAGGGCGTTACCAGCGGTAACGCCCTTGGCCGTCAGTGCAGGCGGTGCAGAGCAGGCCTTGCGGATCTGCCGCCGCCTCACTTTTCGAGCAGGATGCGCAGCACGCGGCGCAGCGGCTCGGCAGCGCCCCAGAGCAGTTGGTCGCCGATCACGAAGGCCGACACGTATTGCGGGCCCAGGTTGAGCTTGCGCACGCGGCCCACGCCTACTTCGAGGCCGCCGGTGATGACGGCCGGCGTCAGTTCCCGGACGGTGACGGCGCGGTCGTTCGGCACCCACTTCACCCACGGATTGGCGCCGCGGATGATGGATTCGATCTCTGCCAACGGCAGGTCGCGCCGCAGTTTGAGCGTCAGCGCCAGGCTGTGGCAGCGCATCGCGCCGATGCGCACGCACAGGCCGTCGACCGGAATGGTCTGCGCGGTGCCGAGGATCTTGTTGACCTCGGCCTGGCCCTTCCATTCCTCCTTGGACTGGCCGTTGTCGAGCTGCGCATCGATCCAGGGGATCAGGCCGCCGGCCAGCGGCGCGCCGAAGTATTCGGTCGGCACGTCCTGGCGGATGGCCTGGGCGACCTTGCGGTCGATGTCGAGGATGGCCGAGGAGGGCGTCGCGAGTTCATCCGCCACGCTGCCGTAGACCACGCCCATGCCCTTGAGCAGTTCCCGCATGTGGTTGGCGCCGCCGCCCGATGCGGCCTGGTAGGTCATGGAGCTGACCCATTCGACCAGGCCTTCCCTGAACAGGCCGCCCACGCCCATCAGCAGGATGGAGTTGGTGCAGTTGCCGCCGATCCAGTTGCGCCCGCCCGCGGCCAGGGCCTTGTCGATCACATGGCGGTTGACCGGGTCGAGCACGATGACCGCGTCGTCCTGCATGCGCAGGGCCGAGGCGGCGTCGATCCAGTGGCCGTTCCAGCCGGCGGCGCGCAGCCTGGGGAAGATCTCGTTGGTGTAGTCGCCGCCCTGGGCGGTGATGATGATGTCGTTGCGCTTCAGGGCCTCGATGTCGTGCGCGTCTTCGAGCGTGGTGTGCACGCGGGCCTGCGCGGGGGCCTTGCCGCCGGCGTTGGAGGTCGAGAAGAAGACCGGCTCGATCAGGTCGAAGTCGCCCTCGGCCTGCATGCGCTCGATCAGCACCGAGCCGACCATGCCGCGCCAGCCGACGAGGCCGACGAGCGGGCGCTGGTGGCCCGCGGGGGAAGAAACCGGATTGCTCATCTCACATGCCCTTTTCAGTTGAATGAATAAACAGTGCCCGACCGGGCCTGCTCGCCTGGCTCGTCTCGGCCAGGCAGGGCGCACGACGAACCAGGACGAGTCAGTCCTTAATGGTGGTCGTGGTTTTGGTGGTGCCGGCGGCGCGCGCAGCCAAGCCGGCCGGGGCGGCTGCGGTGTTCATCAGGGCGAACGGGCACGGGCGGGCGGCAGACATGGCCGGGATTGTAGCCGATGCCGTGTGCCGCGAAACTGCACGACGGTTACGCCGGCCGGCCCGGCCGCATCTATAGTGCCGGTCTCCGTCCGCTGCATCCGTCTTTCGATCGGCCCTTTCATGCCCACCTCCGCCGGCTCCCTGTCCGCCCTTCAGGATGACCTGGAGCGCCTGCGCGACCTGCTCGACCACAACACCGACTGGGTCTGGGAGGTGGACGCGCAGGGGCGCTACACCTACTGCTCGGGCATGGTGATGGCGCTGCTCGGGCGCCCGCCCGAGGAGGTGCTGGGCCGTACGCCGTTCGACTTCATGCCGCCGGCCGAGGCCGAGCGCGTGGGGCGCGCGTTCGGCGCGATCGTCGCTGCGCGGCGGCCATTCTCGGGGCTGGTCAACCGCAACGTGCGACCCGACGGCAGCATCGTGGTGCTCGAGACCAGCGGCGTGCCGCTGTTCGACGAGGCCGGCGCGCTGCGCGGCTACCGCGGCATCGACCGCGACATCTCGGCGCTCGGCGAGCGCGTGCTGCACCTCGAAGCGGTCTACGACACGGCGCCGGTGGCGCTGTGCACGGTGGACCGTGACGGCGCGGTGGCGATGGCCAACGAGGCGATGGGACGGCTGCTGGAGCAGCCGGCGGCCGCGCTGGCGGGCCTGCGGCTGGCCGACCTGCTGCCGGCGGCGGCGCAGCGGCTGGATGAAGATTTCGCCCGCGCCGATGCCGGCGAGGCGCTGTCGAACCACGAATTCTCCTGGCGCGATCACTGGTTCTATGCGACGCCGCAGGTGCTGCGCGATGCGCGCGGCCAGGTCGCGGGGCTGTCGATCGCCTGGCTCGACATCACCGCGCGCAAGGCGGCCGAGCAGCAGCTGACCGAGGCCAACCAGCGGCTTGCGCAGTATGCGCGGCAGGACTACCTGACCGGCCTCTACAACCGGCGCTACCTCGACGAGCGTCTGGCGCGCGAGATCGGCCGTGCGCGGCGCGACGGCCGGCCGCTGTCGCTGTGCATGGTCGACGTGGACCATTTCACGCGCTACAACGACACGCTCGGCCACCTCGCGGGCGACGACTGCCTGCGCGCCGTGGCGCGCACGCTGGCGCAGGACGCACTGCGGCCCGGCGACGTGGTCAGCCGCTATGGCGGCGAGGAGTTCGTGTTCGTGCTCGCCGGCACCGACGAGGCCGGCGCCGCGCGCGTGGCCGAGCGGGTGCGCGCAGCCGTCGAGGCGCTGCGGCTGCCGCATCCGATGAGCCCGCTGGGCATCGTGACCGTGAGTGTCGGCGTGGTCACCTGCCGCGCGCCGCGCGACGGCGCCGCACCCGGCGTGGCCACGCTGCTGCGCGCGGCCGACCTCGCGCTCTACGCGGCCAAGGACGGCGGGCGCAACCGGGTTGCCGCACGCCTGGAATGCGCCTGAATCCGGAGCCGCATCAGCCCGCCAGCGCCTTCACCACCGCGTCGCCCATTTGCGCGGTGCCGACCTTGGTCGTGCCATCGCTCCAGATGTCGGGCGTGCGCAGGCCCTGGGCCAGCACCTTCTGCACGGCGGTCTCGATGCGCTGGGCGGCTTCCTCCTGGTCGAGCGAGAAGCGCAGCAGCATCGCGGCGCTGAGGATCGTCGCGAGCGGGTTGGCCACGCCCTTGCCGGCGATGTCGGGGGCGCTGCCGTGGCTGGGCTCGTAGAGGCCCTGCTTGCGGCTGTTGAGCGAGGCCGAGGGCAGCATGCCGATCGAGCCGGTCAGCATCGAGGCCTCGTCGCTGAGGATGTCGCCGAACATGTTGCCGGTGACGATCACGTCGAAGGCCTTGGGCGCCTTCACGAGCTGCATCGCGGCGTTGTCGACGTACATGTGCTCCAGCGCCACGTCGGGGTACTCCTGGTGCACCTCGGTCACCACGTCCTTCCAGAACTGGAAGGTCTCGAGCACGTTGGCCTTGTCCACGCTCGTGACCTTCTTGCTGCGCTTGCGCGCGGCCTGGAAGGCGACGTGGGCGATGCGCTCGATCTCGGGGCGCGAATAGCGCATCGTGTCGAACGCTTCCTCGGCGCCGGGGAAGTGGCCGTCGGCCGCGGTGCGGCGGCCGCGCGGCTGGCCGAAATAGATGTCGCCGGTCAGCTCGCGGATGATGAGGATGTCCAGGCCCGCGATGAGTTCGGGCTTGAGGCTCGACGCATCCACGAGCTGCTCGTAGCAGATCGCGGGGCGGAAGTTGGCGAACAGTCCGAGGTTCTTGCGCAGGCCGAGGATGGCCTGCTCGGGGCGCAGCGGGCGGTCGAGCTTGTCGTACTTCCAGTCGCCCACGGCGCCGAACAGGATGGCGTCGGCCTCCCTGGCGAGCTTGAGCGTCGATTCGGGCAGCGGATGGCCGTGGGCCTCGTAGGCCGCGCCGCCGACGGGGGCGGTCTCGGTCTCGAAGTGCAGGTCGAGCGCGCCGAGCACCTTGACGGCCTCGGCCACGATCTCGGGGCCAATGCCGTCGCCGGGAAGGATTGCGATTTTCATGATTTTAGTGGGTATAGGTCGGAAGCGGGCGTCCGGCGCCCGCTGTAAGAGATTGGGTGGGGGAGTATCAGCTGACCATCGTGTGTGCGAGCCACGGCTTGGTGGCCAGGCGCTCGGCCTCGAAGGCGGCGATCTTGTCCCTGTGGCGCAGCGTCAGGCCGATGTCGTCGAAGCCGTTGAGCAGGCAGTAGCGGCGGAACGGGATCACATCGAACGGCAGCTCTTCGCCCTGCGGCCGGACGATGACCTGGCGCTCCAGGTCGATCGTGAGCTGGTAGCCCGGGAAGGCATGGACCTCGTCGAACAGCTGGGCCACGACCGGCTCCGGCTGCTGGATCGGCAGCAGGCCGTTCTTGAAGCTGTTGTTGAAGAAGATGTCGGCGAAGCTCGGCGCGATGATGGCGCGGAAGCCGTACTGGTCGAGCGCCCACGGCGCATGCTCGCGGCTGGAGCCGCAGCCGAAGTTCCTGCGGGCCAGCAGGATCGAGGCGCCGGCGTAGCGCGGCTGGTTGAGCACGAAGTCGGGGTTGGGCTTGCGCTGGGACTCGGGCACGCCGGGCTCGCCCTTGTCGAGGTAGCGCCATTCGTCGAACAGGTTCACGCCGAAGCCGGTCTTCTTGATCGACTTGAGGAACTGCTTCGGGATGATCGCGTCGGTGTCGACGTTCTCGCGGTCCATGGGCGCGACGAGGCCCTGGTGGATGGTGAACTGTTTCATGGTGGTGTGTCCTTGCGGGCTGCTTATCGGGCGGCGCGTTCGATGGCGTTGCCCGCGCGCTGCACGTCCTGACCCATGCCCTTGACGGTGTTGCAGCCGGCGAGCATGAAGGTGCAGCAGAGGAAGGCGAGGGCTGTCTTCATGGATGACTTTCAGGCGAACTGGCGGATGTCGACGAAGTGGCCGTGCACCGCGGCCGCGGCGGCCATGGCCGGCGAGACGAGGTGGGTGCGCCCTCCCGCGCCCTGGCGGCCTTCGAAGTTGCGGTTGCTGGTGGAGGCGCAGCGCTCGCCCGGCTCCAGCCGGTCGGCGTTCATCGCCAGGCACATCGAGCAGCCGGGCTCGCGCCATTCGAAGCCAGCGGCCTTGAAGACCTCGTGCAGCCCTTCGCGCTCGGCCTGCTCCTTGACCAGGCCCGAGCCCGGCACGACCAGCGCGGCCTTGACGTTCGGCGCGACCTTGCGGCCGAGCTTCCTGACCACCGCGGCGGCTTCGCGCATGTCTTCGATGCGGCTGTTGGTGCACGAGCCGATGAAGATCTTGTCGACGAAGATGTCGGCCAGCGGCTTGCCCGGTTCGAGCGCCATGTAGGTCAGCGCGCGCTCGATGGCGCCGCGCCTGTTGCCGTCCTTCTCCTTGTCGGGGTCGGGCACGCGGGCGTCGATGCCCAGGACCATTTCGGGCGACGTGCCCCAGGTGACCTGCGGCACGATGTCCTCGGCACGCAATTCGACCACCGCGTCGAATGCCGCGTCGGGGTCGGAGTGCAGCGTCTTCCAGTAGGCCACGGCCTGGTCCCATTCGACGCCGGTGGGCGACAGCGGGCGGCCCTTGACGTAGTCGATGGTCTTCTGGTCCACGGCGACCAGGCCGGCGCGCGCACCGGCCTCGATCGCCATGTTGCAGACCGTCATGCGGCCTTCCATGCTCAGCGCGCGAATCGCCGAGCCGCCGAACTCGATCGTGTAGCCGGTGCCGCCGGCCGTGCCGATGCGGCCGATGATGGCCAGCACGATGTCCTTGGCGGTGATGCCCGGGGCGACCGTGCCCTCGACCTTCACCAGCATGTTCTTTGCCTTCTTCGACAGCAGGGTCTGCGTGGCCATCACGTGCTCGACTTCGGAGGTGCCGATGCCGTGGGCCAGCGCGCCGAACGCGCCGTGGGTGCTGGTGTGGCTGTCGCCGCAGACCACGGTCATGCCCGGCAGCGTGGCGCCGTTCTCGGGGCCGATCACGTGCACGATGCCCTGGCGGCGGTTCATGAACGGGAAGAACGCGGCCGCGCCGACCTCGGCGATGTTCTTGTCGAGCGTGGTGATCTGCTCCTTGCTGATCGGGTCGGCAATGCCGTCGTAGCCGCGCTCCCAGCCGGTGGTCGGCGTGTTGTGGTCGGCGGTGGCGACGATGGAGTTCACGCGCCAGACCTTGCGGCCGGCCTCGCGCAGGCCCTCGAAGGCCTGCGGGCTGGTCACTTCGTGGACCAGGTGGCGGTCGATGTAGAGCACGGCCGTGCCGTCCTCCTCGGTGTGGACGACGTGCTCGTCGAAGATCTTGTCGTACAGGGTGCGTCCCATGGTGGTCGTTCCGTTCTGGTCGTCGTGGGTTTCAGGTGGGAAGGGGAGTCGTTCTCGGGAAAAACGGTCTGTCAGGACACGGCCGCCGCCACCTCGGCGGCCGGCGCGGCCGCCGCGGCCGGCGGTGCGAGATGGGCGACCAGCAGCCGCGCGGTCATCGGCAGCGTGCCGAAGTCGCGGGCGACCAGGCGCAGCTCGCGCCGCGCCCAGGGCTCGTCGAGCGGCACCGCATGGAGCCGGCCCACGCCGCGCATCAGCGCGAACGCGCGGTCGGGCAGCAGGCCCACGCCGAGGCCGTTGTCGATCATGCGGCACATCGCGTCGAGCCCGGTGACCTGGATGCGCTGGCGCAGCGGCCGGCCCGCGGCCGCCGCGGCCTGGCGCATCGCGAGGCTGATGCTGCTGTTGGCATGCAGGCCGACGATGTCCCAGTCGAGCATGTCGTCGAAGCGCACCGCCGCGCGCGCCGACAGCGCGTGGGCCTGCGGCATCACCAGCACGAGGCGGTCTGCGCGGTAGAAGCGCGTCTGCAGGTCCGGCTGCGTGCCGCCGTGGCCGGCCGCGCCGTCGCAGGCGGCATGGCAGAGCCCGAGGTCGGCCGCGCCCTCGCGCACGGCCTGCAGCACGTCGGCGCTCAGGTGCTCCTGCAGGTCGATCTTGATCTGCGGATGCCGCCGCGAGAAGGCGCCAAGGTCCTCGGGCAGGAACTGCACGATGGCCGAGATGTTGGCATGCATGCGCACATGGCCGCGCACGCCGTCGGCATATTCGCTGAGCTCGCCCTGCATGCGCTCGAGGCCGAACAGCACCGCGCGCGCATGGTGCAGCAGGCTCTCACCGGCCGGCGTGAGCGTCACGCCGCGGCTGTGGCGGTAGAGCAGCGGCGTGTCCACGGCGGCTTCGAGCTCCGACAGCCGCTTGCTCACGGCCGAGGCCGCGATGAACTCGCGCTCGGCCGCGCGGCCGATGCTGCCGAGCTCGCAGACGGCCACGAACAGCTGCAGCGACATGAGGTCGATGCGGCGGGCAAAGCTGCGTTCGGTCGGTTTCATCGGGGGGCGGCGCGGGAGGCTTCGCGGTTGGCGAGGCCGGAGCCGCGATTTTCCCTCAGAAAGCCGCAGCGCCGCCATCGCAGAGCGCGATGGCCATATTGCCGCAACGCGCCGTCGCCCGCCGCCGGCCCACACGCCGGCGGCGCCCGCTCCTACGGCCGCAGGAGCGCAGGCCGCAGTCGGATGCATCGTTGCGCGCGAGCGCGACCCACTGCCTGCCGTTCGTCCCACTCCCTTTTCTGCTGCGAAAGGATACCCATGCATTTCGACGACGATTCCGAAGACGGCGGCGCCGGCGCGCGCTCCGCGCGCCCCTCCCGTGCCTCGCGCCGCGGCGCGCTGCAGTGGATGGGCGCCGGCCTCGTGGCCGCGCCGGTGGCCGCCGGGGCCCAGCCGCCCGCCACCGCGGCCGCGGCCGCCGGCCCGAAGCCGTTGCGCGACCCGCGCACCGCCTATCCGCGCCCGCCGTTCGCGCCGCAGCAGCAGCCATGGCCCGGCCTGGCCGCGCGCATGAGCCCGCGGCCCGACCACGGTGAAGCCAGCTACGTCGGCGCGGGCCGGCTGGCCGGGCGCCGGGCGCTGATCACCGGCGGCGACTCCGGCATCGGCCGCGCCGCCGCCATCGCGTTCGCGCGCGAGGGCGCCGACGTGGCCTTCGGCTACCTGCCGGCCGAGGAGGAGGACGCGCGCGAGGTGGTGCGCCTCATCGAGGCCGCAGGCCGGCGCGCCGTGCCGCTGCCCGGCGACATCCGTGACGAGGCCTTCTGCCGCCGGCTCGTCGCCGATGCCGCCCGCGCGCTTGGCGGACTCGACATCCTGGTCAACAACGCCGCGTTCCAGGCCGCGCAGGAGTCGCTGCTCGATCTCAGCACCGAGCAGTTCGACACCACCTTCAAGACCAACGTCTACGCGCTGTTCTGGATCACCAAGGCCGCGCTGCCGCTGCTGCCGCCGGGCGCGTCGATCATCAACACCGCCTCGGTCAACGCCTATGAGCCGTCGGAGGAACTGATCGACTACGCGGCCACCAAGGCGGCGATCGCCAACCTCAGCAAGTCGCTGGCCAAGCAGCTCGCGCCCCGGGGCATCCGCGTCAACGCGGTCGCGCCCGGGCCGTTCTGGACGCCGCTGCAGCCCAGCGGCGGGCAGAAGCCCGACAAGCTGCCGAAGTTCGGCGCCGACAGCCCGATCGGCCGCCCGGGCCAGCCCGCCGAGATCGCGCCGCTCTACGTGCTGCTGGCCTCCGACGAGGCGAGCTACACCAGCGGCGAGGTGTTCGCGAACACCGGCGGCAAGCCGGCCAACTGACCGGACCGCGGCGGCCCCGGCCGCCATTCAGGCGGCTGCCATCTCGGCGGCCAGCAACTCCACCATGCGCGCCGCGGCCGGCGACGGCGCCCGGCCGCGCAGCGTGACCAGGCCGATCGGCCGGCGCACCGGCGGGCCGTCGAGCGGCCGCTGCGCCGTGCCGCCGCCGCGCTGCGCAACCGCGGCCGCGAGCGCCGGCAGCGCGGCCACGCCGAGCCCGGCGGCCACCAGGGCCGCGATGGTGGCCAGGTGCTCCACCTCGTAGCGTGGCGCGAAGCGGATGCGGTGGCCGAGCAGCGCCGCGTCGACGTACTGGCGCACGCTGGTGCCGGCCGGCATCGAGATGTGCGGCCAGTCGGTCGCCTCCGTCCAGCGCAGCGGCGCGGCCGCGTCCTGCGCGAGCACATGGGCCGCCGGCACCAGCAGCACGAAGGTGTCGGCCGCGAGCGGCGCCCAGTCGAGGTCGGCATAGGCCGGGTTGGCCGCCGTGAGCGCGAAATCGACGCGGCCGGCGCGCACCATCTCGCAGGCCGGCCCGGCGAGGCTGTCGAACAGCTCGAGCTGCACGCCGGGATGCGCGGCCGCGAAGCGGGCGAAGGCGCGCGGCACCACGCCCGCGGCCAGCGAGGGCAGGGCGGCGAGCGCGAGCCGGCCGGTCTGCACTTCGGCCACGGCGCGCACGCGGCGCGCGGTCTCGTCCATCTGGTGGCGCAGGAAGCGGGCCTGCTCAGCGAGCACCCGGCCGGCCTCGGTCGGCGCGACGCTGCGGGTGCTGCGGTCGAACAGCCGTGCGCCGAGCGTCTCCTCCAGCCGGGCGACGATGCCCGAAACGGCCGACTGCGACAGGTGCATCCGCTGCGCGGTGCGGCGAAAGCTCAGCGTCTCGGCCAGCGCGAGGAGCACGTCGAGTTCGCGGGCGGACCAATTGATCGTCATGGGCGATCAGTCTATGGGAAAAATCCGTTGGACTGCGCAATGCGGGCCGCCTAGACTGCGCCGCATCGTTCACTGGAGACAGTGCTTGACCTCCTCCTCCTCCCCCTCTCCTGCGGCGCCGCGCGGCGCACGCACCGTCGTCGTGGGCGGCGGCACCATGGGCGCCGACGTGGCCGTGGTGCTCGCGCGCGGCGGCGCCTCGGTCACCATCGTCGAGCCCGCGGCCGCCCAGCGCGAGCGGATCGCGCCGCATGTGCGCGCCGAGCTGGCCGCCGCCGGCCTGGAGCGCCGCGCTGCCCGCATCGCCACCGTGGCCGCGCTGGCCGAGGTGGACTGGGCCGGCACCGTGCTGGTCGTCGAATGCATCACCGAGCGGCTCGATGCCAAGCAGGCGCTGTTCGCCGAACTGGAGCGCCATGCGCCGGCCGGCGCGGTGCTCGCGAGCAATTCCTCCAGTTTTCCGATCGGCGCGATCGCTGAGGGGCTGGAGACTGCCGCGCGCATGCTCGGCCTGCACTTCTTCATGCCGGCGCACCTCGTGCCGCTGGTCGAAGTCGTGCTCGGGCCGCGCAGCGACGCGGCGCGCGCCGATTGGCTGAGCGATTTCATGCGCGGCTGCGGCAGCGTGCCGGTGCGCGTGAAGAAGGACAAGCCGGGCTTTCTTGCCAACCGGCTGCAGCATGCGCTCTCGCGCGAGGCGTTCGCGCTGATCGACGAGGGCGTGGCCTCGCCCGAGGACGTGGACGCGGCGGTGCGCTTCGGCTTCGGCTTCCGCTACCTCGCGGCCGGGCCGGTGCTGCAGCGCGACCATGCAGGCATCGAAGTGCACTGCGCGGCGGCGGCCACGATGTACCCGACGCTCTCCAACACCACCGAGCCGGCGCGTGCGCTGCGCGAGCGTGTGGAACGCGGCGACCTCGGCATGAAGACCGGCCGCGGCTTCTTCGACTGGCCCGAAGAGAAGCGGCGGGCCGAGCGCGCGCGCTACGACGCGCTGCTGCGCCAGGGCCTCGCGCTGCTGGCCGGCGAGCTGCCGCCGGTCGACCGGAGCGACGCATGACCGATCCGCTGATCCTCACCGTCGCGCCCAACGGCGCGTACAAGCAGGCGGCCGACCACCCCGCCCTGCCGCTCACGGTCGAGGCGCTGGCACGGACCGCGCGCGCCTGCCTCGACGCGGGCGCCGCCATGCTGCACATGCACATCCGGCGTCCCGACGGCAGCCACAGCCTCGACGTGGAGGGCTACCGCGAGGCGCTGCGCGTGGTCGAACGCGCCGTGGGCCGCGAGATGGTGCTGCAGGTCACGAGCGAGGCCGCCGGCGTGTACGCGGCGCCCGCGCAGATCGCCACGGTGCGTGCGCTGCGGCCCGAGGCGGTCTCGGTCGGCCTGCGCGAGGTCGACCAGCCCGAGGTCGGCGAGGCCGGGCTCGCGGAATTCTTCGGCTGGCTCGCGCGCGAGCGCGTGATGGCGCAGGTCATCCTCTACGACGTGGCCGACCTGCGGCGCTGGCAGGCGCTGCGCGCGGCTGGCGTCGTGCCCGAGGCGCCGTGGTTCCTGCTGTTCGTGCTGGGCCGCTACACCGCCGGGCAGGTGTCGGACCCGCGCGCGCTCGTCCCCTTCCTCGCCGCGCACGAGGGCGGCGGCGAGCCCTGGGCCATCTGCGCCTTCGGGGCGGCCGAGCATGACTGCGCCACCGCGGCAGCGGCGCTCGGCGGCCATGTGCGCGTGGGCTTCGAGAACAACCTGCTGCTGCGCGACGGCAGCCGCGCGCCGGACAACGCGGCGCTCGTGCGGCAGGCGGGCGAGGCGGCGGCCGTGCTCGGCCGACCGCTGGCGACGGCGTGCCAGGTGCGGGAGCGTTTTTATGGGTAGGGAGTATATCGCTGCAGCTATTATATGGAAAGCGCTGTGAGATGATAATGGGGGGTGTATTGCTCAGAGCCGCTGCCGCTGCGCATCAAGGTAGGCATCGCGCGACGGCAGCAGGTGCGCCGCACAGAGCGCCACGAGGCTGTCGCGGTCGCCCGCGCGCAGCGCCTCGATCATCTGCCAGTGCTCCTGCCGCGCGCGTTCGCGGTAGCCGGCCGAGACGAGGGAGGCGAAGCGGATCGGATGCGTCTGCCGCGCATATTCGGCGATCGCCTGGCGCAGCGTCTCGTTGCCCGCGAGGCTGAACAGCTCCTCGTGGAAGGCGAGGTTGGTACGGAACACCCGGCGCGCATCGCCCGCGGCCACGGCCGCGTCGTGGCGCTGCTGGATCGCGACGAGCCGGTCGAGCCGCGCGGCCGCCGCTGGCAGCGCGATGCGGCGCGCGGCCTCGGTTTCGAGCAGGCCGCGCAGTTCGTAGAGCTCCTCGACCTCCTGCACCGAGAACGAGCGCACCAGCGCGCCGACGTTCTTGCGCCGCTCCACGAGGCCCATGCGGTCGAGCGCGGCCAACGCTTCGCGCGCGACATGGCGCTTGACGCCGAAGCGCTCCATGAGCTCGTCCTCCACCAGCCGCTCGCGCGGATGCAGCCGGCCGAAGACCACGTCTTCCTCGAGCGCGGCGACCATCGCGCCGAGCGCATCGGCCGGGGCGGCCGGGTCTTCGTGGTGGTCGGAGAGCAGGAGGGAAGCGGGCAAAACGGACATCGGCGCGCTGGCATGGGCGGATGGGAAAGGCCGCCATTGTGGCCGACGCGCCGGCAGGGTTCATCCCTTGGCGCCCGGCACGCTGCCGCGCGATGGATCGACGCTCGGCACGCTGCCGCGCGCCTCCACAGCCCGCAGGAAGTCGAAATCCACGCCCTGGTCGGCCTGGTTGACCGTGGTGAGGAACAGCGTGCGGTAGCCGCGCTCGGCCGTCGGCACGGCGACCGGCTTGTCTTCCGCGCGGCGGGCCAGTTCTTCGTCGCCGACCAGCAGGGCGATCTCGCGGTTCTTCACGCTCAGGCGGATGCGGTCGCCGTTCCTGACATAGGCCAGCGGCCCGCCGATGGCCGCCTCGGGCGTGACGTGCAGCACGATGGTGCCGAACGCCGTGCCGCTCATGCGCCCGTCGGAGATGCGCACGATGTCCTTCACGCCGGCGCGCGCGAGCTTGCGCGGGATCGGGATGTAGCCGGCCTCGGGCATGCCCGGAGCGCCTTTGGGGCCGATGTTCTTGAGCACGAGGATGTCGTCGGCCGTCACGTCGAGGTCGTCGCGGTCGATGCGCTCGGCCAGGTCGGCCGCGTTCTCGAACACCACGGCGCGGCCTTCGTGCTCCATGAGCTTCGGATGCGCGGCCGACTGCTTGATGATCGCGCCGCCCGGCGCGAGGTTGCCGCGCAGCACCGCGATGCCGCCCTGCGGGTAGATCGGATTGCTGCGCGGGCGCACCACGTCCTGCGCGAAACCCGGGCCGGCGCGCTCAATCTCCTCGCCGAGCGTGCGGCCGGTGACGGTGAGCGCGTCGAGGTTGAGCAGCGGCTTCAATTCGCGCAGCAGGGTGGCCATGCCGCCGGCATGGTGGAAGTCCTCCATGTAGTGGTCGCCCGAGGGCTTGAGGTCGAGCAGTACCGGCGTCTCGCGGCCCATGCGGTCGAGCGCCTCGAAGTCGATGTCGTAGCCCACGCGGCCCGCGATGGCCGCAAGGTGGACGATGCCGTTGGTCGAGCCGCCGATCGCGAGTAGCACGCGCAGCGCGTTCTCGAACGCGGCGGGCGTGAGGATCCTGTCGACGGTCAGGTGCTCGCGCGCGATGCGCACGGCCTCGGTGCCGGTCTGCTCGGCGATGCGGATGCGGTCGGCCGTCACCGCGGGCGGCGAGGCGCCGCCGGGCACCGTCATGCCGAGCGCCTCGGCGATGCAGGCCATGGTGCTGGCCGTGCCCATGACCGAGCAGGTGCCCACGCTCGCGACGAGCTGGTCGTTGACCTCGGAAATTTCGGCGGCATCGATCTCCTCGGCGCGGAACCTGCCCCAGTAGCGGCGGCAGTCGGTGCAGGCGCCCACGCGCTCGCTGCGGTGGCTGCCGGTGAGCATCGAGCCGGTGATGAGCTGGATCGCCGGAATGCCGGCCGAGGCCGCGCCCATGAGCTGCGCCGGCACGGTCTTGTCGCAGCCGCCGATGAGCACGACCGCGTCCATCGGCTGCGCGCGGATGAGCTCCTCGGTGTCCATCGACATGAGGTTGCGCAGGTACATGCTCGTGGGCTGCGAGAAGCTCTCGTGGATCGAGATCGTCGGGAAGTCCATCGGCAACCCGCCGGCCAGCAGGATGCCGCGCTTGACCGCCTCGATGAGTTGCGGTGCGTTGCCGTGGCAGGGGTTGTAGCTGCTGCCGGTGTTGGTGATGCCGATGACCGGTCGGTCCAGTGCGGAGTCGGTGTAGCCCGCGCCCTTGATGAAGGCTTTGCGCAGGAACAGCGAGAAGCCGCGGTCGCCGTAGTTGGTGAGGCCCTTGGAGATGCCGGTGGCGGCGTCGGCTGGGGCGATGTCGTGGCGCGGGGCGGCGCCGTCGGAAGTGTCGGAGTCGGTCATGGCGTGCGGAAGGTCGGGGGAAGGCGGTGGTGCTCCCTGCGTGGAGCCCGGCCCGAGCCGCAGGATAGGACGGCCCGGCACTTCTTGTCGTCGGTGTTATCACCTATATTATTAATAATATAATTGACTAGATTCCGATGGGTGTGACCGCGGCGGGGCCGGCACATGTGTCCATTTCGCAACGACAACCAAGGAGCCCATCGTGCAATCCCTTCCCCCTGCGACCCGTGCCGGGCGGCGCTGCCTGCTCGCGGCCGCGCTGGCCGCCGGCCTTGGCGCTGCCGCGCTGCCGGCCCGCGCCAACGACGCGGCTTGGCCCGAGCGGCCGATCCGGCTCGTCGTTCCCTATACGCCCGGCGGCGCGACCGACGTGATCGGCCGCGTGGTCGGCCAGAAGCTCGGCACCGCGCTCGGCCAGCCGGTGGTGGTCGAGAACAAGGCCGGCGCGGCCGGCAATCTCGGCGCCGCGGCGGTCGCCAAGGAGAAGCCCGACGGCTACACGCTGCTGCTCGGCGCGCTGACCAGCCATTCGATCAACAGCGTGCTGCAGGCCGCGACCGCCGGCTTCGACATGGAGAAGAGCTTCGCGCCGATCTCGATCGTCGGCCGCGTGCCGCTGGTCGTGACCGTGGGTCCGTCGGTCCAGGCGAAGAACCTCGCGGAGTTCATCGCGCTGGCCAAGAGCAAGCCCGACGGGCTCAACTACGGCTCCTCGGGCAACGGCTCGCCACAGCATCTCGCGGCCGAGCTGTTCAAGCGGCAGGCCGGCGTGAAGATCGTCCACGTGCCCTACAAGGGCAGCAGCCCGGCGCTCAATGACCTCATGGGCGGGCAGGTGGACGTGGTGTTCGACACGCTGCCGGCCACGCAGTCGTTCATCAGGGGCGGCCGCCTGCGCGCGCTGGCCACGACCACGCCGCAGCGCGTGGCCGCGCTGCCCGATGTGCCGACCGCGGCAGAAGCGGGGCTCGCGGGCTTCGAGGTGAGCTCGATGTTCGGCCTGCTCGCGCCCGCGGGCACGCCGGCGCCCATCGTCGCCAAGCTCAGCGCCGCGCTCAAGGGCATCCTCGCGCAGCAGGACGTGAAGGACGCGCTCGTCGCCCAGGGCGCGGTGCCGGTCTACACCACGCCGGAGCAGGCGCGCGCGCAGATCCGCGACGAGGTGGCGCGCTGGAGCAAGGTCATCAAGGAGGCGAACATTCAGCCCGAATAGCGCCTCGCCACATACCCTCCAGGTGTACGAACGCCTGGCGCGCTCAGGGAGCAGGCCAGGCGTTGCTGCCAGGGGGCGTATTCAGCTGAAGAAGCTCTTCAGCCGGTCCGTCCAGCTCTCGCCGGTCGGCGAGTGGCGGGCGCCGCCCTTCTTGAGCGACTCGTCGAGCTCGCGCAGCAGCTTGCGCTGGTGCTCGGTGAGCTTGACCGGCGTCTCCACCGCGATGTGGCAGTACAGGTCGCCGGGATAGCTCGACCGCACGCCCTTGATGCCCTTGCCGCGCAGGCGGAACTGCTTGCCGTGCTGGGTGCCCTCGGGGATGTCGATCGCGGCCTTGCCGGCCAGCGTCGGCACCTCGATCTCGCCGCCGAGCGCGGCGGTGATGAAGCTGACCGGCACCTCGCAGTGCAGGTCGTCGCCGTCGCGCTCGAAGATGTCATGCTTCTTCGTGCGGATCTCGATATACAGGTCGCCGGGCGGCCCGCCGTTGGTGCCGGGCTCGCCGTTGCCCACGCTGCGGATGCGCATGCCGTCGTCGATGCCGGCGGGAATTTTCACCTCCAGCGTCTTCTGACGCTTGAGCTTGCCCTGGCCGTGGCAGGCGGGGCAGGGCTCGGGGATGATCCTGCCGGTGCCACGGCAGTGCGGGCAGGTCTGCTGCACGCTGAAGAAGCCCTGGCGCATCTGCACCGTGCCGGTGCCGCCGCAGGCGCTACAGGTCTTGGCGCTGGTGCCGGGCTTGGCGCCGCTGCCGTGGCAGGTCTCGCAGTCCTCCCAGCTCGGGATGCGGATCTGCGCATCCTTGCCGCGCGCGGCTTCCTCCAGCGTGATCTCCATCGCGTAGCTCAGGTCGCTGCCGCGGTAGACCTGCCGGCCGCCCGCGCCGCGCCGCCCGCCGCCGAACATCTCGCCGAAGATGTCGCCGAAGGCCTCGGCGAAGCCGCCGTTGAAGCCCTCGCCGCCGCCGCGGTTCGAAGCGACGCCGGCGTGGCCGTACTGGTCATACGCCGCGCGTTTCTGCGCATCCGAGAGCATCTCGTAGGCCTCCTTGGCCTCCTTGAACTTCTCCTCGGCCATCTTGCCCGCCTCACCCTGGTGGCGGTCGGGGTGGTGCTTCATCGCGAGCTTGCGATACGCCTTCTTGATCTCGTCGTCCGAGGCATTCTTGGGCACGCCCAGAACCTCGTAGTAATCTCTTTTGGCCATGATCTTTCTTCAGGGAGGCGTCTGTGGCCCCCGTGGAACGGAAGCGCCGCGCGGCAGCCCGGTGGGGCCGCCGCGCGGCGAAGGCAGGGGCGGCGGCGTCAGCCCTTCTTGACTTCCTTGACCTCGGCGTCGACGACGTTGTCGTCGGCCGGGCGGGCCGCGCCGGCATCGGTCTGGGCGCCCGCGCCGCCGGTTGCGCCAGCCTGGGCGGCCTGCGCCGCCTGGGCCGCGTCACCGTAGATCTTCTCGCCGAGCACCTGGCTGGCGGTCAGCAGCGCGGTGGACTTGGCCTCGATGACGTCCTTGTCCTCGCCCTTGAGCGCTTCTTCCAGCTCCTTGGCAGCGGCCTCGACCTTCCCCTTCTCGGCCGCATCGAGCTTGTCGCCGTGCTCGCCGAGGCTCTTCCTCACGCTGTGCAGCGTGGCCTCGCCCTGGTTGCGGGCCTGCACCAGCTCGACCTTCTTCTTGTCCTCGGCGGCGTTGAGCTCGGCGTCCTTCACCATGCGCTGGATCTCCTCCTCGGAGATGCCCGAGTTGGCCTTGATGGTGATCTTGTTTTCCTTGCCGGTGGCCTTGTCCTTGGCGCCCACGTGCAGGATGCCGTTGGCGTCGATGTCGAACGAGACCTCGATCTGCGGTGTGCCGCGCGGCGCCGGCGCGATGCCTTCGAGGTTGAACTCGCCGAGCAGCTTGTTGGCCGAGGCCAGCTCGCGCTCGCCCTGGAACACCTTGATCGTCACGGCCGGCTGGTTGTCGTCGGCGGTCGAGAAGGTCTGCGCGAACTTCGTCGGGATCGTGGTGTTCTTCGAGATCATCTTGGTCATCACGCCGCCCAGCGTCTCGATGCCCAGCGACAGCGGGGTCACGTCGAGCAGCAGCACGTCCTTGCGGTCGCCCGAGAGCACTTGGCCCTGGATCGCGGCGCCGACGGCCACGGCTTCGTCGGGGTTCACGTCCTTGCGCGGCTCCTTGCCGAAGAACTCCTTGACCTTCTCCTGCACCTTGGGCATGCGGGTCTGGCCGCCGACCAGGATCACGTGGTCGATGTCGGAGACACTGATGCCGGCGTCCTTGATGGCCGTGCGGCAGGGTGCGATGGTGCGCTCGACCAGCTCCTCGACTAGGCTTTCGAGCTTGGCGCGCGTGAGCTTGATGTTCAGGTGCTTCGGGCCCGAGGCGTCGGCGGTGATGTAGGGCAGGTTGATGTCGGTCGCGGCCGAGGACGACAGCTCGATCTTGGCCTTCTCGGCGGCTTCCTTCAGGCGCTGGAGGGCCAGCACGTCCTTGCTCAGGTCGACGCCCTGTTCCTTCTTGAACTCGGTGATGATGTAGTCGATCACGCGCTGGTCGAAGTCCTCGCCGCCGAGGAAGGTGTCGCCGTTGGTCGACAGCACCTCGAACTGCTTTTCGCCGTCCACGTCGGCGATCTCGATGATCGAGACGTCGAACGTGCCGCCGCCCAGGTCGTACACAGCGATCTTGCGGTCGCCCTTGTCCTTCTTGTCGAGGCCGAAGGCCAGCGCGGCGGCGGTCGGCTCGTTGATGATGCGCTTGACGTCGAGGCCCGCGATGCGGCCGGCGTCCTTGGTGGCTTGGCGCTGGGCGTCGTTGAAGTACGCGGGCACGGTGATGACCGCCTCGGTCACCGGCTCGCCGAGGTAGTCCTCGGCCGTCTTCTTCATCTTGCGCAGCACTTCGGCGCTGACCTGCGGCGGCGCGAGTTTCTTGCCGCGCACTTCCACCCAGGCGTCGCCGTTGTCGGCAGCGGCGATGGTGTAGGGCATCAGGTCGATGTCCTTCTGCACTTCCTTCTCGGTGAACTTGCGGCCGATCAGGCGCTTGACGGCGTAGAGCGTGTTCTTCGGGTTCGTCACCGCCTGGCGCTTGGCCGAGGCGCCGACGAGGATCTCGCCATCTTCCTGGTACGCGATGATCGACGGCGTGGTGCGCGCGCCTTCGGCGTTCTCGATGACTTTAGGCGTGTTGCCTTCGAGGACGGACACGCAGCTGTTGGTGGTGCCCAGGTCGATACCGATGATTTTTCCCATGTTTCTTCTCCAGCGACTGCAATGGTTTGGATGGTGTACGAGTTGTGGATAACTTTGACCGTTTCAAGGGGCTGTGGGGCTTACTTGGGAGCGGTCACGGTCACGAGGGCCGGACGCAGCACGCGGTCGGCGATCACGTAGCCCTTTTGCAGAACACCGACGACGGTGTTGGGCTCCTGCTCGGCCGGCACCACGCTGATCGCCTGGTGCTGGTGCGGGTCGAATTTGGCTCCGGCCGCCGGCGCGATCGCCGTGACCTTGTTGCGCTCCAATGCCGAGACGAGCTGGCGCAGCGTGGCGTCGGAGCCTTCGCGCAGCTGTTCGGGCGTGGCTTCCTTGATGGCCAGGGCCGCTTCGAGGCTGTCGATCACCGGCAACAGGGCTTCGGCGAAGCCCTCGATCCCGAACTTGCGGGCCTTGGCGACGTCTTCCTCGGCACGGCGGCGGGCGTTCTCGGCCTCGGCCTTGGCGCGCAGGTACTGGTCGGCCAGATCGGCGCTCTTGCTCTGGAGCGTGGCCAGTTCGCCTTGCAGACGGGCGATCTCGTCGGCCGTGTGGGCGTGCAGCGCCGCTTCCAGTTCTTCCGGGCTCTGGGCGGCGGCGTCTGCCGGCTGCGGGGAGGGGGTGGATTGCGGTTCGGTCATGCGTTTCTAGGGCGATGAAGGAAGTGGGTGAACGGGCGCCGGGGGCGCGACAAGCGCCACATGGGCGCTGCAAACCCATTTTCAAGACAAGGAATTGAAGGTTCTGCAAGAACCCTGCGGCACGGATGGACTGGAAGGCGGCACTTCGAGCCTGTCCGAAATTTTGTGTGTGAGGCATAGCATGTCAATGAGGAGCATGTATGCCGACGAGCAAGACGAAAACGAAGAACGCAGCGATAGCCGCCCGAACGGCGGCGTTGCCCACGATCCCCAA
>WNDY01000049.1 GCA_009914555.1 Xylophilus sp.
ATCGCGATTTCGTCGAACGGGTTGAGGCTGTGCTTGACGTTGGCCGTCTCCACGCCGCTGCCGTCGCTCTTGACGCGCACCTTGATGTCTTTGTCGACCACTCGCTTGACGGGAACCAGGATCTTCATGTTCTGCCTTTGCTGCTGATGAATGCCTATTTGGCGGCCAGACCCAGGCGCTCGATCAGCACCTTGTCCTTGGCATACGCTTCCCTGGCCCACCGTGCATAGTCCGCGCCCGAGCGATACCACGCATCTTGGTTGAGCTGCCGGAGCACCTCCACATGGCGCGGATCGTCCATCGCCTTCTTGAAGGCGTCGTGCAGTTTCTGGACAACGGCCGGGTCCATGCCCTTGGGGCCGGCCAGGCCGTAGGGCGAGACCGAGACCACGCCGTAGCCCAGTTCCTGGGCCGTGGGCACGCCGTGCCAGCGCGGTGTGCGCTTTTCGCCGAAGGTGACGAGCAGACGCATCTGGCCGCTGTCCACATAGGCTTCCCAGCCGGATGCGCCGCTCTCCGCGGCCAGGTGGCCGCCCAGCAGCGCCTGCTGGAGATCGGCGTCGCCCTTGAACGGCACGTGGTTGAGCGTGACCTTGGCGTTCTCTGCCAGCTCCTCCATCAGCAGGTGTGGCGACGAGCCGATGCCGGTGGAGCCGTAGTCGATCCTGCCCGGGTTCTTGCGCGCGGCGGCGATGTAGTCGCTGAAACTGCGGTAGGGCGAGTCCGCCCGGACCGCCACGCCGAACGTATAGCCCGAGAGGCCGATGATGTAGGTGAAGTCGGTCAGCGGGTTCCATGCCGTCTTCTGCATGTGCGCCATGCGCAGCATGGACATGGGGAACTGGGTGACGGTGTAGCCGTCGGGCCGTGCAGTGCGTGCCATGGTGCCCGGTCCCAGGGTACCTCCGGCCCCGGGCTTGTTGTCGACGACGATGGGCTGGCCCAGGTGCTTGCCCGCGATGTCCGCCAGCGTGCGCAGGTGGCGGTCGGTGGGGCCGCCGGCCGGGAAGGGCACGATCAGGGTGATGGGCCGACTCGGGTACTCCTGCGCCCATGCGGGCGTGCCCGCGCCGAGCGCGGCAACCGCCGCCAGCAGGCTGCGGCGCCGAAGAGAGGTCTGCATGTCTGTCTCCTGGAGTTGGTATGGATAGTCAAGAGGGCAGGCTCAACACGCCCTGGGCCTGCAGTGCTTGCAGCTGCGCATCGTCGAGGGACAGCAGGCGCTGCAGCACCTCGCGCGTGCCTTCGCCGAGCGTCGGCGGCGCGTTGCGGATCGGCAGGCGCCGGCCGTCCAGGCGGTAGGGCGGCGCGAACACCGGCGTGGTGCCGACCAGGGGATGCGGCATGTCCTGCACCAGCCCGCCGCGGCGCGTGCGCTCGCTGGTCAGGGCCTCGTGCAGGCCGGCCACCTGGCCGCAGGGAATGCCGGCGGCCGCGAGGCGTTCCAGCAGCAGCGCGCGCGGGAAGGTGCGGATCAGCGCGGCGAGCAGCGGGCCGAGTTCGCGGCGGTTCTTCGCCCGCTCCACGTTGGTGCAGAAGCGCGGATCCTCCACGATGTCGGGCCGCTCGATGACCTGGCGGCAGAACTTGTCGAACTGCGCGTTGTTGCCCACGGCGATGATCAGCGGGCCGTCGGCCGACTCGTACATGCCGTAGGGCACGATGGACGGATGGGCGTTGCCGTAGCGCGCCGGATCGTGGCCGAGCTTGAGGGCGTCGAGGCCATAGTAGCCGGTGATCATCAGGCCGCAGTCGTACAGCGCCATCTCGATGAGTCGGCCCCGGCCGGTGCGTTCGCGGCGGAACAGCGCGGCGAGCACGGCCTGCGCGGCATACATGCCGGTCATCAGGTCCACGACGGCCACGCCGAACTTCAGCGGCGGCGTGTCTGCCTCGCCGTTGAGCGCCATGAGGCCGGCCTCGCCCTGGATCACGAGGTCGTAGCCGGGGCGCGCGGCCTCGGGGCCGCGGGTGTCGTAGCCGGCCACGGCGCAGTAGACCAGCGCAGGCTTGATCGCCTTGAGCTGCTCGTAGCCCAGGCCCAGCTTCTCGGCGCCGCCGGTTTTGAAGTTGTGGATGACCACGTCGAACTGCGGCAGCAGGTCGTGCACGATCTTCACGCCTTCGGGCGTCTGCAGGTCGATCGTGACGGACCGCTTGCTGCGGTTCATGCTGTTGTAGTAGGTCGTCTCGGTCCTGCCGATGCGCAGGCCCCAGTCGCGCGTGTCGTCGCCGCGGCCCGGGTGTTCGACCTTGACGACCTCGGCACCGAAGTCGGCCAGCACCTGGCCGCACAGCGGGCCGGCGAACACGCGCGAGAGGTCGAGCACGCGCACGCCTTCGAGCGGAAAGTCGATGGCGTCGCCGCCCTCGGATGGGTGGGTCATGGTTGTCTGTCTCCTCGCCGTGCCGCCCGATGCGGCCGTGGCGTCATTCTTCGCGGCCGAGCGCAATGTAGCGTGCGAGGTGGTGGTCCTCGTCGCCGAACTGGTGATCGATCATCACGAGGCGCTTGGCATAGTGCGACAGCGGCAGCTCCCAGGTCATGCCGATGCCGCCGTGCAGCTGGATGCTCTCCTCGGCCACCAGCGTGCCGATGCGGCCGATGCTGAACTTGGCGGCCGACAGCGCCTTCTCGCGCGCCACGCGGTCCGCCCCGTCGATGGCCGCGGCCGCGTTGATGACGGCCGAGCGGGCCTGCTCCACCTCCAGCAGCAGGTCGGCCATGCGGTGCTGCAGCGCCTGGAAGCTGCCGATCGGCACGCCGAACTGGCGGCGCGTGCGCAGGTAGTCGAGCGTCTGGTCCTTGGCCACGTCCATCGCGCCGAGGCTTTCGGCGCACAGCGCGAGCACGGCATAGCCGCTGATGCGCTCCAGCAGCGCGCGCCCTTCGCCTTCGCGGCCGAGCAGCGCCCCGGCGCCGACCTGCACCTGGGAGAACGCAAGTTCGGCCGCGCGGCCGCCGTCGATGCGGCCGTAGCCGCGTCGCGCGATCCCGGCCGTCTCGCCGTCGACGAGGAACAGGCTGATGCCGGCTTCGTCGCACTGGCTGCCCGCGGTGCGTGCCGACACCAGCAGCAGATCGGCCTGCTCGCCGAAGGCAACCGCCGCCTTGGCGCCGTCGATGGTCCAGCCGTCGCCGCTGCGCGCGGCGGTGGCGGCGACGTCGGCCAGTTCGTAGTGGCTGCCCGGCTCGTCGTGCGCGAGCGCCGCGACGGTGCTGCCGTCGACGATGTCGGCGAGCCGTTCCTGCTGCGCGGCGCTGCCGGCCTCCACCAGCGCCCGGCCGACGGCCAGCGCGCCGAGCAGCGGCTCGGCCACGAGGCCGCGGCCCAGGCTTTCGAACACCACGGCGACGTCGAAGCCCTCGCCGCCGAAGCCGCCGGCCTGCTCGGGAAACAGCGCGCCGATGGCGCCGAGTTCGGCGAACCGTGCATACAGCGCGGGGCTGTGGCCCTCGGCGCCGTAGGCGAGCCGGTTGCGGGTCTCGATGCCGTACTGCTCGGCGACGAAGCGGTTCAGGCTGTCCGCCAGCATGCGGCGGTCTTCGGTGTGCACGAAGTTCATGTCGGGTCCTCTCCGTTCACAGACCAAGAATGGTCTTGGAGATGATGTTCTTCTGGATCTCGTTGGAGCCGCCGAAGATCGACAGCTTGCGGTAGTTGAAGTACTGGGCCGCGGCGGTGGCGGCCGCCTCGTCGCCGAGCGGCGCTTCGCCGGAGCCCTCGTGCTGCGCCGCCTCGACGAACGGCGCGGCATAAGGCCCCACGGCGCGGCGGATCAGCGAGAGGATCTCCTGCCGGATCTCGGTGCTGCGGATCTTGAGCATCGAGCTCTCCGCGCCCGGCACGCCGCCGCCGGCCACGGCGGCGATCACGCGCAGGTTGGTGGTCTTCATGTTTTCCAGGTCGATCTCGACGCGGGCGACGCGCGCGGCGAACAGCGGGTCCTCGGCCAGCGGACGGCCGTTTTTCGTCACGCGCGCGGCCACGGTCTGGAGCTTGGCCAGCGCCGCCACGCAGAAGCCCACGCCCGCGATGCCGGTGCGCTCGTAAGTCAGCAGGTACTTGGCATAGGTCCAACCTTTGTTCTCCTCGCCCACGAGGTTCTCGGCCGGCACCTTCACGTCGGTGAAGAACACCTCGTTGACCTCGTGGTCGCCGTCGAGCGTGCGGATCGGGCGCACCTCCACGCCGGGCGAGGCCATGTCGACCAGCAAAAAGCTGATGCCCGACTGCGCCTTGGCCTCGCGGTTGGTGCGCACCAGGCAGAAGATCATGTTGGCATGCTGGCCCTGGGTGGTCCAGGTCTTCTGGCCGTTGACGACGTAGTGGTCGCCTTCGCGTACCGCCGTGGTCTTGACCGAGGCGAGGTCCGAGCCCGCGCCGGGCTCCGAATAGCCCTGGCACCACCAGTCGGCGCCGCTCAGGATGCGCGGCAGCCAGTGCTTCTTCTGCGCCTCGCTGCCGTACTTGATGAGCACCGGCCCCAGCATGTTCACGCCGAAGGGCACGATGCGCGGGCCGCCGGCCAGCGCGCATTCGGTGTCGAAGATGAACTTCTCGACCGGGCTCCAGCCCGGGCCGCCGTATTCCGCGGGCCAGTGGTTGGCCAGCCAGCCGCGTTCGTTGAGGATGGCATGCCATGCCTCCTGGTCCTGCTTGGTCAGCCGCCGGCCGGCCTGGACCTTGTGGGCGATACGCGCGGGCAGCTTCTCGCGCAGGAAGGCGCGCACCTCGTCGCGGAAGGCCTGCTCCCGGGGAGTGAATTGCAGATCCATGGGTAGGGTTCTCTTTCAGAAGATCTCGAACAGGCCGGCCGCGCCCATGCCGCCGGCGATGCACATCGTCACCACGCCCCATCGCATCCGCTCGCCGCGGGCCTTGCGGCGCCGGCCTTCGAGCAGGATGTGGCCCGCCAGGCGCGCGCCGGTCATGCCGAACGGATGGCCGATGGCGATGGCGCCGCCGTTGACGTTCAGACGTTCGTTGGGGATGCCGAGCCGGCGCTGGCAGTACAGCGCCTGCGAGGCGAAGGCTTTGTTGAGCTCCCAGAGGTCGATGTCGTCGACCGTGAGGCCGTGGCGCTTCAGGAGGCGGGGCACGGCGAACACCGGCCCGATGCCCATCTCGTCGGGCTCGCAGCCGGCCACGGCGAAGCCGCGCAACGCACCGAGCGGCGCGAGGCCCAGGCGCTCGGCCACCTTGGACTCGACCAGCACGCAGGCGCTGGAGCCGTCGGACAGCTGCGATGCGTTGCCCGCGGTGACGAACTGGCCCGGGCCCTTGACGGGTGCGAGCTGCGCCAGCCCGTCGAGCGTGGTGGACGGGCGGTTGCAGTTGTCGCGCGTGGCGACCACGTCGCGCAGCGTGACCTCGCCGGTCTCCTTGTCTTGCTCGGCCATGCGGGTGGCGCAGGGCACGATCTCGTCGGCGAAGACGCCGGCCGCCTGCGCGGCGGCGGTACGCTGCTGGCTTCGCAGCGCGAAGGCGTCCTGGTCCTCGCGCGCGATGCCGTAGCGGTGGGCGACGACGTCGGCGGTATCGATCATGGCCATGAACAGCGCAGGGTGGTGCTCGACCAGCCACGGGTCCAGATCGGTGGGCAGGTTGTTGCCGGGGCGGATGCCCGAGATGGTCTCCACGCCGCCGGCGATCATCGCGTCCACACCCTCGGCCACGATGCGCCCGGCCGCGATGGCAATGGACTGCAGGCCCGAGGCGCAGTAGCGCGCGACGGTGGCGCCGGCGATGTCCAGCGGCAGTCCGGCGCGCAGCACCACTTGGCGGCCCAGGTTGCGGCCCTGGAAACCGTCGGGATTGCCGCAGCCGAGGACCAGGTCCTCGACCAGCGCCGGATGGACGCCCGAGCGCTCGACGGCCGCGGTGACCGAGAAGGCCGCGAGCTGCGCGGCCGGCGTGACGTTGAATTCGCCGCGATGCGACTTGGCCAGCGGCGTGCGGGCGGTGGAGACGATGACGGCTTCGCGCATTCAGGCGCTCCGGTTCAGGCGGTCGAAGCTGCGGCCCTCGGCTACGAGCTTTTCGAGCAGCGGCGCGGGCTGCCAGAACAGTGGGTCTTCCTGTGCGAATGCACGGATGTCGGCCAGCACCTTGTCGAGCCCCTGCATGTCGGCCCACTTCATGGGGCCGCCGCGCCAGCGCGGGAAGCCGTAGCCCGAGAGAAAGGTCACGTCGATGTCGAGCGGACGCAGCGCGATGCCTTCCTCCAGCACCCGGGCGCCTTCGTTGACCATCGCGGCCATGTAGCGGCGCACGATCTCGTCGGCCGAAAAGCGGCGCGGCACGATGCCTTTCTTCGCACGCTCGGCGTCCACGATGGCGAGCACCTCGGGGTCGGGCTGACCGGTGCGCGCGCCGTTCGGGTAGAGATAGAAGCCGCGGCCGGTCTTCTGGCCGAACCAGCCGCGCTCGCAGATGCGGTCGGCGATCTCCACGTAGCGCGCCTTCGGATCGCGCGTGGCCGCGCGGCGCTTGCGCGTGGCCCAGCCGATGTCGCCGCCGGCCAGGTCGGTCACCTGGAACGGCCCCATGGCGAAGCCGAAGCCGCGCACCGCCTCGTCGATCTCGTAGGGGCTGGCACCGTCTTCCATGAGATGGTCGGCCGCCTGCTTGTACACCGCCAGGATGCGGTTGCCGATGAAGCCGTCGCAGACGCCCGCGCGCACGGGCGTCTTCCTGAGCCGCCTGGCGAATTCGAAGGCCGTGGCCACCACGTCGGCGCCCACCTTGGCCGGCACCACGATCTCCAGCAGCTTCATGATGTGGGCCGGGCTGAAGAAGTGCAGGCCGATCACGTCCTGCGGCCGCGCGGTGGCTGCGGCGATCGCGTCGATGTCGAGGTACGAGGTGTTGGTGGCGAGCACCGCGCCGGGCTTCGCGACCCCGTCGAGCTCGCGGAAGACGGCCTTCTTGACCTCGATGTCCTCGAACACCGCCTCGATCACGAGGTCGGCGTCGCGCACGTCGTCGTAGGACGTGCTGGGCGTGTAGCGCGCCAGCACGGCCGCCTTGCCGTCGGCCGTGAGGCGGCCCTTGGCGACGAGGCCGTCGTAGACCTTCGCGACATTGGCCCGGCCGCGCGCGATCGATTCGGCGTCGCGCTCGACCATGGTCACCGGCAGCCCGGCGTCGAGCGCGGCCACGGCGATGCCCGCGCCCATGGTGCCGCCGCCGACCACCGCGATGCGCTCGACGCGGCGCGGTGCGGCCGCCCTGGCCTCGGGGATCTTGGCGACCTCGCGCTCGGCGAAGAACGCATGGACCAGCCCAGCGCGCTGCGGGCTGTCGAGGCATTCGACGAACAGCGCCCGCTCGCGCGCGAGGCCTGCGTCGAACGGCAGCTCGACGGCGGCGCGCACGGCGTCGACGATCCGCAGCGGCGAGAACAGGCCGCGGCTCTGCCTGGCGGTCTCCGCAGCCAGGGCGTCGAGCGCGGCGAGTGCTGCGGCTCGGTCGGCGATGGCGATGTCGCGCGTGCGGCGCACCGGCGTCTGCGCGGCCAGCAGTTCGCTGGCAAAGGCGATGCCGGCGGCCGTGGCGTCGGCGCCGTCGGCCAGCCGGTCCACCAGGCCGGCGGCCAGCGCGTCCTGGGCCGACAGGTGCCTGCCGCTGAGCATGAGCTCGGCCGCAGCTTTCACGCCCATCAGGCGCGGCGCGCGCTGGGTGCCGCCGGCGCCGGGCAGCAGGCCCAGGTGCACTTCGGGCAGGCCCAGCCGCGCGCCCGGCAACGCCAGGCGGTAGTGGGCCGACAGCGCCACCTCGAGGCCGCCGCCGAGCGCGGGGCCGTGGATCGCGGCGATGACGATCTTGCCGGAGGCCTCGATGCGGTTGCAGACGTCAGGCAGCGCCGGCGGCTGCGGCGGCTTGCCGAACTCGCGGATGTCGGCGCCCGCGATGAAGGTGCGGCCCGCGCCGACGATGAGCAACGCCTGCACGGCAGCGTCGGCGCCGGCCTGTTCGATGGCGGCGAGCAGGCCGGCGCGCACGGCCTGGCCGAGCGCGTTGACCGGCGGATGGTCGATGGCGACGACCAGCACAGGGCCGTCGCGGCGGGTGCGGACGACGGTATCGGGAGTGGATTCGCTCATGGGTGCATGTCTCCGGAATCGGCGGCGCGCAGGCGCCGGCCACAGTCCATTCTTGCGGCGACAAGGACTCTTTACAATCCCACCGCCCATTGACAGACTGTCAAACAGAATTGGACGATTCCCTCGATCTACGCTCACTGACGCTGCTGGTGGAGATCATCGACAGCGGCAACCTCAGCCAGGCCGCGCGCCGGCTGCGGATGACGCGCGCCAACGTGAGCTACCACCTCGCGCGGCTGGAGAAGTCGGTGGGGCTGCAGCTGGTGCACCGCACCACGCGCCGCGTCGAGCCCACCGAGGTCGGGCTGCGGCTCTACGAGCACGGCCGCACCCTCCTCGACGAGATGCAGTCGGTGCGCGAGACCATCGCCTCGCTCGGGCAGGACCTGCGCGGCCGCGTGGGCGTGAGCGTGCCCAGCGGCTACGGCCAGATCGTCATGGGAGCCTGGCTCATCGACTTCAAGCAGCTCTACCCGGGCATCGTGCTCGATGTGCTGTTCGAGAACCGGGCCGACAACCTGCGCGACGAGGTCGACATCGCCATCCGCGTGATGCCCGAGCCGCCGCCGTCGGTGGTGGCGCGCAGCCTGGGGCCGGTGCGCTACGTGGCCTGCGCGTCCCGCGGCTATGCCGCGCGCAATGGCCTGCCGCAGACGCCGCAGGACCTGCGCGGCAGCCCGCTCATCACCGCCGGCGTGACGGGGCGCCAGCTGCGCCTGGCGGCCTACCGGAACGGCGAGCGCGAGGAGATCCTGCTGGAGCCTACGCTGATTTCCGAGCACTTTCCCTTCCTGCGCCAGGGCATCCTCGCGGGCCTCGGCGTGGGCCTGGTACCCGACTACGTGGTGCAGGAGGAGCTGTCGAGCGGCGAGGTGCAGGCGACGCTGCACGACTGGCGCCTCAGCATCTTCGGCACCCACATGTACCTGCTGTACCTGCCCAACCGCCGCCAGACCCGGGCCGTGCGCACCTGCATCGACTTCCTGCTGGAGCGGGCGGCCCGCCGGGCGGACGCGGAAGACTGAATCGCATCAGTCCACCTTGGCGCCCGAGGCCTTCACCACCGCGGCCCACTTGCGGTGCTCGCTGTCGATGAGCTGCGCGAAGGCCGCGGGCGTGTTGCCGCTCGGTATCGCGCCCTGGGCCTGAAGCTTTTCCTTGATCGCCGGCGTCGACAGCGACTTCGCCACCTCCTGCTGGATGCGCGCGACGATCTCGGGCGGCGTGCCGGCCGGCGCGAGCAGGCCGAACCACGAACTCGCCTCGTAGCCCTTGAGTGCCGGGCCGCCGGCTTCTTCCACCGTCGGCACGTCGGGCAGCGCGGGCGAGCGCTGGGCGCTGGTGACTGCCAGCGCCTTGAGCTTGCCGGCCTTGATCTGCTGCATCGACGAGGGCAGGTTGTCGAACATCACGTCCATGTTGCCGCCCACCATGTCGAGCAGCGCCGGCGCCGAGCCGCGGTACGGGAAGTGGACCATGTAGGTGCCGGTCATCGTCTTGAAGAGTTCGCCCGCGAGGTGGATCGAGGTGCCGTTGCCGCTCGACGCCATGTTGAGCCGGCCCGGCCGCTCCTTGGCCACGCGGATGAAGTCCTGCACCGAGTTGATGCCGAGCGTGCGGGCCTTCTCGGTGTTCATCTCCATCACGTTGGGCACGGCGGCCACCAGCGTGACGGGCGCGAAGTCCTTGATCGGGTCGAACGGCAGGCGGCCGTAGAGCGCGCGGTTGATGCCGTGCGTGCCGACGGTGCCCATCAGCAGCGTGTAGCCGTCGGCCGGCGCGCGGGCCACGATCTCGGCGCCCAGGTTGCCGCCGGCGCCGGCCCGGTTGTCCACGATGAACGGCTGGCCGAAGGCCTTGGTGAGCTCAGGTGCGACCGCGCGGGCGATGATGTCGGTGGTGCCGCCGGGTGTGAACGGCACGACGATGCGCACCGGCTTGGCGGGCCAGGAGGCGGTCTCGGCCTGCGCCGCCGTGAGGCCGGACAGCGCGGTGGCGGCGAGGGCGCCGAGCAGGGTGCGGCGGCGGGTGCGCGAAAAATCGGATGAGGGCATGCGGCTTGTCTCCGTGGTGATCTTCGAAAACGTCAGACCGCCACCGTTGTAGCGATGCCGGGCGCAGCGCAGGAAGGTGGATAACCCGCGCTGCGCATGCCCAAAGAAAAAGCGCCGGCAGGGCCGGCGCTTTAGCGTGCATGGCGTGGGAGCGGCACAGCCGCTCGGGGGGATGATCGAAAGGCTAGTCGGCGTACACGCCGGCAGCCTTGATGATCGGACCCCACTTGGCGATCTCGGACTGGACGAACTTCTTGTGCTCGGCCGGCTCCACGCGCTTGTCGTGGGCGACCACGGCGCCCAGGCCCTCTTCCTTCTTGATGAACTCCGGGTCCTTCAGCGCGACCTTGAGCGCGTCGTTGAGCGTCTTGAGCACCGCCGGCGGCGTGCCCTTGGGGGCGTACAGGCCGTGCCAGATCGTGACCTCGAAGCCCTTGAGGCCAGCCTCGTCGAGCGTGGGCAGATCCTTGTAGAGCGGGGTGGCCAGGCGCTGCCTGGTCGTGACCGCGAACGCCTTGACCTTCTTGCCCTCGATCTGCGGCGAGGTGTTGGTCGTCTGGTCGCACAGCAGGTCGATCTGGCCGCCGATCAGGTCGGTGATGGCGGGCGCCGTGCCCTTGTACGGCACGGTCGTGAACTCCTGCTTGAGCGCGCTCTGGTAGAGCAGGCCGCAAAGGTGCGAGGCCGAGCCCAGGCCGGCGTTGCCGAGGTTGATCTTGCCCTTGTTCTGCGCGATCCAGGCCGACAGTTCCTTGTAGTTGTTGACCGGCAGGGAAGGCTTGGCAATCAGCGTCATCGGCACGTCGTTGATGATGCCGAGGTACTCGAAGTCTTTTTCCACGTTGAACGGCAGCTTGCGGTAGAGCGCCGGCGCGGTGGCGATGCCGATGTGCGTGAGCAGCAGCGTGTAGCCGTCGGGCTGCGCGCGGGCGGCCTTGGCGATGCCAATGGTGCTGCCGGCGCCGGCCGCGTTGTGGATCACCACGCTGGCGCCGCCCAGCGGCTTGCGCAGGGCCTCGGCCAGGTCGCGGGCCACGCGGTCGGTCGGTCCGCCGGCGGCGAACGGCACGATCAGCGTGATCGGGCGGTCCTTGGCCGGGAAGTCGGCCGCCTGCGCGCCGAATGCGGTCGCCGCTGCGATGGCCAGTGCCAACAGTTTCTTCATCTCTCTGCTCCTCGGGAAGTGATCGACAAGGCCCGCCGCGTGCGGCCCTCCGGACGCCGGAAGCCGCAGACCAAAGAAAAATGATAGTGGCCGCATCCCGACAAATGGCTGACGAGGTGCCTCGGTGAAAACCCGGTGCTGCTGCCCGATCGGGATATTTTTAGATACCCCCTGGGTTATGTTCCCACTGCGGGCGGGCTATGCCCGCCAGGGCATGGTCCTGGGCGGAGTATATTCAAGCGTAGCTGCGTGCGTCCTCGATGATCTTGCCGTCGTTGGGAAGGCTGCCGGGCGTCACCCGCTCGACTTCGCCGCGCAGCTTGGTGACCTCGCGCAGCGCGAGCGCGAGCCGCTCCTCCAGGCCCGGCGCCATGCCCGCGGGCACCTCCACCCGCAGCAGCATGCGGTCGCTGGCGACTTCGCCGCTGACCACGAGCCGCGCGCGGCCGATCTCGGGAAAGCGCCGCACCACGTCGGCCACCTGGCCCGGGTGCACGAACATGCCGCGCACCTTGGTCGTCTGGTCGGCGCGGCCCATCCAGCCGCGGATGCGCACGTTGGTGCGGCCGGTGGGACAGAGCCCGGGCAGCACGGCCGACAGGTCGCCGGTGCCGAAGCGCACCAGCGGATAGTCCGGGTTGAAGGTGGTGACGACGACCTCGCCGACCTCGCCGTCGGGCACCGGCTCGCCGGTGCCGGGGCGTACGATCTCCAGCAGCACCTGCTCGTCGAGCACCAGCCCTTCGCGCGCCGCGGTCTCGTAGGCGATCAGGCCCAGGTCGGCCGTGGCGTAGCACTGGCAGGCCTGCACGCCGCGCGCGGCCAGCGCGTCGCGCAGCGATGGCGGAAAGGCCTCGCCCGAGACCAGCGCCCGCACCAGCTTCGGCAGCGCCAGGCCCTGCTCGGCGGCCTTGTCGAGGAGGATCTTCAAGAAGCTCGGTGTGCCGACGTAGCCGTCCGCGCCCAGCGCGGCCAGCGCGGCCAGCTGCTGCTCGGTCTGGCCGACGCCGGCCGGGAACACGCTGCAGCCCAGCGCATGGGCGCCGCTTTCCATCATCGCGCCGGCGGGCGTGAAGTGGTAGCGGAAGCTCACGTGCGCGAGGTGCCCGCGCCGGAAGCCGGCCGCATGGAGCGCGCGCGCCATGCGCCAGTAGTCGGGCCGCGCGCCCTCGGGCTCGTAGATCGGCCCGGGGCTCGCGAACACGCGCGGCATCGCCGCGCCCCGGCCCACGGCGCTGAAGCCGCCGAACGCATCGCCGGTGCCGGCGCCGCGCGCCGTCTGCTGCAAGGCCAGCAGTTCGTGCTTGCGGATCACCGGCAATGTGGCCAGGGCCGCGCGGTCGCGCACCGCCTGCGCATCCACGCCCTGCAGGATGCGGGCGAAGGCCGGCGCACGGGCCTGCGCATGGGCGATCTGCGCCGGCAGCGCGGCCAGCAGCGCGGCCTCGCGGTTGCCGGGGCTGCGCAGTTCGAGGTCGTCGTAGACGTCGGTCATGCAAGCCACCTTTTCCGGCGCCGGTAGCTCTTGACGTCGCGGAAGCTCTTGCGCGCGTGCTCGTCCCCGGCGTGGCCCATGCCGAGGTAGAACTCCTTCACGTCCTCGTTGCCCGCCAGCCCGGCGGCCGTGCCGTCCATCACCACGCGGCCGGATTCGAGGATGTAGCCGTGATCGGCATGGCGCAGCGCCATCGCGGTGTTCTGCTCGGCCAGCAGGAAGGTCACGCGCTCGCGGGCGTTGAGGTCCTTCACGATGGCGAAGACTTCCTCCACGATCTGCGGCGCCAGGCCCATCGACGGCTCGTCGAGCAGCACCAGCTTGGGGTGGGCCATCAGCGCGCGGCCGATGGCGCACATCTGCTGCTCGCCGCCCGAGGTGTAGGCGGCCTGGCTCGCGCGCCGCGTCTTCAGGCGCGGGAAGTAGGTGTAGACCTTCTCCAGGTTCGCGGCAACCTCGCCGCGCGCGCGGGTGTAGGCGCCGGTCAGCAGGTTCTCCTCGATCGTGAGGTGGGCGAAGCAGTGGCGGCCCTCCATCACCTGCACCACGCCGCGGTCCACCAGCGCGGCCGGCGAGAGGCGCTCGATGCGCTCGCCGCGCAGCCGGATGCTGCCCTTGGTGACCTCGCCGCGCTCGCTTTCGAGCAGATTGGAGATCGCGCGCAGCGTGGTCGTCTTGCCGGCGCCGTTGCCGCCGAGCAGCGCGACGATCGCGCCCTCGGGCACCGCCAGCGAGACGCCCTTGAGCACGAGGATCACGTGGTGGTAGATCACCTCGATGCCGTTGACGTCGAGCAGTGGCGGTGTCGAATCTGTCGCAGTGGTCATGTGATTTTCCTTGGCATGCAGGCGTGCCACGACGCTCGGAACTGGCGCGGCCCAGGCCAGCAGAAGCCGTGCAAGGGCCGCCCCGCCGCACCGGCTTCGCCCCCCTTCCCGCAGCGCGTCAGCGCGCAGAGAGAAGGGGGGAGCGGCGAAGCCGCTCGGGGGGATGTCAACTGCAGGTTCGCGGGGTGACGTTCTTGTCCTTGGCGTACTTCGCCGCGTACTCCTTGACCAGCGGCGCGATGTGGGTCTTGTCGGCCTGGTACCAGTCGCTCTTGATCTCCCACTTGCTGCCGTCCCACTGCACGATGCGCGCCCAGTCGTCGCCCAGGTGGTTCTGGCACGAGGTCCTGACCGGCCGCATCACCTCGCCGAAGCCCAGCGCCTTCAGCCGCTCGGCTGTGAGGTTCAGGTTCTCGAAGCCCCAGCGCACCTGCTCGGGCGTGAGCGTCTTGCCCTTGCCGTACTTCTCCTGCGCGGCGCGGATCGCTTCGACCTGCAGCATCGAAATCATCACGCCGCGCGTATACGCGATCGCGCCGACGCCGCCGGCCGGGCCGGTGCCCTGGCCCTTGTCGTACACGTACTTCCTGATCTCGTCGTGCACCTTGTCGCGGGCCGCGCTGTTGTGGATGGTGATGGCGTTGTAGCCCTTGGCGCCGGCGCCGATGTCCTTCACGTCGTGGTCGGAGCCGGCCCACCAGATGCCGTAGATCTTCTCGCGCGGATAGCCGCTGGCCTGGGCCTCGCGGATGCCGGCGGGCGTCATCACGCCGGCCGACCAGAACAGCACGTAGTCGGGCCGCTGCTGGCGGATCTGCAGCCAGGTGGATTTCTGCTCCACCCCGGGCGGCGTGACCGGGAACAGGCTCACCGTGAAGCCCTCGGCCTCCGCGCGCTTGTTGAGCAGTGGGATCGGCTCCTTGCCGTAGGGGCTGTCGTGGTAGACCAAGGCGATCTTCTTGCCCTTCAGGCTGCCCTTTTCCTTCTTGGCGATGTCCTGCAGCATCACGTCGGCCGCGGTCCAGTAGGTGCCGAGCAGCGGGAAGTTCCACTGGAACACCGTGCCGTCGACCGACTGCGACAGGCCGTAGCCCGGCGTTTCGACCGGCACCTTGTCGACGAACGCCTTGTCGGTCACGGCGAAGGTGATGCCGGTCGACTGCGTGTCGAAGCCCGAGGCGCCGCCGCCCTTGCTTTTGAGCCGCTCATAGCATTCCACGCCCTTGGCCGCGTCGTAGGCCGTTTCGCACTCCTCATAGGTGAGCTTCACGCCATTGACGCCGCCGTCGCGCGCGTTGACCAGCTTGAGGTAGTCCTGCTTGCCGTCGGCCCACGGGATGCCCAGCGGCGCGAACTGGCCGGTGCGGTAGACCAGCAGCGGGATGAACTGCTCGGCCGGCTGGGCCTGGACCGAGAGCGCGGCCGCGGCGGCGGCGCCGAGCGCGATGAGGGTGCGGATGCGGTGCATGGCGTGTCTCCTGGGTTGGGATGCGGTCGGGTCAGTGCGGGAACGGCCACAGGCGCAGCTTCTGGCGCGCGGTGGACCAGAGCCGCGCCAGTCCGTGCGGCTCCACGATGAGGAAGAAGACGATCAGCGCGCCGAACACCATGTGCTTGATGTGCGAAGCCGCCGCGGTCGACAGCGGCAGGCCCAGCCAGTGCGGCACGTAGTTCAGGAACAGCGGCAGCAGCACGATGAAGGCCGCGCCGAAGAAGCTGCCGGCGACCGAGCCCAGGCCGCCGATGATGATCATGAACAGCAGCTGGAACGACTTGTCGATGCCGAAGGCCGCCGGCTCCCATGAGCCCAGGTGCACGAAGCCCCAGAGCGCACCGGCCACGCCGATAATGAAGCTGCTGACCGCGAACGCGCTGAGCTTGGCGTATACCGGGCGGATGCCGATCACGCTGGCGGCCACGTCCATGTCGCGCATGGCCATCCATTCGCGGCCGATGGCGCCGCGCACCAGGTTCTTGGCCGCCAGCGCGAACAGGGCCACGAGCGCCAGGCACAGCAGGTACTTCTGCGCCGGCGTCTGCAGCGCATGGCCGAAGAGGTCCAGCGTGCCGACGCTGACCGAGCCGGAGGACGAATCGTTGGTCACCCACTTCACGCGGTTGGTGAACCAGTCCACGAAGAACTGCGCGGCCAGCGTGGCGACCGCCAGGTAGAGCCCGCGGATGCGCAGCGACGGCAGGCCGAACAGCACACCGCAGACCGTGGCCGCGAGCCCGCCGCCGAGCAGCGCGAGCGGCAGCGGCACCCCCTCGATGCGCGCCTGCAGGTTGTAGGCCGCGTAGGCGCCCACGGCCATGAAGGCGCCGCTGCCCAGCGATATCTGGCCGCAGTAGCCCACGAGGATGTTGAGCCCGATCGCGGCGAGCGCGAGGATCAGGAACGGGATCAGCACCGCGCGCAGCGCATAGTCGCTCGCGAAGGCCGGCACCACGGCGAAGGCGAACGCGATGGCCGCCACCATGGCCCAGCGGTCCTGCGCCACCGGGAACAGCGCGAGGTCGGCGCGGTAGCTGGTCTTGAACTGGCCGTTTTCCCGGTAGAACATGGCAGTCCCTTACACGCGGTCGATGATCTTGTCTCCGAAGAGACCTTGCGGCCGTACCAGCAGGAAGCCCAGCGCCAGCACATAGGCGAACCAGTTCTCGATGCCGCCGCCCACGAGCGGCCCGAGGTAGATCTCGGAGAGCTTCTCGCCCACGCCGATCAGCAGGCCGCCGACGATGGCGCCGGGCACCGAGGTGAGGCCGCCCAGGATCACGACCGGGAAGGCCTTGAGCGCGACCAGCGAGATCGAGAACTGCACGCCGAGCTTGCTGCCCCAGATCACGCCGGCCACCAGCGCGACGAAGCCGCCGACCGACCAGACGATCACCCAGATGCGCGACAGCGGAATGCCGATGGACTGCGCGGCCTGGTGGTCGTCGGCCACGGCGCGCAGCGCGCGGCCGGTGCGGGTCTTCTGGAAGAAGAGGGAGAGCGTGGCGACCAGGAGCGCGGCGATCAGCGCGGCATAGAGATCTTCCTTGCTCAGCAGCAGACCGCCGTCGAACACGTTCTCCAGCACGATCAACGGGTCCTTGGGCATGCCCACGTCGATCTTGTAGGCCGCGCTGCCGAACAGCAGCTGGTCCGCGCCGTCGAGGAAGTAGCTGATGCCCAGCGTGGCCATCAGCAGCGTCACGCCCTCCTGGTTGACCAGCCGGCGCAGCGCCAGCCGCTCCACCAGCCAGGCCACCGCGACCATGCTGGCCACCGCCGCAATGAAGGCCAGCAGGTTGGCCAGCAGCGGATCGGAAAAGCCGAACCACTGCGGAAACCATTCGGCGAAGCGCGCCATCGCCAAGGCCGCGAACAGCACCATCGCACCCTGCGCGAAGTTGAAGACGCCGGAAGCCTTGAAGATCAGCACGAAGCCCAGCGCCACCAGCGCATAGAGCATGCCGACCATCAGGCCGCCGAACACGGTTTCGAGGAAGAAGCCCACCTCAATGCCCTCCGCCCAGGTAGGCTTTGATCACGTCGGGGTTGGCACGGACCTCGGCCGGCGTGCCGTCGCCGATCTTCCTGCCGTAGTCCAGCACGACCACGCGGTCGCTGATGTCCATCACCACGCCCATGTCGTGCTCGATCAGCACGATCGTGGTGCCGAACTCGGCGTTCACGTCGAGGATGAAGCGGCACATGTCCTGCTTCTCCTCCACGTTCATGCCGGCCATCGGCTCGTCGAGCAGCAGCACCTGGGGTTCCATCGCGAGTGCCCGGCCCAGGTCCACGCGCTTCTGCAGGCCATAGGGCAGCTGGCCGACCGGCGCCTTGCGCCAGGCCTGGATCTCCAGGAAGTCGATGATGCGTTCGACCTGCGCGCGGTGCCGCACCTCCTCGGCCAGCGCCGGGCCGATGCGCAGCGCCTGCAGCAGCAGGTTCGTGCGCATGCGCAGGTTGCGGCCGGTCATGATGTTGTCGACCACGCTCATGCCCTTGAAGAGCGCGAGATTCTGGAACGTGCGCGCCACGCCCATCTCGGCCACCTGGCGGCTGTTCATGTGCCGGAACGTCCGGCCGCGGAAGGTGATCTGGCCCTGCTGCGGCTGGTAGACGCCGTTGATGCAGTTGAGCATCGAGCTCTTGCCGGCGCCGTTGGGGCCGATGATCGAGCGGATCTCGTGCTCGCGCACGTCGAAGCTGATGTCGGTCAGCGCCTTCACGCCGCCGAACGACAGCGAGATGTTGCGCACGTCGAGGATCACCTCGCCGGTGCGCGGCGCGGCCAGGGGCGCACTCGCATGCGCTGTGGCGGACGCGGGCGGCGGCTCGGCCACCGCCTGGAATCTGGCTGCGGCCAGGGCGTTCATGCGGCCTCCTTGAGCATGGGAAAGACTTTCGCGTCGTCGATGCGCAGCGTGGCGCTCACGCTGCCGCTGCGGCCGTCCTCGAAGGTGACCTTCGTTTCGATGAACTGCTCGCTGCGGCCGGCATAGAGCGCGTCGACCAGCGGCGCGTACTTCTCGGCGATGAAGCCGCGGCGGACCTTGTGGGTGCGGGTGAGTTCGCCGTCGTCGGCGTCGAGTTCCTTGTGCAGCACGAGAAAGCGGTGGATCTGGCAGCCGGCGAGCTGCGCATCGGCCGCGAGGTCGGCATTGACCTGTTCGACGCATTCGCGCATCAGCGCATAGACCTCGGGCTTGCCGGCCAGGTCGGGGTAGCCGGCATAGGGCAGGTTGCGCCGCTCGGCCCAGTTGCCGACCGCGTCGAAGTCGATGTTGAGCATCGCGCAGACCCGGTCGCGGCCGTCGCCGAAGGCCACGGCTTCCTTGATGTGCGGGAAGAACTTGAGCTTGTTCTCCACGTACTTGGGCGCGAACATCGCACCGTCGTGCGGACCGCCGGCCAGCCGGCCCACGTCCTTGACGCGGTCGATGATCTTGAGGTGGCCGCTGGCGTCGAGGAAGCCGGCGTCGCTCGTGCGGTACCAGCCGTCGGCCGTCAGCACCTCGGCCGTGGCCTCGGGGTTCTTGTAATAGCCCTTCAGCAGCCCGCTGGACTTGACCAGCACCTCGCCGTTGTCGGCCAGCCTGATCTCCACGCCGCGGATCGGCAGGCCCACGGTGTCGGCGCGGGCCGCGTCGTCGGGCTGCAGGCAGACGAACACGGCGGTCTCGGTGGAGCCGTAGAGCTGCTTGAGGTTGATGCCGATGGAGCGGTAGAAGGAAAAGAGGTCCGGCCCGATCGCCTCGCCCGCGGTGTAGGCTACGCGCACCCGCGAGAAGCCCAGGTTGTTGCGCAGCGGGCCGTAGACCAGCCAGTCGCCGATCGCGTACTTGAGCCGGTCGAGCGCACCCACGGCCTGGCCGTCGCGCAGCGCCGGGCCCACGCGCCGGGCCAGGGCCATGCAGGCGCGGAACATCGTGCGCTTGAGCGCGCCCGCATCCTCCATGCGGATGGTCACGCTGGTCAGCAGTGCCTCGAACACGCGCGGCGGCGCGAAGTAGTAGGTCGGGCCGACCTCCTTGAGGTCGATCATCACCGTGCTGCCGTCCTCGGGGCAGTTGACCACGTAGCCGCAGGCCAGCCACTGGGCGTAGCTGAAGATGTTCTGGCCGATCCACGCGGGCGGCAGGTAGGCCAGCACTTCCTCGCGCGTGGTCAGCCGGTCGAACTCGGCGCCGGCCTCGGCCCGGTCGAGCAAGCTGGCATGGGTGTGCACCACGCCCTTGGGCCGGCCGGTGGTGCCCGAGGTGAAGAACATCGCGGCCACATCCCCGGGCTGCGTGGCCTCGACCTGCTGCGCGAACCAGCCCGGCTGCAGCGCCTGGGCGCCCTCGGCCTGCAGGTCGTCGAGCGCGGCCACGCCGGGCTCGCCGTAGTGGCGCAGGCCGCGCGGGTCGTCGTACCAGATGCGCGCGAGCAGCGGGCAGTCGCTGCGGATCTCCAGCAGCTTGTCGAGCTGCTCCTGGTCCTCGACGACGGCGAAGCGCACCTCGGCATGGGTGAGCGGGAACACGCATTCGGCCGCGGCCGCATCCTGGTAGAGCGGCACGGCGATCGCACCGAGCGACTGGGCCGCGAGCATGGCGGCGTAGAGCCGCGGCCGGTTGGCGCCGATCACGACCAGGTGCTCGCCGCGCGCAAGGCCCGCGCGCTGCAGGCCGCAGGCGAGCTGCTCCACCAGCGCGGCCAGGTCGCGCCAGCGCAGCGTCTGCCAGATGCCGTACTCCTTCTCGCGCAGCGCGGGCGCACCGGGGCGCTGCTGGGCGTGCCGGAGCAGCAGGCGGGGAAAGGTGCTCTGCATGCGGTCCGTCTCCTGGTTGTTGTCATCGGTGGCATAGGTGCCGCCGTGGCCCTCTGGGCGGGCCGGTGACCGCAATGTAGGCAGTGCTTTGACGCCGTGTTGTCGTGCCGTTGACAATTTGCGGGTTGTTCCTTCCCCGGGCTTTCCCGCAGGCGGGGCCGCCCATCTTTCGGCACGCTCTGCCGCCATGACGGAGCTCCCCCTGCATGCCCGCCGCCGCCCGCCCACGCCGCAGGAACTGCGCGGCGTGCCCTGGCTCGGCGTGCTCGACGATGCGGTCCGCCCGCGCGCCGAAGCCGCCATCGTCGTCGGCGACGCGCTGCCCGGCGACCTGCTGTGCCGCGTCGGCCGGCCGGTGACCTACTGGTTCGGTGTGGTCGAGGGCCTGCTCAAGATGGTGCGCACCCAGCAGGACGGCAGCGCCGTCACCTATGCCGGCCTGCCGCCCGGCGGCTGGTTCGGCGAGGGCACGGTGTTGAAGCGCGAGCCCTACCGCTACGACGTGCAGGCGCTGCGCGCCAGCGTGGTGGCTGGGTTGCCGGTGGAGGACTTCCACTGGCTGCTCGACCAATCCATCGGCTTCAACCGCTTCGTGATGAACCAGCTCAACGAGCGGCTCGGCCAGTTCATCGCCGCCCGCGAGATCGACCGCATGCACGACCCCGAGGCGCAGGTGGCCCACAGCCTGGCCGCGCTGTTTAACCCGGTGCTGCACCCGGGCGTGGGGCCGCTGCTGCGCATCACGCAGCAGGAGCTGGCCTACCTCGTGGGCCTGTCGCGCCAGCGGGTCAACGAGGCGCTGGCTGCCTTGCAGCAGCGTGGGCTGATCAAGGTGGAATACGGCGGCCTGCGCGTGATCGACCTGCCGGGGCTGCGCCGGCAGTAGTGACAATCGGCGCCATGCGTTCTTCCACGCTCGACTACCTGGACTTCGACTACAGCGAGGACGCCGATGGCGCCGGCAGCTTCGATGCGCTCGCCTCGGTGCGCCCGGCCCAGGCCGAGGCACTGCGCGCCGAGGTGGCGACGGTGCTCGACTGGGCCGCCGCCGCCTTCCCCGGCGGTCGGGCGCCGCTCGACGAGGGCGGCGACTGGGACGCCGACCTGTCCTGGCGCGACGACGAGGGCGGCTGGTTCACGGCACAGCTGGTCATCGTCGGCACGCCCGCGTTCTGCGGCGCGCTGCGCGAGCGCTTCGGCGTTTGAACTTCAGCCCTTGGCCGGCGGCGCTGCCGGCAGCATGGAGGCCGCCAGCGTCTCGTACAGCGGCTGTGCCAGCAGGCGCGAGATCAGGCTGGCCAGCATGGCCGCGGCCATCAGGCTCAGCACCATCGCATGGCCGTCCACCATCTCCATGACGATGATGAAGGAGGTCATCGGTGCCTGGGTCACCGCGGCCAGGAAAGCCGCCATGCCCATCGCGATCAGCGCGACGTGCGCGGGCGAGCCCAGCGCCAGCGCCACGTCGTGCCCCACGCCGGCGCCGATGGCCAGCGACGGTGCAAAGATGCCTCCGGGGGCGCCCACCCAGACCGAGAGCCAGGTGGCGACAAACTTCAGCACCACGTAGAAACTCGGCACGTCGCCCTCGCCGGCGACCAGGTGGCGTATCCCTTCGACGCCGGCCCCGAACGTGGCGCCGCCGGACAGCACGCCGATCAGCGCGACCACCAGTGCGCCGAGGACGGCGAAGCGGATCGGGAAGCGGGCGCGCCATTGTCCGAGGCGGCCCATGCGGCCCAGCACCGACGCGGCCAGCAGCCGCGCGAACACGCCGCCCAGCACACCGCAGGCCAGCGTCACGCACAGCCCCGGCAGCAGCGTGGCCCAGCCCAGGTGCGGCACCTGGATGCGGCCGAAGTACGCCAGGTTGCCGAAGGCCGATACGCCCATCAGGCCGGCCAGCACGATGGCCGCGATGATCAGCCCGCTGGAGCGCGACTCCAGCTTGCGCGACAGCTCCTCCACCGCGAACACCACGCCGGCCAGCGGCGCGTTGAAGGCCGCGGCGATGCCGGCCGCGCCGCCGGCCACGAGCAGCGCGTGGGCCGAGATGCCCGACTGCGGGCCGAACCAGCGCCGCGCATGGTGCATCACGCCGGCGGCCACCTGCACCGACGGCCCTTCGCGGCCCACCGACAGGCCGGCCAGGAAGCTGCCGCTGGTCAGCACGATCTTGGCCAGCGACAGCCGCAGCGAGACCAGGCGCCCGCGCGGCTCGGCCGGCGGCGCCTCCAGCGCGGCGACCACCTGCGGAATGCCCGCGCCGCCCGCGCCCGGCGCCCAGCGCCGCGTGGCCCAGACGACCGCCGTGGTCACAGCCGGCATCCACGCCAGCACGACCCAGCCGCCATGCCAGGCATAGACGCGGCCGAACAGCGCGAACGCGCGCTCGGCCAGCAGGGTGAAGCAGACCACGCAGAGGCCGGCCGCGGCCGCATAGGCCAGCACGATGCTGCGGTCCACCCAGCGCCGGCCGTCCGCCAGCTCGCGCCGCAGGTTCTGAAAGACGTTGTGGTCGTGGTGCTGCATCGGTGGAGGCTCCGGCGGTTGGCGCAAGGCCGGCCATTGTGCCCGCCGGCGCTGCCGGACGCTCCGGCGTCCCGCACTCCTAGAATCCACGCCTCTATGACCCACTTTCCGCCGCCGCGCTTCCGCCGCGCCGCTCCTCCGCCTTCCGCCGCCGGCGACGGACTCTCGCGCCTGAACAAGCGCATGGCCGAACTGGGCCTGTGCTCGCGCCGCGAGGCCGACGACTGGATCGCCCAGGGCTGGGTGCGGGTCAACGGCCGGCCGGCCGAAATGGGCGTGAAGGTCGGCCCCGGCGACCGCATCGAGGTCGATCCGCGCGCCCGCGGGCAGCAGGCGCAGCAGGTCACCATCCTGCTCAACAAGCCGGTCGGCTATGTCAGCGGCCAGGCCGAGGACGGCCACCAGCCGGCCGTCACGCTGATCACGCCGGCCAACCATTGGCGCGAGGACCCGAGCCGCATCCGCTTTGCGCCGCAGCAGCTGCGCGGCCTGGCGCCGGCCGGGCGGCTCGACATCGACTCGGTGGGCCTGCTGGTGCTCACGCAGGACGGCCGCGTGGCCCGCACGCTGATCGGCGAGGACGGCACGACCGAGAAGGAATACCTGGTGCGCGTGCAGTACGGCGACGTGGCCGAGAACGTGCAGGCCGCCTTCCCGCACGGGCAGCTGGCGCGGCTGCGCCACGGCCTGTCGCTCGACGGCAGGCCGCTCAAGCCGGCCCGCGTGGACTGGCAGAACCCCGAGCAGCTGCGCTTCGTGCTGACCGAAGGCAGGAAGCGCCAGATCCGCCGCATGTGCGAGCAGGTCGGCCTGCGCGTCGTCGGCTTGAAGCGCATCCGCATGGGCGGCGTGGTGCTCGGCAACCTGCCGGCCGGGCAGTGGCGCTACCTGGGGCCGGACGAGCGCTTCTAGGAGTATGGGCTGGATATCGGCCAGTTACGCCGGCTTGGGCATGGTACCTCCAGTGGGTATTCAGTCCTGCACGCGGACCACGACCTTGCCGAACGTGTCGCGGGCCAGGTGGTCGAAGGCCTGCGGCACCTCGTCCCAGCCATAGGTCGCGGCCACGGCCGGCTGCAGCCCGGTCGCATCGACCGCCCGCACCAGATCGCCGAGAGCCCGCGTGTGGTCCAGCTGCCAGCGGTGGAGGGTGGTGGGCAGGGGCATGGATCACTCCTTGGACAACAAGGAGGCCATGCTATTGGCGCGTGATTCGCGCCGGTGGCGCATCTCATGCGCCAAGCTGGCGTGCAGATTTCGCCAATCATGCGCACCGACGCCGACCGCCTGCAGGGCATCGAAACCTTCGTCGCCGCCGTCGAGGCCGCAGCTTCGCGCTCGCCGCCACACGGCTGGGCCGCACCCGCTCGGCCGTGGCCAAGGCCGTCGCGCGGCTCGAATCCCGGCTGGGTGTGCGCCTGTTCCAGCGCACCACCCGCAGCCAGCGCCTGACCGACGACGGCCAGGCCTACTACGAGCGCTGCCGCCGCGCGCTCGCTGAACTGGATGCCGCCGATGCCGCCCTCGAAGCCGGCCGCCATGCGCCCACCGGCACGCTGCGGGCCACCATGCCGGCCCTCTTCGGCCGCGTCTGCCTGACGCCGGCGCTGTTGGCGCTCGCCCGCGACCATCCGCAGCTGAAGCTGGATCTGCACTTCAGCGACCGCCGCGTGGACCTGGTCGAAGACGGCTTCGACCTGGCGGCGCAGCGGCGTGCTCGACGACAGCACCACGCTGGCCGCGCGCCTGCTGGGCTGGCAGTGGATGGGCGTCTATGCGGCACCGGCTTAGCTGGCGGCGCAGGGGCGGCCGGCCGATTTCACCGAACTGCTGGAGCCGCACGGCGGCCACGCCTTCGTCGGCTATGCGCGCGACGGCCAGCTGCAGCCCTGGCGCTTCCACCGTGGGACGGAGGAGCGCCTGCACGCCGTGCAGGTCCCGGCGCACTGCGCGACCGGACGCTGCCGCTGCGCACCCGGGTGGCGGTCGATGCGCTGGCCGCGGCGGTGCCGGCGCTGCTTGCGCCGTAAGCATTTCGCCCCCGCGCTAACACGATGTGCCACGGTCGTGGCTGTGCCCGACTGCCGCCGCAACCCGGATTCCATCGCGCTGCGACTCGGGCAGCCATAGGTTCGTGACAGTCCCTGCCGCCGCCGCGCGGCCGCAGGCGGGGGTTGATAATCGCCGATCACGCCCCAAGTGGCCGTGCGTTCCCGTTGTTCCCGGCCCGTCGCGGCCGCTGTCGAAAACCTGAACCTCCACACCATGAGCAACCAGAAACAGACCCTCTCCTTCCAGGCCGAAGTCGCGCAGTTGCTGCACTTGGTCACCCACTCGCTGTACTCCAACAAGGAGATCTTCCTGCGCGAGCTGGTCTCCAACGCGTCCGACGCCTGCGACAAGCTGCGCTTCGAGGCGCTCGACAAGCCCGCGCTCTACGAGGACCAGCCCAACCTCGAGGTCCGCGTCTCCTTCGACAAGGCCGCCAAGACGATCACCATCGCCGACAACGGCATCGGCCTGTCGCAGCAGGAGGCCATCGACAACCTCGGCACCATCGCCAAGAGCGGCACCAAGGACTTCGTGAGCCGCCTGACCGACGCGCAGAAGGACAGCGCGAGCGAGCAGGGCCAGCTGATCGGCCAGTTCGGCGTGGGCTTCTATTCGGGCTTCATCGTGGCCGACCGCATCACGGTCGAGTCGCGCCGCGCCGGCCTGCCGGCCTCCGAGGGCGTGCGCTGGGCCAGCCGCGGCGCCGGCGACTTCGAGGTCGAGACCATCGAGCGCGCCCAGCGCGGCACCGCGATCACGCTGCACCTGCGCGACGACGCCGCCGAGTACCTCAACGCCTGGAAGCTCAAGCAGATCATCTCCAAGTATTCCGACCACATCAGCCTGCCGATCCTCATGGAGCAGGAGGAGTGGAAGGAGAGCGAGAAGGAAGGCGAGCCCGGCGAGATGGCCAAGACCGGCGAGTGGGAGACGGTCAACCAGGCCAGCGCGCTCTGGACCCGGCCGAAGAAGGACATCAGCGAGGAGCAGTACGCCGAGTTCTACAAGCAGCTCAGCCACGACAGCGAGGCGCCGCTGGCCTGGAGCCACAACCGCGTCGAAGGCAGCACCGAATACACCCAGCTGCTCTACATCCCGGCCAAGGCGCCCTACGACCTGTGGAACCGCGACCGCAAGAACGGCCTGAAGCTCTATGTCAAGCGCGTCTTCATCATGGACGACGCCGAGGCGCTGCTGCCGTCGTACCTGCGCTTCGTCAAGGGCGTGATCGACTCGGCCGACCTGCCGCTCAACGTGAGCCGCGAGCTGCTGCAGGAAAGCCGCGACGTGCGCGCGATCCGCGAAGGCACGACCAAGCGGGTGCTGTCGCTGCTGGAGGACCTGGCGAAGAAGCAGAAGACCGCTCCGGACAGCAGCGAGGGCAAGATCGACATCGGCTCGGGCGATGCCACGCCGGCGCCGGAGCCGACCGAGGTCACCGACGTGGTCGACAAGAACGACAGCTCCAACACCGCCGCCGGCGCCGCGGCCGACCATGCCGACGACAGCGGCAAGTACGCGAAGTTCTATGCCGAGTTCGGCGCCGTGCTCAAGGAGGGCCTCGGCGAGGACTTCGGCAACCGCGAGCGCATCGCCCGGCTGCTGCGCTTCGCCAGCACCACGACCGACAGCGTCAGCGTCTCGTTCGCCGACTACAAGAGCCGCATGAAGGACGGCCAGGAAGCCATCTACTACATCACCGCCGACTCGCTGGCTGCCGCGAAGAACAGCCCGCAGCTCGAAGTCTTCCGCAAGAAGGGCATCGAGGTGCTGCTGATGGCCGACCGCGTGGACGAATGGGCGCTGGGCTACCTCCACGAGTTCGACGGCACGCCGCTGCAGAGCGTGGCCAAGGGCGCGGTGGATCTGGGCAAGCTCCAGGACGAGGCCGAGAAGAAGGCGGCCGAGGAGGCGGCCGAACACCTCAAGCCGCTGCTCGAACGCCTGAAGGGCGCGCTCAAGGACAAGGCCGAGGACGTGCGCGTGACCACGCGCCTGGTCGATTCGCCGGCCTGCCTGGTGGTGCAGGAGCACGGCATCAGCACGCAGTTCGCCCGCCTGCTCAAGCAGGCCGGCCAGACTGCGCCCGAGACCAAGCCGGTGCTGGAGCTCAACCCCGAGCACGCGCTGGTCAAGAAGCTCGACACCTCGGACCGCTTCGACGACCTGGCCAACATCCTGTTCGACCAGGCGCTGCTGGCCGAGGGCGGCCTGCCCGAGGATCCGGCGGCCTACGTGAAGCGCGTCAACGCGCTGCTGGCTTGAGCGGCCCCCGCTCCCGCTCCCTCTTGCGGGAGAGGGATAGGGTGAATGGGGTATAGGTCTACAGCCGGTGCAAGACGCCGGCAGTGGAGTGGTAGGTCCGGGAGTATGGGGTGCTTGGTGTGGCCCGCACCCCCCCCCCACACCCCTCTCCCGCCCTGCGGGAGAGAGAGTTTCCAGGTCACTTCTGGCGCCCGACGCTGCCGGGCTTGAGCAGCGTCTCGCTGACCGCCAGGCCGACGCGCCTGAAGATCACGTCCGGGTCCTTCTGGTCGTCCATGTCGGCCGCGCAGGTGGCGATGACCACGCCGCGCGCGCCCTTGTCCTGCGGGTTCACCACCATCATGTGGCAGGCGCGCCGGTACTGCGTGCCGGTCTTGTGGATGCGCTGCACGCCGCGCGGCAGGCCGCCTTCGAGCCGGTAGTCGGCCACCTTGCCGATCTTTATGCCGGTGAACAGGCGCTGCGTGCTGCCGGGCGACAGCAGCTCGCCGCGCACCACCTTCTCCAGCATGCCGCCATAGGCCACCAGCGTGGTGGTGTTGGCGCCCTTGGCGTAGTAGCGGTCGTAGGCTTCGTCCATCGTCCTGGCCTGCAGATCCTTGGCGGCCAGCCCGGCGGCGCGGCGCAGCGCGTCCACGCGGCGCGGCCCCATCGGCGCGCCGGCGATCTCGACGAGCTGCTGGTTGGTCAGCTGCCGCGTCTTCGGGCTGAACTCGTCGTAGACCGCGCGCCGCACCTCGGTGAAGTCGGTGAGCCGGCCGAAGTCCCTGCCCATGGCCTGCTGCGCGGTCGCGTTCAGCTCGTCGATGCCGACCGCGCGGATCGGCATGTTGGCGCCGGTGTTGTCGCTGAGCCAGAGCATCTGGTCGATCAGCTGGTCGATCGTGCGCCTGGTGCCCACCTTGCTCCAGACCAGTTGGCCCGAGCCGTCGACCTTGTCGGTCTGCTCCAGCACCAGCTGGTCGCCAAGCTTGAAGCGCCCAGCGTCCACCGCGCGCAGCACCGCGATGGCCACGGCCACCTTGGCGGTGGAGCTCAGGTACCACTTCTCGCTCGCGTGGTAGTCCACCGCCTCGCCGCTTGCCAGGTCCTTCACGTACACGCCGAGCGTGCCGGGCGTCTCGCGGTCGATCTTCTCCAGCCGCGTGCGCAGCGCCTGCGTCCAGCCGTCGGCCCGGGCCGCTTCAGCGGCGAACAGGGCGGGCAGCAGGAGCAGCAGCGGCAGCAGCAGCCGCGGCCGGAAGCGAAGGGCAGGAAGGTGCATCGGGAACTCCATTGGTGATGAGGCCGGATCGGCAGAGCGCGGCGCCCACGCGCCGCAGTGCGAGTTCGGAGCGCGCGAGCGACAGGTCGCCGCGCGTGCAGGCCACGACCGCCACGTAGCGCGGCGCGTCGGCCCGGCCGGCGCGCACCAGGCCGGCGTCGCAGAAGCGGCCGCGCTGCGTGCCCGTCTTGTGCTCCCAGCGCACGTCGGCCGGCAGGCCGGGCTGGATGCGCTGCGTGCCGGTAGCCACGCGCCTCATCAGGCCGAGCAGGTAGGCGGTATGGCGCGGGCCCACGGCCCGGCCCTCGTGCAGCGCGACCAGGATCTGCGCATAGCCGTCGAGCCGCCCGCTGTTGAGGCCGCTGGCATAGAAGCCGTCGTAGGCGGCCTGCAGGCTGGGCAGGCGCATGTGCGCCACCGGCGTACCGGTCAGCCGCGCGAGCAGGGCCAGCCGCGCGCCGTCGTCGCGCACGCGGTTGAGCGCCACCAGGTCCGTGCCGCCCAGGCGCAGTGCATCGGGCACCAGGCGGCCGTAGACCAGATGGCGCACGTCCGACAGCCGCGTGACCGGGCCGATGCTGCCCTCGGGCGCCAGCTCCGCCACCACCGCGTTGACCGCATCGAGACCGACCAGGCCGATCAGCATGTCGCTCGCGGTGTTGTCGCTGTGGATGATCATCTGCTCCATCAGCGCGGCGATCGACAGCGGCGTGTCGGGCGCGCGCTGGTTGATGGTGCCGCCGCCGTCCACGTAGTCGTCGGCGCGCAGCAGCAGCGTGGTGTCGAGCGTGAACTGCCCGCGCTCGATGGCGCGCAGCACCGCGATGGCCACCGGCACCTTGACCATCGAGGCCAAGTACCAGCGTTCGGCGCCGCGGTGCGACACCGATTCGCCGGAAGCGAGATCCAGCACGTAGACGCCCAGGCCGCTGTGGCCTTCGGCCTCGGCCCGGTCCAGGGCCGCCGCCAGGCGATCGCGCCAGGCGCCGCCATCGTCGGCCTGCGGCATGCCGGCTGCAAGCAGCACCGGCACGAGCACCAGGGCACGGGCCAAATGCGCGAGCGAGCGGAGGACGGTCGACACACGATCCATGCGGCCGATGCTGGGGGCCCGGAGCCGCGGGCGGAAGCGGCCGTATCCTGAGGCAACCGTCGGCACCGTCCGACAACCCGGCCGTGGGGTGCCGCCGTAACGTCCGTGGCAGGCGAAGTTGCCAGCTCCCGAACCTCTCCATGTCCAGCCCTGCTGCGGCGGCCGTCGCACCTGCGCCTTCCCCACCGTCGCCTCCACCCGGTGCCGACGAGCCGCGCCGCCAGCGGCGTCCTTCGCCCTTGTCCGCTGCCGCCTGGCGGCGCTTCCTCGACGTGGCGCTGCCGTACTGGCGCGGCAGCGAGCGCCGCTCCGCCTGGGCGCTGCTCGCGCTGATCGTGGTGCTAATGCTCTGCGAGACCCAGCTCGCCGTGCTGCTCAACCAGAAGACCGGCGTGATGACCTCGGCGCTCGCCGCGCGCGAGCGCGAACGCTTCTGGGACGCGGTGACGATGTGCCTCATCGTGCTGGCCTTCGCCGCGCCGGTCTATGCGCTCTACTACTACATGCGCGACGCTTTTTCCAACCGCTGGCGGCGCTGGCTCACCGCGCGCTTCCTCGACGGCTACCTCGGTGCGCGGCGCTACTACACGCTGGGCGCCGGCGGCGAGATCGACAACCCCGACCAGCGCATCAGCGAAGACATCAACACCTTCACCGGCCGCTCGATCAACTTCCTGCTGATCCTGCTGGGCTCGCTGATGCAGCTGGTGGCCTTCAGCGCAGTGCTGTGGTCCATCTCGCACACGCTGGTGCTGTTCCTCGCGCTCTATGCGCTCGCGGGCACCTTCCTCGCGCTCTACGTGTTCGGCGCACCACTGATCCGGCTGAACTTCTGGCAGCTGCGGCGCGAGGCCGACTTCCGCTGCGGCCTCATGAAAGTGCGCGAGAACGCCGAGTCGATCGCGTTCTACCGCGGCGAGCCGCAGGAGCGCGCCCAGATCGACCACCGCTTCAACGCGGTGTTCAACAACTATGCGCGGCTGATCCGCAAGCAGCGCTCGCTCAACCTGTTCCAGCGCGCGTTCAGCCAGCTCACGCTCGTCGTGCCGAGCGTGATCCTCGCCGGCGACGTGCTCTCGGGTGAACTGGAAGTGGGCCGCGCGGTGGAGGCCGCCGGCGCCTTCGCCGTGGTGCTGGCCGCCGTCTCGCTGATCGTCGACAACTTCGAGAGCCTGAGCCGCTTTGTTGCCGGCATCGACCGGCTGCATGCGCTGTCGCAGCTGGTGCTGGCCGACGGCGCGCCGCCGGCGGCCTCATCGTCATCATCCGCCGCCGCCGGCCCTGCCGCGCCGCCGGCGCAGGCTGCGGCGGCCGACGACGCCACGGCACCGCCGGAGGAAGCGGCGCAGTCGGTGATCCAGCACCGCCAGGGGCCGGAGCTGGTCGTCGAGAACCTGACGCTGCGCACCCCGCAGTTCGGCCGCCTGCTGGTCGAGGACCTGAGCCTGGCGCTGCAACCGGGGGAGGGCCTGCTCATCACCGGCCCGAGCGGCGGCGGCAAGAGTTCGCTGCTGCGCGCCATCGCCGGCCTTTGGCAGTCCGGCAGCGGCACCGTGCAGACCCCGCCGGTGGAAGACATATTCTTCCTGCCGCAGCAGCCGTACATCCAGGTCGGCACGCTGCGCAGTCAGCTGCTGTACCCGGGCGGCGCGGCGGGCGCCGATGCGCCGTCGGACGACCGCCTGCTCGAACTCCTGCGCGAGGTGCATCTGCCGGCACTGGCCGACGACGTCGGCGGACTCGATGCGGTGCAGGACTGGGAGAAGCTGCTGTCCGTCGGCGAGCAGCAGCGCCTGGCCTTCGCCCGCGTGCTGGTGCGCCGGCCGCGCATCGTCATCCTGGACGAGGCGACCAGCGCCCTGGACAGCGCCAACGAGGCCGCGCTCTACGAACGACTGCGCGCCAGCGGTACCACGCTGGTGAGCATCGCCCACCGCGAGGCGGTGCTGCGCCACCATACCCGCGTGCTGCGGCTGGACGGGCAGGGCGGCTGGAAGTGATCTTGCCCCTGATTTACGGACACCTATCTAAGCGACATTGGCCAGCTCGTACTGCTCTGGGCTGAGGTAGCCCAGGGTCGAGTGCAGCCGGATCCGATTGTAGTCAACCTCAATGTAGTCAAACACATGAGCCTTGGCCTGCTCCCGTGTGGCGAGGTGTTCACCATGGATGGCCTCGACCTTCAGACTGTGGTTCCAACTCTCCATTGCTGCGTTGTCGTAGCAGTTGCCTCTGGCACTCATGCTGGCGATCAAAGCGTATTGCTCCAACAGGGCGCGGTGCTCGCGCGAGCAGTATTGGCTACCACGGCCAGTATGCACGATCACTCCCCGAGGCCGATTGCGAGCAAACAGCGCCATGCGCAGCGCGTCGCAAACCAGCGTAGCCGTCATGCGCTCAGACATCGACCAGCCCACAACCTTACGCGAATACAGGTC
>WNDY01000005.1 GCA_009914555.1 Xylophilus sp.
TGACCGTGGTAGCCAATACTGCTCGCGCGAGCACCGCGCCCTGTTGGAGCAATACGCTTTGATCGCCAGCATGAGTGCCAGAGGCAACTGCTACGACAACGCAGCAATGGAGAGTTGGAACCACAGTCTGAAGGTCGAGGCCATCCATGGTGAACACCTCGCCACACGGGAGCAGGCCAAGGCTCATGTGTTTGACTACATTGAGGTTGACTACAATCGGATCCGGCTGCACTCGACCCTGGGCTACCTCAGCCCAGAGCAGTACGAGCTGGCCAATGTCGCTTAGATAGGTGTCCGTAAATCAGGGGCAAGATCAGAGAACATCACCCAGGACGAGCGCCTGCTGCCCGGCGTGCGCCAGGCCGTGCGGGACCTGGAGCCGGCGCTGATGCAGCTCGTGCTGGCCGACCCGCGCTTCTTCAGCGACCGCGAGCATCCCGCGCGCCGCCTGCTCGACGAGATGACGCAGCGCAGCCTGGCCTTCGACAGCGAGGCCGCGCCGGGCTTCAGGGACTTCCTGCGCGTGCTGCGCGCGGCGGTCGACCGGCTGGCCGCCGCGCCGATCGCCGACGCCCGGCCCTTCGAGGCCGCGCTGGAGGGCCTGCAGCGGGCCTGGGCCGCGCAGGATGCGGAGGAACTCGCCCGGCGCGAGCAGGCCGTGCAGGAGCTGCTGCATGCCGAGCAGCGCAACCTGCTGGCCGAGAAGATCGCGGCCGACATCCGCGCCTGGCCCGACGCGGCCCAGGTGCCCGACGAGGTGCTGGCCTTCGCCACCGGCCCCTGGTCGCACGTGATGGCCGAGGCCCGGCTGGGCGACCGCGTGGGCGGCGCCAGCGACCCGGGCGGCTACGCGGGCGTGGTGCCCAACCTGTTCTGGAGCGCCCGGCCGGACCTGGCGCGCGCGGCCATCCCGCGCCTCACGCGGCTGATTCCCGGCCTGCTGGCCAAGCTGCGCGAGGGCCTGAAGACCATCGACTACCCGCCCCAGCAGGCCAGCGCGTTCTTCGAACGCCTGATCGGCCTGCACCAGCGGGCGTTTCAGGCCGGCGGCCCGGCCGGCCGGCAGCCGCCGCCCGCGCCCCCCGCAGCCGCCGCGCAGCCGGCGGCCGCCGCGGTCTCGGCCGCGGCCGCCTCGGTGGCGGCGGAGGAATCGGCTGTCGCCGCCGCGCCGGCGCCCGCGTTCGCGCTGGAGGTCGGTGCCTGGGTCGAAATCCTCGACCACGGCCGCCCGGCGCGCACCCAGCTCACCTGGACCAGCCCGCACGGCACCCTCTTTCTCTTCACCGCGGCCGACGGCAGCACCCGCTCGATGACCCGCCGCATGCGCGACCGCCTGGCCGCAGAGGGCGCGCTGCGCGTGGTGGCCGGCGGCGCCGTGGTCGCCGGCGCGCTCGACGCGGTGGCGCAGACGGCGCTGCGCAATTCGATCAAGCCCGGCAAGGGCTGATACTCCTGGCCATGATGCTCCATAGCGCGCATGAGGAGCGCGCCTGTGGCCTATACCCCCCCCATACTGCAGTCCACGCGAGGCCGGGCCGGCAGGCGTCGCACCAGATGGATGTGGTTTTGCGCAGCGCATACGGTTCGTCGGCACAGGCCGGCGGCACGCACGCTGACCTTTTCGACCTGCGCTTCCAGCCGGGCCGGCGCCGTCATTGCCGCGACCGGACCGGCCGGCGGACAGGTCGCGGCTCGGCAGGAGGAAGCGCTTGGCCCAGCGGGGCGGGGTCCCGTCCCTCAGGGATGGAAGTCCGCCGCGGCCGGCAGCCACAGGCCGCCCACGCGCAGCGACTGCGCGGCCCGCACCGCGCGCACCGTGGCCCGCGCCACGGCTTCGGCGGCCATCACGCCGAGCACCATCGGGCCCGGCGCGCCGTCTTCCCCTGGTGCGACGGCGCCCGTGGAGAGCGCGAACAGCACGTCGCCGTCGCCCGTGGTGTGCACCGGATTGACGGCGCGGGCCAGCCCGTCGTGGCCGGCCGTGGCCAGGCGCTGCGCCTGGGCCTTGGTGAGCCGCGCATCGGTGGCGATCACGCCGATCGTGGTGTTGGCGCCCGGCAGCAGCGGGCGCGGCGGCGCGCCGGCCAGCAGCGTGCGGCGGGTGTCGCGCAGGCGCAGGCCGTCGTCGCTGCGGGCGCCGGCCAGGATGCGGCCGCTGTCCGGGTCGACCACGTCGCCGAGCGCATTGCAGGCCACGATCGCGCCCACGGTCACGCCGCCCACGGTGACCGAGGCGCCGCCGATGCCGCCCTTCATCGCCAGGCCGGCGCCGAACAGCTTGCCGACGATGGCGCCGCAGCCGGCGCCCACGTTGCCTTCCTGCGGCGCGGCGGCGGATGCCGCCGCGCAGGCCGCATAGCCGGCGGCTGCATCGGGGCGGATGCGCGCATGTGCTCGGTCGGCGGCCCCCGGCAGGTCGAACAGCACGGCCGCCGGCACGATCGGGATGGTGGCGATACCCATGTCCAGCCCGATTCCGTGCTCTTCGAGCCACTGCACCGCGCCGTCGGCCGCCGCCAGCCCGAAGGCGCTGCCGCCGGCGAGCACCACGGCATGGATGCGCTCGACGGTGTTGGACGGGTCGAGCAGGGCGGTCTCGCGCGTGCCGGGCGCCGCGCCGCGGGCGTCCACCGCGGCCACGGCGCCGTCGCGCGCGAGGACGACGGTGCAGCCGGTGGGGCGGCGCGGGTCGCTGAAATGGCCGACTGCGATGCCGGCAATGTCGGTGATGGCGCCAGCCGGCACGCAGGCAGAGGTCATCGGTGGTAGTCGCTTTCGCGCTGGCGGCGCACGGCGCCGATGGTCACCGTGGCTGCATCGACGATCTCGAACAGCGCCACGTAGCCTTGCGCGCCGAATGGAATGATCAGTTCGCGCACGAAGCTGCTGGCGCCGGCCTTGCGGCAGCTGAAGGGGCTGTGCGACAGAAACAGGCCGGCGCTGCGGATGGCCTGCAAGGCACGTTCGGGCTCTTCCAGGTCGCCTGCGGCGCTCGCCAGTTCGCATTCGACCAGGTGGTCGAACAGCCCCTCCAGGTCTTCCTCGGCCTCGCAGCTGAAGAGGACGGCGTAGCGCTGCGTCATGGAAAGCGGGCTGCCTGCTTCCGCCGTGCGGCGGCGAGGTTCGCATCGAGCCGGGACAGCACCGCGTCGGCCGGCACGCCGTCGCCTGCGGATTGCGTGCGGGCGATGGCGGCCAGACCGCGCCGCAGGAAGTCGGCCTGCTCGCGGCGCCGATGGACCTCCCGGCGCACCGCGCTTTCGACCAGCGCGGCGAGTGTTTCGCCTTCTTCGAGCGACTGCTCCAGCTCCTGGCGGAACTCGGGCGTGGTGCGTACCGGGGGGATGGTGGCGGTCTTCATCGTCGAAATTGTATTGCGAATGTGATGCGGCAGAACGTCAGCCCGCCGGATACCGCTCGAACACCCGGGCGCGCCCGCCCTCCAGCACCAGCAGCACCTCGAACGCATCGCGCCGCCCGCCGTGGCCGGCACGTCACGTCCCGCGCCAGTGCAGCAGCCGCAGCCCGTTGGCGATCACCAGCAGGCTGGCGCCCATGTCGGCGAACACGGCCATCCACATGCTCGCATGGCCGGCGACGGCCAGCGCGAACACCACGGCCTTGATGCCCAGGGCCAGCGCGATGTTCTGCCACAGCAGCGCATGGGTGCGGCGCGACAGGCGCACCGTCTCGGCGATGCGGCGCAGGTCGTCGTTCATGACGACCACGCCGGCCGTTTCCATCGCCACGTCGGTGCCGGCCGCGCCCATGGCGAAGCCGATGTCGGCGCGCGCCAGCGCCGGCGCGTCGTTGATGCCGTCGCCGGCCATGGCGACCGCGCCGTGGCGGCGCTGGAGTTCCTTGACGATGGCGAGCTTGTCGGCCGGCAGCAGGTTGCCGCGCGCGTTCTCGATGCCGGCCGCGCGGGCCACGGTGGCGACAGTGGCCGCGTTGTCGCCGCTGAGCAGGACCGGCGCGATGCCGAGCGCCTGCAGCTGCGCCACCGCGTCCACGGCCTCGGGCCGCATCGTGTCGGCCACGGCGAACAGTGCGTGGACCGTGCCGTCCGCGACCAGCAGGGTGACGGTGCGGCCGGCCTGTTCGTGGGCGGCCAGCGCGGCCTCCAGCGGCGCGTCGGCCGGGCCTGCCAGCAGCCGGCGGTTGCCGAGCGCGGCCAAGCGGCCGTCGAGCCGGCCTTCGGTGCCACGGCCGGGCAGGGCGCGGAAGTCCTGCACCTCGGCTGCCGCCGCTGCGTCGAACCCGGCGGCGATGGCCTGCGAGACCGGATGGTCCGAGCGCGCCGCCAGGCTGGCCGCCGCGCGCGCGGCCCAGGCGGCGTCCGCGCCGTCCCAGGCCCGCCATTCGACCAGCGCGGGTTGGCCGGCGGTGACGGTGCCGGTCTTGTCCAGGGCCACGGCGCGCAGGCCGCGCGCGGCCTCCAGCGGCGCGCCGCCCTTGACGAGGATGCCGCGGCGCGCGGCGGCGGCCAGCGCGCTGACCACGGTGACCGGCGTGGAGATCACCAGCGCGCACGGGCAGGCGATGACCAGCAGCACGAGTGCGCGGTAGATCGCTTTTGACCAATCCCACCCCAGTACCAGCGGCAGCCCCGCAGCTGTCGCGCATGCCAGGGTGAAGACGACGGGGGTATAGACGGCCGCGAAGCGGTCGACGAGGCGCTGGGCCGGCGCCCTGGCGGCCTGGGCTTCATCGACCGCACGGATGACGCGGGCCAGCGTGGAGTCGGCCGCCGCGGCGGTCACGCGCATGCTCAGCTCGCCGTCGGCGTTGACGGTGCCGGCGAAGAGCGCATCGCCCGGCGCCTTGTCGACCGGCAGGCTCTCGCCGGTGACGGCGGACTGGTCGAGTGCGCTGCGGCCCGCGGTCACCACGCCGTCCAGCGGCACGCGGGCGCCGGGCCGTATGCGCACGGTGGCGCCGGCCGGCACGTCGGCGGCGGGGCGGGCCGCCCAGCCGCCGGTCGCCTCGTCGCACACCTCGGCCGTGTCGGGCGCCAGCGCGAGCAGGCCGGCGATGGCGCCGTGGGCGCGGTCGGCGGCACGGTCCTCGATGCGCTCGGCCAGGGCGTAGAGCGCCATCACCATCGCGGCCTCGGGCCACTGGCCGATCGCGAAGGCGCCGGTGACCGCGACGGCCATCAGCGCATCGATGCCGAGCCTGCCGCGCAGCAGCGACCGGAGGCCGCTGCGGTAGACGCCAAGCCCGGCCAGACCGATGGCGGCCAGCGCGACGGCCATGCCGGCGGTTTCCCACACGCGCTGCTGCGGCCCGAAGGCATGCAGCAGTTCGGCTGCGGCGGCCAGTGCGAGCGAGAAGCCGATGCGCGTCCAGCCCGGCAGGTGCGCATGGTCGTGGCCCGCATGCGCGACGTGGCCATCGCCCGGTGCATGGCCGTGACCGTGGTCATGGTGGTCCGCGCCGTGGTCGTGCGCGTGGGCATGGGCGCGAGGCGGGGAGGGTTGGCGGCAACTGCCGCAGTGGCGACTCATGGCACCATTGGAGACCTTCAAGCAGCTTCAAGGTCAAGCCATGGCAGACGGAGATCCTCCCTACCGTATCGGCGAAGCCGCCCGGCTGTCGGGCGTGCCGGCGGCCAGCATCCGCTACTACGAGAACGAGGGTTTGCTGCCCGCTCCCGGCCGGGAGGACAACCGCTACCGCCTGTACGGCGAGGACGACGTGCATGTGCTGCGCTTCATCCGCCTGTGCCGGGCGCTCGACATGTCGCTCGACGAGGTGCGCGCGCTGCTGCGCCTGGACTGGAACGACCGCGACGACTGCGCGGCGGCGCGGGAAACACTCGATGCGCACCTGGGCCACGTCCGTGCGCGGCTGCTGGAGCTGCAGGCGCTGGAGCGCGACCTGCGCGGCCTGCGCGACCGCTGCGACGGCTCGGCCGGCCCCTGCGGGATCATCCACACGCTGCATACGCGCGCCGACGCGCAGCCGCCCGGCCTGCCGCCGCCGGCCGCGCCGGGCAAGCGGCACGTATAGCCCTTCCTCAGGAGGTCCGCACGCCCCTGGCCAGCCGCCGGCCGGCCTTGTCGAGCCAGAGATCGAGGTTGGCCAGCAGGTCCTGCTGGCTGAAGGAGCAGCTTTCCTCGCTGAACAGCGCGCCGGCCTCCAGCCGGTCAAGCAGGCCATGCAGCACCTCGCCGAAGGCCGGAGGCAGCGCTGCCAGCAGGCCCGCCTGGGACCGTGCGGCCTGGCTGAAGTCGGCAATGCGCATGCTGCCGGCGCGCAATTCCGCCAGCGCCGCGCCCAGCGTTCCCAACGCCGACACGGCCTCGCTATAGTTGGAATTCGACATATAAATATTTTTATTTATTCGTTTTGCAACATTGGCGCTGCGACGGATACTCTGAGCTTTTGCGACGGCGCGGCCGGCACATTGCGTTTATGAGCACGATACCAGCGAGCACAGCGGCCGTGATCCGGCTCGAAGCCGTCGGCAGGACCTTCTCCCTGCCCGGCGGGCAGACCTTCGAGGCCGTGCGTTCGGTGTCTCTCGACATCCACGCGGGCGACGTCTTCGGCCTGATCGGCAAGAGCGGCGCCGGCAAGTCCACGCTGCTGCGCCTGATCAACCTGCTGGAGCGTCCGGACCAAGGCCGCGTCATCGTCGACGGCGCGGACCTGACCCGGCTGTCGAAGAAGGCGCTGCGCGACACGCGCCAGTCCATCGGCATGATCTTCCAGCAGTTCAACCTGCTGCAAAACGCCGCCGTGGCCGACAACGTGGCCTTCCCGCTGCGCCTGCACGGCAACCGCGCCCAGACCGAGATCGCCAGCCGCGTGCGCGAATGCCTGGACATCGTGGGCCTCGCCGACAAGATCGACAGCTACCCGGCGCAGCTCTCGGGCGGCCAGAAGCAGCGCGTGGCCATCGCCCGCGCGCTCGCGCCCCATCCCAAGGTGCTGCTGTGCGACGAGCCCACCTCGGCGCTCGACACCGAGACCACGCGCTCGGTGCTGGCCACGCTGCGCAGCATCAACGAACAGTTCGGCGTGACCATCGTGCTGGTCACCCACGAACTGTCGGTCGTGCGCGCGCTGTGCGACAAGGTCGCGGTGCTCGAAGGCGGCAGCCTGGTGGAGCAGTTCGCCGTGGCCGACTTCGACACGCCCCGCATCAGCGCGCTGGGCCGCGAACTGGCCGAGGAGCAGGTGCGCGACCAGATCCTCGCCGAGCAGGCCGAGCACATCGCGGCCATCGCGGCGCGCGTGGCCCGGCCGGTGCCGCCGGCCGCAGCCGTGCGCCTGGCCTGAGCGGCTTCTTTTCTTTTTCTTCCTTCCGGTCCGCCGACCGCCCCCGAGCCGCATCCCCCATGTCCGAAAGCATTGCCGCCATCCTTCCCGAGCTGTGGGTCGCCGTCGGCCAGACCTTTCTGATGCTCGCCATCGGCCTGTCGGCCGCCATCGTGATCGGCGGCCCGCTCGGTGTGCTGCTGTTCCTGCTCGGCCCCGGCCAGTCGCTCGACAACCGGCCGGCCTACCTGGTGCTGAGCTGGGTCGTGAACACCGTGCGCTCTTTCCCGTTCATAATCCTGCTGGTCGCGCTGGTGCCGGTCACGCGGGTGATCGCCGGCACCTCGATCGGACCGCTGGCCGCGTCCGTGCCGCTGTCGTTCGCAGCCATTCCCTACTTCGCGCGGCTGGTGGAGCAGAGCATCCGCGAAGTGCCGCGCGGCGTGATCGAGGCGGCCCATGCGATGGGCGCGTCCGAAATCCAGATCGTCTGGCGCGTGCTGGTGCGCGAAGCCCGCTCGGGCCTGATCCTCGCGCTGACCGTGCTGGCTGTGAGTTTCCTGTCGTACTCGGCCATCGCCGGGGTGGTGGGCGGCGGCGGCATCGGCGACCTCGCGATCCGCTACGGCTACTACCGCTTCCAGACCGACGTGATGCTGCTGACCGTGGCGCTGCTCGTGGTGCTGGTGCAGATCATCCAGTTCGGCGGCAATGCGCTGGCGCACCGCCTCGACAAACGTTGAACCACACGTTTTCCACTCTTCCCTCGCAAGCAGGAGCCTTTCCATGATCTCGATCCGTCGCCGCATCGCCGTCGGCCTCGCCGCCGCCACGCTGGGCGCGCTGGCCCTGGGCGTCCAGGCCCAGCCGGCCACCAAGAAGGAACTGGTGCTCGGCGCCACCGCCGGCTCCAACGGCGACCAGCTCAAGTGGGGTATCGTGCCGCTGCTCGAGAAGAAGGGCTACAAGGTCCGCATCGTCGAGTTCAACGACTACGTGCAGCCCAACCTCGCACTGGCCCAGGGCTCGCTCGACGCCAACCTGTTCCAGCACCGCGTCTACCTGCAGAAGTTCGCCGCCGAGCACAAGCTCGACCTGGCCGAGATCGTGCAGGCGCCGATCGCGCCGCTCGGCGTGTACTCGACCAAGCGCAAGACCCTGGCGGACATCAGGGAAGGCGACCGCTTCGCCATCCCGAACGACCCGAGCAACCTGGCCCGCGCGCTGCTGCTTCTGGAGCAGAACAGGCTCATCACGCTCAAGCCCGGCATCGACCCGCTGCGCGCCACCCAGAACGACGTGGCCGGGAACCCGCGCAAGATCCGGTTCCAGCCACTCGAAGCCGCCCAGCTGCCGCGCGCGCTCGGCGATGTGGAATTCGCGGTCATCACCGGCAACTTCGCCATCTCCTCGGGCCTGAAGCTGACCGAGGCGGTGGTGCTGGAGAAGACGCCGGACCACTACCTGAACGTGGTCGCGGTCAAGTCCGCGGACAAGGACACGCCCTGGGCCAGGGACCTGGTCCAGGCCTTCCGCTCGCCCGAGTTCAAGGCGGTGGTCGACAGCAGGTTCCCGGGCTACGCCAAGCCCGCCTTCCTGCAGTAGGCCGGCCGCGAGCCGAGGCGAGCCATGGCGGCGCTGGTGCATTTCGACGAGGCAGGGCAGTGGGGGGAGACGCTCGTCTGCGAGCAGCCGATCCGCGCGGCCCTGCAGCGCTACGGCTTGGCCTGCGGCCGCTGGCCGCTGCGCGACCTGGGCGACGGCAGCATCGATGCGGTGCGCGCCGCCTACCACGGCGAGCTCGACGGCCTGGGCCTGGCGGTCCGCAGCGTCGACCGCGTGCAGTTGCGGCCCGACCATGCCGGCTGGCCCGAACTGCGGCAGAAGTTCATCGCCGAGCACACGCACGACGATGCCGAGGTCCGCTACTTCCTCGACGGAGCCGGCATCTTCTACATCCGCGTGGACGGCGGCTTTCTGGCGCTGCTGTGCGAGGCGGGGGACTGGGTCGCGGTGCCGGCCGGCACGCGACATTTCTTCGATGCGGGCGAAGCGCCGTCGTTCGATGCGCTGCGCATCTTCACCGCGCCCGAAGGCTGGGTGGCCCGGCCCACGGGTGCCGAGGCGCCGCCGCTGCCGCTGTTCGACGAATTCGTGGCCGGGCTGCTGGAGCTGACCGGCCATGCCGAGCCGGCCTGCGACCTTTGAGCGCCCTCTGCGGGGGCGGGGAAACGGAGGCCGGCATTCTCTTGAGCGAAAAACAAAATTCCGTCGATTGGCTGGGAGAGGGGGAAAATAGTGCATAATCGAGGGCTCATCCACCGGCGCTGTAGATGCCTGACCGAAGCGGGGCGGCGAAAGGTGGGAAAAGTTCGAGGAATGGGTTCTTAGCTCAGTTGGTAGAGCAGCGGACTCTTAATCCGTAGGTCGAGTGTTCGAGTCACTCAGGACCCACCACCATTCCGCGCAAAGGCGCTACAGATTCAAGCTGTAGCGCCTTTGTCGTTTGGCCCTGGCCGTTTGGCTTCGCCGAGGTTTCCATGCCAAACGCCGCATCAGCGTCCTCCGAAGCGCCCCTGCTGCTGGTCGCCGACGACCTCTCCCTCTTTGGTGCCGCCGTGGTCCATGCACTGCGCGGTCCGCCCCGGGGCCGCGCTGCACGACCATCCCCAGAACAGCCAGCCAGCGGCTGTGCGCTCTGGCATACTTGGGTCATGACGACCTCCGACCTGCTTCCCGAGGTGCCCACGCCACTGCCCACTGCCGCTTCCGGCCGCGCGCTTCGAAGGCCGCATTGCCTTCCAGTAGCTGGTGCGCGACGCGCTGGCGGCCGCGGCCCGCGAGGGATGGGCGGAACTGGTGCCGTGCGATGCCGCCTTCGACGACTGGCCGCTCGGCGAGCGGGCGGTGGGCGATGTCTTGCAGGCTTGGTCGCGCACCGGGCGGCGACTCACGCTGCTGGCGCGCGAGTACGACACCGTCGTGCGCCGCCATGCCCTCTTCGTACGCTGGCGTCAGACCTGGGACCACATCGTCGAATGTCGGGACTGCCGCAGCGCGGATCCGCTCGACCTTCCCAGCGCCATCTGGTCGCCGGGCTGGGTGCTGCAGCGCCTCGATCCGGTGCGTTCCGTGGGTGTGACCGGCGCCGAGCCAACGCGGCGCCTGCAGCTGCGCGCGCGGATCGACGAATGGCTGCGGAGGAGTTCGCCGGCCTTCCCGGCCTCCGTGAGCGGCTTGTAAAGTTGGCGGGGCGGTGCATGCAGCGCGCCGCGGCAAGGCCGCAGTGCGGCAGGCGACTCCTATAATTTCCCGCGAGTCCGCTGGCATGCGAGCCCCTTGCCTGCCACGCTCTGTCGAAGCGTTCCGAGACTGTGTGGCAGCTGAACGTTCTGGCATTCCATCCGGATCCTGTTTTGTCCAACTAGGAAACTTGCAATGAAGAAATCGCTCGTTCTGGCATCGCTGATGGCCGCCGTCGCCCTGGCTGCATGCGGCAAGAAGGAAGAGCCGCCGCCCCCGCCCGCACCGGTCGCGCCGCTGCCCGCACCTGCTGGCGCCGATGCGGGGGCCGCCGCGACGTCGGCTGACAGCGCAACGAGGGCCGCCGATGATCCGAAGAAGTCGGCCGACGATGCAGCCGCGGCTGCGAGCGCAGCAGCCGGCGCCGCGAACGCGGCCAGCGACGCTTCCAAGAAGTAATCCAGACCGCGCCGCAAGGCGACGAATAAAGCCCCCTGCCGGTACGCCGGCAGGGGGCTTTATTCTGCGGCAGCGGTCGGGCGGTTACACCACGAACCAGTCGGTGCCCATGGCCGCACTGGCCACATTCACCTGCACAGTCTCCCAGCCCAGCGCCGCAGCGAGTGCGGTCTGTGCCAGCTCAGGCCGGTTGTTGCGTTCGCTCAGGTGCGCGGCCACTACGCGCCGCAGGCCGACGTGCTGCACCGCGCGGGCCAGGTCGGCCGAGGCCGCATTGGATAGGTAGCCATAGGCGCCGCCGACGCGACGCTTGAGGAAGTGCGGATAGGGGCCGTTGGCCAGCAGCTCGCTGTCGTGGTTCGATTCGAGCAGCAGTGCGCCTGGCAGCCGGCCAGTTGCGCCAGCACGGCGTCCGGCGCATGGCCCAGGTCTGTTAGCAGGCCCAGGCGGGCGGCGCCGTCGTCGCACACCAGGTGCAGCGGCTGGCGCGCATCGTGCGGCACGGTGAAGGGCCGGACCGCGAAGGCGCCAAAGAAGTCGATCGTCTCGCCGTCGTGCGCTAGGCGCAGCAGGCCGTCGAAATCCGGTGCCGATGGCGTCGTAGGTGCCGTCGCTCATCCAGACCGGCACGCGGTGGCGCACGGCGAAGGCCTGCACGCAGCCGACGTGATCGGAATGCTCGTGGGTGATGAAGATGTCGTCGATGTCGCCATAGCCGAGCCGGGCGCGGCCGAGGAGGGCGGCGCTCTGGCGGATGCCGAAGCCGCAGTCCATCAGCAGGGGCCGGGGCGTGGCGCCGCTGCTGCCGCTGGCTTCGATGAGGGTCGCGTTGCCCGTGCTGCCGCTGCCCAGGCTGCGGAATCTCAGCATGCTGCGCACGCCCCGGGCCGAGGCGCGGCCGGGGCGATGGTCCTACTGCAGGTCGTCGGCAATGATCTTGAGGATGCGCTGCGCATCGGCCGAGTTTTCCGGCGCTCCTTCGGAGCTGAGCACCGACACATTGGTCTGCGAGCCTTCGGCCTTGACGGCGATGCGGTACTTCGCCGGCGGCTTGGCGTCCGAGGAGCGGCTGAAGAGCTTGCCGAGGAAGCCCTGTTTCTTCTTGTCGGCATTCGGCGGCACGTAGCGCACGTAGTACAGGCCCTGGCTGCGGTCGCGGTCCTCCACGGTGAAGCCGGTGCGGTCGAGCGACAGGCCGACGCGGCGCCAGGCCCGGTCGAAGCCGTCGTCGAGCTGCACGACCGGCATGTTGCCCACGGTGGTCACGCGCGTGGTCTGGCGTGGCGCGGCGGCTTCGGCCACGATCTCCTTGGACTGCGCTTCGGTGGCACCGAGCTTGACCAGCAGGCGGCGCAGGAATTCGGTTTCCAGCTCCGGATCGACCGGGCGCGGTTGCCAGACGGTCTGGTCGCGCGCCGTCTTGTCGGTGTAGACCTCGACCATGCCGCGGTGGCTGATGTAGATCTCGGTGTCGCCGTTGGCGGCGCGTTCCAGACGGGTGCGGAACTTGTCGCGCTCGCCGGTGGAGTAGATGCCGTCGAACACCTTGCCGATGGTGCCGCGGATGAAGTCCTGTGGCAGCTTGGCGCGGTTCTCGGCCCAGTCGGTTTCCATGATGCCGAGCTTGGGCTGGTCGATGGCCAGCAGGAAGCCGTTTTCTAGCCAGAAGTCGCGCACGGGATCCCAGAGCTTGTCGACCGGGCGCTTGACCACCAGCCAGCGCTGGTTGCCGCTGCGCTCGATGCGCGCGTCACCCAGCGTGTTGTTGGCTGCGCTGGGGCTCGATGGCGCGGCCGCCTGGGCGGCCTGCGAGCTTTGCAGCGCATTGGCCGAGACCGCGCCGCCGGCCACCACGTAGCGCGTGTCGCCCTGCAGCTGGGTCAGGTCGGGCGGCACGTCGAGCGTGACGCCCTTGCTGGCGCTCTTGTAGTTGATCTTTTCGGTGTCGAACACGCTGCATGCGGACAGGGCCACAGCGGTCAGGCCGACGAGGCCCACACGGACGAATTGGTTCACGCGGAAGTTCCTTGGCAATCTCGGGAAAACGTCGGGCAAGCGACCGATGCGGGGAGGCGGGGGCTCACAGCAGCCCGCTCGCGCGCAGGGCGGCTTCGACCATGGGCTGGTGGGCCGCGTCGAGCGGGGTGAGCGGCAGGCGGAGCGCGCCGCCGCTCCTGCCCAGGCGCTGCAGCGCCCACTTCACTGGGACCGGGTTGGGCTCGACGAACAGCGCGCGGTGCAGCGGCAGCAGCCGGGCCTGGATCGCGCGGGCGCGCTGCACGTCGCCGCTGGTGGCGGCCGCGCAGAGCTCGTGCATCAGGCGCGGCGCGACATTGGCCGTCACGCTCACGTTGCCGTGGCCGCCCAGCAGCATCAGCGCCACGGCGGTCGGGTCGTCGCCCGAATAGATGGCGAAATTCTCGGGCACGTCGCGGATCAGCCACTGTGCGCGCTCGATGTTGCCCGTGGCTTCCTTGATGCCGATGATGCCCGGCACCTGGGTCAGGCGCAGCACGGTGCCGTGCTGCAGATCGGCGACGGTGCGCCCCGGCACGTTGTAGAGCACGATCGGCAGGTCGCCCACCGCCTCGGCGATGGCCTTGAAGTGCTGGTACTGGCCTTCCTGCGTCGGCTTGTTGTAGTAGGGCACGACCTGGAGCTGGCTCGCGGCACCGACCTTGCGGGCGTACCTGGCCAGTTCGATGGCCTCGGCGGTCGAGTTGGCGCCGCAGCCAGCCATGACGGGCACGCGGCCGGCCGATTGCTTGACGGCCACGCGGATGATTTCCTGGTGCTCCTCCACGCTGACCGTTGGCGACTCGCCGGTGGTGCCGACCACGCCGATGCAGTCCGTACCTTCGGCCACGTGCCAGTCGATGAGTTTGCGCAGCGTCGGATAGTCGACGCCACCCTCGTCGAGCAACGGCGTGGCGAGGGCGACGATGCTGCCTGTCAGGAGGCCGGAAGAAAATGTCATGTCCGCGGTTGGGAACGCAAAAAGCGCATTCTAGCCGTCGGCCAAGGCGTGGCGTATCGGCGTGGTAGCGGGGGTTTCGCGGACGGCCGCGATGCGCTGCACGAAGCGGTCCGGTCCGGACGCGAAGCCGTCCTCGTAGGCCACCACGCGCAGCCCCTGCGCGGCCTCCGGCAGTTCCTCGGGGCGCAGCAGGAAATCCGGGCGCGACGGGCGGCCGATGGTTTCCTGGCCGCGCGCCTGGCCCTGGCCGCGCGCCTGGCCGCGCGCGAAGGTTTCGTAGAGCAGCACGCCGCCGCGCGCGACGCTGGCCGCCAGCGTGGGCAGCAGCGGGCGCCAGAGGTAGTGGGTGAAGACGACCGCGCCGAAGCTGCGGCCCGGCAGCGGCCAGGGGCCGGCTTCGATGTCGGCCGGCAGCGTCGAGCCGAAGGCGGCGGCCGTTTGCAGGGCCGGGGCATCGCAGTCGATGCCGGTCACCGCGTGGCCACGGCTGTGGATCCAGGCCATGTGCCGGCCGCTGCCGCAGGTCACGTCCAGCACCGTGCCGCCGGCCGGCACCAGGTGCGACCAGCGCTGGATCCACGCCGATGCCGGGCCGGGCGCGTTCAGAAGCATGCCCACAGCTGGTCGGCCACCATCACTACGAAGTCCGGCCGGGCATAGAGCGCGAAGGCGCCGGCCAGCGCCAGCGCCGCGGCGGCCGTCCAGGCCAGGCGGCGCAGCGTCATGCCGCGACCCCTTGCGGCAGGCGGGCGATCGGCCGCTCGTGCACTGGCAGGTTGACCAGGGCCGCGAACACGCCGAGCGCGATGGCGATGTACCAGACCACGTCGTAGCTGCCCGTGCGGTCGTACAGGTAGCCCCCGAGCCGTACGCCCAGGAACGAGCCGATCTGGTGGCTGAAAAAGCCAAAGCCGCTGAGCGTCGACAGGTGCTGCACACCGAAGATCTGGGCCACGGTCGCATTGGTCGGCGGCACCGTCGACAGCCACAGCAGGCCCATCACGGCCGAGAACAGGTAGACCGACAGCGGCGACAGCGGTGCGGCGAGGAAGAGCGTGATCGCCACCGCGCGGCCGATGTAGATGAAGGCCAGGATCTTGCGCTTGGCCCAGACCTGGCCCAGCGTGCCGGCCACGTAGGTGCCCACCACATTGAACAGGCCGATCAGCGCCAGCGCATAGCTGGCGACCTGGGGCGGCAGGCCGTGGTCCTTCAGGTAGCTTGGCATGTGCACGCCGATGAACACGACCTGGAAGCCGCAGACGAAGTAGCCGGCCGTCAGCAGCAGGAAGCTGCGGTAGCCCAAGGCTTCGCGCAATGCCTGGCCGATGGTCTGGGTGCGCTTCGCGGCCGGTGCGCCGCCGGTGAAGCCGGGCTCACGCAGGCCCAGCGCGGCGGGGGCGATCAGCAGCACGAGCACGGCCAGCGCCAGCAGCGCCTGCTGCCAGCCCAGGCCGGAGATCAGCCAGCCTTCCACGAGCACCATGAAGAACTGGCCGAACGAGCCGGCCGCCGCGACCACGCCCATGGCCCAGGAGCGGCGCGCCGCCGGCACCTGCCGGCCCAGGATGCCGTAGACCACGGCATAGGTCGTGCCGGACTGGGCCGCGCCGATCAGCGCGCCGGCCGTCAGCGCGAACGCCAGCGCGCTGGTCGACAGCGCCATGCCCCAAGCCCAGCGCATAGAGCACCGCGCCGGCGATGATGACCCGGAAGGCGCCGAAGCGGTCGGCCGCCATGCCGGCGAAGATGCCGAACACGCCCCAGGCCAGGTTCTGGATGGCGATGGCCAGGGCGAAGTCCTGCCGCGTCCATCCCTGTGCCTGGGTGATCGGCTGCAGCCACAGGCCGAAGCCGTGGCGGATGCCCATGGCCAGCGTGACGACAAGGGCGCCGCAGGCGAGGATCCGGCCGATCGGCAGCGTGGAGGCGGAGGTGGTGGTCATGGTCTTTGCGGCAGCGGCGTGCATTGTCCGCCAGACGGCCGCGCGCTGCCTGTGCTCGCAGGGACACCCCTTTAGCGCCCGACGCCCGCATAGACCGCTTCGCGCAGTTCCTGCACGAAGCGGCCCGACATGCCTTCGTAGAGCGTGTTGGTCAGCGCGACCACGGAGAGCGCCCGGGCACGGTCCACGAACCAGCTGTGGCCGTAGGCGCCGCCCTAGCGCCAGGTGCTGGCCGATTCGGGCGAGCCGGCGGCGGACGGGTCGCGCAGCACCGAAAAGCCCAAGCCGAAGCCGGTGCCCGGCGCGTCGGGCGGCCCCAGGCGCCGGTCTGGTTGCGGCCCATCTCGTCGACCAGCGCGGTGGGCAGCAGCGGCGCACCGCCGGCGCGCAGGGCTTCGAGCAGCCGCAGCACGTCGCCCGCGCTGCCGACCATACCGTGGCTGCCCGAGGGGAAGGCTGCCGGGTCGAGCGCGCGCGACGGTGAATAGCGCACGCCGACCAGCTCCTCGTAAGGCGAGACCGTCTCGCCCTCGGCCAGCCGGTGTGGCCCGGGCGCATCGTTGACGTAGGGCACGGCGAGCCGGGCCGCGTCGAGCGCGTGGAAGGCCGTGTCGCGCAGCCCGAGCGGGCCGGTCACCAGCCGCGCCACGGCCTGCGGCAGCGGCGCGCCGGCGGCTGCCTCGATCACGCCGCCGAGCACGTCGGTGGCGAGCGAATAGCTCCAGGCCGTGCCGAGCGCGAACAGCAGCGGCACGCCGGCCAGCCGGCGTAGGTTCTGGGCCAGCGTGATGCCGCTGGCGTCCAGGCCGTCGGACACGCCGGCGCGCGCCAGCGGCCCCTGGCCGTCGCTTTCGAGGAAGCGGTAGCCCAGGCCCGCCGTGCGGGTGAGCAGCTGGCGCACGGTGATCGCGGCCGGCGCGCCGTCGGGCCCGGGCGGGCGGAAGTCCGGCAGCCAGTCGGTGATCGGCGCGTCGAGCGCGAGCCTGCCCTGGCCCACCAGCGCCAGCGCGGCCGGCGGCGTAGCGGAGCACGGTGCGGCCGTCGCGGGCGACCAGCACGACGGCGCCGATGAGGCGCCGTTCGGCCAGCGCGCGGGCGACGGCATCCTGGGCGGGGCGGGGGTCGAAGAAAGAGGAGGAAGTCATGGAAAGGGCAGGCAGGGGAAGGAGCAGGCCGGGAAGGGACAGGACGGATCGTCTGTACAAGGAAGAAGGCATAGGTGCCGCAGGGGAATGGGACCATCCGCGCACGATAGGCCGCAGCCGATTGGCGATAAAGCGGGTCGGAGTTTATTTCGCCAAGGATGCCCATGTCCGCAATCGACCCGGCCCTAGCCCTCGCGCCGGCGCTCGACAGCCTGGGCGGCTTTGCCGTCTTCGTGCAGGCGGCCGAGACGCGCAGCTTCGTCGCCGCCGGCCGTGCGCTCGGCGTCTCGGCCTCGGCCGTGGGCAAGCGCATCGCGCGGCTGGAGCAGCGCCTGGGCGTGCGCCTGTTCCATCGCAGCACGCGCAGCATCGCCCTGACCGACGCGGGCGCCCTGCTGCTGGCGTGCAGCCGCCGCGTGCTGGCCGAGGTGGAGCAGGCCGAGGCCGAACTCTCCGCCACCACCGCCGTCCCGGGCGGGCGGCTGCGCGTGAGCCTGCCGGTGGTCTGCTCGCTGGTGCTGCCGGTGCTGGCGGACTTCATGCGCGCCTACCCCGATATCGTGCTGGACCTCGATTTCACCGACCGTCTGGTCGACGTGGCGGAGGAGGGCTTCGATGCCGTGGTGCGCACCGGCGACCCGCCAGATTCGGGGCTGTTGGCGCGTCTTCTGGGATACTTCAAGTGGTGTATCGTCGCAGCGCCTGAATATCTTGCGCAGCGAGGATATCCTGGCGACAGTATGGATTTGATGCGACACACCTGCCTGCACTACCGCGCGCCTGGAACGGGCCGGATCGAACGCTGGCCGTGGCGCGCGGGCGTGGCTGTGCCGGAGTTGCCCACCGCGCTGGTCTGCAACAACCTTGAGACGCGCGTGCGCTTCGCGCTGCGCGGCCGGGGCATCGCCTGCGTGCCCGACTTCGCCGTGCGTGATGCGCTCGCCGACGGTCGGCTCGTGACCATGCTCGATCACCAGGTGGACGCGCAGCCCAGGGCGGTGCGTGTGCTCTAGCCCTCGGGTTGGCAGACGGTACCCAAGGTGCGGGCGTTCGTGGACTTCCTCACCGCGAATCTCGACCTGCCGGAAGCCGTCCCGGCCCGCCTGCGGCGCAGCCCGCAGCCGCAGACTTGAGCGGCGTCAATCGAAGCCCCCATCTCCTGCCCGGCAACCGGGTGCGGCTTCGATAATCGCCCCACAGTGGAGCGTCTCCGCCGTCGCCGCCACTGGACCGTCGGGGTCCGGCTCGCCTTTGCGCTGGCGTTGGCCGTGGCAAGATTTCGGCGTGGTGTCGCTGCATGCGGGCTCTGCGGTCAATCCGAGGTTCAAGGTGACGGCCGGCATCGACAACCTGTTCGACGAGGCCTGTGCCGAACACCCGAACCTGGCGGGCAGCGCCGGCTTCGGCTCTGCCGGCGCTGCCCGCATCAACGCGCCCGGCCGCAACATGTGGCTGCGGTCGGATTGGAAGTTCTGACCGCGCCAATTCCGCAGGGGCTGTATGTAGATCCAGTAAAGACCGGCGCGCCGCGCCGGCTCTCACTACAATCGCCGCCCATGGCGACTTCCTCTCCCAAGACATCTCCTGCGTATTCCGAAGGCTCCATCCGCGTGCTCAAGGGCCTGGAGCCGGTCAAGCAGCGCCCGGGCATGTACACGCGCACCGACAACCCGCTGCACATCATCCAGGAGGTGCTGGACAACGCCGCCGACGAGGCGCTCGCGGGCCATGGGAAGAAGATCAAGGTCACGCTGCATGCCGACGGCTCGGTCAGCGTCGAGGACGACGGCCGCGGCATCCCGTTCGGCCTGCATCCCGAGGAGAAGGCGCCGGTGATCGAGCTGGTCTACACGCGGCTGCACGCGGGCGGCAAGTTCGACAAGGGCGCGGGCGGCGCCTACAGCTTCTCCGGCGGTCTGCACGGCGTGGGCGTGTCGGTGACCAATGCGCTCTCCCGGCGGCTCGAGGTGACCTCGCACCGCGAAGGCTCGGCCGCGCGCATCGTGTTCGCGGGCGGCGACGTGGCCGAGCCGCTGGTCGTGCGGCCGCTGGAGAGCGGCGAGCGCCGGCAGGGCACCACGGTGCGCGCCTGGCCCGACGCGAAGTATTTCGAATCGAGCGCGCTGCTGCAGGCCGAACTGCTGCACCTGCTGCGCAGCAAGGCCGTGCTGATGCCGGGCGTGACCGTTTCGCTGCTCAACGAGAAGACGAAGGAGCAGCAGACCTGGCAGTACAAGGGCGGCCTGCGCGACTACCTGACGCAGACGCTCAACGGCGAGCCGGCCATCCCGCTGTTTGAGGGCGAAGGCTATGCCGACAAGGGCCACGACAGCTTCGCCGAAGGCGAGGGCGCGGCCTGGGCCGTGGCCTTCACCGAGGACGGCGCGCCGGTGCGCGAGAGTTATGTCAACCTAATCCCCACGAGCGCCCACGGCACGCACGAGAGCGGCCTGCGCGACGGGCTGTTCAATGCGGTCAAGGGCTTCATCGAGCTGCACTCGCTGCTGCCAAAAGGGGTGAAGCTGCTGCCCGAGGACGTGTTCGTCCACGCCAGCTACGTGCTCAGCGCCAAGGTGCTGGACCCGCAGTTCCAGGGCCAGATCAAGGAGCGGCTCAATTCGCGCGACGCGGTGCGGCTGGTGTCCGGCTTCGTGCGTCCTGCGCTGGAGTTGTGGCTGAACCAGCACGTCGACTACGGCAGGAAGCTCGCCGAACTCGCGATCAAGGCCGCGCAGACCCGCCAGAAGGCCGGCCAGAAGGTCGAGAAGAAAAAAGGCTCCGGCGTCGCCGTGCTGCCGGGCAAGCTGACCGACTGCGAAAGCCGCGACCTGTCGCACAACGAGGTCTTCCTCGTCGAAGGCGATTCGGCGGGCGGCAGCGCCAAGATGGGCCGCGACAAGGAAAGCCAGGCCATCCTGCCGCTGCGCGGCAAGGTGCTCAACACCTGGGAGGTGGAGCGCGACCGCCTGTTCGCCAACACCGAGATCCACGACATCTCGGTGGCCATCGGCGTCGATCCGCACGGCCCCGACGACACGCCGGACCTCGGCGGCCTGCGCTACGGCAAGATCTGCATCCTGTCGGACGCCGACGTGGATGGCTCGCACATCCAGGTGCTGCTGCTCACGCTGTTCTTCCGCCACTTCCCTAAGCTGATCGACGCCGGCCATGTCTTCATTGCGCGCCCGCCGCTCTACCGCATCGACGCACCGGCGCGCGGCAAGAAGCCCGCGGCCAAGTTCTATGCGCTCGACGACGGCGAGCTTACGGCCACGCTCGACAAGCTGCGCAAGGACGGCGTGCGCGAGGACGCCTGGACCATCAGCCGCTTCAAGGGCCTGGGCGAGATGAACGCCGAGCAGCTCTGGGAGACGACGCTCAACCCCGATACCCGCCGCCTGCTGCCGGTGCGTCTGGGCGACCTCGGCTTCGCCGACACCGAGAACCTCATCACGCGCCTCATGGGCAAGGGCGAGGCCGCGGCGCGGCGCGAACTGATGGAGCTGCATGGAGATGCGGTCGAGATCGATGTCTGAGGGGGTATATGGCAATAGCTTCCAATCCATAACGGCAATGAGGCAGTACTGCATTGGGTATATGGCAGGCCGAATGCTTGCATGCGCTGCTCTGCTGGTGGCTTTGGCCCCCGCGGCCCATGCCGACGTCTGGGGCTACATCGACGGCAACGGCACGGCCCACTTCGCCGCCGAGCGGGTCGACGCGCGCTATGCGCTGTTCTACCGCGGGGACGACTTCGACAGCACGCGCGACATGCCCGACCCCGCGGCCGGTGGCGGTGCCGGCCGGGCGCAAGCTGCTCGCATTCTTCGACGTGTCGCCGGCCTACAAGCGGGTCAAGCACCTGCTGCGCGAGGCGGCCGAGCGCCATGCTATCGACTACGAACTGCTCCAGGCGGTGGTCGCCACCGAGTCCGGCTTCGACGGCGGCGTGGTCTCGCCCAAGGGCGCGATCGGCCTCATGCAGGTCATGCCGGCGACGGCCCAGCGCTGGGGCGTGTACAGCGACCGTGCAGCCTCGGTCGAGAAGAAGCTGGCCGATCCGGGGACCAACATCGGTGCGGGCGCACGCTACCTGCGCCATCTGCTCGACCTGTTCCCGGGCTGCATCGAGCTCGCGCTTGCCGCCTACAACGCCGGCGAGGGCGCGGTGCAGCGCGCTGGCAACCGCGTTCCCGACTACCGCGAGACGCAGAACTACGTGAAGACGGTGCTGCAGCTCTACGACCAGCTCAAGCCGCCGTTGGGCGCCACCCGGCCTCGCGCCGCGGCTGCCAGCCGGGTGCGCGTCGAGCTCGACGGCCCGGCCGCCGACGTGGCCCCGGCGCCCGCGTACCCCATCGAACGTGACTGAGCCCAGGCCTGGCAGCGCCGCGCGGCGCTGCCAGGCGTTTCGTGCCCCTTTTGTGAATGAGTGACCAACCCACCCTCGACCTCGCCGGCGCCGAGTCGGCCGACGAACTGAACCTCGCGGGCTATGCCCAGCGTGCCTACCTCGAATATGCGCTCTCGGTCGTCAAGGGCCGGGCGCTGCCCGACGTCTGCGACGGCCAAAAGCCGGTGCAGCGCCGCATCCTCTATGCGATGGAGCGCATGGGCCTGGGCTGGTCCGGCAACAGCGGCGCCAAGCCGGTCAAGAGCGCGCGCGTGGTCGGCGACGTGCTCGGCCGCTTCCATCCGCACGGCGACCAGTCGGCCTACGACGCGCTGGTGCGCATGGCGCAGGACTTCAGCCAGCGCTACCCGCTCGTGGACGGCCAGGGCAACTTCGGCAGCCGCGACGGCGACGGCGCCGCGGCCATGCGCTACACCGAGGCGCGGCTCACGCGCATCAGCGGTCTGCTGCTCGACGAGATCGACCAGGGTACGGTCGATTTCATTCCCAACTACGACGGCAGCACCACCGAGCCAAAGCAGCTGCCGGCGCGCCTGCCGTTCTCGCTGCTCAACGGCGCCTCCGGCATCGCCGTGGGCCTGGCCACCGAGATACCGAGCCACAACCTGCGCGAGGTGGCCGATGCCTGCGTGGCGCTGGTGAAGAACCCGAATCTCTCCGACGACGAACTCTTCGCGCTGCTGCCCGGGCCGGACTACTGCGGCGGCGGCCAGATCATCAGCGCCGCCGGGGACATCGCCGACGCCTACCGCAGCGGCCGCGGTTCGCTCAAGGTGCGCGCGCGCTGGAAGATCGAGGACCTCGCGCGCGGCCGGTGGCAGCTGGTCGTGACCGAGCTGCCGCCGGGCGTGTCGGCGCAGAAGGTGCTCGAAGAAATCGAGGAGCTGACCAACCCCAAGGTTAAGGGCGGAAAGAAGGCCCTCACCGCCGACCAGGCCAACCTCAAGGCCGGCCTGCTCGCGGTGCTCGACGCGGTGCGCGACGAGTCGAGCAAGGAGGCCGCGGTGCGCCTCGTCTTCGAGCCCAAGACCGGCCGCACGCCGCAGCAGGAACTCGTCACCACGCTGCTGGCCCACACCAGCCTGGAAACCTCCGCGTCGATCAACCTGACCGTCGTCGGCCTCGACGGCAAGCCGGTGCAGAAGGCTTTGCGCACGCTGCTGACCGAATGGATCGCCTTCCGCCAGACGACGATCGGCCGGCGCTCGCAGCACCGCCTGAACAAGGTGCTCTACCGCATCCACATCCTCGAAGGGCGGCAGACCGTGCTGCTCAACATCGACGAGGTGATTGCGATCATCCGCGCCTCCGACGAGCCGAAGGCTGCGCTCATCGCGCGCTTTCACCTGTCGGACCGGCAGGCCGAGGACATTCTCGAAATCCGCCTGCGCCAGCTCGCACGGCTCGAAGCCATCAAGATCGAGCAGGAGCTCAAGGAACTGCGCACCGAGCAGGGCAGGCTCGAGGAAATCCTCGCCAGCCCGGCCGCGCTGCGCCGCCTGATGGTCAAGGAGATCGAGGCCGACGCGAAGCAGTTCGCCGACCCGCGCCGCACGCTGATCCAGGCCGAAAAGCGCGCCGTGGCCGAGGTCAGGGTGGTGGACGAGCCGGTCACCGTCGTCGTCTCGCAGAAGGGCTGGGTGCGCGCGCGCGGCGGCCATGGGCACGACCCGCAGGGCTTCGCCTTCAAGGCCGGCGATGGCCTGTACGGCACCTTCGAATGCCGCACGGTGGACCAGCTCATCGCCTTCGGCAGCAACGGCCGGGTCTATTCGGTGCCCGTCGCCGCGCTGCCGCGTGCGCGCGGAGAGGGCCAGCCGGTCACCACGCTGATCGAACTGGAGTCAGGCACGCAGCTGGTCCACTATTTCGCCGGCCCGCCGCAGGCCACGCTGCTGCTATCGGGCTCGGGCGGCTACGGCTTCCTCGCCAACGTCGAGAACCTCGTCTCGCGGCAGAAGGGCGGCAAGTCGTTTATCACGCTCGGCGAGGGCGAAACCCTCAACCAGCCGTCGCACGTGTCCGGCACCAGCGGCAGCCAGCCGCTGCCCGACGCCACACACGTGGCCTGCGTCTCGGCGCAGGGCCGGGTGCTGACCTTCGAGATGGGCGAACTCAAGCGCCAGCCAGCCGGCGGTCGCGGCCTGCTGCTGATCGACCTGGAGGCCAGGGACGCGCTCTCGGGCGCCGCTGCTTATACACGCAGCGTGCGCATCGACGGCCTGGGCCGCGGCGGCAAGGAGCGCGACGAGACGCTGGAGATCCGGTCGCTGAACAACGCGCGAGGTATGCGCGCGCGCAAGGGCAAGGAAACCCAGCTGGGATTCAAGCCGGTGCGCGTCACGCGGGTAGAGTAGGGGGTATGGGGTTAGAGCGGCCGGATGGCAGCCGCTTCCAGTGCATGACCCCGGGGTATCAGAGGTCGAACGTCCCGGCCGGGAAGATCTGCTCGATGTTCATGTTCACGTCGAGCACGGCGTCGGCCGCTTCGTGGGCGTTGTCCGGCAGCAGCGCGGCTGCGGCTGCAGAAAACGCGAGGACGACCGTGATCACAAAAGCGGAGAAGGCATGGTTGCCAAGGCGGCGGATGTGTTTCATGGTGCGTTCCTTCGATCGGGACGGCAGGGCGGGAAAAAGCGTGGAGTGAAGCGTTGTCCTCGGTTGACGGGTAGCGTAGGCAGTTGCTGCTGTGATGCTTGTCAGACGGATGCCTGAAGTGTCCGCCTAAATTTACGAGCGGGATGCTCGGAAATGTTGCCAACTGTACGTCGGTTCATGGTGGGAGCCGGTGGCAGGCAAAGGACGGGTTGCCTGTGGTTACATGCTCGACCGCATACGGCGGCGAGACTGCGTCTTCCTCTTACGACCAGGATCCTCTTCCATGCTTCGCGATGCATAGTTGTCCGGCTGCCCGGCGATCCAGGTGTCCAACCCCAGCACACCGCCCAGCCCCGAATGCGACGCTGCAGCACCGGTGCAGACGCCGCACACGCCCATTCGCGCGCCGGTGTCGCGCCGACCGCAGCCGATCGAGCCGGCGGAGCGCAACCGGCCCAGCGCCTGACCTAGGGATTGACCTGGGGATCCAGCCAAGCCGCGCTGCCCTGGCTGGCGTTGTCGATGCGTGCGGCCAGTTCCGCCGCGCGGCTTCGCGCGATGGTCAGCGTGAAGGTCACCAGCTGGCTGTGGTCCGCGGCGACCAGTTCCGCGCCGTAGGCCGCCAGTTCGCGCCGGACCGTGCCTTCCTGCGCATAGCGCACTGCGCAGCGCAGCGTCGCGCGCTCCTCGCGCGGCACTTTCTCTGCGCCCAGCAATGCCTGCGCCACCGCGTCGGTGTAGGCGCACACGAGGCCGTCGGCGCCCAGCTTGACCCTGCCGAAATAGCGCACCACCGTCGCCAGTACGCCCTCGAGCTGCTGGTGCCGCAGCACCTCCAGCATCGGCCGGCCGGCGGTGCCGCCGGGCTCGCCGTCGTCCACGGCCGCCGACTCGCCGCCGGCCAGCAGCGCCCAGCAGACATGCGCCGCGCCCGGATGTTCGGTACGCAGCTGCGCCACGATGGCCTGGGCCTCGTCACGGCCCTGTACCGGCTCCACGCGGCCGACGAATCTGCTTTTCTTGATCAGGAGTTCGCTGTGGACGGGGCTGCGTAGGGTCGAGGAGGAAGCCAGGGGTGGGGCTTAGCGGCGTGTTCCTACTTCGGCTGCCTGCGCTGCCTGACCTGCGTCGTTGCCCGGCACTGAAAGCATGTTCTGCCAATGTACGGGGGCCGGCCGATCCTGCCGGCGGTGTGCCCCAGCAACCAATGCGACTGCATTCATTCAATCAAGGAGTGGACCATGGCTATCGACAACCGTGACGACAAGGATCTCAACCTCGACCCGATCACCAGCGAGCCGGGGGCTCATCCGGTAGGCACGGGCATCGGTGCCGCAGCGGGCGGTGTGGCTGCCGGCGCGGCCGTGGGTGCCTTCGGCGGCCCGGTGGGCGCGGCCCTGGGCGCCGTAGCTGGCGCCGTGGCCGGCGGCCTGGGCGGCAAGGCCGTGGCCGAGGCCGTCAACCCGACGGCCGAGGAAGCCTACTGGCGCGAAAATTACGAGCGCGAGCCCTGCTACGTGAACGGTCGTCCTTACGACGACTACGCCCCCGCCTACGGACTGGGGTGGAACAGCCGCGCCACCTATGACGAGCCCTTCGATGCGGTCGAGCCGCGCCTGGCGGCCGACTGGGAGGCCAGCCCCGGCGCATCGACTCTGACCTGGAACGAAGCCCGCCCGGCCACCCGCGCCGCCTGGGACCGCATCGACGCCCGCGTCGCCGGCCGGACCACGGCCGAGATCCCGGCCAACACCGCCGACCGCGACGAACTGATCGACGTGCTCAACGACCTGCTGGAAACCGCCCGCGACGGCGAATACGGCTTCCGCAAGCTGGCCGAGCATGCCCAGGCGACCGAGGTGAAGGCGCTGTTCGAGCGCGGCGCCAACGAGTCGGCCACGGCGGCCAGTGAACTGCTGGCCCAGATCACCGCGCTGGGCGGCAAGCCCGACGACGGCGGCACCGCGCGCTGACCGGCCACAGCGACAAATCGGCCCTCGACGAGGCCGAGCGCGGCGAGTATGCCGCCGTCGCCCGCTATCGCAAGGCCGCCGAGGAGCCGCGCCTGCCGGCCTCGATCCGCGCTCTGGTCGAGCGCCAGCTGGCCGGCGCCAAGCGCAACCACGACAAGGTGAAGGCCTTGCGCGACCGCGTGCACGCCGCGACCTGATCCTGTGGGCGTAGATCCAGGGGCGGGGGCCGCAGGGCCTTCGCCCCTTTTTCGTTGGGAAACAAGCGCCATCCCGGCGCGGAATCGCGGCGCGGTCGCCTGAGGGTTTTCCAGCCAGCCCGGGCGCGGCGAAACAGGCCAATTGCGCTGACACTTTTTTACCCGCGGCTCCTGTGCGCCCGGCCTCGCGGTGGCGGCATAGTGATGGCGAACCGATCCGTCCATCCCTCAGAAACAGGAGCACCGCCATGGCCTTTCCGGCGACCACCGCCAGCCGCGTCACCGCCAACACCAGCGATTTCATCAACCGCCGCATCCGCGAAGAGACGGACGCCAGCGTGCGCGGCCTGGCCGGCGCCGGCACGGCGGTGATCAATGTGCGGCTGCGCGAGCTGGACCAGGAATGGGACATCGAGCGCTGCCTGGAGACCGGCGCTTCCAGCCTGATCGTGCTGGGCACGGCGCTGGGCCTGACCGCGCACAGGCGCTGGCTGCTGCTGCCGGCCGGTGTCGCTGCCTTTTTGTTGCAGCACGCCCTCCAGGGCTGGTGCCCGCCGCTGCCGGTGTTCCGCCGCCTGGGCGTGCGCACGGCCGAAGAGATCAACGTGGAGCGCTACGCGCTCAAGGCATTGCGCGGCGACTTCGGCGCGGTGGACCCGGCCGCGCCAAGCGCGGCGCGGCGCGCGCTGCTGGCGGCCCGCAAGCAGGCCGACGACAACGAAGGATCGCCATCGCCGTCGACGTCTGCACCGGCCGGAGACGCCGCCGGCTGACCGGACGCTTCAGTCGACTTCGGCGATCAGTTCGATCTCGACGGCCGCGCCGGTGGGCAGCTGGGCCACGCCGAAGGCGGAACGGGCATGCGAGCCCTTCTCGGCGCCGAACACCTCGGCGATCAGCTCGCTGGCGCCGTTGATGACGAGGTGGTGCTCGACGTAGTCCGGCGCGGAATTCACCAGGCCCAGCAGCTTGACCACGCGCGTGACGTGGTCGAGGTCGCCCACGGCGGCGTGCAGCGTTCCCAGCAGGTCGATGGCGACGGCGCGGGCGGCGGCCTTGCCGGCGGCGGTGTCCAGGTCCTTGCCCAGCTGGCCGGCGACCGTCCTGCCGTCCTTCTTGCTGATGTGGCCGCTGAGGAAGACCAGGTTGCCGGTGCGCACGAACGGTACATAGGCAGCGGCGGGCACGGCGGCCGGCGGCAGGATGATGTCGAGTTGCTTGAGCTTGTCGTAGACGCTCATGGCGGGCCTTTCGTTGAAGTGGAGGGCAGCGCGGAATTGTAGGGAGCCCTGCCGGCTGCAGCACCGGGGATCCGCGCGGTCCTCCACCGGCATCACCGTGAGCGCCGCGTCGAGGCGGCGGTGGACGCGCAAGCGTGGATCGACATGCGAGCGGCTTCCTTTGGTGCGACGCTGGCAAGTGGCAGGTGGTCGCCCGACCCGACTGCCGTACGCACTACCATCTGCGCCCATGCCGACCCCTCTGCACCGTTCCCGGCCGGCGCTGCCGCTGGCTTGGCTGCTGGCCGGCTTCGTCGGCGGCACGGCCTGGCAGCTGCAGCAGGCGGCGCTGGCGCTACGGCCATCGCGGCCCCTGGCCGTGCTGGCGCTCGTGGCCGGACTGGCCGCCGGCTTTGGCACCGCCGGCCTGCGGGCCTGCGCCTTCGCGGCCGACGCGCTTGCGCCGGCGCTCGAAGGGCGCGACCTGCGCGTGGAGGGGACCGTCGCGGCGATGCCGCAGCCCAGCGATGCGGGTCTGCGCCTGCGGCTGGAGGTGGATGCGCGGCGCGGCTGGCCGACGGCAGCGGCAATGCCGCGGTCCGCCTTCCACCGCTGCTGGACTTGGGTTGGTATGCCTTCGACGGCGCGGCGCCGCCCGAGGTGCGGGCTGGCGAGTGCTGGGCGGCCACTGTGCGGTTGAAGGCGCCGCACGGCCTGCGCAACCCGGGCGGGTTCGATTACGAACTGTGGCTCTGGGAGCAGGGCGTGCAGGCCACCGTCTCCGTTGCGGCCGCGCCGCTCTGGGCCGGCGCCGCCTGTCGCGGGCGGGCTGCTGCTGGTCGCGCGGATGCCGCCGCCGCTGCGGGCGCTGGGCCTGCCACTGCTGCTGCCGGTGCTGCTGTGGCAGCCGCCGCGGCCGGCGCCCGGCAGCTTCGAGCTGACCGCCGTCGACGTGGGTCAGGGCGCCGCGGTGCTGGTGCGCACGGCCACGCATGCGCTGCTTTACGACACCGGCCCGCGCTACAGCCGCGACAGCGACGCCGGCCACCGCGTGCTGGTGCCGCTGCTGCAGTCGATGGGCGAGCGGCTCGACACCGTGGTAGTCAGCCACCGCGACGAGGACCATGCCGGTGGTGCCGCCGCCGTGCTGGCGCAGCAGCCGGCGGCCGCGTTGCTGGCCGCGATCGAGCCTGGCCATCCGCTCTGGGCGTTGCGGCCGGGCACGCGCTGCGAGGCCGGCCAGCGCTGGGAGTGGGATGGCGTGCAGTTCGCCGTGCTGCGCCCGGAGGCTGGCAATTACGACCGGCCGCGGCTGCCGAGCAACGCGATGAGCTGCGTGCTGCGCATCACGGCCGGTGGCACGTCGGCGCTGCTGACCGGCGACATCCCGGCCGCGCAGGAGGCCGCGCCGGTCGCCGGCGGCGCGGCGCTCGCGGCCGACTGGCTGCTGGTGCCGCACCACGGCAGCCGCCATTCTTCGAGCGAACCGTTCCTGCGCGCTGTTGCGCCGCGCTGGGCCGTGGTGCAGGCCGGCTACCGCAGCCGCTTCGGCCACCCGGCGCCGGACGTGGTGGAGCGGCTGCGGGTGGCTGGGGCGGCGGTGGTAGCCAGCCCCTCCTGCGGCGCGGCGAACTGGAGCAGCGCTTCACCGGGGACACTGCGGTGCGAGCGAGATGTCGCGTCGCGCTACTGGCAGCATGCCGCTGCGCCGTCGTAGCGCCATCACGCTGCCGACGAAACGTCGTAAGCCGCCGCAGCCTGCCGCAGATCCTCCAGAAAGGCCTGGGTCAAGGCATGCGGACTGGCCTCGGGCGTCAGCGCCGTCACCGTGCTGGTGACCTGCAGGTCTAGCACTGGCAGGAATCGGATGTCTGGCCGCGCATGCTGCGCGACCGACGCGCCGACGAGCGCAAAGCCCAGCCAACCCGCGACCAGGCCCAGTGCGGTGTGGATCTCCATGGCCTCATGCTGTACCTCCAGGGCGATGCCGCGCTCCGCGGCGGCGGCCAGCACCTGGGCCGCATAGCTGGTCTTGGGATCGCGCGGGCAGGTGATGAAGGGCAGGGCGGCCAGTTCTGCCAGGCCGATGTCGGAGGGTTGCGCCTGCGGCGCGCCGGCCGGCAGCGCGGCGAGCAGGGGCTCGGTGAATAGGGCGCGCGCATGGCGCAGCCCGGCGGTGCCGCCGTGGCCGGCCCCACGTGCCGCGCAATGCCGAGGTGGATCTTGCCGGCCTCGATCTGCGCTGGCTGGTGCTCCGACAGCAGCTCCGCCATGTCCAGCCGCACGTCGGGACAGCGGCTGCGGAAGCTGCGGATCGCCGTCGGCAGCAGCGACAGCATGGCCGAGCGGGCGAAGCCGATGCCCAGCCAGCCCGCGCGCGCCGAGGCGACGCGGCGGGCATCGCTTTCGAGCCGGTGCGCCTGGGCCAGCAGTTCCTGGGCGCAGGGATGCACGAACCGGCCGAGCGCCGTCAGCGGCATGGGGCGCGCGGCGCGGTCGAACAGCGGGCCGCCGATCTCCTCTTCCAACTGCGCGATGCGCATGCTGATGGCCGTCGGCGCGACGAAGAGCGTCTGCGCCGCCTTGGCGGCGGAGCCCGCCTCGACCACTTCGCAGAAATACTGCAGTTGCTTTAGATTCATTTTTATTAAACAAATCGGCGAAAATGCTGCTTTGTTCTGATTATCTGCGGCTCTAGACTGCGCCGCATGGCAACCTCCGCTGGCCTTTCTTCCTCCGACCCCCGGGCGCTGACGCTGGAGTAGAGGGGCGCGCGAGCGCGCGCGGCCTGGTCACGGCCGAGATCTCCGATGCGCTCGACGCGCTGCGGCTGCCCGGCAGCGCCCTTGGCATCCGTCACGTCGCAGGCCCGGCGGCACTGCTCGGGCGGGCGTTCACCGTGCGGTTCGCACCAATCTGCCGCGCGGCGCCGGGCACGGTGGGCGACTTCATCGACGACGTGCCAGAGGGTGCGGTGGTGGTGCCGGACAACGGCGGCCGGCCGGACTGCACCGTCTGGGGCGGCATCCTGAGCCAGGTGGCGGCGCGGCGCGGCATTGCCGGCACGGTGGTGCACGGCGCCTGCCGCGACACGGCCGAGGCCCACGCGGCGGGCTATCCCCTCTATGCCACGGCTTCGTTCATGCGCACCGGCAAGGACCGGGTGCAGGTCGAGGCGGTGAATGCTCCCGTCACGCTCGGCGACGTGCGCGTGGAGGCGGGCGACTACGTGTTCGGCGATGCCGATGGCGTGGTGGTCGTGCCCGCAGTGCGCGTGGGCGAGGTGCTGGACAAGGCCCGCCAGACCAGCGAGCGCGAGGCGCGCATCCTCGCCGCCGCGCTCGACGGCCAGCCGCTGCGCGCGGCTCGGGTGGAGCACGGCTACCACACGCTGCAGCGCCCCGCGGACTGATCCGTCCCGACCCTCCCGATCCAAAACACCACAGGAGACTTTCCATGACACGCATCCATTCCTTCGTTGCAGGTGGCCTGGCCGCCGCCGCGGCCCTGCTGGCGATGCCGCTCCAGGCGGCCCAGGCCGATGCCTATCCGTGCAAGACGCTGACCCTGGTGTCGCCCTATCCGCCGGGCGGCACCACCGACATCCTGGCCCGCCTGGTCGCGCCGGGCATGTCGTCCGAACTGGGCACGACGGTCATCGTCGACAACAAGGGCGGTGCGAGCAGCAACATTGGCACCGAGTTCGTCGCCCGCGCGGCGGCCGACGGCTGCACGGCCCTGCTGGGCAACAACACCGGCGTCGTCATCAACCGCAACCTCTATCCGCTGCGGCTGGACCCGGTGAAGGCGCTGGCGCCGGTGGGCGAGGTGGCGTCGGTGCCGCTGCTGCTGTACGTCAACGCCGGCGTGCCGGCCAGGAGCGTGGCCGAACTGGTGGCGCTGGCGCGGCAGGCGCCCGGCAAGTACAGCTATGCCTCGGGCGGCTCCGGCAGTCCGCAGCACCTGGCGGGCGAACTGCTCAAGATCGACCGCGAGATCGACCTGCTGCACCTTCCCTACCGCGGCCAGGGTCCGGCGCTGACCGACGTGCTCTCCGGCCAGGTGCCGATCGCCTTCGAGACGACGACGGCATTGCTGCCGCACCTGGCCTCCGGCCGCGTCCGCGTGCTGGCCACCACGGCCCCGAAACGGGTCGACGGCCTGCCCGACGTGCCGACCATGAAGGAGGCCGGTGTCGACAACTTCGTCATCGAGAACTGGTACGGTGTCTTCGTACCCTCCCCGACGCCGCCTGCGCTGGTGCAGCGGCTGAATGCCGCCCTGGTCAAGACGCTGAAGTCCCCCGCCGTCGCGGCCAAGCTGCGCGAGATGGGGTCGGCCGATGTGAGCGGCTCGACCGAGGCGTTCAAGCGCTTCGTCGACAGGGAGACGCCGTACTGGACCTCGGTGGTCAAGCGCTCCGGCGCCAAGGTCGACTGATCCGCAATCCGCAAAGGCTGCGCATGTCCCAAGAGAACCTCTCCTTCGACGACATCCTCGCCCGGCTGCGCGACTTCGGCGCCGCCACCGTCTACGAGGCCCAGGGCGCCTTCGGCGCGCTCGACGGCGGCATCAAGCCGCTCGACGCGGCCAGCCGCATCGCGGGCCCGGCCTTCACCGTCGATGCGCGGCCGGCCGACAACCTCGTGCTGCACCTCGCGGTGCAGAAGGCCCGGCCCGGTGACGTGCTCGTGGTCGATGCCAAGGGCTGCCTCGAAGCCGGGCCCTGGGGCGACATCCTGACGCTGCAGGCCCAGCACAAAGGCATTGCGGCGCTGGTCATCGACGGATGTGTGCGTGACGCGGCGGCCATCGTGGCGAGCGGCTTCCCGGTGTTCTGCCGTGGGCTGTCGATCAAGGGCACGGGCAAGAACCAGCCGGGCCGACTGGGCATGCCGCTGAGCCTGGGCGGTGCCGTGGTGCGGCCGGGCGACATCGTTGTCGGCGACCGCGACGGTCTGGTCATCGTGCCGCGGGAACAGGCGGCTTCGGCCGTCGAGAAGAGCCAGGCGCGCGAGCAGAAGGAGCAGGCACAGCGCGAAGCGATCCTGCGCGGTACGTCCACCGTGGAGTTGCTGGGCCTCCAGACTGCGCTGGACCGGCTCGGAATGGCCTGATCCCTCTGCGGGTACAGCCTCGGCGCGGCTGCGCGGCTGGCGCGGCGGTCGTGGCCAGCTCGTCCTGCGGCGCGAGCGCAGAATCCATCGGCGCTGCCGGACAAGCGGGAGTATAGGATTGGAGCCCTTTAAAATAAAGGGCTAACCGTTGGTAATGGCGGGGGTATATGCATTACCTTCCGTTCGCTGCCGCTCGGCCGCATGACGCAGGTCGCTCAGGAAAGCCTCAGCCGCCGCGTCTGGCGCATGCTCCGCCACGAGCGCCGTCGCGGTGCGCCGCGCGTCGCGGCGACGGTGGCGGGCGCGATGCGGTAATCGAGGCTGCGCAGGCCGAAGTCCTGCCGCTGGAATCGCAGGGGGAGGGGTGCTCACCGCACCGTCAGCACCCAGGCCGCGAGCTGCCTGGCTTCGGCCTCGCTGACCTGCGAGTTCGCCGGCATCGGCACCGGCCCCCAGACGCCCGCGCCGCCCTTCAGGATCTTGGCCGCGAGCTTGTCGGCCGCGCCCGGCTGGCCGGCGTACCTGGCCGCCACGTCCTTGTACGACGGGCCGACCAGCTTGCGGTCCACCGCGTGGCAGGCCATGCATTGCTTCGCCTTGGCCAGCGCCAAGTCGGCCAGGGCAGGCGTGGAGCCGAGGATGCAGCCGGCGGCCAGGACGAGGGCGGGCAGTCGTTTCATCGTGGGATTCTGTCGTTCGCGAAAAGGGCTGCGGGACATTGTAGTGACGCGGTCCCCGCGCCCGTCGGTGTCCCCGGCCCGGCAGTGGCCGGAAGAACGCTCCGTCGCGGCAAGGTTTGACGAAGGTCAGAGGGGCGCCGCAGGCCCTGCAGAGAATAGGTGCATTCCCAATGCATCTTTATCTGTCCACCCACGGAGCCCCCGTGCCCGCACCAGCCGCCAGACGCGCGTTCGACGTGCGCCGGACCGCGCCCGACGACCGCCATCCGCTGATCTCCTCCACCTTGCGCAGCCTGGCCGCGGGCCGGCATGCGCCGCACGGCTGCGGCCGCCGCGCCTGAGGCGCCCGACCATCCGATTCGACGGAGGAACCATCATGGCATCCGCAAACAGGCTCTGGCGCTGGCTGGGCCTCATCTTCGGCCTGTCGTTCGGGGCCCTGGGCTGCCTGGGATGGCAGATCTACCTGTCGGCGCCGCCTATTCCCCGGCAGGTCGTCACCACCGAAGGCGAGGTGCTCTACACGGGCGAGCAGATCCAGCTCGGCCAGCAGGCCTGGTTGGCCGCGGGCGGCCAGCAGTTCGGCACGGTCTGGGGCCACGGCAGCTACGTGGCGCCGGACTGGTCGGCCGACTGGCTGCACCGCGAGGCTGTGGCGCTGCAGGAGGGCTACGGCGCCGCAGCGCAGCCGGTGATTGCCGTCGGCGCCGTGTTCTCGGCCCTCGAAGTGGTGCCGCTGACGCTGATCGGGCTGGAGGCGCTGCAGACCTGGCGCCGCTCGAAGGATGTCGCCTGGCTCGGCGCCTACCGGTGGGTGATTCTGTCCTTCGCCGCGGTGGGCTTCTGGAACACCGTGGGCGCCGGCCTGCTGGGCTTTGCGATCAACCCGCCGGCCTCGCTCTACTACGTACAGGGCCTCAACATGACCGCCGCCCACGGCCATGCGGCGCTGTTCGGGGTCTACGGCATGCTCGGCATCGGCCTCATGCTGTTCTGCCTGCGCGGCCTGTTCGACCGGCAGCTGCATGCCGACCGCTTCCTCAAGCCGGCCTTCTGCTGGGTCGAGACGATCCGTGGCAAGGGCGGCGGGCTGCGGCTGGCCCGGCCGGCCGACGGGATCAGCATTGGCCAGGTCGTGCGGGACACCGAGGGCCGGGCCCTGCCGGCCGAGTGCTTCGCCGACGGGCAGGGCGACTGCGTCATCGGCCGCTGCTGCCGCCTCAAGGGCGTGCTCGCCGAGGCGGTGGACGCGTTCTACGGTGTGCTGGACCGCTACACGCTCGCCGTCGTCGCCTGCAACCCGCAGGAGCTGGCGGCCATCCTCCATTTCCACCGGCCGGCCGCGAATGCGGCGCGGGCCGTCGCGTAGAGAAGGGCACGCGCCATGAGCGAAGCAACATGCCTGCCGCCGTATCCCTATGAAGGCCCCGAGGAACTGCGCGCGCCGGTCCTCGCCGCACTGCGCCGTGTGGTGGACCCCGAGGTGGCGCTGAACATCGTGGACGTCGGCCTCGTCTACGGCGTCGCGGTGACCGCGCAGCGCCTGCATGTGCGGCTGGCGATGACGTCGGCCGCCTGTCCCGTCGCCGATGTCATCGTCGGGGATGTCAGCGCGGAACTGGACCGGGTGGCGCCGGACGGCGCGGCCGTGGACGTCGAACTCGTCTGGGAGCCGCCCTGGACCACCGACCGCATGAGCGACCGGGCCAAGGCGTTCATGGGCTGGTAGGCGGCCGGGGCATGCACCGCGCCGCACCGTCCCGCACGGCATGGCCGGCCGCGCCGCTGCGCCTGGCCCTGGCGCCGCTGGTCGTGGTGGCCTTGGCGGCCGGGCTGGCCGGCGGCCTCGCGCGCGCCGGCGTCGGCCTGCCGGCAGCGCTCGCGGGGGACTGGCTCGGCCCGGCCGCCATGGCGCATGCCTTCCTCATGGTCTGCGCCTTCATGGGCACGGTCATCGGCGTCGAGCGCGCCGTGGCGGTCCGGCACCCGCTGGCGTTCGCCGGCCCGCTGGCCTCGGGCGTGGCCGGCGCCGCCGCGCTCTGCGGGTGGCCGGCGAGCGCAGCCTGGCTGGCCGCCGCCGCGGCGCTGGCCTTCGTCGCGGTCAACGTGGCCGTGGTCATGCGCCAGCGCGCCGCGCACACCGTGCTGCTGCTCGTGGGGGCGCTGGCCTGGGCGGCCGGCTGCCTGCTGCATGCGCTCGGCGCGCTGCCGGGCGCGGTGGTGCCGTGGTGGTTCGCCTTCCTCGTCCTGACCATTGCCGCCGAACGGCTGGAGATGACGCGGCTCATGCGCCGCCGGCGCGGCGCCGCGCCGGCGCTGCATGCCGTGCTGGGCGCCCTGCTGCTCGGCGCGGGGCTCTCGGCGGTCTGGCCCGTGGAGGGCGGGGTGCTGTACGGCCTGGCGCTCGCAGCCCTGGCTGCCTGGCTGCTGGCCTTCGACATCGCGCGCCGCACGGTCCGCGCGCAGGGGCTGAGCCGCTACATGGCGGTCTGCCTGCTGCTGGGCTACGTCTGGCTCGGCGTCGCCGGCTGCGCCTGGACGGCGACGGCGCTCGGGCTGCCTTGGCGGGACGCGGCCCTGCATGCGCTGGCGCTGGGCTTCGTCTTCGGCATGATGCTCGGCCATGCGCCGGTCATCCTGCCGGCCGTCGCGCGGGTCAAGGTGCTGTTCGGCTGGCCGTACTACCTGCCGCTGGTGCTGCTGCACGGCTCGCTGGCCGTGCGCCTGCTGGCGGTGCATGCCGATGCGCGCGCCCTGGCCGCCGGGGCGGCCGGCAATGCGCTCGCCATCGCGCTGTTCGCCGCCACGATTGCCGGCTCCGCGCTTGCCTGGGGGCGCCGCTGACGCCGCCCCGGCAGAATCGCGCCGTCGTTCTTCCTTTTTTCCGCGCCGCCGCGAAAGGAGTTGTCGCCATGTACCTGCTCGGCCTCGGCATCGTGCTGCTGCTGCTCAAGACCTTCGAGATCGGCCCGGTCGCCGCCTGGCCGTGGTGGTGGACGCTGGTGCCGTTCGCGCTCGCGGCCGCCTGGTGGGCCTGGGCCGATGCCACCGGCTACACGCGCCGCCGCGCGATGGAGAAGATGGAGCGCCGCAAGCAGGACCGCATCGACCGTCAGCGCGCCGCGATGGGCCAGCCGCCGAAGCGGCGCGGCAAGTAACGCCGCTGTCACGAAACACGCGCTGCGAGATAATCGCCGCTTGCCCCCGCGCGGCTCAAGAGGCACGCCTGCCCGGGCATTCCAGAGGCCACCATCGCCACGGCCCGTTTTTCGCGACCCTCTCACTCTCGACCACGATGCCCGCATACCGTTCCAAGACCTCGACCGCCGGCCGCAACATGGCGGGCGCGCGCTCCCTGTGGCGCGCCACCGGCATGAAGGATGACGACTTCTCCAAGCCGATCATCGCGGTGGTCAACTCGTTCACCCAGTTCGTGCCGGGCCACGTCCACCTGAAGGACCTGGGCCAGCTCGTCGCGCGCGAGATCGAAGCTGCCGGCGGCGTCGCCAAGGAGTTCAACACCATCGCGGTGGACGACGGCATCGCCATGGGCCACGACGGCATGCTGTATTCGCTGCCGAGCCGCGACATCATCGCCGACTCGGTCGAGTACATGGTCAACGCGCATTGTGCCGACGCCATGGTCTGCATCTCCAACTGCGACAAGATCACGCCCGGCATGCTGATGGCCGCCATGCGGCTCAACATCCCGGCGATCTTCGTCTCCGGCGGCCCGATGGAGGCCGGCAAGACCCAACTGGTCAACCCGGTCACCAAGACCATCGAGTTCAAGAAGCTCGACCTGGTCGACGCGATGGTGATCGCCGCCGACCAGCGGTACTCCGACGCCGACGTGGCCGAGGTCGAGCGCTCGGCCTGCCCGACCTGCGGCTCCTGCTCGGGCATGTTCACCGCCAACTCGATGAACTGCCTGACCGAGGCGCTGGGCCTGTCGCTGCCGGGCAACGGCACCGTCGTCGCCACGCACGCCGACCGCGAGCAGCTGTTCAAGCGCGCCGGGCGCCGCATCGTCGAGCTGGCCAGGCAGTACTACGAGCAGGACGACGCGCGCGTGCTGCCGCGCTCGGTCGGATTCAAGGCCTTCGAGAACGCGATGACGCTCGACATCGCCATGGGCGGCTCGACTAACACCATCCTGCACCTGCTGGCGATCGCGCGCGAAGCCGAGATCAAGTTCGACATGGCCGACATCGACCGCCTCTCGCGCGTCGTGCCGCAGCTCTGCAAGGTCGCGCCCAACACCAACAAGTACCACATCGAGGACGTGCACCGCGCCGGCGGCATCTTCGCCATCCTCGGCGAGCTGGACCGCGCCGGCCGGCTGCACACCGACGTGCCGACCGTGCACGCGCCCACGCTCGGCGATGCGCTGGCGCAGTGGGACATCGTCCGCACCCAGGACGAGGCCGTGCGAACCTTCTACCGGGCCGGCCCCGCCGGCATCCCGACGCAGGTCGCCTTCAGCCAGAATACCCGCTGGCCGAGCCTGGACCTCGACCGCGCCGAAGGCTGCATCCGCTCCTACGACCATGCGTTCAGCAAGGAAGGCGGCTTGGCCGTGCTGACCGGCAACATCGCGCTGGACGGCTGCGTGGTCAAGTCCGCCGGCGTGGACGAGAGCATCCTCGTCTTCGAGGGCACGGCCCATGTGACCGAATCGCAGGACGAGGCGGTCGAAAACATTCTGGGCGACAAGGTCAAGGCCGGCGACATCGTCATCGTGCGCTACGAAGGCCCCAAGGGCGGCCCCGGCATGCAGGAGATGCTCTACCCGACGAGCTACATCAAGTCCAAGGGCCTGGGCAAGGCCTGCGCGCTGCTGACCGACGGCCGCTTCTCGGGCGGCACCTCGGGCCTGTCGATCGGCCACTGCTCGCCCGAGGCGGCGGCCGGCGGCGCGATCGGCCTCGTGAGGAACGGCGACCGCATCCGCATCGACATTCCCAACCGCACCATTAACGTGCTGGTCAGCGATGAAGAGCTGGCCCACCGCCGCGAGGCGCAGAACGCCAAGGGCTGGAAGCCTGCGCTACCGCGCCCGCGCAAGGTGTCGGCCGCGCTCAAGGCTTATGCCAAGCTGGTGATGTCGGCCGACAAGGGCGCCGTGCGCGACCTGTCGCTGCTGGACGATTGAGGCTCATGGAACCCGAGGCCGGCCGGCCCATGGACGATCTGCACCAGCGGATCGCCGGCAGCTTCGCCGCCCAGGGCCTGATGACCACGCTCGGGGCGCGGCTGGCCTTCGTTGCCGAGGGCGAGGTGCACGTCGCGCTGCCGTTTTCCGCCGGCCTGTCGCAGCAGCATGGCTACGTGCACGCCGGCGCCGTGGCGAGCGTCGTGGACAGCGCCTGCGGCTTCGCGGCGCTGACCCTGGCGCCGCCGCGGTGCGAGGTGGTCGCGGCGGAGTTCAAGGTCAACTTCGTGCGGCCCGCGGTAGGTGCCCGCTTCCTCGCGGTGGGCCGGGTGCAGCACGCGGGGAGGAAGCTCACGGTGTGCACCGGGGAATTGCGCGCGTTCCCCGCAGAGGGGCCGCACTACAAGGTGGTGGCGCTGATGCAGTCCACCATCGTCAACGTGGAGCAGTGACCGCGGGGCGCGTGCGGTCAGTCGTCCGGGCCGGCGCCGGTCTGCGACTGCAGGTAGTTGTGCAGGCCGATCTTGTCGATCAGGCCGATCTGCTTCTCCAGCCAGTAGGCGTGGTCTTCCTCGGTATCGCGCAACTGGGCCAGCAGGATGTCGCGGCTCACGTAGTCGCCCGCGCTCTCGCACAGCTGCATGCCGCGCTGCAGCGCGTCGCGCACCTCGTACTCGGTGGCCAGGTCCTTGCGCAGCATCTCGGGCACCGTCTCGCCGGGCGTGAAGTCCTTGGGCCGCATGTCGGGGCGGCCGCCGAGGAAAAGGATGCGGCGCAGCAGCGCGTCGGCATGCTGCGTCTCTTCCTGCATCTCGTGGTCCAGGCGGGTGTAGAGGCGGGTGAAGCCCTGGTCTTCGTAGATGCGCGAGTGGGCGAAATACTGGTCGCGCGCGGCCAGCTCGCCGCGCAGCAGATCCTTGAGATAGTCGACGACTTGCGGGTTTCCCTGCATGGTGTTTTCCTTCTTCTGAAGGCAAGGAGTATCACCCGGGCTGCGGCTTGCGGCGGCAATTCCCCGCGATGGCGTTCTGCATGCGTACCGGCATCAGAAACGTTCGCATCGCGGGGAGGAAAGCCGTCAGAAGTCGAACTGCGCCGACACCGTCAGCGTGCGCGGCAGGCCGGTGGTGGAGTAGCCGTTGATGCCGGTGATCCAGTACGCCTTGTCGGTCACGTTTTCGAGGTTGGCGCGCAGCACCACGGGCGTGTTCACCAGCTTCGTTGCGTAGCGCGCGCCGAGGTCCAGGCGCGTCCAGCCGGGCGTGCGCAGCGTGTTGGCGGCGTCGATGTAGACGGCCGACGAGCTGATGACGCGGCCGTTGAGGCTCAGGCCCGGCACCCACGGCGTATCCCAGTCCAGGCCCAGGTTGTAGTTGTGGCCCGGCACGCCCGTGGCCTTGTTGCCCTCGTTGGCGCCGCCTTGCTGGCGGGTGAGCTTGGCGTCGTTGAACGCCGCGCTGGCCATCAGGCGCAGGCCGCGCTGCAGTTCGCCGTAGGCCGTCAGCTCTAGGCCGCGGTTGCGCTGCTCGCCGCCGTAGCTGTAGTGGTTCTTGCTGGGGTCTGTAGTCGAGGTCGTGGAGTAGCCGCTGGGCTGCTTGATCTGGTAGATGGCGGCCTGCGTGGTGATGCGGCCCCAGTCCGCCTTGACGCCCGCTTCGATCTGCTTGGACTTGTAGGGCGGGATGACCTCGCCCGCGTTGTCGTAGGCCGGGCTCGCCGTCTCGGACACCTTGCTGCCGCGCGTGAGGCCGGCTGTGTAGTTGGCATAGACCGAGGTGTTGCGCGTCGGCTTGAACACCACGCCCCCCAGCGGCGTGGTGCTGCTGGCCTTGTAGTTGCCGGACAGGCTGGAGCTGACGGTGGAATATTCGTTGGCTGCGGTCGATGCGTAGGTGAACGCATAGTTCGTGTAGTCCATCGTCTGCCTGCGCGCGCCCACCGTGACCAGCAGGCGGTCGTCGAGGAAGGCCAGGGTGTCGGTGATGGCGATGCTGTGCTGCTTGTTCTCGGTGGACTTGAGCGGCGAGCCGTGTGCGCTGGACAGCGGGGCGGCGGCCACGGGGCTATACAGGCTCGACGCGGTGGAGACCGAACTGTAGGTGTAGTAGTAGCTCGAGTCCTGCGACATGTAGTTCAGGCCCAGGGCGACCGTGTGCTTGACGGCGCCGGTGGCGAAGCGGGTGCGCAGGCCGAGGTCGGCTGACTTGGACTCCAGGAGCTGGTCGTACCAGGCATTGGTGATGCTGAACGTGCCCGCGGCGTTGGGCCTGCCGCTGGGGAAGTCCTGCGCAGACTTCGCCTGCGACCAGCCGATGCCGCCGTAGAGCGTGGTGCTGTCGCCGATGTCCTGCTCCAGGCGCGAAGAAACGAGCTTGAGGCTGTCCTTGAGCTTGGCGCCGGGGTAGATGGCCGTTCGCGGATCGGGCACGGCAGGCACCGAACTCGCGTTGGCCAGGCTGGTCTGGTTGCGGTAGTTCTCCGTCTTGCCGTCGGTGGCGACGGCGTCGAGCGACCAACGGGTGCGCCCGCCCGCGTAGTCCAGACCGAGGGAGCCGAGGTTGAGGTTCTGCTTGCCGCCGTCGATGGTGCCTTCGCCGCCGCGCACGAGGCCGTTGACGCGGATGCCCCATTCGTTGTCCTGGCCGAAGCGGCGGCCCACGTCCAGGTGGGCGCCGAAGTTCGCCTTGCCCATGTAGCTGGTCGTCAGGCGGGTGAGCGGGACGTCGCCCGCGCGCTTGGTCACGACGTTGATGCTGCCGCCCACGCTGCCGCTGGGGCCGACGCCGTTGGTCAATGCGCCGGGGCCCTTGAGCACTTCGATGCGTTCGATGAATTCCAGCGGAATGCGGGTGGCCGGGGCCAGACCGTACAGGCCGTTGATGCTGACGTCGGTGTTGGACAGGGTGAAGCCGCGGATCTGGAATTCATCGCCGTAGCCGCCGCGTGCGGTCAGCGGGCGCACCGATGCGTCGTTCATCACCACGTCGGACACGCTCTGGGCCTGCTGGTTCTCGATCAGCTCCGAGGTGTAGTTGGTGGTGCTGAAGGGCACGTTCATCAGATCGACCCGGCCCAGCAGCCCAAGTCGCCGCCGCGCGCCAGCTGGCCGCCCGAATAGGTCTTCTGCAGGCCGCCGATGGCTTCGGCCTGGTCGGTCACCTCGACCTGCTGGAGCGTCGAGCCCGACGGTGCGGTTTGCGCCGCCACGCCGGCCGCGGCGACGGCGAGCCCGGCGCCGAGGCACTGGCGGATCAGGCGCGCAAGCGGCGTGGGTGCGAAGCAGGGACGGGCATGCGAGGAATGGCTGCTCATGGTTTTCATGGTTGCTGGTGGTTGAGAAAAAAGCGGAAAAGGGGACCGTGCAGGCGACTCAGAAGCTGGCGCGCAGCGTGAGGCTCGCGTTGCGCGGATCGCCGTAGGTGAAGTAGGTGGCGGTGGGGGCGAACTTGACGTAGTACACCTTGTCGAGCAGGTTGTTGACGTTGAGCTGCACCGCGTACCGGGGATTGATGCGGTAGCCCACCATGGCGTCGACGACCGCGTAGCCGCCCTGGCGGGAAGTGGCCTCGCCGACCGTGGGGCATGGCGCCGCTCTGGACCCGCGCGCCGCCGCCCACGGTCCGGCCCTGCAGTGAGCCGCCGAGCCGGCGGCTTCGAGCTCCCAGCCTTCGCTGCGGCTCTTGCCGCCGGCCACCTTGCAGTAGCCGGTGCTGGCGGGGTCGGCCGGGCCGGGGCTGGCGCTGCTGGTGTCGTCTACGGCCTTGCCCACGTCGGTGATGCGGGTCGCCGCCGATGTCATAGACCAGCCCGGCGTAGGGGGTGGTCGCGCGCGCGATGCCGTAGCTGCCGGACGCCGTGGCCGGCTCGTCGTGGCGCCACCAGCCCATGCGGGCGCCGACGAGGGCGGTGAGCCGGCCGGTCAGCGACAGGCGGGCGGTGGAGTAGATGCCCTGCTGCTGGGTCTGCGACGGCGTGCCGGCATAGGCCGTTGCGTTGCCGGGCGTGTAGAAGGGCTCGGGATAGCTGGTGTAGGGGTTCCAGCTGCGCAGGTCCACGCCGCGCAGCGGGCTCACGCCCCAGTAGCCGGCGGTGCCGGTGTTCTTCACGTGCAAAGTCTGCGCGCCGACGGTCAGCATGTGCTGGCGACCCAGCAGCGTGAAGGGGCCGTCGGCCACCAGCGCCGCGGCCGTCTGGGCGCTGGAGCCGCCGTCGTAGATCGCGGTGCTGACATCCACCAGGTCGGGATCGGTGGCGCTCGCGCTGGTGAACGAGGTCTGCCTGAAGCCGTCGGAGCGCAGCCGCGCATGCGCGGCGCTGAGCCGCAGGCCCCAGCCGTTGTCGAGCCGGTGGGCGAGCTCGGCGAAGGCCTGGTCGTTGTGGCGGTCCCAGCGGTTCCAGGAGGTGCCCAGGTAGGTGCTGCGCGGCAGGCCGAGCTGGCTGCCGTCGGCGTTGGCCGGCAGCCCGCCCCAGGAGCCGGACGCATCGGGCTCGGTGTGCTGGAGGCTGGCGGTGAGCATGGTGCGCGGGCCGAGGTCGGCCTCGACGACGCCGTAGAGCGCCCTGCGTTCCTCCCGGCGCCCGGTCTGGAAAAAGCCCTTCGCCTCGGCCACTGCCACCGCGCGGCCGCGCACGGTGCCGGCGTCGTTCAGGGGGCGGGAGAGATCGGCCTCGGCGCGGCGGCGGTCCCACGAGCCCAGGGTCAGCGCGGCCGAGCCCCCGGCCTCCCGCGCCGGGCGCTTGCGCACCAGGTTCACTGCGGCCGACGGATGACCTGCGCCGCGCAGGATCTCGATGCGATCCAGCATGGCGGTGTCGGGCTGGATGAAGATCGACGCCGATGCGTTCTGGTCGAGCGTCAGGCCGTCGACCTGCAGGGTGTCGATCTGGTGGCCGCGCGCGTAGTAGTTCACACGCTCGCTGTCGATGTAGTCCACGGTGATGCCCGGCGTGTGCTGCAGCACGGCATGCAGGTCGGGCAGCGCACGGTCGTCCATCCACTGGCGTGTGGCCACGCTGACCGGCTGCGGGATGCCGCGCACCGTCTGCGCAGCCTGGAAGGCCGTGACGGCGCCGGTGAAGGGTCATGAATGCTCGGTCGTGGCGCTGGCCGGCGCTGCCGCGGCGGCGCTCACGGTGACGGTGGGAAGCGTGGCGTCGCCGGCTGCCGGCGGGCCATCCGGGCCCGCGCGCCGCAGCGCGGAGACGCCGTCGGCCTCGCGGACGGCGCGCAGGCCGGAACCTTCGAGCAGCCGGGCGAAGCCGGCCTCCACCGTGCACTCGCCCTGCAGCCCGCCGGACCGCAGGGAGGCGAGGGCGGCCGCATCGCAGGACAGGGCGACGCCGGCCGCATGGGCATACTGCGCCACCGCCTGGGGCAGCGGGCCCGCCGCGACGGCATAGTGCCGCGTGGCCGCTGCCTGGCCCTGGGCCAGGGCGCAGGGCAGGGCCAGCACGGCGACCAGGGCTGCCACGGCCCACGGCGGCGCCGGCCGCGCGGCGCGGGCCGGCGGGCGGTAGGCGGAAGGTCGGGCGGCTCCGGGGGACATGGCAGGAAACGGTAGTCTCGAGCGGTATGTCGTTCGAGGTGTGCCGATCCTGCAAACAGGAATCGTTTTTTTCTCTGCGGGCTGCCGGCGGGCGCTTCAGCGGGGCCCGACGTCGACCCAGAAGCGCGTGCGGTAGCGCGCCTGCACCGGGAAGCCTTGCGCCGGCGCGGCCAGGGCACGGTCGGTGTCGTCCAGCGGGAACGCGCCCGAAACCCGCAGGCCGGCCACGCGCGGGTCGCGCGGCTCGCCATGGGCCGGCAGGAGCCGCACGGCCGCCTCCATCACCGCCACGCGCGTGGTGCCATCGGCTGCGAGCTGCACCGAAAAGCGCGTGCCCAGCGCCAGCACGCGGCCCTGCGGCGTCTCCACGCTGAACGGCCGGCCCAGCGGGTCGGGGTGCGTGGCCACGAAGATGCGGCCGGCATGCAGCCGGAGCATGCGCTGGCGGGCGCCGAAGGCCTCGTCGACCGCGCTGGCGGTGTCCAGCGCGAACTGCGCGCCATCGGACAGTGCGACGCTGCGGCGTTCGCCGGTCGCGGTGCGGTGGCTGGCCTGCCACTGCTGCCAGGGCAGCAGCTGCCAGCCGAGCAGGCCGGCCGCGCCGGCGCCGAGGGCGAAGCCGCGCAGGGCCTAGCGGCGCGCCGGTGGGCGGCCGGGCGCATCGAGGCCGGGCAGGCCGGCCGGCAGGCGGGCGAGCCGCGCCTCGACGGTCTGCACCTTCTGCCAGGCGCGCCGGTGCGCGGCCGAGGCGGCGTGCCAGCGCTGCCAGCCGGCATGCGCCTCGGGCGCGGCGGCCTCGCCGCGCAGCCGCGTATGCCAGGCCGCCGCTTCGCGCAGGGCGCGGCGCTCCTCTTCGCCGGCGCCTGCGGCGCCGGGCGGCGGACGCTCAGGCGAGCTCAAGGCAGCACTGCTCCATCGCGCGGGTCAGGTAGTTGCTGACGGTACGCAGCGACACGCCGAGCCGCTGCGCGATCTCGGGATAGCTCAGCTCTTCGAAATGCGACAGCAGGAAGGCCCGGCGCACCTTGTCCGGCAGACCGCCGAGGGCGCGGTCCAGCGCGGCCAGCGTCTGCCGGACGGCGGTCTGCTCCTCGGCGGAGACCGCTGCCTGCTCGGGCTGGATGGAGAGATAGTCGAGGTAGGCCTGCTCCAGCGTGCGGCGCCGGAAGAAGTCGGCCGCCAGTCCGCGCGCGACCGTGGCCAGGTAGCGCTGCGGCTCGCGGATGTCGTGCAGGGATTCGGGGGCGCGCAGCAGGCGCACGAAGGTGTCCTGGGCGAGATCGGCCGCGTCTTCGCTGTTGCCCACCCGCTTGCGCAGCAGGCTCTGCAGCCAGCGGTGGTGTTCTTCGTAGAAGGCACGCATGGAGACGGAGCGAGCGGCGGTCACGGCGGATTCAATGAGAAGGATTATCAATTATAGGTGCCGACGCCGGGTGCGTCCCTCCGGCAGGGGCCGCAGGGTAGGCACAATACGGACCGCCATGCTGATGTACCCCCGAATCGATCCCAGCGCCCTGCAACTCGGGCCGCTGTCCATCCACTGGTACGGCATCACCTACCTCGCGGCCTTCGGCCTGTTCCTGTTCCTGGGCTTTTGCCGCCTGCGCCACGAGCCCTATGCGTCGCTGCCGGCCGAGCGGGCCTGGACGCGCAAGGACGTGGAGGACCTGCTCTTCATCGGCGTCGTCGGCGTGGTGGTCGGCGGCCGGCTCGGCTATTGCCTCTTCTACAAGCCCGGCTACTACCTGAGCCATCCGCTCGAGATCTTCGCTGTGTGGCAGGGCGGCATGGCCTTCCACGGCGGGCTGCTCGGCGTGCTCGCGGCGATGACCTGGTTCGCCCACAGCCGCCGCAAGCCCTGGCTGGAGGTGACCGATTTCGTCGCGCCCTGCGTGCCCACGGGCCTGGCCGCGGGCCGCGTCGGCAACTTCATCAACGGCGAGCTCTGGGGCCGCTTCAGCAGCCCGGACCTGCCCTGGGGCATGGTGTTCCCGCAGAGCGGCTCGATGCTGCCGCGCCACCCGTCGCAGGTCTACCAGTTCCTGCTCGAAGGGTTGCTGCTGTTCGTGCTGCTGTGGTTCTATGCGCGCGGGCCGCGCCGGCTCGGCGAGGTGTCGGGCGCCTTCCTGGTGGGCTACGGCGTACTGCGCTTCACGGCCGAGTTCTTCCGCGAGCCCGACGACTTCCTCGGCCTGCTGTCGCTGGGCATGAGCATGGGCCAGTGGCTGTGTGTGCCGATGATCGCCGCCGGCATCGCGCTCTGGGCGTGGGCGTCGCGCCAGCGGGCGCCTGCCGCATCGCTGCGTTGACAGGCATTTCAGGGGTATCTTATGAAAGCGCCCGAAGGACGGGCGCTGCATGGGTATAGGCCAGGGGGTATCAGGCCGCGACCGGCTCTTCCTGAGGGGCGGACGCCTGCTTCTGCTCCTGCCGCTGCTTCCAGACCTCCGGCACGTCCTTGCCGAAGACGTGGCCCTGGACGATCTGCGAGCGGAAGCCGTCCACGCCCACGGGAATGTCGCCGGTGATCGTGGTGCGGTAGAGCACGCGCTCGACATCGAGGTGGTCGAGGTCGGTCGGCGCCTGGTGCGCGGTGGCACGGTTGTCCCAGAACGCGATGTCGCCGTTGTTCCAGCGGAAGCGCGTCGTGTAGGCCGGTCGCGTGATCTCCTCGAAGAACAGCTCAAGCAGCCGGTCGCTTTGGCGCGGCAGCACGTCGAGGATGCGCGCGGTGAAGCCGGGGTTGACGAACAGCGCGCGCTCGCCGGTCTCGGGATGCACCCGCACGACCGGATGGATGGATACCAGCGGGTTCGCGTTGACGCGCTTGGCGAACGGATGGTCGGCGGGGTAGTGGGTGCTCGCGAAGAAGCGGTGCTCGGCCTTGAGCGAATCGGCCAGGTCTTTCAGCGGCTGCGGCAGCCCCTCGTACGCAGCCACGAGGTTGGTCCAGGTCGTGTCGCCGCCGACGGCCGGCACGTTCACCGCGCGCAGGATCAAGACGGCCGGCGGGTTTACCGCGGCCGTCACGTCGGTGTGCCAGCGGCTCTCGTAGCTCGCGCGGCGGACGCCGTTGCGCTTCTCGTAGCGGCTGCGGTCGATCGGCAGCAGCTGCGGGAAGTCGGGGATCGGCTCGTCCTCGTGCGGATGGGCATAGGTCACCTCGCCGAAGCGGCCGGTGAAGGCGATCTGCTGCGCATGATCGATGTCCTGATTGCGGAAGAAGATGACCTTGTAGCGGAGCAGGGCGCTGCGGATGTCGCGCACCTGCTCGTCGCCGAGCGCGTGCTTGAGATCGACACCTTCGATTTCCGCGCCGATATGCCCAGCAATGGGATTGACCTGAACCGTGGAAGCGACGTCTTGCGTCATGGTGACCCCTTTGGAAAACAAAAATGAATCGAATCGGAGGGTCTCTCGCCCCAAGCGGATCATGGTGGCGAAAGACGGTGGAAATTAGCAAAAGCCGTGCCGCCCGCGCGGGGCGTATTCGTCGCAGCATTCCATCAAACGGTGTCGTGAATCGGGCGCGCGGCCGCATCCGGCATGTTGCGGCCGCACCAGTGCTGCTGGATTCCAGCACCGGTGCGCGTCCGGTCCGAAGCGGCGGCTCCGCGGTGGCGATGGCCTGGTTTTTGCAGTCGCCTCTGCGGCTCGCCGGTAATATATTTTCCGGTCTTTCAAATGAGGATTTTTCAACAGGCTGATTCCATGAGCACACGCAAGCTCCACCTGGGCGCATTTATTCTCCCGACTGGGCATCACGTCGCCGCCTGGCGGCATCCCGGCTCGCGGATCGACGCCGGCGTCGATATCGACCACTACATCGCGCTGGCGCAGTTGGCCGAGCGCGGCCGTTTCGACCAGATCTTCTTCGCCGACAGCCCCGGCCTGTGGCAGCGGGGCGACAGCGAGGCTTTCAGCCGCCAGGGCCGGGTGTCGCACCTGGAACCGGTGACCGCGCTCTCCGCCATCGCCGTGCCCACGAAGCACATCGGCCTCGTCGCCACGGCGTCCACCACCTACGAGGACCCGTACCTGCTCGCGCGCAAGTTCGCCTCGCTCGACCACATCAGCAAGGGCCGGGCCGGCTGGAACATCGTCACCACCGGCGCCGAGAGCGTGCACGGCAACTTCGGGCTCGACCGCCATCCCGAGCCGGAGGTCCGCTACGAGCGGGCCCATGAGTTCCTCGACGTGGTCAAGGGCCTGTGGGACAGCTTCGAGGACGACGCCTTCATCCGCGACGCGGCCTCCGGCGTCTACTTCGACCCGGGGAAGCTGCATGCGGTCAACCATGCCGGCAAGCACCTCAAGGTGGCCGGGCCGCTGAACATCGAGCGACCGCCGCAGGGCTGGCCGGTGCTGGTGCAGGCCGGCTCGTCCGAGCCCGGCCGCGAACTGGCCGCGGCGACGGCCGAGGCCATCTTCACCGCCTGGAACACGCTCGGGGAGGCCCAGGCGTTCTACCGCGACGTGAAGGGCCGGCTCGCGAAGTACGGCCGGCGCCCGGAGGAACTGCTGGTCCTGCCGGGCATCTCGCCGGTGGTCGGCCGCACCGAGGCCGAGGCCCGCGAGAAATGGGCGGAGCTGCAGAAACTCATCCATCCCTCGGTCGGCCTCAACACGCTGTCCCATTTCTGGCCGGTCGAAGAAATCGCGACATGGGATCTGGACGCGCCGCCGCCCTATTATCCCGAGGCGCCGGCCGGGCGCAGCAGCCGTTTCCACGTGGTCATCGCGCTGGCGAAACGCGAAGGCTATACGGTTCGCCAGCTGTATGAATATCTCGCCGGTGCGCGCGGCCACTGGTTCGTGGTGGGTACGGCGCAGCAGATCGCCGATGAAATCCAGGCGTGGTTCGACAACGGCGCCGCCGACGGTTTCAACGTCATGCCGCCCGTGCTTCCAGCATCGCTGGAGGATTTTGTCGAACTCGTGGTTCCCGAGTTGCAGCGGCGCGGCCTGTTCCGCACCGAATACGAGGGGACTACGCTGCGGGATAATCTGGGACTCGCACGTCCGGCCAACCGGTTCGCCGCGAAGCAGTAAATCGACGCAGAATATCGGCAAAGGGCGCCCGCGTGCGACGCGGGCGCCCTTTTTGCGTTTGCGCCGGCGCATGTGTCCGCGGTTCTGTGGCATCTTGCCTTTCCGATGTGTCTATTTTCCGTCGTCCAGGCGGTTTTCGATGCGAGGAATGCGACTAAACAAGATCGCCGATCGGCTTTGACGCGGGCCCGTGCGCGGAAAGAAACTCGGCCCCCCCGCAAGCGAGGGAATGCGGGTGCCTTCCGTCGATTTCCTCGAAACCCGGCACAACCCATGCAACTGCTTCCTGCAAAGGTCTATCTCGCCACCTATGGCGCGAGCGGCGCGATCCTGTCGGCGCTGCCGGTCTTCCTGCCGCTCATCCTGCTCGACCGGCTCGCCGCGGCGACCTATGCGTCGCTGCTCGTGATGTCCGGCCTCGTCACCTTGGTGCTGGTGCCGCTGCTCGGCCCGGCGACCGACCGCTACGGCAGCGCCCGGGTGTTGATCGTGGGCGAGGGCCTGTTCCTCGGCAACCTGCTGTTCGGCTGCGTCCTCGTCGCGGCCGCGCGGGCGCCCGTCGCGGGCTGGGCCGTCCACTACGCCCTGTCGGGTGCGCTGGGCGCGCTCATGATGCCCGCGCGTGCGACCGTCATCCAGGCGCTGGTGCCCGAAGCCAGCCTCGCGCGCTACCTCGGCTTCGAGAGCGCCGTCTCCGTCTCGGGGCGGCTGTTCGGGCCGACGCTGGCCGGCGCATGGATGATCGCGGCGCGCCCGTCCGACGGCTACTTCGCGGTGGTGGCCGTCTGGTGCATGCTCTGGCTCGTGCACGTCGCCCTGCTGCGGTCGCTGCTGAAAACCCGGGCGGGGGCGGGCGCAGCGCGGCCCGCGGCGCTCGCGGGCTGGCTGCGCGAGGCCGGCGCGGGCCTCGCGCTGCGCTGGCGGCTGCGCACCGAGCGCTGGCTGACCGTGCAGGCGGGCATTGAGCTGTTCGCCATCGTGCCGGCCTTCTCGATGAACCTCGCCCTGGCCGTCAAGGCGCTCGGCTGGGGCAACGTCTGGCTCGGCTGGCTGCAGGCCGGCTGCGGGCTGGGCTTGGTCGGCGCCAACCTCGTGGCCGGGCGCATCACCGACCGCTGGGGCAGTTGGCGCACCGCGCAGGCGGCCGGCACTGCCTGCGTGGCCGCGATGTTCGCGACGGCGGCCTACGTGGCGGGGTCGCAGCCGTGGGGCGCCTGCGTGGCCGTCTGCATCGCCAACTTCGCCATCGGCCTGCGGATCTTCTGCGGCCGGGCGCAGCGGCGGGTCGCCCTGCCGAAGGAGTACCTCGGCCGTTTCGCGGCCAGCCACGCGCTGGTCAACGCGCTGGCCGCGCAGCTCGGCAACGCGCTCGCCGCCGTGGCGTTCGCCGCGCTGGGCGCGGCTTCGTGGTACGTCATCGGCGCGCTGGCGTTCGGCCTCGCCGTGGCCATGACCGGCCTGATCCCGGACTGGCGCATCCTGATGTCGCTGCCCGTCGCGCAGGCGCGGGGCTTCTACGGGACGCGCGGCGCGGGCCGGCCCTGAGGGGGCGCTTTCAGTCCCGCGTCCGGATGAAGGTCTGCACGATGTACTTGGCGCCCGATTCGGGCACATGGCCGCAGTGCATGTAGTTCCAGCCGGCCGGGAACAGCAGCAGGTGGCCGGCCCGCGGGCAGACCTTGACGCCCTGGTGGAAGAACTCGGTCTCGCCGCCCCGCAGCACATCGTTGAGGTACAGGATCAGCGCCACCACCCGGTTGCCATGGTTGCGGCCCAGTGCGTCGGCGTGCCAGCGGAAGTAGCCCTCGTGCCGGGAATACATCTGGATCTTGTAGCCGGTGCCCTGCAGGGCGAAGGACTGCAGCACCGGGCTGCGGGCCAAGTAGTGCTGCACGCAGTCCGTGATCCGCGGGTGGATGCTGCGGAACACCTCGCGCCAGGCGCCTTCGTCGCGGATCTCCAGGTCCCAGGAGCGCTTGGTCTGCTCCTGCCGGGCCACCTCGCCCGCGTGGCTGATGATCCTGCCGCGCCACTTGGCCGGATCGCGGTCGAAGCGCTCGACGATGTCGCGGCACAGCGCCGCGTCCAGCGCCCGGTAGACGGTGATGAAGTCCTCGTCGTAGACCACGTCGGCCGGCGGCGGGGCGGTGGCGGCATCGGTCATGGATCCTTCGTCGCTCTGCATGAAAGTGGACGGGTGGCCGCGGCTGCGCATTCAGGAATCCGCCAGCAGGGCCTGCCGCGCGCCGGACGGCTCGAACTCCTCGAGGATGTCGTCCTTGATCGCGGCGAAGTCGGCGCTGCCGCGCGCACGGGGGCGCGGCAGCTCCACCTTCACGATGCGGCTGATGCGGCCGGGCCGGGGCTGCATCACCACGACGCGGTCGCCGAGGTAGATGGCTTCCTCCACATCGTGCGTCACGAGGATGGCCGTGATGCCCTCGGCCAGGCAGATGCGCTGCAGCTCGCGCTGCAGCCGGCTGCGCGTGAGCGCGTCGAGGGCGCCGAACGGCTCGTCGAGCAGCAGCACCTTCGGCCGGTTGACGAGCGCGCGCGCGATGGCCACGCGCTGCGACATGCCGCCCGAGAGCTGGTGCGGGTATGCCTTCTCGAAGCCCTGCAGCCCCACCAGCGCGATGTGCTCCTGCACGCTGCGGCGCTTGTCCTGCGGCGTGCCGGGCGCGTTCAGCAGGCCGGTGGCGATGTTCTGCTCGACGGTCTGCCACGGAAAGAGCCGGTGCTCCTGGAACACGATGCCACGGTCCAGGCTCGTGCCTTCGACCGGCTGCCCGCCGACGCGGATCTCGCCCGCGTAGTCGCCCTCCAGCCCGACGACGAGGCGCAGCAGCGTCGATTTGCCGCAGCCGCTGGCGCCCACGATGCTCACGAATTCGCCCGCGGCCACCGAGAGCGTGATGTCCTGCAGCACCTGCAGGGGCGTGCCCTTGACGTCGTACTGCTTGGAGAGGTGCCGGATCGCGACCGGGCTGCCGTGCTGGGCCATGCGGGGGATTTCCTTCGGTGGGGTGTTCAGTATTTCGCTGTGGATGTGCCGCGCCAGCGCAGGGCCCGGCGTTCGAGCCAGCCTGCCGCAAGGTTGAGCGCGAAGCCGACCAGGCCGACGACAGCCACGCCAAGGAGGACTTGGTCCATGAGGAAGTGCTCTCGCCCGTCGACCAGCAGCGTGCCGATGCCGGCGCCCGAGGTGAGCAGGTATTCGGCGCCGAGCGTTGCCAGCCAGGCATAGAGCAGCGCGAGGTAGATCCCGGTGAAGATCGAGGGCAGGGCGGACGGCAGCACGACCTGCCGCAGCAGCTGCGCGCGGCTGAACTTCAGCACACGCGCGACTTCCACGAGCTCGCGCGGCACGCTGCGGATGCCCTCGAACGTGTTGAGCATGACCGGGAAGAACGCAGCCAGCGAGAGGAATGCGATCTTCGCCGTGTCGCCCAGGCCGAACCAGACCGAGATGAGCGGGATCCAGGCGAGGATCGACACCTGCTTGATTGTGTGCAGCGTGGGGCCGATCATCTTCTCCAGCAGCCCCGACAGCCCCAGTGCCGTGCCCACCAACGCGCCGGCCAGCGAGCCGGCGGCGAAACCGGCGAGGAAGCGGCTCCAGCTCGCGCCGAGCGACTGCCACAGGGTGCCGCTGTCGGAGAGGTGCACGGCGGTGGACCAGACCTTGCCGATCGGCACGAGCAGCTCCGAGCGGGTCCAGCCGAAGTGGTAGGCAGCCCACCACAGGCCCAGCAGGGCCGCCGGCAGAGCGAGCCCGCGCAGCACGCTGCGCGCGGAAAGCGCCGGCGTGCTGCGCGGTGCGGAGGATACCTGCGCCATGGTGTTACTGGAAGGACGCGCGCCGCCAGTGCAGCAGGCGGCGTTCGATCACGGCCAGCACCTTGTCGAGCGCGAAGCCGATCGCGCCGACCACGACCACGGCCGCGAGCACCACGTCGAGCTGGTAGAGCTGGCGGCCGTAGACGATCAGGAAACCCAGGCCCTCCGAGGAAGCCAGCAGCTCCACGCCGACCAGCGCCAGCCAGGCGTGCGTGAGCCCGTAGCGGATGCCGTTCCACAGCGGGGGGAACGCGGCCGGCAGGATCACCCGCCACACGAGCTGCGTGCGGCTGAAGCGGAATACGCGCGCCACCTCGACCCAGGACGTCGGCACGTTGCGCAGCGCGCCGTAGGTGCTCAGCGCGATGGGCACCAGCGTGGCCTTGGAGATCAGGATGATCTTGAGCGCCTCGCCGATGCCCACCAGCATCATCAGGATCGGCAGCCAGCCCAGCGACGGCACCTGCGCGACCACCTTGAAGGTGGGAAAGAGATAGTCTTTGGCCAGGGGCGACAGGCCCATGAGGATGCCGAGCGCGCTGCCCAGTGTCGTGCCGATGACGAATCCCAGCGCCATGCGCTGCAGGCTGATCTGTGTGTGCTCCCGCAGCTCGCCCGAGGCAAACAGTTCGCCGAACGTCTGAGCCACCGTCAGCGGCGAAGGCAGGATCTGTGGCGGCAGCCAGCCGAACTGGGAGGCCAACTGCCACAGCAACAACACGGTCAGCGGGAACGGCCAAGCCAGCGCGGCGCCGCTCGCTTGCGTACGCCAGCCGAACGCCCGGTTGACGGCACGCTGCCAGCGCGGCAGTGCAGGGACTGTTTCCTTCGAGATCGGCAGGGCCGTTTCAGCGAACGAAGGCGGCGCCATTCAATAGTCCTTCCAGCAGGGCATGCACAGGCTTCTCATTACTTAATCTATGAACATCAGTCGGAAAATGAATTAGACCCTGTGCATTTTCGGCCTCATCGAAGCGCCAGCGCGTTCGGCCGGTGCGAGAGCATCCTTTTTGCGTAAGTCGTGTGAACTTCAACTCTGCCAAGGCTTGGAAGCAAGTCCGCAGGATTCATGCCAGAAAGAAGGACGGGCGTGGCACCGCCAAGCCTAGGACAAATGAATGCTTGCGGAAAAAACGTTGCCTGTTTGCCAGCAAGGCAGCTATGGTGTCTTGTTGTCCAGCCAGCAGTCATTGGCTGCGACAAGGCAACGCGTCATTGTGCAAAACCTGTCGAGCAGCGACGGATGAAAAGCCATACGCCCGTTGCCCGCGCACATTTGCCGTGACGGCCCGGGCGATGTCGCACGGCGTTTTACCGACGGCCATTATCGGCATGCTATTTGCTCCAGGTCAAAGCCATCTTTTAAAATCCTGGGAGCGACAGTCAAATGCATGCGAATCGTTCAGACGTCCTGTACGCCCTTCCACAATCTGCGCGCCGCCGCGGCCCACAGGCGCGTATGCTGCCTTCGGCCGCGGCTGCCATGTCGCTTCTTCTCTATGGCAGCGCCGTGTCCGCGCAGCAGCCGGAGAGCCCGGAAAAAGTCATTTCCGATCTGCGTGAGGAAAACCGTCGTCTGCGTGAGGAACTGAAGCGCAGCCATGCGGGCGCCACGCAAGAGCCAAGTCAGCCCGTGGCAACTGCGCAGTCGGCCGTTCCTGTCGCGCAGCAGGAATCGACCCCTCAAACCCTCGATACGGTGGTCATCCGCTCAAAGCCGCTGCTTGCCGAGACCAAGGATGTGCCGCAATCCATTTCTGTCGTTTCAGGCGCGGAACTGGACCAGCTTCAAGCCAACGACGTCACGACAATCGTGAAGCGTGTGGGCAACCTCTCCTGGAATCAAGGCAACCAGCAAACCAGCAGCCTTTCGATCCGTGGCCTTGCAAAGCAATCAAGCCAGGTAGGGGCGCAGGACCCAAGCGTTGGCTCGGTCGTCGACGGCGTGCCCTATGCGTTGAACAGCCTGATCAACAGTTATTACTTCGCCGATATTGCCTCGGTTGAGGTCGCGCGTGGGCCACAAGGAACAAAGGGCGGCAAGAATGCAGTCCTTGGCACGTTGAGCATCAATACAAACCGTCCTTCCTTCACACCGACCGCCGATTACTCACTGGTTCTGGGCCAGAGGGACCGGATTACCGGAACGGCGGTGCTGGGGGGCTCGGTGATCGATGATCTTCTTGCTTGGCGGGGCAGCTTTGTCGTTGACCACGGGGCCGGCTACTTTCACACGCCCTACTCCGACGTGACCTACTCGGATATCAATCGTATTGCGGGCAGGGCACAGTTTCTTTTGACGCCCACGGCCGATTTTGACGCCCGGCTATCTTTGAATTTCACTCCCAAGCTGGAGGAGCACACAAACTGGAGCGTTTACACCCCCACGCCGACGGTGTACTCCAACGGCACCGCCAATACGCTCGGCACCGACGCATCCACGCGTCTGGCTCGGCGCTGGTTCAAGCAAAACACGAGCTTTACTTACCAAGATGACTATCTCTATGGCGGGCGCGACGGGCATACTGTTTCTGCCGACCCCGCTCGCGGTTTGACCACGGAAACCAAGGGGGCTTCAGCCGAGTTGAACTGGAGGCGAGATGGGTACACGCTGACATCCATCACGGCTTGGCAAAACTACTATTTCAATGCGATCAATGACGAATATACGCCGTTCGACATCAACCCCAATTCTGGCGGTTCCTATGCGAGATACCACCAACTCAGCGAAGAAATTCGCCTGAGCGCAAAGTCGGGGTCTGTGGATTGGCAAACAGGTCTCTACCTGCTGAATGTGCGCAACGACTATCATCAGAGCCGGAAGACCTATGGCAGCGATGCCGGCGCATGGTATGCAAGTACCGCGCAGTATAACCGGCTTGACGCCACGGCCGAGGGGCAATCATTGATGCGAGCTTCCCTTGACGGATTGTCGGTGAGCAACAACAGGACGCTCATCAAGCACCATAGTTATGCTGTCTATGGTCAGGCCGACTGGCGTGCCACCGAGCAACTGACGGTGACTGCGGGGGCACGGCTGACATGGGAGAAGAGGACTGCTACCGGTAATACGTCGTATATTTCAAACAACGGCAGTGCCGGGGAACTTAACGCTGCTGCCGTTGGTGGATTTGATTCCGACTCGGCAGGCTTGCTGACAACGGCGAATACGCTTGCACAATTGCAGATCGCAGACTCTGTTGCCTCCCGGTTCTTCAACGTCTCGCCGACCAGCGTAGCCGGGCAGGCCTACAGTTCTCTTACCGCCGCACAGAAACAACAGGTCGCGGATGCAAAAACGATCCGTGCGTCGCAACTTGGGGTACTGTACTCCAACGTTGATGCCGAGCCATTCAAAAAGATTCAGCCTGGTTTTGTCCTGAGTCCGTCCTTCAAGGTCAATGATGATCTGACCACCTATGTTTCGTGGCAGTATGGTGAAAAGCAGGTATTTCAAAAGTCGTCAATGGTGTCTCAGACCTGACTAAGGCGGAAAAAACAAATGCGTTTGAACTGGGGCTGAAGTCTTCGTTGTTGGATAACACTCTCCTTTTCAATGCCGATATTTATCTTGTGAATATAAATAATTATATTCAGGCGGTGCAGGTGCACGATGCCTATACGACGAATTTGAATAACAATGGACAACTGTACTATACCTCCACCTATGGCAACGTCCCCAAGGTTCAATCCAAGGGGTTGGAAATCGATGGAATTTACCGTGGTCTTCCACGCACCACACTGAGGTTTGCTGGCGCCTACACGGACGCTAGGTACAAGTCTTTCCCCAATTCGGCGCAGCCGGCTGAAAATGGTTACACAGGTGCGTCGCCATACCGCGATCTGTCGGGAAGGACTTTGCCGGGCGCGTCCAAGTTCACGTTCAATATCGGCGGCGACTGGTTTACTCCCGTATGGGGTGATAAGGTATTTCACGTGAGCTTCAATACAGCTTACAACAGCAAATACAATTCGGATAATACACTCTCCGAGTATGGCTGAATCAAGGGCTCGAGCACCACCGACCTCTCGTTCGGCTTGGGCCGCGCGGACAAGAAATATGACGTGAGCCTGCTCATCAAAAACCTGTTCAACGATAAGACACCGCTGTCAAAGACCTGGAACAGTTACCTGCCCCCGGCTCCGCGCTGGGTCGGCATTCTGCTCACGGGCAAGCTGTGAGGGAGGCGGGCATGGCAACAACGAGCATTCAGCGCAGGAGTGTCGTGCTGGCCGGCTTGGATGCGGGGTTCGGTGTGCTGTCCGCGAGTCGGGCGCACGCGGCCCCCACGGAGGCTCCACCCCAGGCCATCCGGTTCGCGATCTCCTTGGCGGGCGTCGGCAACCCTCCGCGCGTCGGCTCGGGCACGCTCGACGTCGTGCAGGCGCATCGCTACATCGAGAAGGAGTTCGAGGCGCAAGGCACGAAGGTCGAATGGGTCTTCAGCAAGGGGGCCGGTCCGGCGACCAACGAGGCGCTGACGACCGGCCAGGTCGACTTCGGCACCCAGGGCGCGCTGCCAGCGTTGCTGGGCCGCGCGGGCGGGCTGGATACGCGCGCGCTCATCGTGTCGGAGGCGCGCACCAACAGCTACGTGGGCGTGCGGCCCGACTCGCCGATCCGGTCGGTGGCGGACCTGCGCGGCAGGCGCATCGCCGTGCACAAGGGTACGGCCGGCCACCTCTCTGGCCTGCGCATCCTGCGGGAATACGGCATCGGCGAGAAGGACGTCAGGCTGCTCAATCTCGACACCGGCTCGGCCGTGGCGGCCTTCCTCTCGGGCGACCTCGACGCGATCTTCGGCGGCGTCAACCTCCTGCGCCTGCGCAACAAGAAGCTGCTGCGGATCATTTTCGACACACGCAAAACGCCGGTAGCGACCGCGCCCGGCATCGTGCTCGTGCGCTCCGCCTTCGCCGCGCAGTACCCGCAAACGACGCGGCGGGTCGTGAAGGCTTACGTCAAGGCTGCCCGCTGGGCCAGCGACGATGCGAACCGCGAAGCCGTCTTCCGGCTCTGGGCCGAGTTCGGCAGCACGACGGTCGAGGACTACCGCGAGGAGTACGAGGGCGTGCCGCTGCGCGACCAGCTGAGCCCGGTAGCGGACCCGTTCGTGCTGGCCCGCCTGCGCGACTCGGCCGAAGACAGCTACCGGCTGCGGCTGGTCCGCCGCAAGGTGGACACCGACTCCTGGCCCGACAGGGAACTGCTGGCCTCAGTGCTCCAGGAACTGAAGCTGGCCGACTACTGGCCGACCTTCGACGCCGCCGGCAAGCTGCTGACCCCGGGGCGGGAGGCATGAGTGGCGGTGAGGTCATCGTTCTCAACGGCCCGGCCGGCGTGGGTACGACGACGGTCGCAAGCCGCATCGCCGTGCGCCGCCCGGGCACGGTGAACATCGCGGGGGACCTGCTCCGGGGCTTCCTGCCCGGGGATGCGCGGGGCCACCTCGGTGCCGGCCCCACCTACCGCGCGGGCGCGGCACTGGCGCAGGCGTACCTGGACATGGGCGCGCCGAGGGTGCTGTTCGACTACGTGTTCAACGATGCGGGCGCGATCGGCGTATTTCGCCGCGGGCTGCGGCCCGGCACGCCGGTGCACGTCTGTACCCTCTGGGCGCCGCTGGAGGTCGTGCAGCGGCGCGAGCGCACCCGCGAAGGCCGTGAGCCGCTCGGCGAGCGCGTGACGCACACCTGGGCGGCGCTGGACCGCAACCGCCACGCGCTGGGCACCGTCATTCACAACACCGGGGCGCCGGACGATGCTGCGGCCGAGATACTCCGCAGCATCGCAGCCGGCGGCCCCTAATCCGTCGGCACGATCAGCGGCTGCCCCAGCAGCCCGAAGTGCTTGAGCTGGGTGCGCAGCATGTTGCGCGAGATGCCGAGTTCGCGCGCCGTGCGCAGTTGGTTGCCGCCGCAGTAGGCGAAGGCGGTGCCGAAGATGACCTGCTCGATGGTCTCATAGAGTTCCGGCCGTCCTTCCTGCATCAGATCGGCGACGATTTGCCGCAGCAGTTCCAGGTTGTCCTGCTGGGGCGGCAGCGTCTCTTCCAGCGAATGCGGCAGCCGCAGGTCCTCGCGCTTGATGCGCTCGCCTTGCCGCACGATCAGCGCGTAGTGGATGATGGTCTCCAGCTCGCGGATGTTGCCGGGCCATTCGTAGGCCAGCAGCGCGCGCTCGGCCGAGGTGCTGAGCGCCGGCGCCGGTTGCGAGCGGCGTGCGCAGTAGCTCTGCACGAAGTGGCGCGCCAGCGGCAGGATGTCGCCCGGCCGCTCGCGCAGCGGCGGCAGGTGCAGCACGGCCACGTGCAGGCGGTAGAACAGGTCGGCGCGGAAGCGGCCGGCCTGCACCGCCTTGGTCAGGTCGACGTTGGTGGCGGCGATCAGCCGCACGTCCACGGGAATCGGCTGGCGCGCGCCCAGGCGCACCACCTGGCGCTCCTGCAGCACGCGCAGCAGCTTGACCTGCAGCGCCAGCGGCATGTCGCCGATCTCGTCGAGGAACAGCGTGCCGCCGTGGGCCGTCTCGAACCAGCCGGCGCGCGCATGGCTCGCGCCGGTGAAGGCGCCGCTCTCGTGGCCGAACAGCTCGGCGTCGATCAGGCTCTCGCTGAACGCGCCGCAGTTGACCGCGACGAACGGGCCGGTGCGCCCGCTGACCGCGTGGATGTGGCGTGCCACCAACTCCTTGCCGGTGCCGGTCTCGCCGATCAGCAGCGCCGTCGCGTCGCTCGCAGCGATGTGTTCTACATGTTCGAGCAGCCGCTCGGACTGGGGATCGTGGAAGACCAGCGCCTTCGCGCGGATCGAGGTGGCCAGGCCTTCGGGGTTGGGAAAGGTCAGCAGCCGCCCGGGCACGGCGGGCGGCGTGGTGGAAACGGGGTGATCGGTCATGCGGGATGCAGCGTGCCGTGTCGCAGAGCGGAGAAGATTCTGAGTATGTTGGTGAACGAACAAAAAGCAGTGTTCACGCCAGATTGTCGGTCTGGAAACACTTTGTCGCCCACCTCTGCCAACATGCCGCGTTCAGGCCGCATTCATACGGATCGGAGGGCCCGCTGCAGCGGTGCACGGTCTGCTGCGGTGTCGCGCAACGCACAGTCTGCCGTCCGCGGTGCTGGCTTCGGCACCGCGCATTGCTGGCTGCGCCACAGCGGTCAGTGCGCCGGTACGTCGGGCCGCGGGTCGCCGACGAAGCCGCCGCGGTTGGGCATGCGCAGCTCGCGCAGCACGGCCGCATCGACCGTGGCCGTCTCCGGCAGCAGACCGTTGAGATGGAGCACGTAGCCGCTGACGGCATAGATCTCGTCGGCCGAGAGCGACTGGGGCGCCGTCAGCGGCATGGCGCGGCGGATGTAGTCGAACAGCGTGGTGGCCATAGGGCCAGTAGCTGCCCACGGTGCGCACCGGCTTGCTCGTGGCCAGGGTGCCGAAGCCGCCGGCGAGCCGGTCGCCGGTGCCGCCTTCGCCGCGCGCGCCGTGGCAGGCCGCGCACTGCGCCTCGTACACCGCACGGCCGGCCGCCACGGTGCCGCTGCCCGCGGGGAGGTTGCGGCCGTCGGGTGCGACATCAATGTTCCAGGGGGCGATCTGCGCAGGCGAGGCCGGAGCGCCGAGGCCGAAGCGGCCCTGGGCATGGAGGCCGGCGGCCATGCAGCCGGCCGCGAGCGCCAGCAGGGCGGCGCGTGCGTCAGAGCCGCGCATGGCGCACCTCGCCGCTGGCCAGGATGCGCCACGGCGTGATCGCGTTGTTGTGGTAGCCCGACTGGCTGCCGCGCGCGGCGAGCAGGGCTTCGAGCGTGGGCTGCACGTAGCCGGTCTCGTCGGTCGCGCGGCTCGGAATGACGGTGCTTTCGCCGTCCCAGCGCCAGGGCAGGCGAAAGCGTGTGAGGGCGCGCGTGAGCACCGGCTCCTGCAGCGCAGCCTCCTGCCAGCTGTGGCCGTCGTCGACCGAGACCTCGACGCGGGCAACCTTGCCGCGGCCGCTCCAGGCGATGCCGGTGATCTCGTGGAAGCCGCGCTGCGCGAGCCGCTGGCCGCCCGAAGGTGCGGTGATGATGGACTTGGCCTCCATCACGAAGGTGAACTGCCGCGCCGTGCCGTCGGGCATCAGGTCGGTGTACTTCGACGTCTCCTCGCGCGACTGTGCGGGTTCGCGCACCACGTGCAGCCGGCGCAGCCACTTGATGCTCATGTTGCCCTCGTAGCCCGGCAGCAGCAGCCGCAGCGGATAGCCCTGCTCGGGCCGCAGCCGCTCGCCGTTCTGGCTGTAGACCAGCAGCGCGTCGTCGAGGCACGTGGCCAGCGGCACGCTGCGGTTCATCGCCGCGCCGTCGGCGCCTTCGGCCACGACCCAGGCCGCGCCGTCGCGCAGGCCGGCCGCCTGGAGCACGGTGGCCAGCGGCACGCCGGTCCATTCGGCGCAGCTCACGAGCCCGTTGGCGATCGCGGCGGTTTCGCCGTGGACGTTGAAGCCCGGGTTGCCCGAGCATTCGAGGAAGTGGATGCGCGAGACCGAGGGAAAGCGCCGCAGCTCGGCCAGGGTGAACAGCAGCGGGCGCTCCACGAGGCCGTGCACCAGCAGCCGGTGCTGCGCCGGGTCGATGGCCGGGATGCCGGCATGGTGGCGCTCGTAGAACAGGCCGTTGGGCGTGATGATGCCGTCGAGGTCCTGGATCGGCGTGCGGGTGGAGGCCGAGAAATATTGCTGCAGCCCGGGCCGGTTGTGGCGCACGACGCCAGCCTCGAACGGCGAAGGCTGGCCGTAGGGATGGGCGCCCGTGGGTGCGCCCGGCTCCCGGGTCCATGCAGGTACGGGTAGCGGGCTGTCGCTGGTTGCGGCAGGGGCGCCCTGTGCCGCAGCAGCACCGGCTGCCGCGCCCGCGCCCACGATGCCGCGCCGCAGGAAGTCGCACCGGCTGCCCGGCCGGGGCTGCGTCATGGCAACGGGGCCGCCGACTCCGCCGCATCGAGCTGGCTGGCGCGGCGCGAGTGGTCGATCACTTGAAAACGCAGCGGCGTGCGGCTCGGCGGCACCGCCGCGGCGGCCTCGTCCGTATCGCCCGGCAGGCCCAGCAGCCCGTAGCGCTTGAGCAGGGTGCGCAGCATGTTGCGGGTGATGTCGAGCGTGCGGGCGGTCTGCACCTGGTTCTCGCGGCAGCGCGCGTAGGCGGCGCGGACCAGCACCTCCTCGACCGACTGGAACAGCGCGTCGTCGCCGCGCGCCATGAGCCGCTCGAAGAAGGTCGACAGTTCGTCGTAGAGGTCGCCGTCGCCCGCGCCTGACTGCGGGGCCGGCGCGTCCGCCGCGGGCGGGGCCTGCACCTCCTCTGCGGCCGCCGCTTCCGCGGTCTCGCCGGCCACGGCCGAGGGAGCCGCGGCGGGCAGGGACGGCGCGAGCTGCAGGTGGACGTCGTCGATCGGGCCGCCCCGCGCCAGGATCAGCGCGAACTCGACGGCGTTCTCGAGTTCGCGCACGTTGCCGGGCCAGGGATGGGCGAGCAGCGCGGCCTGGGCCCGCGGCGTGAACCGTACCGGCTCGATGCTGCGGCGCCGCGCGATGTGCTCGACGAAGTGGCCGGCCAGCGGCAGCACGTCGCCGGGGCGCTCGCGCAGAGGCAGCAGGCGGATCGGCGCGACGTTGATGCGGTAGTAGAGGTCGTGCCGGAACCGCTGCCGGGCGACCGCGTCCTCCAGGTCCACGTTGGTCGCCGCGACGAGCCGCACGTCTACCGCGATCGGCCGGCGCGAGCCGATGCGCACCACCTGGCGCTCCTGCAGCACGCGCAGCAGCTTGACCTGGGTGGCCGGCGACAGCTCGCCGATCTCGTCGAGGAAGAGGGTGCCGCCGTGGGCCGCCTCGAACCAGCCGGCCCGCGCCGCGGCCGCACCGGTGAAGGCGCCGGCCTCGTGGCCGAACAGTTCGGCATCGACGATGGACTCGGCCAGCGCGCCGCAGTTCACGGCGACGAACGGGCCGCGCCGCCGGCTGGCCGCATGGATGCTGCGCGCGGCCACCTCCTTGCCCGTGCCCGTCTCGCCGGTGATGATGACGGTGGCGTCGCTCGGCGCGACCCGTTCGAGCAGGCGCAGCACGGGCAGCGACCGCGGATCCTCGGCCAGCAGCACGGGGCCGGCGGCCGCCGGTGACCCGGCGGCAGGGACGGCCCAGCCGAGCGGTGTGTGAGCGTGGTTCACGTGGGCGGAGCTTTCTTCGTGTGGAAGGGCGTGCAGGTTCGATCTTGCGCCATGGGGCCGCGCCCGTGAACAAAGGCTTCCACATAAGGACAGAAGCTTCCCCGGGGGACGCCGGGCGCGGCCGGCCGGCCGCTGTCCGGGTTCAACCAGCTGGTGCGGGCGGCTGTTGGTTTGCCGCATGCCCGCTGGCCCGCAGGCGCCAACTTGCGCAGCGGATAAGAAACGAAGCTTTCCGGATATGCGCCGTCTGCCGGGGCGCGACCGCGGAAGCGTGCGTGCGGGCGGGCGCCGGAGCGGGGCGGTGGCACATCGCTTGCTGCGGGCGCCTGGTCCGACCCACCCCGCGACCCACGCGATCCCGACAACATCAGCAGCAACATGAGCGAAGAAGGCAGAAGAAGAACCGGCGGCCCGTTGCGGCATCTCCTGAAATGGCTGGCAGTGCCGCTGGCGGCGGCGCTCGTGCTCGGTGCCTGCTCCAAGGCTCCCGGAGAGGATGCGGCGGCTGGGGCCGGCGCGAAGGACGGCCGCTTCGTCCTGCGCTACGAAGGCTCGGGCAGCTTCGTCTCGCTGCCCGAACTCGCGGCCGATCTGGGCTTCTTCGGGCGCGTGAAGCTCGAATGGCGCGGCGACAACTTCAGCGGTCCGTCGAGCATTCAGAACGTGGTGACCGGCGACACCGATTTCGGCGGTGCCTTCGACGGCGCCATCGTCAAGCTCATCGCCGCCGGGGCGCCGATCCGCTCCGTGGTCGTCTCCTACGGCATAGACGCGCAGCAGGAGGGCGGCTTCTACGTGCTCGAAGGCAGCAGCATCCGCACGGCGCGCGACCTCATCGGCAGGAAGGTCGCGGTCAACACCCTGGGCGCGCACAGCGAGTTCATTCTGCGCGAGTACCTGGACCGCGCCGGCCTCACGCCCGAGGAGGCGCGGCAGGTGACGCTGGTGGTCATCCCACCGGTCAACGGCGAGCAGGTGCTGCGCGAGGGCCAGGTCGAGGTGGCGACGCTCGGCGGCATCCTGCGCGACAAGGCGCTGGAGCGCGGCGGCATCCGCAAGCTGTTCTCCGACCACGACCTCTACGGCGCGTTCAACGCCGGCAGCTACGTGGTGCGCAGGGAACTCATCCGCGACCGGCCCGAGGTGGTGCGGGACTTCGTGCAGGGCGTGGCCCGGGCCGTCGAGTGGGAGCGCGACACTCCCGTGGAGCAGGTGCGCGAGCGGTTCGCCGACATCATCCGCCGCAGGGGCCGCAACGAGAACACCGACCTGGTGCGGTACTGGAAGACGGTCGGCATCCACACCCGCGGCGGACGCATCGAGGCCCGGGAGATCCAGGTCTGGATCGACTGGCTCGTGAAGGCGGGCGAGCTGTCGCCGGGCCAGGTGGCGGCCAGCGACGTCTTCACCAACGAGTTCAACCTGCCGGACCCCAACTGAAAAAAAGCATGACCGCAGCCACCAAGATCCGGATCGACGGCGTGTCGAAGGTGTTCTCCGCGCCGGGACGCGGCAGGAAGGACGGCGCGCCCGCCTTCCAGGCGCTCAAGGACGTGGACCTCGACGTGCGCGACGGCGAACTGCTCACCATCGTCGGCCCCAGCGGCTGCGGCAAGTCGACGCTGCTCGACCTGCTGGCGGGCCTGTCGCTGCCGAGCGCGGGCGGCATCTTCATCGACGGCGCGCCGGTCACCGGGCCGGGGCTCGACCGCGGGGTGGTGTTCCAGCAGTACGCCCTGTTCCCGTGGCGCACGGCGCTGCGCAACGTGGAGTTCGGCCTGGAGTCCAAGGGCCTGGGCGCGCGGCAGCGCCGGGAGCAGGCGCGAGAGTACCTCGCACTCGTGGGCCTCGCGGGCTTCGAGGGGCACTATCCGCACCAGCTCTCGGGCGGCATGAAGCAGCGCGTGGCGATCGCCCGCAGCCTCGCCTTCGACCCCGACGTGCTGCTGATGGACGAGCCGTTCGCCGCGCTCGACGCGCAGACGCGCGAGATCCTGCAGAACGAGCTGCTGCGCATCTGGCGCAAGACCGGCAAGACCATCGTCTTCATCACGCACGGCATCGACGAGGCCATCGTACTGGGCCAGCGCGTGGCCGTGATGGGCACGCGGCCGGGGCGCATCCGCACCATCGTCGAGGTGCCCGCGTCGCTGCACGGCGCGGACGACGACGTACGCGCACATGCGGGCTTCGCCGAGATCCGCCATGCGATCTGGGGGCTGATCCGGCAGGATGCGCTGGACAGCAGCAGCGTGGCGCGCGCGGGCGCTGTGGCTTAGGGAGGCAGTCATGTCTGTCGCAGAACCTTCGTTCGAGAACGCAGCAGCGCAACCGCAGCCAGCGGGGCGCACACGGCCCGCGCGCGCGGCCGCCGCCAGCGCCGCCGCCGCGTGGCTGGTGCTGTTCTGGAAGCGCTCGGCGGTCATCGCCGCGCTGCTCGTGCTGTGGGAGCTGGCGCCGCGCCTCGGCTTGGCGGAGCCGGCCTTCCTGCCGCCGCTGTCGGTGGTGCTCCAGGCCGGCTGGAAGCTGGTGCTCAACGGCCAGCTCCGGCAGCACGTGCAGGCCAGCCTCGGGCGCTCGCTGCTGGGGTTCGGCATCGCCGTGCTCTACGCTATCCCGCTGGGGCTGCTGATCGGGCGGCTGCGCGCGGCGGCCGACTACCTCGGCCCGGTCATCGAGCTGCTGCGCAACACCGCGGCGCTGGCGCTGCTGCCGGTCTTCATCCTGCTGCTGGGCATCGGCGAGCTGTCGAAGGTCGCCATCGTGCTCTATGCCTGCTCGTGGCCGATCCTGCTCAACACCATCACCGCCGTGCGGCAGGTGGACCCGCTGCTGGTCAAGTCGGCGCGGACCATGGGCGCGGGCCGCCTCGCGCTGTTCTGGAAGGTAATCCTGCCGGCCTCGGCACCCGGCATCTTCGCGGGGGTGCGGCTCGCGGGCGCGGTGTCGGTGCTCGTGCTGGTGGCCGCCGAGATGATCGGCGCCAAGGCCGGCCTGGGCTACCTGATCATCTATTCGCAATACAACTTCCAGATCCCGCAGATGTACGTCGGCATCCTGTCGATCACGGCGGTGGGACTGGTGTTCAACGCGGTGCTGGTGCGGCTGGAGCGCCATTTTTCCGCATGGTCAGGCCAAGGAGATTCCTGATGGCAAACGATACGGATTCCACCGTCGACACAACGGCCGACGTGCTGGTCATCGGCGGCGGGCCCGCCGGCACCTGGGCGGCCTGGAAGGCGGCGAGCCTGGGCGCGCGCGTGGTGCTGGCCGACAAGGGCTACGTGGGCACCTCGGGCGCGACCGCGCCCTCGGGCACCGGCGTCTGGTACGTGCCGCCCGAGCGCGAGGCGCGCGACGCCGCGCTGGCCGCGCGCGAGGCGTTCGGCGGCTTCCTGGCCGACCGGGCCTGGGGCGAGCGCGTGCTGGAGCAGACCTACCGGAGCCTGCATCTGCTGGAGGAGTGGGGCTACCCGTTCCCGGTGGACGCACAGGGGCAGGCGCGCCGCACCTCGCTGCAGGGGCCGGAGTACATGAAGCTCATGCGCCGCGTGGTGCGCCGGGCCGGTGTGGCGCTGCTCGACCACAGCCCGGCGCTGGAACTGCTCGTCGACGGGCCGGCCCTGGACCGTGCGCGCGGGCGCCACGGTGCTGGCGACCGGCGGCTGCGCCTTCCTCTCGCGCGCGCTGGGCTGCAACGTGCTGACCGGCGACGGCTGCCTGCTCGGCGCGGAGGCCGGCGCGCAGCTCTCGGGTATGGAGTTCTCGAACGCCTACGGGCTGTGCCCCGAGCATTCGTCGGTCACCAAGTCCGCCTTCTACCGCTGGGCGACGTTCCGCCACGAGGACGGCAGCATCATCGAGGGCGCGGGCTCGGCGCGCGGCCGCAGCGTGATCGCCCGCCACCTGCAGGCCGGGCAGAAGGTCTATGCGCTGCTGGACCTCGCCACCGCGGAGGACCGCCGCCTCGCGCGCTTCGCGCAACCCAACTTCTTCCTGTCGTTCGACCGCATCGGCATCGACCCGTTCACGCAGCAGTTCCCGGTGACGCTGCGGCTCGAAGGCACGGTGCGCGGCACCGGCGGGCTGCGCGTGGTGGACGCGGGCTGCGCCACCACGGTGGCGGGCCTCTACGCGGCCGGCGACGCGGCCACGCGCGAGCTGATCTGCGGCGGCTTCACCGGCGGCGGCAGCCACAACGCGGCCTGGGCGATCTCGTCGGGCAGCTGGGCGGGCGCGGCGGCGGCCGGCTTCGCACGGGCGCTCGGCACATCGGCGGCCGGCCGCGGCGTGCAGGGCCTCGGGCAGGCGGCCGTGCTGGGCCACCGCGCGGGGCCGCCAGCGCGCGAGGTGGTGCGCGCCGTGCAGCAGGAGGTCTTCCCGTTCGACCGCAACTACTTCCGCTCGGCCGACGGGCTCGTGGATTCGCTCGGCCGGCTCGACGGCTACTGGCGCGACCTGCGCGAAGCGGCCGCAGCGCCGGCGCCAGCCGAACGCATCGCATTGCGCGAGGCTGCGGCGCTCGTGGCCACGGCGCGCTTCATGTACCGCAGCGCGCTCGCGCGCACCGAGTCGCGCGGCATGCACAAGCGGCTGGACCATCCGCAGCAGTCGCCGGAGCAGCGCCACCACATCCTCAGCGAGGGGCTCGACGAGGTGCGCACGCAGGCCGGCCACGCAGCGGCAGCGGTGGTGGAAGAAGCGGAGGCTGTCGCCGCATGATCGAGTTCATCAGCAAGGAGCGCTGCACCGGTTGCGACCTCTGCGTGCAGGTCTGCCCCACATTCGTCTTCGACAAGGTGCCGGGCGGCATCCCGGTGATCGCGCGGCAGGAGGACTGCCAAACCTGCTTCATGTGCGAGGCGTACTGCCCGGTCGATGCGCTCTACGTCTCGCCGTTCGCCGATGCGGCGCAGCCGGTCGACGCGCAGGCGCTGGAGCAGTCCGACCTGCTCGGCAGCTACCGCCGCTCGATCGGCTGGGCGCCTGGCACGCGCGGGACGGTGCCGGACGCGACCTTCCAGCTGCTGCGCGGATTGTGACGATGCAAGGGTGGAGGGGTATGTGCTCAATGTGCTCGAGCATCAAGCACTGCAGGAGTATGAGGGCGGGGGTATAGATCCTCGACGCAGCGTCGGTCGGCTGGTGGCGCTTCGCAGGCCGATCGCGGCGGCCCGGTGCGGCGCGCGTCGTGAGACGTAGGATCCCGCAGCTACCTGGAAGAAGGAGGCATGGGCGGGCTGACCGGGCGTCTGCGGCAGCAGGCGTTCGAGCTACCGGCGCCGTGGCGCTAGCAAGAATGCTTCGGGGCGGCTATACCCCGCGCAGCCGCGGCAGCACGTGGCGGCCCACGACCGCGGCCTCCTCCAGGTTCGGATAGCCCGACAGCAGGAACACGCCCACGCCGAGGCCGCGGTACTCCTCGATGCGCTGGGCCACCTCGTCGTAGGAGCCGACGATGGCCGTGCCGGCGCCGCCGCGCACCAGGCCCACGCCCGACCAGATGTTGGGATAGACCTCCAGCGCGCGCACGTCGTCCACCGCGCGGCCCTGGTGCAGCGCGCGCATGCGGGCCTGGCCGACCGATTCGGAGCGTGCGAGCTGCTGCTGCGCGCTGGCGATGAGCTGGGGCGACAGGCCGCGCAGCAGGCGGGCGGCTTCCTCCCAGGCCGCGGCGGCGGTCGCGCGCGCGATCACGTGGATGCGCAGCGCGAAGCCCACGGGTGGCCGGCCGTGGGCGCGGGACTGCCCGGCCAGCCGCGCGATGCGCTCGGCCACCATCGGCGGCGTCTCGCCCCAGAGTGCGTGGAGGTCGGCCTCGGCCGACGATACCTGCTCGGCCAGGTCGGACGCGCCGGCCACGAAGACCGGCGGCGGCTCGGCCAGCCGCGCTGCCGCGAGCCCGGCGACATCGGCCGTGTAGAAGCGCCCGGCATGCAGCGCCGGCTCGCCGCGCCAGAGCGCACGCACCACGGCCACGAACTCCTGGGCGCGCAGGTAGCGCTGCTCGCGTTCGAGGAAGTCGCCGTAGGCGCGCTGGTCGTGGCTGGAACTGCCGACCACGATGTTGAGCTGCAGCCGCCCGAGCGACAGGCGCTGCAGCGTCGCGGCCTTCTGCGCGATGAGGGTCGGCAGCTCCAGCCCCGGCCGCGCCGAGACCAGGAAGCGCAGCCGCGTCGTCTCGGCCGCCATCGCCGCGGCGAGCAGCCAGCCGTCGAGGGCATAGGCGCCCAGCGGCAGCATCACGCCGTCGAAGCCGGCGCGCTCGGACGCGCGGGCCACCTGCACGAGATAGTCCGCACCCTGGCGCAGCCGGCGCTCGCCGGTCGGCGCCAGGTCCCGGCCGTCGCCGCCGCTCGAGATGAACCAGTGGTATTGCGTGGTGCTCGTCATTTCAGCAGCTGCGGCAGGACGTCCTCGCCGATCCAGTAGGCGTCCTCCAGGGCGTCGCCGCCCGAAAGCATGAAGCGGTCCACCCCGAGCCCCGCGAGGCCGCGCAGCGTGGCGACCACGGCCTCGCCGCTGCCGACGAGGGTGACGGTGCCGCGGGCCGTGCCGACGTCCGCGCCGTGGCGCCAGCGCAGCAGGTCCACGTCCGCGGGCAGCGGCAGGCCGCCGGCGCTCTCGGGCGCGGCAGTCCCGCCGTCGCGCCGCAGCGCCTCGGCCGCGGCAGCGCGCGCCTGGCCGGCCTGCGGCCGGGCGATGACCTGCAGCCGGTAGCCGATGCGCAGCGCGCGGCCCTGGGCCGCGGCCTGGGCGCGGATGCGCGCGATGCGCGGCTCCAGCGCGCCCGGTGCCTCCTCGTGCAGCACGAACAGATCGGCATGCTCGGCCGCGATGCGCTCGATCGACGGGCCGTCGCCAGCCACGCGCAGCGCAGGCGGCTGTGCCAGCGGCCGCAGCAGGCCGCCGTTCTCGACGCGGAAGTGGGCGCCGCGGTGGTTGAAGCCCAGCGGCCCCTGGCGGCCCTGCCAGCACTGGCGCAGCACGTGCAGGAACTCGGCGGCGCGGCGGAAGCGGTCGTCGTGGTTGACGGCATCGCCGTAGACGCGGGTGCTGGCGGGGGCGGCGCGCACGCGCAGGCTCAGCTCCACGCGGCCGCCGGCGATGTCGGCCAGCGCCTGGGCGCGCTGCGCCACCACGGCGGGCAGCGCGAGGCCCGGCTGCAGACCCACGGCGAAGCGCAGCCGCCGCGTCTGCCGGGCGAGGTGCGCGGCGACCAGCCAGGGCTCCTCGCGCAGCGGTCCGCCGGGCAGCAGCAGCGCCGCGAAGCCGAGGTGTCCCGCCGCGCGGGCCACGTCAAGCCAACGGGCCGGCGCGGCGTCGGCGCCAGCGGTCGAAAGGTGCCAGTCGACCTGGACGGGCGCGGTGGGGCCGTCGGCCGCACGGACGGCGGCAGTCACGCGCGAAGCCGCCGGCGCGGCGGGTGGGCGGGGGCGGATGGCAGGGCAGTCTCCTCGTTCGGCGGTGCGGGCGCCCCGGGGCCAGCAGTTTGCGTGCCAGCGTACGCCGCGCGTTCCGTCCTAGACGAGCGGCCGGCAGCCCGCGCTGGCGCTGCTGCACCGGCAGCACCGGCCCGACACCGCTGTGGCTTTCCGTACCGGGTGGTGTCGTGAAATCAGGCGGCGCGGGCCAGCGGCGCCGCGCCGGTCCGCTGGACGGGCCGGCGCAGCGGCGGCACGGCCAGCCCCAGGTTCTCGCGCAGCGTGCTGCCTTCGTACTCGGTGCGGAAGAGGCCGCGGCGGCGCAGCTCGGGCACCACCAGCTCGATGAAGTCCACCAAGCCGCCGGGGTAGGTCGGCGCAAGCAGGTTGAAGCCGTCGGCCGCCTCGTTGTCGAACCAGTCCTGCAGCTGATCGGCGATGCGCTCGGGCGTGCCATGGATCACCCGGTGGCCGCGCGCGCCGGCGACCCATTCGTAGAGCTGGCGGATCGTCAGGTTCTCGCGCGCGGCAAGTTCCAGCAGCAGGCGCTGGCGGCTCTTGTTGTTGTTGGTCTCGGGCAAATCCTGCGGCACCGGGCCGTCGAGGTCGTAGGCGCCGAGCACCTCCTGCCCGCCGAGGCTGCCGAGCAGCGACAGGCCGATGCGCGGGTCGATCAGCGCGCGCAGCTGCTCGATCTTGTCCAGCGCCTCCTGCTCGGTGCGGCCGATGACGGGGTAGACGCCGGGCAGGATCTTGATCTGGTCCGGGTCGCGGCCCAGGCGCGCCGCGCGCTGCTTCACGTCGCGGTAGAACGCCTGGGCGTCCGCCCGCTCCTGTCAGGCGGCGAAGATCGCCTCGGCCGTGCGCGCGGCCAGTTCGCGGCCCGGCTCGGAGGCGCCGGCCTGCACCAGCACCGGATGGCCCTGCGGCGAGCGCGGCACCGACAGCGGGCCGCGCACCTTGAAGAATTCGCCCGCGTGGTCGAGCGTGTGGATCTTCTCGGGCCGCACGTAGACGCCGCTTTCCTTGTCGCGCAGGTAGGCGTCGGGCTCGATGGTGCTCCACAGGCCGGTGACCACGTCGACGAACTCGCCCGCGCGGCGGTAGCGCTCGGCATGGTCGGGGTGGGTTTGGAGCCCGAAGTTGGCCGCGGCCTGGGCATGGCCCGAGGTGACGATGTTCCAGCCCGCGCGGCCGCCCGAGAGCAGGTCGAGCGAGGCGAACTTGCGCGCGATGTGCCAGGGCTCGTTGTAGGTGGTGGAGGCGGTGGCGACGAAGCCGATGTTCCTGGTGACGGCCGCGAGCGCCGAATAGAGCGTGAGCGGCTCGAAGCGCTCGCCGCGGCCGAGGCGCTTGGCGATCTCGGGGTCGCCCGTGGGCGACCAGGCGGCATCGCTGTCGGCGGTGAAGATCAGGTCGAACCTGGCGTCCTCGGCGAGCAGGGCGAGCTTCCTGAAGTGCTCGAAGTCGGTGCCGCCGGCGGGGTTCGTGTCCGGATGGCGCCAGGAGGCGGCATGGTGGCCGGTGGCGGAGCGAAAGGCGCCGAGCTTGATCTGGCGCTTCTTGGCGGAGGATGCGGCGGTCATGTGTTCCACTGGGGGTATATTTTCGTTGCGATTGATGCGCAAGTGGTAGAGGGATGAAATGGGGGGAGTATCGGCTCCCGTCTCCGCTGGCGGGAGAGGGAGCCCTCCGGTCAGAGCTTGCCGGTCAGCATGACGCCGACCCAGCGTGGAATGCCGGGCACGTAGCTGTTCCAGGTCTTGGACAGCGGCGTCCGGTCGTCGAACACGTTCTTGATCAGCAGGCTGACGTCGAACTTCTTGTCCGCGCGGCCCAGGCCGATCGAGAGGTCGGTGATGCTCGATCCCTTGATCCACGCGTAGGACGACAGCGAGTTGTCCGAGTTGTATTTGCTGTTGTAGGCCGTGTTCAGGCTCACGTGGAACACCTTGTCGCTGAACACCGGCTGGTGCCAGTCCACGCCGATGTTGAAGGTGTACTTGGAGGCGCCCGGCAGCGTCTGGCCCGAGACGTCGCGGTACGCCGATGCGCCCGTGTAACCGTTCTCGCTCGGCTGCGCCGCGTTGGGGAAGTACTTGTACTTGGCGTCGGTGTAGGCGCCGGCGAAGCGGATGGTGGTGCGCGGCAGGCCGCCGTAGACGCCGTCGATCTCGATGCCCTTGGACTGGACCTTGGGCACGTTGCCGGTGGCGGTGGTGTAGTAGTACGAGCCGTCGTTGTTGAGCAGCGTGGTGTGCTGGTCGACGACGCGCACCGACTGCTGGTAGTCGTGGATGTTGGTGAGGTAGGCCGCGGCATTGAAGACCAGGGTCTTGTCCAGCAGCGCAGACTTGAAGCCCACCTCGAACGAGTTGGTCTTCTCCGCCTTGACGAGGTTGGACACGCCGTTGGTCAATTGCGAGATGCCGGCCTTCTCGCCGTACTGCCACGAGAAGTAGGTCGTCAGGTCGTCGTTGACCTTGTAGGACGGGCTGAGCACGAAGGCCGGCTGCACCTTGTGGAAGCGTTCGGCCTGCGTCGTGCCGAAGAGCACCCCGGCCTGCGAGGCGCGGATGGACTTCGCGTCGGCCACCTGCTGTTTCTGCGCGGCCGTGAGCGCGCTGTAGGTGGAGACGCCGAAGTACTTGGACGCCAGCGCATTCGCCAGCGCGAGCTGCGTCGCCGAGTTGGCGGAGGTGAGTTCGCCGGTCGAGCTGGAGGCGAAGCCGCCCTGGTCCGCGCTGTTCAGTTCGGCCGCGTCGCCGTTGCTCTTGATGTAGGAGCTGCCGGTGTTGCTGCGGTTCTCCAGCGTGAGGCGCAAGCCGCCCGTCAAGGTGAGGTAGTCGGTTGCGTGCCAGTCGGCCTGGCCGAAGATGGCCGCGCTCCTGTTGTCGATGAGCTGCAGCCCCGTCGGGCTGCTGTAGGCCAGCGACAGGCCGTTGAGCGACGAGCGCATCAGCGCCTGGCCGGCGGCGGTGGCGTCGAGCCGGTTGTACTGGGCCGTACTCGCGTAATAGGCTCCGGCATCGGCGCCGAAGACCTTTTGGTATTCGGCGTTGTTCTTCACCTGCAGCAGGTAAAGCCCGGTCTGCCAGTCCACCGCGCCGCCCTTCTTGGAGCTCAGACGCAGCTCCTGGCTGAGCTGCGTGTACTTGTTGTAGAAGCCGCCGCTCTGGCGCGCGATGTCGAAGGGCGTGCCGTCGTCGTTGACGGCGTGGAAGTAGTAGTTGGTCCAGTTGCTGATCGAGGTCAGCGTGTTGTCGCCGAGGTTCCAGTTCAGCTCGGCCGTCGCGCCCCGGCTGCCCGTGGTCACGCCGCGTGCCAGGTCGTTGTTGACGTTCTTGCCGTCGCGCCCGCCGTAGAGGTAGTCGTCGGCGTAGGTGTAGCTCGTGTTCTGCGTGAACCAGCGCCGGCCGAGGCGCGTGGACGCGTCGGTGCTGAGCGTGTTGGTGCTTCCGTTGGAGTAGACGGTGGGCGTGGGGGTGTTGATGCTGCGGCCGTTCGTGTGTTCCTCCAGCCTCGGGGCGAAGTTCAGCGAGAAGCGGGCGTCGAAGTCGGGGGTGGGCGTGAGCAGGAACTGTGCGCGGCCGGCGATGCGGTTGATGTCGCCATAGGTGACGTTGACGTTGTAGGGGTCGTGCAGATCGCCGTCACCCTTGTCGAACACGAAGCTGCCGCGCCAGGCGAGCAGGTCGTCGATGACCGGGCCGCCGGCGGCCAGCGTGCCGGTGTAGCGGTTGTTCTGGCCGTAGAGCAGCGACCAGTCGGCGCTCGGCGTGAAGGAGGGCCGCTTGGTCGTGATGTTGATCGCGCCCAGGCTGCTGTTCTTGCCCAGCAGCGTGCCCTGCGGCCCGCGCGTCACCTCGACGGTGTCGATGTCGGTGAAGTAGTAGCTGGAGATCAGCGCGTTGTAGGCGTAGCTCACGCCGTCGACGATCACGCCGACGCTCGGATCCTGCGCCTCGGTCTGCGACTGTTTGGCCACGCCCCGGATCGACAGGCTGCTGGTGCGCTGGTTGCCGTAGTTCCAGGAGATGTTGCCTACGCGCTTGACGATGGACTGGACGTCGTTGGCCTGGAGCCGGTCGAGTTCGGCGCCGCTCACCACGGAGACGGACAGCGGCACGTCCTGCAGCTTCTCGATGCGGTTGCGTGAGCGCACGACCACGGTGTCGAGCGCCACCGGCGCGTCCGGGTCGGCCTGCGGCTGCGGCGCGGCTGCGGCGGACGGTTCGGCCGCCGGGGCCGCGGCAGGCGATTCCGCCGCGCGGGCTGCCGGGGCGCCGGGCTGCTGCTCCTGCTGCTGGCGTGCGAGCTGTTCCTTCAGGCGCGCGACCTCGGCCTGCAGGTCGGAGATCGTCCGGTCCTTGTCCTGCTGCTGTGCATGGACCGGCGCGGTCGCCAGCAGCGCGGAAGCGCACAGGGCGGCGACGGGCGCCAGGCGGAAGGGGACAGGGCCTGCGAGTGACGGGCGCGGTAAACGAATGGAGCCTGCCCTGGATATTGTGGTCATCGGAGTCGCCTCGTGAGTGGGGAAGTGGGGAATGGCCGCCGCGGCGGCCGGGAACGGAGCGGTCTGGATCAGTCCAGCGTGTAGAACGGCTCGCCGACCACCTGCCGGGAGACGAAGCCGTCCGGACCGGTGGCGTGGCTCGCACCCACGGTGGTGCGGTGCACGATGCGCTCGTCATGGAAGTTGCGGCCGTCCACCGGGCCCCAGTGCACGGTGGAGCGGTTGTCCCAGACCGCCAGCGAGTCCGGCGTCCAGCGGAAGCGCACGTGCAGGTCGAGCCGGCCCGCCAGTTCTTCCTTGAAGTAGGTGAGCAGCGTGTCGCTTTCACTCTCGGAGAGGCCGACGATGTACTTGGCGAAGCCGCCGACGAACAGGGCCTTGCGGCCGCTCTCGGGGTGCACGCGCACGAGCGGATGGATGGCGAGGAAGGGACCGCTGGTGCGGCCGTCCCAGCGCGGCGGCGGGGGGTGGCCGGCGGCGGCGTCGTAGCGCGCGTGGGCCACTTGCAGCGTGTCGGCAAAGCGCTGGAGTGCGGGCGAGAGGCTGTCGTACAGGGCCTCCAGGTCGGCCCAGGCCGTGTCGCCGCCCACCGGCGGGATCTTCACGCCGCGCAGCAAGCTGAAGTCCGCCGGGTTGGCGAGAAAGGTGATGTCGGTGTGCCAGCCGCGCGCCCGGTGCGGGCGGCTCTGTGCACGCCAGAGCTGCGCCTCGGCCTCGGTGAAGCTGCTGCCGCGCTTGACCTCGGGCTCGGACTTCACGTTGCGCTTGACCTCGGGTTGTTCCTCGGAAATGCCGTTGGTGACCGGGTGGGCCGGAGTGACGCCGCCGAAGTAGCGCGAGAAGCGCACCTGCTCGGCGTCGGTGATCGGTTGGTCGCGGAAGAACAGCACCTTGCGGTCGACCAGCGCCTGCCGCAGCGCGGCCACGGTGGAGGCGTCGAGTTCGTCGCGCAGGTCGATGCCCGAGACTTCGGAGCCGATCAGCGGAGTGAGCGGCGCGAAGCGTAGCGCGGTGGGTGCGGCGGCCGGCTGCTGGGCCGGGCGGTCGAGTACGTCGGTGGACATAGTGGAAGCTCCTGTCGTGAGGGGAAAAAAAGGCGCGGCCAGTACCAGGGGCGGCCGCGAGGCCCCATGCATCGGGGAGAAAAAAGATGGATCGGCGACGGGCGCGTGGCCCGCAGCTCAGCCGGGCACGGGGGCCACCTCGGCAGGGTCGGGTTGCTGTTCGGCCGTCTGCACGCCCAGATGCCGCAGCAGCGACTGGCGGATGCGCGCGGCCTCGGCCAGCCGGGCCGTGCCTTCGCGCGGCAGCCGTACCGGCACGTCGGCAGCGATGCGGCCGGCGTCGAGCACGACCACGCGGTCGGCCAGTTCGATGGCCTCGTCCACGTCGTGGGTGACCAGCAGCACGGCCGGGCGGTGGATGGCCGACAGACGCTTGAGCAGCGCGTGCATGCGCAGCCGCGTGAGCGCATCCAGCGCGCCGAACGGCTCGTCGGCCAGCAGCAGCTGCGGCTCGCCCACGAGCGCGCGGGCCAGCGCCACGCGCTGCTGCTCGCCGCCCGAGAGCTCGTAGGGCCAGGAGCGCTCGCGCCCGGCGAGTTCCACCTCGGCCAGCGCCTGCCTGCCGCGCGCGGCGGCGTCGACGCCCGGCAGGCCGAGGACCACGTTGTCGAGCACCTGCTTCCAGGGCAGCAGCCGGGCGTCCTGGAAGGCGACCGAAATGGCGGACGGCACGTCGAGCCGGCCGCTGCCGGCGGCCTCGTGGTCCAGCCCGGCGATGGCGCGCAGCAGCGTGCTCTTGCCCGAGCCGCTGCGCCCGATCAGCGCGACGAACTCGCCCCGGGCGATATCGAGGTCAATGCCCTGGAGCACGCCTTTCTGCGTGAAGCGGCGCTCCAGGCCGCGGATGTGCACGACGGGAGCAGCGGTGGTGGTGGCGGTCATGGCGGCGCTTCCTACCTGGCCAGGGTCCGGCGCCAGGCGAGCGTGCGGCGTTCGAGCCAGCGCACGCCATAGTCCGAGGCCAGCCCGAGCAGCGCGTAGAGCACCAGGCCCACGAGCATCACGTCGGTCTGCGCATAGTTGCGCGCGAGGTTGATCATGTAGCCGATGCCGCTGGTGGCGTTGAACTCCTCGACCACGACGAGGCCGAGCCACGAGCCGATCAGCGCGAAGCGCAGGCCCAGGAAGAAGCCCGGCAGCGCGCCCGGCAGCACCACGTGGCGGATGAACTGCGGATAGGACAGCCGCAGCGTCTCGGCCAGCTCCACATAGCGGATGTCGATGCCGCGCAGCGCGTTGTGGGTGTGGATGTAGATCGGCGTGAAGGCGCCGATCGCGATGACCATCACCTTCATGTATTCGCCGATGCCGAACCAGAGGATGAAGAACGGGATCAGCGCGAGCGAGGGCACGGCGCGCTTGACCTGCACGAGGCCGTCGAACAGGTAGCCGCCCGAGAGCGTGAGGCCCGAGATCAGCGCGACGACCACGCCCGCGAGGGTGCCGAGCGCCAGGCCCTGCGCCGCGCGCCATGCCGAGACGGCCAGGTTGGCCTGCAGGCGGCCCTGCGCGATGAGGTCGATGCTGGTGGTGACCGCGATCCAGGGTGCGGGCAGGATGCGCTTGTCGATCCATCCCGTGGCCGAGCCGATGGTCCAGACGACGAGCAGCAGCGCGGGCCCGATCCACCAGCCCCAGCGCCAGCCGCTCCCCAGGCCCAGGCGGCGCGTGCGCGGCCGGCTGTCGGCCCCTGCCGGTGCCGGGGATTCGGATACGAGGGCCACGCCGGCGCCGGAAGGGTCGGAGATTGCGCGCAGGGATGGGGAGGGGCGGGAGAGTATGGCGCTCATGGGGTCTTGTGTGACAGGCTGTCGTGGCTGGCCGCGGCGACGGTGGACGCGGCGTCTTCCTGGGGGACTTTCTCGAAGCGGCGGTCGAACAGCGTGGCGGCGTCGAAGCGCTCGCGGCCGATCTGGTCCGCCATGAAGTCGATAGTCTGCTGCTGGTACGCGATCACGTCGTCCCAGTCTTTCGGGGTCTCGCCGGCGCCGCCGCCGTGCTCGATGATCCAGCGCGCGTCTTCGAGCGAGACGTGCTGGTCCTGGAGGTAATAGATCCGGTTCCATTCCTCGCGGTGTTCGCGGGTCCAGTCGGCCGCGCGCGCGTGCAACTTCACGTATTCGCGGATCGCGGCGGCCTTGGCCGGGTCTTCGAGCGTCTCGGTACGCACGTAGAGGATGCCGGCGTCGTCGCGGAAGGGTCCGTGTTCGAGGAGGCGCGCACCTTCCTTGCCGTAGTCGGCGACGTAGCGCTTGGTGGTGAGCGCGGCCCGGCCCAGCGGAGCCGCGTCGACGAGGTTGCTGGCCAGCGCGTTGTCGTAGACGCCGGCGGTGGCGGGAAGATCCACCAGCTGCACATCCCTGGTCGTGAGGCCGGCCACCTTGAGCGTGTTGAGCACGACAGCTCCCTGCGCCTGGCCGGGGCTGAAGGCGATCTTCTTGCCTTTGAGGTCGGCGAGCGTCCGGATGCCGGACCCGGGCGAGGTGCCGATCACGTAGCCGGGATATTTGAGCGGCTCGCGCTTCTGGCGCCAGGCGATGATCTTGACCGGGATGCCGACCCAGATCGCGTGGATCGGCGGGATGTTGGCCGCCGAGCCGATATCGAGCGCCCGGGCCTGGAACGCCTCCGTGACGGCCGGTCCGCCGGAGATGTTGGCCCACTCGATCTCGAACGGCAGGTTCTTGTCCCAGCCCAGGTGGTGCGCGACACGCTGCGTCGTCGGGTCTCCGACGACGAGGCGGGTACCGGGAGGGATGACGGTGGGCAGCGGCGCGTCGAGCGGCAGCCGGGCCGTGGCGTGCGCACCCGGGTCCGTGCGCCGCCCGACGATGGCCCAGCCCGCGGTGGCGAGCACGGCCAGGGTGACCAGGACGGCGGCGGCGATGCGCCGTCGTCCGGCGCGCTCAGCGGTCATGGCGGGTGTCCCGTTGGGGCTGAGCGCCGGGGATCGTCGTCGAGTATTGCATCTGGTCACGGCCTTTCGGTTTCGGGAAAAGAACATGGCAAGGGAGGTCCGGGCGCCGCATGCAGCACCCTGCCGGTTCAGCCTGTCCTTTTGCAGAGATCGTGCCGGCCGTGCCAGCCGCCACCAGGCCGGATCTGCTGCCTGCCCGGCCGCGCGCGGCCGCGTCGGCCTGTTGTGCGGCGCCGGGCCAGCGCGGCTGCTGCTGCCGCAGCAGCGGCGCGGCGGGCTGTTGGCTGGCGGGCAATGCCGGCCGGCGCATCGGTGGCGATCGCATGTGCTCATGCGGAATTCCTGCAAGCGCCCGGCGGCGGGCGGCTTGCCGCGTTGGCTGCGATCGTGCAATGCTGCGCGGCGCAAGTGTGAGAAAACAGCAGCTTGCGGCGCCGCGGTGCTGCGAGCGGGCCAGTGCGGCGGCGTTGCCGCAGGCACGGGATTCGCGTGCAGGGGGTGCCGGTGCGCGCGCCGCGCGCGCATGCACCTGCCTTTTCCTTCCCTTCCTCCCTTCCTTTCCTTTTCCTTCGTTCTATTTCCGCTCATGCAATACCGACGACTTGGCCGCAGCGGCCTGCAGGTCAGCGCGCTTTCCCTCGGCTCCTGGGTGAACTTCGGCAACCAGACCGATGAGAAAGCCGCTATCGAAATCCTCGCCGCCGCGCGCGACGGCGGCATCAACTTCCTCGACAACGCCGAGGGCTATGCCAAGGGCGAGTCCGAGCGCATCATGGGCGCGGCGCTCAAGGCGCTCGGCTGGCAGCGCGACCGCTTCGTGGTGACCACCAAGTTCTTCGGCGGCCTGGGCACCGGCCCCAACGAGGGCCGCACGCTCAACCGCAAGTACCTGCTGGGCGCCATCGACGGCTCGCTCGCGCGGCTGCAGCTCGACCACGTGGACGTGGTCTACGCCCACCGGCCCGATCCCCACACGCCGATCGAGGAAACCGTCTGGGCCTTCCACGACATCATCCACCGCGGCAAGGCGCTGTACTGGGGCACGTCGGAATGGAGCGCCGACGAGATCCGCGCGGCCTGGGACGTGGCCGAGCGCCACCACCTGCACAAGCCGGTGACCGAGCAGCCGCAGTACAACCTGCTGCACCGCCGGCGCGTGGAGCAGGAGTACGCGCGGCTTTATGGAGACATCGGCCTGGGCCTGACGGTGTGGAGTCCGCTGGCCGGCGGCCTGCTGAGCGGCAAGTACCTCGACGGCGTGCCCGAGGGCAGCCGCGCGGCCGTTTCCAGCTTCGGCGGCGGGCATCTGAAGCAGCGCATCGCCGATGCGCGCCTGCACGAGGGCGTGCGCGCGCTGGCCGGCATCGCGGCCGAACTCGGCACCACGCTGCCGAAGCTGGCGCTCGCCTGGGTGCTGCGCAACCCGCGCGTGTCCACCGCGATCACCGGCGCCACGGCAGTGGCGCAGCTGCAGGAGAACCTCGGCGCGCTCGACGTGCTGGGCCGCATCGACGATGCGCTCGTGGCGCGCATCGACGCGGCGCTGGAGGGGCTGGTGGCTTGACGGGCCGCCATGGAAGGCACGGCGCTCCGCAGCGCGCCTCGGCTGCCCTGTCCGCGGCTGATCGTCCTGACCGGCCCGCCCGGCGCGGGCAAGTCCGCGCTGGCCCTGCACCTGTCGCAGCCGCTCGGGCTGCCGCTGATGGCGCGGGACCAGTTCAAGGCCGGGTGCGTTGCGACTGCCGGGCAAGGGCACGACGGCCTGCCGCCGGACACCAACCGGCAGGTCAATGCGGTCTTCTTCTCAGTCGTGCGGGCAATGGCGCGCGCAGGCATCAGCCTGCTGGCCGAGGCCGCTTTCCAGCACCCCTTGTGGCACGAGGGGCTGGGGCCGCTGGTCGGGCTGGCCGACATTCGCTTCATCGTTTGCGAACTGCCGGCGGCCGAGCGCGAACGCCGCCTCCTGCGCCGCGCGGCATCGGACCCCGGGCATGCGCGCCTGCACGGCCGCTCTCCGATGCAGGACGCCTACGAGCGGCCGCGGTTCGGGACCGCCTGCCTGGCCGTCGACACGTCGGCCGGATACGCGCCGCCGCTCGAAACGATTCTTGCCTTCGCGGCCGGTGTCCCGCCAGGTCTGGGAACGTAGACACGCTGCCGGGCTGAAGGCGCTCGGCGTCCGGCCGATGGCTGCCGCAGCCGCTGCGCGGCATGCTGCGCGCGCAGCAGCTGCTGCCGTTGCCGCTGTGGCTGCCCCAACATTCGCATCGGCCCGCTGCGGGCCGCGCAGCATGGCAGGCGGCAGGCGCGAGGCAAGGGCGGCTGGCACGGCACCTGCAACGAGCCGCGCGGCGCGTCCATGCCGGACGGCGCCCATCCACAGGAGTACGCATCCATGAACGATCGCCTGAGCCGTGTCCATGCCTCGCCGTCCGTCGCCGTCAAGCGAGGGCTGGACTACCCCGTCATCGACACCGACGTCCATACCAACGACTACGCGCCCGCCGTCGAGGACTACATTGCCACCCATGTCGGCCCGCAGGCCGTCGATGCGCTGCGCAAGGCCGGTGAGGAGCGCCTCTCCCGCGCCGGCGTCGGCAACGGCAAGAGCTGGTACGAGCAGACGCCTGCGGAGCGCCAGCACTACCGCACGATCCGCTCGCCCTGGTGGGCGCGCGTGACGAAGAACACGCTGGACGTCGCCACCTACCACCTGCCCGAACTGCTCTCCGAGCGCCAGGAGGAGCAGGGTTCGGACTATTCGGTGCTGTTCCCCAACAACGTGCTCGCGCCGCTCGGCGTGCGCGACGCGGGCCAGCGCGCGGCCCTGCAGAAGGCGCTCAACCACTACCACGCCGACCTCTACCGCAAGTACAGCGACCGCCTCACGCCGGTGGCCGGCATTTCCCTGCATACGCCCGAGGAGGGCATCGAGCAGCTCGAATTCGCGGTCAACACGCTCGGGCTCAAGGCCATCAACATCGCCGGCAGCGTGCGCCGGCCCATTCCCGCGCTGGCCGAGAAGTTTCCGCTCGACCAACATCCCGAGCTGCGCAAGTACATTTCCTACGAGGACTTCTACGGCATCGACAGCCCCTACGACTACGACCCGTTCTGGGCCAGGGTGGTCGAGCTCGGCGTGCCGGTGCTGACCCACTACGGCAGCCAGGGCTGGACCGGGCGCAGTTCGATCTCGAACTACATGTTCAACCACATCGGCCACTTCGCCGACGGCTCGGAGGCCTTTGCCAAGGCGCTGTTCTTCGGCGGCGTGACCCGGCGCTTCCCGCAGCTGCGCGTGGGCCTGCTCGAAGGCGGCGCCGACTGGGGGGCGCGCGTGTACATCCATCTCGTGGACCGCTGGGAGAAGCGCAGCCTGGAGGGGCTGGCACACTACGACCCGGCCGCCATCGACCGCGAACTGCTGACTTCGCTGTTCGCGCGCTACGGCGCAGACCTCACGAAAGGCCGCTCGATCGAGGGCGAGGACCTGATCCGCGACACGCTGGGGCGGGGCTACACGCGCGAGGCGCGCCAGCCGCGGCCGGAGGAGCTGGAGGATTTCGGCCGCGCCGGCATCCGCGGCGTGGAGGACATCAAGCGCCAGTGGGTCGACAGCTTCTACTTCGGCTCGGAGTCGGACGACCGCACGGTGGCCCATGCGTTCAACGATCGCGCCAATCCGCTCGGCGTGAAGATCAACGCGATCTACTCGTCCGACGTCGGCCACTGGGACGTGCCCGACCTGACCGATGCGCTGGCCCACGCGCGCGAACTCGTGGACCAGGGCGTGATCTCGGAGGCCGACTTCAAGGCGTATGTGTTCGAGAACCCGTACCGGCTCTATACCGAGGCCAATCCCCGGTTCTTCGAGGGCACGGCGGTCGAAGGCAAGGTGGCGGCGGCGCGCGATTGAAGGCGGGGGGTGGATACCCCCTGGGCAGGCATGCCGTGGCGCCCTGATGAATGGCGCTACGGGCGTATACCCCAGCCTCCTTCACGGTACATGCGTGGGCTGGGCGCTTGGATATATACGTATATACAATAATCCAATGCGCTACGAATGGGACGAAGCCAAGCGAGCGGCCAATCTGGAGAAGCACGGTCTGGATTTCATGCGTGCTTATCTGGTGCTGGAGAGTGAATACGTTCGGGTGGTGGACAGCCCGCGCAATGGCGAGTTGCGCAGGCAGGCATTCGCCTACGTGTTCGATAAACTGGCGGTCCTGTCGGTGGCGTTCGTCCGGGCGAGGAAGTCTGTCGCGTTGTGAGCTTTCGCCCGGCCAAGCGCAAGGAGGCCTACTATGCCTGGCTCGAAACTGACCGTGATGACCAGCGAGGAGATGCGTGCTGCCGTCGATCGCGGCGAAGACCGCAGCGACTGGGAGCGCGTGCGCCGCGAGGCGCAGCGCGATCCGGTGGGCGCGGAACTGGACCGCAGGATCGGCGAACGCATCGCCGCCATCGAAGCGCGCAAGCGCGGCCGCCCTGTGGAGGGCGAAGCCCGGCAGGCCATCTCGCTGCGCGTGCCCGTCTCGGTGCTGGAGCAGTGGAAGGCCACCGGGCCGGGCTGGCAGACCCGCATGACCGAGGCGCTGCGCGACGCGCTGCGCACGCCGGCCTGAAGCCTCGCTGCCTGCTTGGCGCTTGCGAGAACCGGAGGAACTGCGCGAAATGGGCCGGCCGGCTCGGGAATCAGCCGCCGCCGCTCGATAGGCGGACTCCAACGCCCAGGCTGCCTATCAGCGTCTGAAACCGTTCATGTATCAGGCCGGACTCCGAGATGTAGTGGCCCTGACCCGCCATGATGTGTTCTTCGGCCGTCCCACCGAGTTCCACCACTCGCCGCACGAAGGCCCCCATCTGCGGCCAGGGATCGAGTTCTCCGGAGACGGCCAGGAACCGGACGCCCGTTTGGCCGACCTGTGGCAGGTCGCGCGCTCTGCCAGCCAGCGTGACGTTCAGGTCGGCAGCCGGCCCTCCCTGGCAAAGAAGGTCGCACACCCCGAGGCCGCCAAGGCTAAAGCCGATCAGGACAATGTTCCGATGAGTCTCCCTGAGCGTCGAGACCAGCGACTGGACGCGCAGAGGCTGCCATTCGGCATGGGCTTCGAGCTGCGGACAGACCACGGTGGCATTCGTCGCCGCTCTTGCTGCGAGCAGCGCAGCCGGCAATCCATACTTGGCAACCAGCGAGATGTCGTTGCCACGCGCTCCCACGCCGTGCAGCCATAGGATGGCGGGGCGCGAGCGATCCGATGGGCCAAACTGCAGGCATTGAAAGCCCGCGAGATGACGAGTGTGCGGGGTGCCCGACATGGTGGCTGGCGAGTCCGCTTGCCTTCAGGACGTGCCGCGGCGCGCCAGCAGCCAATCCCGCAGCGCAGGCTCGCCATAGGCCTGGTCGGCGATGAAGTGGTCGCCTTCGGGATAGACGGTGTAGCCGACCTCGTTGCCCTGTGCGCGCAGCGCCGCGACGTGGGCCTCGACGGCGGCGACGGGCAGCTTGTCGTCCTGTGCGCCGTGGAACACCTGCACCGGCAGGCCGCGCAGCGCGGCCACGTCCAGGCCCTCGGGCACGCGGCCCGAGACGGCGACCAGCCCGGCGAAGCGGCCCGGATGGCCGGCCGCGATCTTCCAGGCGCCGGCGGTGCCGAGGCTGAAGCCCGCGATCACCACGCGGTCGCGCGGCACGGCGCCGGCGTCGGCCAGCGCATCGGCGAGGCCCAGCACCGCCTCCGCATGCTCGGGCCAAGTCGCGCCTTCGGGGATCTGCGGCGCGAGCAGGTGATAAGGCAGGGGTTCGGCGGCCTCGGCCGCCAGGCGCGGCGGCGCCCAGCGCAGCAGCAGGTCCAGGTCGGCGCCGCGGTCGCGCGCGCCGTGCAGGAACAGCAGCAGCGGTGCGGCGTCGGATGCGGCGGCGGCGAACAGGTGGGGCAGGGCGCCGTTGCGGCGTTCGAGGGTGCTCATGGTCGGACTTCCTTCTTTCTTGCATGCATGGCGGACGACGGCGGGCGGTGCCGCACTTGCAGCTTCCGGGCCACCGTGCCGGCGCAGGACGGGCGGGCGTCTGGCTGCTGTGGCCGCAGCAGCCGGCCGCGGCAGCCTGGTGCACAGCCAGCAGCCCTGCGCCGCGGCGGGCCAGCCAGCGCGGCGCGCGGCAGGCAAGGGCGCTGGCACGGAGGCTGCGAGAAGGCCGGCATGAACACGACCGTCCTTGCCGCTCCTGCGGCCGCCGCCGCAACCTCTTCCATCGACCTGCGCGGCCTGCGCCACGTCGGGCTGGCGCATCCGCTGGACGAGGCGGCCGTGCAGCGCCTGCGCACTGCCTTCCCCGCGCTGCGTTTCGAGCCGGTGCCGCGGGAGGGATGGCAGTCCGCCGTGGCGCAGGCCGATGCGCTGCTGCTGGGCCGGCAGGCCGTGCCGGTGGACGCGCTGCTGGAGCACGCGCTGCGCCTGCGCTGGATCCACGGCGTGGGCGCGGGCGTGGAGCGCCTGGTCACGCCGCGGCTGCGCGCCAGCGGCGTGGTGCTGACCAACAGCCGCGGCGTGCACGCCGTGCCGATCGCCGAGCACGTGCTCGCGCTGATGCTCGCGTTCGCCCGCCAGCTGCCGGCGCTGCTGCAGTCGCAGCAGGCCGCGCGGTGGATCGACAAGCCGCTGCGCGGCACCTTCGAGCTGCAGGGCCAGACGCTGGCCGTCGTGGGCCTGGGCGAGATCGGCGGCGCGCTGGCGCGCAAGGCCGCTGCGCTCGGGCTGCGCGTGCTGGCCGTGCGCCGCCGGCCGCAGCAGGGCGGTGGCGCGCTGCCGCCCGGCGTGGAGCGGGTGGCGGGCCTCGACGGCCTCGACGCGGTGCTGGCCGAGGCCGACCACGTGGCCGTCTGCCTGCCGCTGACCGACGCCACGCGCGGGCTGTTCGACGCGGCGCGGCTGGCCCGCCTGCGCGCGGGAGCCCATCTCTACAACATCGGCCGCGGCGCGCTGGTGGACAGCGCCGCGCTGCTGGCCGCGCTGGAATCGGGCCGGCTCGGCGGCGCCGGCCTCGACGTGACCGACCCCGAGCCGCTGCCGTCGGAGTCGCCGCTGTGGCGGCACCCGCGGGTCGTCATCACCGCGCATACCTCGGCCGCCTCGCCGCGCAACGGCGCGCGGATGCTCGACATCCTGGCCGACAACCTGGGCCGCGCGGCGCGCGGAGAGCCGCTGCGCAACCAGGTGGATCTGGCGCAGGGGTACTGACCGGCGGCGCGGCGGTCAGGCGTCCGCGCTGCGCGGCGCCCGCCACTGCCAGGCCGCGAGCACCACGAACACCGGCAGCAGCACGAAGAACACGTTCTGCAGCCCGATGCGCTGCCCCAGCAGCCCGCCGAGCGCGCTGCCCGCGAGCGAGCCGAGCGGCGTCACGAGCATGTTCACGCCCGCCACCTTGCCGGTGCCGAGCCGGGCGCCGAGCCGCGCGATGCGCGTGAGCGTGACGATCTGCAACAGCCCGAGGCCCAGGCCCTGCAGCAGCACGCCGGGCCAGAGTCCCGCCGCACTCGCGGCGCCGCCCTGCGCGAGCAGCGCGAGCGCCGACAGTCCGAAGCCCGCGAGGTAGCTCGCGCGCACGCCGATGCGGCGCACCAGCGCACCGCCGAAGAAGAGCGTGAGGATGAACGCGAACCCGGTGCCCGTCACGTAGGCCGAGGCATGGGCCGCGTCGAGCCGCAGCGACTGCAGCGCGATGGCGACGATGAAGGTGCTCTGGTACATCGTCGTGGCCGACGCGCAGAAGTCGACCAGGCAGGTCTGGCGCAACTGCGCGTCGCGCGCCACCAGCGCGAGCTCGGCGGCGACCATGCGCCAGCCGGGCCGCCGCGCCGCCTGAGCGCGCGACCGCGCATAGCGCGCGAAGACGCTCGGCGAGACCAGCACCGTGAGCGCGAAGCTCGCGGCCAGCGCGAACCAGGTGCCCGCGTAGCCGAGCGCGGCGATCAGCGAGACGGCCAGCGCCGGCCCGATGAGGAACATGCCGCTCATGTGCGTGCCGCGGTACCAGCCGGCCTTGCCTTCGCCGAGCGTGCGGATCTGCTCGAAGAACACCGTGTTGAGCGAGACGAAGCGCAGCGGCATGAAGAAGCTGATCGCCGTCACGCAGCCGAGCAGGAAGGCGGTGGAATGCACGGCCGGCACCAGCGCATAGGTGAGCCCCGCGAGCGTGCTGCCGAGCACGAACAGCCGCGCCGGTCCGTAGTGGTCCACGAGGAAGCCCACCGGCACGCTCATCGCGAGCGTGCCGATCATCTGGCCGCTGGCGATCAGCCCGAGCTGCCCGGCGCTGGCGCCGAGCTCGAGCGCGTAGAGCGACACGGTGATCTTGGCCACGCCCACGCTCGTGCCCATGATCGAGGCGAGCACGGCGAAGACGAGCAGGAAGCGGTTGTCGCGCAGCCAGGCGCGGGCGGATTCGGTCATGGAAAAGGCTTTACGTTGATGTCGATGCCGCAGTGGCCTCCGGCTGCGACGGCGACCGCGGACCGCCGGCGGGGAGCCGCGGTTCAGTTTCGGACGGAGCGGCAGGAATCGTCATGGCGAGGAGGGGGCTGCTGTCTCCAGCAACTGCTGCACCAGCGCATGCTTGCCGCGCGTATAGGCTTTGCGGTCGTCCGCATGGTCCGCGGCCAGCGCCTGCTTGAGTGTCTGGTAGCGCGCGCGTGCTGTGGCATCGGTTCGGAGGCGGTCGCGCAGCCGCAGGTAGTCCTGCCAGTGCGGGCTGCCCGTTTCGAGCAAATGGATGCAGTGCGTGCGGCCGGCGGCGCCGGTTCTTTCGAGAAAGTGGCCGATCTGCGCGGAGCGCCAGCCGAGGTCGCGGTAGCCCAGGCCGACCAGCGGCCCGATGGTTCCGGCCAGGGCGGCGGGGTTGCGGACCGCCACCGCGATGTCGATGACGGGTTTGGCCGCGAGGTGCGGCACGGCCGTGCTGCCGACGTGCTGGATGTCCAGCGCCGCGGTGCCGAGCGCTGCGGCGATGCGATCGCGTTCCCGCTGGAACAGCGCCGCCCATCCGGGATCGTGGGACTCCAGACGGGCCGAGCCGGCGGGCACACCCAGCGCGGCTGCCGGCCAGGCGAAGGCCATGCGCGGCCGCGCGCCTGGGACGGTGGCCGGTGCGTCCTGTGGGGCCTGCGCCGGCAGCGCCGCGCGCCAGAACGCGACGGCCGCAGGCTGGTCGCCGAAGGTTTCCACCTGCCAGCGCTGCGAATGGCGCTGCCGCAGCGCGACGACCGCGCGCCGGCCGACCCCGCCACGCCGGGCGGCCGGCGCGATGTAGAACTCGGCGACCTCCACCACCATGGCCGCCGCATCGAGCTCGCGCAGCAGCGCGAAGCCGGCCACGTGGCCGGATTCGTCTTCGATCAGGTAGGCGTGGCGGCCCGGTTCGCGGCCATAGTGGTCGAGCCACGGATAGGCCGGCGGGCTGCCGAGCTCGGCCAGGCAGTCCGCCAGCAGCGGCGCGATGGCGGCACGGCCGGCCGCATCGGCGGCCGGCCGCAGGCCCAGGGCAGCGCAGGCGCGGGAGCCGCTCACCCGATCACGTCGAAAAGCTCGCCCTCGAGCGGCTGCGAGCGGAAGCCGTCCGGCCCCTGGGGCAGCTCCCCGGCCACGGTAATGCGGCGCACCACGCGCGGCAGGTCGAAATGGGCATAGTCGATCGGGCCGGCATGGGCCACGGCCTGGTTGTCCCAGAGCACCAGCGCATGCGGCGTCCAGTGGAAGCGCACCTGGTACTCGGGCCGCGTGATCTCGTTGACCAGGATGTCGAGGATGCCCTGGCTCTCGGGCTGCTTCAGGCCGACGATGTGGCTCGTGGTGCCGGGGTTGACGAACAGGATCTTCTCGCCGGTCTCGGGATGCACGCGCACGAGCGGGTGCAGCGAGACGAAGGGCCCGGCCTTGCGGCCGTCGCGCCGGACCTTCCCGCCGCCCGCGCTGTCGTAGCCGCCGGTGCGGTGCACGGCCTTGAGCGGGTCGATCAGCTGCTTGATAGGTTCCGACAGGCCCTGGTAGGCCAGCGCCAGGTTCGAGAACAGCGTGTCGCCGCCATAGGCCGGTATGTCGACGCCGCGCAGGATCGAGTAGCGGTTGGGGTTGGCGACGAAGGTGATGTCGATGTGCCAGCCCTTGTAGTCGCGCGGCGGCTGGGCGCTCGGTATCCGGAGGTCGGGCCGGCGGGCCTTGTAGTCGGCGGCCTTGCGCTCCCAGATCTCGGGGTGGGCCTCGAGCCCTTCGGCGATCGGATGGGCTGGCGTGAGCGGGCCGAACGCGCGGCCGAAGGCCAGCTGCTGCTCGTCGGTGAGCGGCTGGTCCCGGAAGAACAGCACACGCCACTGGTGGACGGCGGTGGTGAGGGCAGCGACCTGCGCTGCGGACAGCGGCTGGCGCAGGTCGATGTTGCCGACCTCGGCGCCGATGACCGGCGTCAGGGGGCGGATGTGCAGGCTGGTGTCGTCGGCGACGGCAAGGGACATGGGGCATCTCGCGGTTCGTGATGGAGCCGCAGGATGCGCAACCTCCATGCCATCCGGCCGCCGCAGGAGGGCCGCGCCGGCAGTGGCCCGCAGCCACCACCGGGCCGCGCCGCGCTGCCCGCGCGGCAACAGCCGCGGCTCAGCGCTGCATGGCCGCCAGCAGTCCGCCGGCGCCGATGAGGAAGCCGCTCGCGCGGTTGAGGTTGCGCACCGGACGGGCGCTGCGGACCCGGCGGCGGATCTGCCGCCCGCCGGTGGCGTAGACGGCCGGCGACACGATTGCGCGGCCAGGTGGCGCCGCCGAGCACCACGAACCAGGCGATTCGCCGGCATCGACGCGCGGCGGGAACACTGCGGCGAACAGCATGACCGCCTTGGGATGGCCACGGCCGGCGGGAGAGGCGGGCTGCCATTGCAGGCAGGCGAAATGCGAGGGGTATGGGCTCGAAGTGGTCGGACCGCAGTCGCTCGGCGCCTTTTGGCGGGGGCGTATATCGTGGCCCGTGACTCACGGCGCTGCGCGGCACCCGCATCGCTTGAAACCGGTGCGGCCAACGGCGCCGCTTCATGTCAGCGCAGCACCAGCACCGGGATGTGCGAATGCGTCAGCACATGCTGCGTCTCGCTGCCCAGCAGCAGGCGCTTGACGCCCTTGCGCCCGTGCGAGGCCATGACGATCAGGTTGGCCTTGTGCTTCTTGGCCGCGGCGATCAGCGCGCCGGCGACGTCGTCGGACTTGACGACGACGGCCTTGGCGCGCAGGCCCTGGGCCTGGGCTGCCGTCTTGACCTTGTCGACCACGGCCTGGGCCGCCTCGGTCCACTCGCGCTCGACGCGAGCGAGTTCGTCGGGCGGCAGCACGATGGCGCCTTCGAAGTAGCTCTGCGGATAGCGCTGCACGACCTTGACGACGATCACCTCGCTGCCCGCGAGCGCGGCCAGGGCGATGCCGTGCTGCACGGCCGCCTTCGACAGCGCGGTGCCGTCGGTGGCGATGAGGATGCGTTCGTAGAGAGACATTGTCGGCTCCTGTGAATGGATGGGCAGGCCGGAGACTACGCCTGTACCGCCCGTCTGTCTTGACCTGGGTCAACGCGGCGCGCGCCGCATCGGCCTAGCCTTGCGGCATGCTCGATGCTCCTGCGCCCGCTGCGGCTTCTCCCTTCGCGACTCCGGGCGACCTGCCGCTGCACCTGCTGGACGATCCCCAGGAATGGCCGGCCTTCGGCCGCGCCAGCCCGGCGGACGGCGAAGGCGCCTGGGATTCGCAGGTGGTGCTCGGCGGCATGTACTGCGCGGCCTGCGCGCTCGCCATCGAGGAGGCGCTGCTGGCCGTGCCCGGCGTGCTGCGCGCCGAGGTCAGCGCGGCCACGCACCGCGCGCGCGTGGTCTGGCAGAGCGCGGCCGTGCGCCCCTCGCAGTGGATCGCGGCCGTGGACCGCGCCGGCTACCGCGCGCTGCCGGCCGCCGATGCCTTCGCCCGCGACCGGCGCCGGCGCGAAGGCCGCCGCGCGCTCTGGCGCTGGCTGGTGGCAGCTTTCTGCATGATGCAGGTGATGATGTACGCGTGGCCGGCCTACGTCGCCCGGCCGGGCGACCTCGCGCCCGATGCCGAGCAACTGCTGCGCTGGGCCGCGTGGGTGCTGTCGCTGCCGGTGATGTTCTTCTCGTGCGGGCCGTTCTTCGCGAGCGCGCTGCGCGACGTGGCCCGGCGGCGCGTGAGCATGGACCTGCCGGTGGTCATCGGCATCGCCATTACCTTCGTGGTCAGCATGGCCGGCACTTTCGATCCGGGCGGGCCGCTGGGCCGCGAGGTGTACTACGACTCGCCGACCATGTTCGTCTTCTTCCTGCTCACCGGCCGCTGGCTGGAGATGCGGCTGCGCGGCCGCACCGCCGGCGCGCTGGAGGCGCTGATGAACCGCCTGCCCGACAGCGTGGAGCGGCGCACGGCGGCCGGCGCATTCGAGCGCGTGGCCGTGCGGCGCATCGCGGCGGGCGACGTGGTGCGCGTGCGGCCGGGCGAGGCCTTCCCGGGCGACGGCACGGTGATCGAGGGCGACACCTTCGCCGACGAGGCGCTGCTCACCGGCGAGTCCGCGGCCGTGGCGCGGCCCGCGGGCAGCGGCGTGATCGCCGGCAGCTTCAACCTGCAGTCTCCCGTGCTGGTGCGGGTGGAACGCACGGGCGGGGGCACGCGCTTCGCGCAGATCGTCGCGCTGATGGAGAACGCCTCGCTGCAGAAGCCGCGGCTGGCCCGGCGGGCCGACCGGGCCGCGCGGCCCTTCCTGCTGGCGGTGCTGGCGGCCAGCGCGCTGGCGGCCCTGTGGTGGTGGCCGCAGGACCGCGGCCATGCGCTGATGGTGGCCGTGGCGGTGCTGATCGTGACCTGCCCGTGCGCGCTGTCGCTGGCGACCCCGGCGGCCATGCTGGCCGCCGCCGGCGCGCTGGCGCGCCGCGGCGTGCTGGTGCGCAACCTGCAGGCGCTGGAAGTCCTGGCCGCGGCCGATACCGTCGTCTTCGACAAGACCGGCACGCTCACGCGCGACGGCCTGGCGCTGGCCGGCGTGCGCACGGCCGCGGGCTGCACCGCTGACCAGGCGCGCGCGCTCGCGGCGACGCTCGCGCGCCATTCGCTGCATCCGGCGTCGCGGGCGCTGTGCGAGGGGTATGACTCTGAAACGATTGCTGCAAGCACGGTAGAAGAGGTCATGGTAGGGGGTATGAAAGGCGTCGTGGTGCAGGACGGCTGCACGCGCCGGCTTCGCATGGGTTCGGCCGCGTTCTGCGGCATCGATCCGACCCTGGCCGATGGCGCAGGCCCGCAGGTCCATCTGGTCGACGATGCCAAGGGCTGGCTCGCCGCCTTCATGCTGGCCGAGGACGTGCGCGAAGACGCGCGCGATGCCGTGGCCGCCCTGCATGCCGCGGGCCTGCAGGTGCAGTTGCTGTCGGGCGACCGGAGCGCGGGCGCAGCCCGCGTGGCGGCCCAGGTCGGCATCGGCCATGCGCGCGGGAACTGCACGCCGCAGGACAAGCTCGCTGCCCTGCGCGCGGCGCAGGCCGCCGGCAGGCACGTGGTCATGGTGGGCGACGGCCTGAACGACGGCCCGGTGCTGGCCGGCGCGCACGTGTCGTTCGCCTTCGGCCGCGCGGTGCCGCTGGCGCAGGCCCAGGCTGACTTCGTGGTGCTCTCGTCCGGCCTCGCGGTCGTGCCGCAGGCCGTGCTGCTGGCCCGGCGCACCATGGCCGTGGTGCGGCAGAACCTGGCCTGGGCCGCCGGCTACAACGCGCTGTGCGTGCCGCTGGCGATGGCCGGCTGGATGCCGGCCTGGCTCGCCGGCCTGGGCATGGCGGCAAGCTCGCTGCTGGTCATCGCCAATTCCGCACGGCTGGCGCGTGCGCTGCCTGCCTCGCCCCTTCCCCCGCTGGGGGAAGGTCGGCATGGGGGCACGTCCCCGCTTCCCGCATGCCCTCTCCCCAGCCCTCCCCCAGCGGGGAAGGGTGCCGCCTCGGCGGCGTAACGGAAGCGCGACCCATGGACATCCTCTTCCTGCTCATCCCGCTGTCGGTGGTGCTCGTGCTGCTGATCCTCGCCGGCCTCTGGTGGGCGATCGACCGCGGCCAGTTCGAAGGCGTGGAACACGAGGGCGAACGCATCCTTCTCGACGACGATTGACGTGCGTCAACGCGCCCGGATGAGCGGCGCAGGACACTGGCCGGGCAACTCGTAAGGTGCCCCATGGAATCAACCAACAACCCGCCCGCGCGCTACAACGACACCGTCGTGCGGCAGTTCTCCATCATGGCCGTGGTATGGGGGGTGGTCGGCATGCTGGTCGGCGTTTTCATCGCCGCCCAGCTTGCCTGGCCCGAACTCAACTTCGGCATCCCCTGGCTCAGCTACGGCCGACTGCGGCCCCTGCACACCAACGCGGTGATCTTCGCGTTCGGCGGCTGCGCGCTGTTCGCCACCAGCTACTACGTGGTGCAGCGCACCGGCCAGGTCAAGCTGTTCGCGCCCCGGCTCGCGTCGTTCACCTTCTGGGGCTGGCAGCTCGTGATCGTGGCCGCGGCGATCAGCCTGCCGCTGGGCTACACCACCGGCAAGGAATACGCCGAGCTGGAGTGGCCGATCGACATCCTCATCACGCTGGTGTGGGTCTCGTATGCCATCGTGTTCTTCGGCACGGTCGGCATCCGCAAGGTCCGCCACATCTACGTGGCCAACTGGTTCTTCGGCGCCTTCATCATTGCCGTGGCCCTGCTGCACGTGGTCAACAGCGCCGAGGTGCCCGCGGGCTGGATGAAGAGCTACTCGGCCTACGCCGGCGTGCAGGACGCGATGGTGCAGTGGTGGTACGGCCACAACGCCGTGGGCTTCTTCCTCACCGCGGGCTTCCTCGGGATGATGTACTACTTCATCCCCAAGCAGGCCGGCCGCCCGGTCTACAGCTACCGGCTGTCCATCGTCCACTTCTGGGCGCTGATCTTCACCTACATGTGGGCCGGCCCCCACCACCTGCACTACACGGCGCTGCCGGACTGGACGCAGTCGGTCGGCATGGTGTTCTCGCTGATCCTGCTGGCCCCGAGCTGGGGCGGGATGATCAACGGCGTGATGACGCTCTCGGGCGCCTGGCACAAGCTGCGCGACGACCCGGTGCTGCGCTTTTTGATCGTGTCGCTGTCGTTCTACGGCATGGCCACGTTCGAGGGTCCGATGATGTCCATCAAGACCGTCAACGCCCTGAGCCACTACACCGACTGGACCATCGGCCACGTGCACGCCGGCGCGCTCGGCTGGGTCGGCCTGATCTCGATGGGCTCGATCTACTTCCTGGTGCCGCGCCTGTTCGGCCGCGAAAAGATGTATTCGGTGCCGGCCATCGAGCTGCACTTCTGGACCGCCACCGTCGGCATCGTCCTCTACATCGCCGCGATGTGGATCGCCGGCGTGATGCAGGGCCTGATGTGGCGCGCGGTCAACCCCGACGGCACGCTCACCTACACCTTCGTCGAAGGCGTCAAGGCCACCTATCCGTTCTACGTGATCCGCGTGGTCGGCGGCCTGCTGTACCTGGGCGGCATGCTGGTCATGGCCTGGAACGTCTGGATGACCGCCATCTCGGGCCGCTCGGTCAACGCAGCGATCCCGTCACCCCAACCGGCGCACGCCTGATCGGACGAGGAGGCCCATCGCCATGTCTGCCAACAATACCCACGACCACGCCGTCCCGGCCTTCAGCCACGAGAAGGTCGAGACCAGCAACTTTTTGATGATCGTGCTGATCCTGCTCGTGGTCGCCTTCGGCGGCCTGGTGGAGATCGTGCCGCTGTTCTTCCAGAAGTCCACCACCGAGCCGGTGCAGGGCATCGAGCCCTACAACGCCCTGCAGCTGGCCGGCCGCGACGTGTACCTGCGCGAGGGCTGCTACAACTGCCATTCGCAGATGATCCGCCCGTTCCGCGCCGAGACACTGCGCTACGGCCACTACTCGGTGGCCGGCGAATTCGTCTACGACCACCCGTTCCAGTGGGGCAGCAAGCGCACCGGCCCCGACCTGCACCGCGTAGGCGGCAAATACAGCGACGAGTGGCACCGCATCCACCTGAACAATCCGCGCGACGTGGTGCCCGAGTCGAACATGCCGGCCTACACCTGGCTGGAGAAGACGCCGGTCGACGCCGCCGGACTCGCGCCGCGCATGAAGGCGCTGCGCACCGTGGGCGTGCCCTATACCGATGCGCAGATCGAGGCCGCGGCGGACGACGTGAAGGGCAAGAGCGAGATGGATGCCGTCGTCGCCTACCTGCAATCCCTGGGCCGCGCCCTGAAGTAGGCAAGGAGCCTTGTCATGGACATCACCACCGCCCGCATCGTCGCCACGCTGGTCTGCTTCGCCTTCTTCCTCGGCATCGTCGGCTGGACCTTCGCCCGCCGGAACAAGGCCCGCTTCGACGAGGCCGCGCGCCTGCCGTTCGAGCAGCAGGAATAGGCCCGAGCGGCCTCGACAAGAAGAACCCGGGAGCATCCCCATGAGCGACTTCACTCACCATTTCTGGTCGGTCTATGTGGCCGGCATCACCGTCGCCGGCATCCTGGCCTGCCTGCTGCTGCTGTGGATCACGGCGCGCAAGAAGGTCAACGCCGCGGTCGACAACACCACGGGCCACGTCTGGGACGAGGACCTGACCGAGCTGAACAACCCGCTGTCGCGCTGGTGGGCGGGGCTGTTCGTCATCACCCTCGTCTTCGGCGCGGGCTACCTGATCGCCTACCCCGGGCTCGGCGCCTTCAGCGGCAAGCTCGGCTGGACCGAGGTCGGCGAATACCAGAAGGAGGTCGAGGCGGCCAACCGCGAGCTGGAGCCGCTGTATGCGCGCTTCGCCAGCGCCAAGGTCGAGGACATCGCGGCCGACCCGCAGGCGCGGGCCATCGGCGAGCGCCTCTTCCTCAATAACTGCGCGCAGTGCCACGGCTCCGACGCGCGCGGCAGCAAGGGATTCCCGAACCTGGCCGACGGCGACTGGCTGCACGGCGGCGCGCCCGAGAACATCCTGGAGACCATCACCAAGGGCCGCATCGGCACCATGCCGCCGATGGCCGCGGCCGTGGGCTCGCCGGAGGACGTGAAGAACCTCGCGCACTACGTGCTGAGCCTCTCGGGCAGCCCGCACGACTCGCTGCGCGCCTCGCTCGGCAAGAGCCACTTCACCGCCTGCGCCGCCTGCCACGGCCCGGCGGGCAAGGGCAACCCGCTGGTCGGCGCGCCCAACCTGACCGACGACGTCTGGCTGCACGGCTGGGGCGGGGCCGCGATCGTCGCCATGATCAACAACGGCAAGACCAACCAGATGCCGGCGCAGGAGGGCAAGCTCTCGCCCGCGCAGATCAACGTGCTGGCCGCCTACGTCTGGGGCCTGTCGAACCAGCCCGCGGCCGCGGCGAAGTAAGCAGCAGTGCAAGGAGGAGGGCGCCGCACGGCGCCCTCCGGGAAAGCCATGAAGCCATCCCGCAGGACCATTCCGATCGCCGCCGCCCCGCAGGGCGCGGCCGACACGCAGGCCGAGATCGTCTCGCTCTACGAGGCGCAGAAGAAGATCCACCCCCGCTCCATCTCCGGGCGCTTCGCGCACTGGCGCTGGGCCATGGTCTGGATCACCCAGCTGGTCTTCTACGGCCTGCCGTGGCTGCAATGGGGGCAGCGCCAGATGGTGCTGTTCGACCTGGATGCGCGGCGCTTCTACCTGTTCGGCCTCGTCCTGTATCCGCAGGACTTCATCTACCTGACCGGCCTGCTCGTCATCTCGGCCCTGGCGCTGTTCCTCTTCACCGCCATGGCCGGGCGGCTGTGGTGCGGCTTCGCCTGCCCGCAGACGGTCTACACCGAGATCTTCCTCTGGGTCGAGCACCGCATCGAGGGCGACCGCTCGGCCCGCCTGCGGCTCGACGCCGCGCCGATGACGCTGGAGAAGTTCTGGAAGAAGGCGGCCAAGCACACCGTCTGGATCGCCGTGGCGCTGTGGACCGGCTTCACCTTCGTCGGCTACTTCGTGCCGATCCGCGAACTGGGCCTGGAGACGCTGCACGGCCAGGCCGGCGGCTGGTCGCTGTTCTGGGTGCTGTTCTATGCCTTCGCCACCTGGGGCAACGCCGGCTTCATGCGCGAGCAGGTCTGCAAGTACATGTGCCCGTATGCGCGCTTCCAGAGCGCGATGTTCGACCGCGACACGCTGGTCGTGAGCTACGACGAGGCCCGCGGCGAGCGGCGCGGCCCGCGCAGCAAGAAGATCGACCCGAAGGCTGCCGGCCTGGGCGACTGCATCGACTGCACGCTGTGCGTGCAGGTCTGCCCCACGGGCATCGACATCCGCAACGGCCTGCAGTACGAATGCATCGGCTGCGGCCTCTGCGTGGACGCCTGCAACAGCGTGATGGACAAGATGCAGTACCCGCGCGGGCTGATTCGCTATTCCACGCAGAACGGCGTGGCCAACGGCTGAAGCCAGTCGCAGATCCTGCGCCGCGTGCTGCGCCCGCGCGTGCTGATCTATGCCGCAGTGCTCGCCGCGCTCAGCATCGGCCTGCTGACGAGCATCGCGCTGCGCACGCCGCTGAAGGTGGACGTGGTACGCGACCGCGCCGCGCTCTCGCGCATCGTGGCCGGCGGCAGGCTGGAGAACGTCTACCGCCTCCAGATCATGAACGCCACCGAGCGGCCGCAGCACTACCGCATCCGCGCCCACGGGCTCGACGGGCTCGCGGTCGTCTCCGAGGACGGCTTCGAGGTCGGCCCGGCCGAGGCGCGCTGGGTGCCGGTGCGCCTGCAGATCCCCTACGGCTCGGCCGAACCGGGCTCGCACACCGTGTACTTCGACATCGAGGCGGCCGAATCCGCGGCGCGGGTTTCGGAGAAGTCCGCCTTCCTCGTCCCTCGCTGAAACTCATCTCCCAAGGAGCAACGCCATGTCTTCCCCCCCCCTGCCGCCAACCTTCCCGCTCCCGCCCCCTGGTGGCGCCACGGCCATGTCTGGCTGGTGATCGCCGGCCCGGCCGTCGTCGTCGTCGCCGGCTTCACCACGCTGTGGCTGGCCGTGCGCACGCCCGATCCGGTCATCGCCGAGGACTACTACCGCCGCGGCATCGAGATCAACCGCACGCTGTCGGCGCAGGAGCAGCGCGGCCTGGCGCCGGCGATGCAGGGCCGCAACCATGCGATGACGCCCGCGAAGGATCTGCCCGCACACTAGTGCACGGCAGGCGCCCCACGACACGACAACGACAGGAGACACGCCCATGTGGACCCAACGATGGATGTGGATCGCCTGGCCGGCGTTCCTGATGGCCGGCGTGCTGGAGATGCTGGTCTTCGCGCTGGTCGATCCGCACGAACTGCACTGGTCCGGCCGGCCGCTGGCGCTGTCGCGCGAGGGCATCTACACCGTGGCCTTCTTCGCCTTCTGGGCGATCGCGATGGTTTCGAGCGCGCTGACCACGCTGCTGTCGCTCTCGCCGTTCGAGGTCAACCGCTGTCCGGTGCCGCCCGGCGAGCGGCCCGACGACTGCCGGCGGAATGACTGCGGAAGGGGGAGTATAGGCCTGTAGCGTCCGGTGCAAGCATGCTATAGAGCATTGACTGGGGGAGTATGTGCGGCTGGAACGGCCGCCCGGGGCAGTGGCAGACCTGGGGGTTCACGATGCGCCTGAGCGCCGCCGTATCGACGATGCGCACATGCCGCTGCTTGACCTCGACGATGCCCTCGTCGACGAACTTGGAGAAGGTGCGGCTCACCGTCTCCAGCTTCAGGCCCAGGTAGCTGCCGATCTCCTCGCGCGTCATGCGCAGGATCAGCTCGGACTGCGAGAAGCCGCGCGCATGCAGCCGCTGCACCAGGTTGAGCAGGAAGGCGGCGAGGCGCTCCTCGGCGCGCATGCTGCCCAGCAGCAGCATCACGCCGTGCTCGCGCACGATCTCGCGGCTCATGATCTTGTGCATGTGGCGCTGCAGCGCGTTGACCTCGCGCGACAGTTCCTCGATGCGGTCGAAGGGCATGACGCAGACCTCGGCGTCTTCCAGCGCCACGGCGTCGCAGGTATGGTGGTCGCCCACGATGCCGTCCAGGCCGATGATCTCGCCGGCCATCTGGAAGCCGGTGACCTGGTCGCGGCCGTCTTCCGTCGCGATGCAGGGCTTGAAGAAGCCGGTACGGATGGCGTACAGCGCCGTGAACTTCTCGCCGTTGTGGAACAGCAAGCCGCCGCGCTTGACCTTGCGCCGGGTGGCGACCACCTCGTCGATGCGCTCCAGCTCGTCGTTGTTCAGCCCCAGGGGCATGCACAGCTCGCGCAGGTTGCAGTTGGAGCAGGCGACCTTGATCGCCGGGATCGAGACCCTGCGGCCGGCGGCTGCAGCTGCGGCATCGGCGGTGGGCTGGCTGGTCGAGTGGTCCATGACGTTGCTCAAGGTTGGCTGTGATATTGCTCAAATTGTCGCGCGGGCGGCATGCAGCGCACTTGACCTGGATCAAGAGGCGCCGGGGCGATGCGGCGCACAGTGCCAGCCATGCCCAATCCATCCCCCTCGATGAACGCGGTTTCGCCCGATCTGCTGCGCCGGTTCGACGTGTCGGGCCCGCGCTACACATCCTACCCAACGGCCGACCGTTTCGTCGAAGCCTTCGGCCCCGAGGAATACGCCCATGCGCTGGCCCAGCGGGGCTCGCGGGCGGCGGCCCATGCGCTGCCGCCGTCACTCTACGTGCACATCCCGTTCTGCGAGGCCCTCTGCTACTACTGCGCCTGCAACAAGATCATCACCAGGCACCCGGAGCGCGCCGACACCTACCTGCGGTATCTCAGCCGCGAGATCGACCTGCACACCGCCCGCTGCGGCACCGGCCAGCCGGCCAGCCAGCTGCACCTGGGGGGAGGAACGCCCACCTTCCTGAGCGACCAGGCCCTGGGCGAGCTCATGACCATGCTGCGTCGCAGCTTCACGCTGCAGCCGGACGGCGAATACTCGATCGAGGTCGATCCGCGCACCGTCGACGCCGAGCGCCTGGCCTTCCTGCGCGCGCTCGGCTTCAACCGCCTGTCCTTCGGCGTGCAGGACTTCGACCCGGCGGTGCAGAAGGCGGTGCACCGCGTGCAGCCGGCCGAGCAGGTCTTCGCGCTCGTGGCCAAGGCGCGCGAGCTGGGCTTCCAGTCGGTCAACGTCGACCTGATCTACGGCCTGCCGCGGCAGACGCCCGAGTCCTTCGCCCGCACCCTGGCCCAGGTGACCGAGCTGCGGCCCGACCGCATCGCGCTCTACGCCTATGCCCACCTGCCGGACCGCTTCAAGCCGCAGCGCCGCATCGTCGCGGCCGAGCTGCCGGCGGCCGCGGCCAAGGTGACGATGCTGTCGCAGTCGCTCTCGGCCTTCCTCGCGGCCGGCTACGTCTACGTCGGCATGGACCACTTCGCGCTGCCCGGCGATGCGCTGGCCATTGCCAAGCGCCAGGGCCGGCTGCACCGCAACTTCCAGGGCTACAGCACCCAGCCGGACTGCGACCTGATTGCGCTCGGCGTCTCGGCCATCGGCCGCGTGGGCCCGACCTACAGCCAGAACGCCAAGACGCTCGACGAGTACTACGACCTGATCGACCGCGGCCACCTGCCGGTGGTGCGCGGCCTGGCGCTGACGCGCGACGATCTGGTGCGCCGGGCGGTGATCATGGCCGTCATGTGCCAGGGCCGGGTGATCTTCGAGTCGATCGATCTGGCCTGGCTCATCGATTCGCGCAGCTACTTCGCCGTTGAGATCGAAACGCTGCGCGGACTCGCCGGCCAGGGCCTGGTCGAGGTGGACGACACCGGCATCGAGGTCACGCCGATGGGCTGGTTCTTCGTGCGCGCCGTGGCGATGGTGTTCGACCGCTACCTGCAGGCCGACCGCAACCGGGCGCGCTTCTCCAGGATCATCTAGGGCGGCCGGCATGTCCACCGCGCTGGCCACCACCGCGCTGCTGATGGGCCTGGTCGGCGGCGGACACTGCGTGGCCATGTGCGGGCCGCTGTGCGGCGCCCTGGCGGGAGGAGCCGCAGGCGGCGGGGGCGGCATGGCCGTGCTGCACGGGCCGGCCGGCCGCGCAGCGGCGCCCTGGCGGCGCATGGCGGCGCTCCAGGCCGGCCGGCTGGCCGGCTACATGGGCGCGGGCGCCGCCGCAGCCGGTGCGATGCAGTCGCTGGCCTGGCTGTCGGACCACGCGGCCGCGCTGCGCCCGGCCTGGACGCTGGTCCATTTCGCCGCGCTGTGCTGGGGCCTGCTGCTGTTGCTCCAGGCGCGCCAGCCGGCCTGGGTCGAGCGGCTCGGGCGCAGGCTCTGGCAGCGCGTCGGGCCGCTGGTGCGCTCGCTCGGCCGGCTCGGCTTGGCCGGGCTGGGCTGGGCGGCCATGCCCTGCGGCCTGCTGTATTCGGCCCTGCTGGCCGCCGCGCTGGCCGGCGGCCCGGCCGACGGCGCCCTGGCCATGCTCTGCTTCGGGCTGGGCACTGCCGTCTGGCTCGCGGGCGGCCCCTGGCTCTGGCTGCGCCTGCGCATCGGTGGGCCGCGCCGGTTCACGGCCGCCGCCGGCGTGCGCCTGGCGGGCGCGGCCCTCTGCGCCGTCTCGGCCTGGGCCGTCTGGGCCGACCTGCAGCACCGCATCGCCCTCTGGTGCTGACCGCGGGCGCCGGCGCCCGGCCGGCCGGCGGGCAACGGCCGTCGCCTGTTTTTGCAGAACGTGGATCAATCGTACGTTGTCGACGCATTTGGTGGGTCGGCTCTGCAACAATGCCGGGGTTGTCAAGAAATGAAGTGACAATGAATGCAATCCGTGTAAGGAAGTAATTCGATTCCCGATGGAAAACGGCCTCACTCGCCTGATCGACGCGAGCCAGCTGCGTAAAGGGTTGTTTGTCCAGCTCGACATGGGCTGGATGGAACATCCGTTTCCGGTCGGGAGCTTCAAGATCGTCTCCGACGAGCAGCTGCAGACGCTGCGCTCGCTGGGCATTGCCCAGTTCCGCATCGACCCGCTGCGCAGCGATCCGCTGATCTGGCGCGCCCTGCTGGCAGCCGGGGAAGCGGCGGCGGCGGTGGCCGACGCCGCCCGCGCGCCGGCCGCGGAGCCGGGCCTGCTCGCACGCGAGCGCCGCACGCGCCTGCTGGCCGAGCAGCGCAACGCCCTGCTGGCCTGCGAGCGCCGCTTCCTCGAATCGGCCCGCGCCTACCGGCGCACGACCGAGCTGGTGCAGGCCGATCCGGCCGCCGCCGCCGACGAGAGCCGGCGCGCGATCGACGCCTGCGTGGACGAGCTGGCCGCGCACGGCAAATCGGCCATCCGCCTGCTCTCCGAAGGCGTGGGCGAGCGCAGCTCGCAGCACCCGGTCAACGTGATGGTGATCAGCCTGCTGCTGGCCCGCGCGCTTGGCGTGCCCGGCGACGCGCTCGGCGGCATCGGCCTGGCCGCCCTGCTACACGACATCGGCAAGATCGAACTGCCCGAGCGCGTGCGCCACCTGGACGACCACTTCACCCCGGCCGAGGTGCGCGCCTACCAGGAGCACGTGGCCCAGTCGCTCGTGCTCGGCCGCCGGATGCAGCTGCCGGCCGACGTGCTGCTGGCCATCGCCCAGCACCACGAGATGGCTGACGGCAGCGGGTTTCCGCTGCGGCTCACCGGCGAGCGCATGGGGCAGGGCGGGCGTATCGTCGCGCTGGTCAACCGCTTCGACAGGCTTTGCAATCCGCCGCGGCTGGCGCTGGCCATGACGCCGCACGAGGCGCTGTCGCTGATGTTCGCGCAGATGAATTCGCGCTTCGACACCACGGTGCTCGGCGCCTTCATCCGCATGATGGGCGTCTACCCGCCGGGCTCGGTGGTGCAGCTGGTGGATGACCGCTTCGCGCTGGTCGTGTCGGTCAACTCGTCGCGCCCGCTGCGCCCGCGCGTGGTGCGTGGTGGTGCACGACCCGCGCGTGCCGATGGACGAGGCGCTGATCCTGGACCTGGAATCGCGCCCGGACCTCGGCATCCGCCGCAGCCTGCGGCCGGCGCAGCTGCCGCGCGCCGCGCGCGACTACCTGTCGCCGCGCCAGCGCCTGAGCTACTTCTTCGAACAGGCGTCCGACGCCGGCTCCGACGAGGACAACGCGTGAGCCTGGTCGCATATTGCGCACATACACCAGACAGTACACTGTCCCTTGTGGGTGATAGCAGTGGACTGCAAGGAGATACCCCTAGGTTTCTGGATGGTGTCCTGGACGCCGTCTGGATCGCCGACAGCGCCGGGCAGACCATCGTCTGGGCCAACGCCGCGGCCGTGCGGCTGCTGGGCGAGCCGGTCGCGGGGCAGCCGGTGGAGCGCCTGGCGGTCACTCCCGAGGACCTGGCCTTCTGGGGCGAGGCGCGCGCCGGCATCGCCAGCGTCCTGCATTCGCATGGCTGGCTGCGCCATGCCGATGGCCGCCTGGTGCCGGTGGAGCGCCGCGTCTCGCGCCAGCAGTGGCAGGGCGGCGGCGTCTTCCTCGTCGCCGCGACCGACCGCAGCGAGGCCCGGCGCGAGACCGAAGCGCTCGAAGGCCAGCTCGCCGGGTTGCGCGCCGCGCTGGATTCCACCGCCGACGGCATCCTGGTCTGCGGTGTGGACGGCGCCGTGCGCGCCTTCAACCAGCGCTTCGCCGCGATCTGGGACGTCGACTCCGCCCTGCTCCTGCGCCGCGACGACGCGCAGCTGCGGGCGCACATGGCCGCGGCCACGGCCGATGCCGGCGCCTACCGCGCGCGTCTGGCCGCGATCGAGGCCGATCTGCTGCTGGAGGCCAGCGACGTGCTGGTGCTGCGCGGCGGCCGGCTGGTGGAGCGCGTGTCGCTGCCGCAACTGAGCCACGGCAGCGCCATCGGCCGCGTCCACGTGTTCCGCGACATCACCGCGATGGCCGAGGCCCAGGCCGACGTGCAGCTGGCCGCGCGCGTCTTCGGCAGCAGCCTCGACGCCATCTTCATCGCCGACAGCGGCCACCGGGTGGTGCGGGCCAACCCGGTGGCCGAATCGCTCACCGGCCGCGCCGGCGCCGAACTGTACGGAAGGCCCCTGGCCGCGCTGTTCGACGGCATTGACGACGGCTTCTTCCCGGTGGTGCAGACCGCCTGGTCGCGCCAGGGCTTCTGGAGCGGCGAGGCCCGGCTGCGCCAGTCCGAAGGCCGCACGGCCCAGGTCCAGCTGTCGTGGGTGGTGGTGCGCAATGTCCAGGGCGAGGTGACGCAGAGCATCGGGTTCGTGCGCGACCTGACCCAGCAGCATGCCGCGCTGGAGCGCATCGACCAGCTGGCCTTCAGCGATGCGCTGACCGGCCTGCCCAACCTGCTGCAGCTGAGCCGGCGCGTGGAGTTCGCGCTCCAGCCGAGCCGCCGCGGCGCAGCCGCCGCGCCCGGCTTCGCCGTGCTGTTTGTCGATCTGGACCGCTTCAAGAACATCAACGACTCGCTCGGCCATCCGTTCGGCGACCGGGTGCTGGTGCAGGCCGCGCGGCGCCTGCACGACTGCCTCCAGCCGGCCGACACGCTCTGCCGCCTGGGCGGCGACGAGTTCGTGATCCATCTGCACGGCGCCGATGCGGCCGCGGCCGAGGCGTCGGCGCGCCGCCTGCTCGACGCCATGGCCGCGCCCTTCGTGCTCGACGGCATGGGCTTTTCGGTCGGGTGCAGCGTCGGCGTGGCGCTGTACCCGCAGGACGGCCAGACGCTCGACGACCTGATCCGCCAGGCCGACACGGCCATGCACCGCGTCAAGGAGCGCGCGCGCGGCAGCTTCGGCTTCTACCAGCCGCGCATGAACGAAGGGCTGCTCGCCCGCATGCGCATGGAGCATGCGCTGCGCCAGGCGCTGCCCGAAGGCCGGCTGCGGCTGCACTACCAGCCGCAGATCTGCCTGGCCTCAGGTTGCATGACCGGTGCCGAGGCGCTGCTGCGCTGGACCGATCCGGTGCTGGGCCCCGTGTCGCCGGGCGTGTTCATCCCGCTGGCGGAGGAGTCCGGCGCCATTGTCGGGATCGGCGCCTGGGTGATCGAGCAGGCCGTGGCCCAGGCCGCGCGCTGGTCGGCCGGCGGCACGCCGCTGGTGGTGTCGGTCAACGTGTCGGCCATGCAGTTCCGCCAGCCGGGCTTCGTCGCCCACGTGGCGCAGACGCTGGAGGCAGCCGTCCTGCCGCCCGCGCTGCTGGAACTGGAACTCACCGAATCCATCCTGGTGCAGGATGCCGGCGAGGTGCTGGAGCGGCTGGAGGCGCTGGCCGCGCTCGGCGTGGGGCTGGCGGTGGACGACTTCGGCACCGGCTATTCCAGCCTGGCCTACCTGAAGAAGTTCCCGATCCAGCGGCTCAAGATCGACCAGTCCTTCGTGCGCGGCCTGCCGGGCGACGAGGGGGATTCGGCCATCGTCAACGCCGTCATCAGCATCGGCCGTGCGCTGCGGCTGGAGGTGGTGGCCGAGGGCGTGGAAACGGCCGGGCAGCGTGCCGCGCTCGAAGGCATGGGCTGCGACCATTTCCAGGGATTCCTCTGCGCGCCGGGCATGCCGGTGGCGGAGTTCGACACGCTGGCCCGGGCCTGGAACGCGGCCGCCGACGCGCCGTGTGACCTGACGGCGGCATCGCCGCAGGCCGCGGGGAAGAAGGTGTCTGCGAATGCCGCCAAGCCGTCATCCTGAACCAGGGGTTCAGGTGGGAGAGGGCAGCCAGGCGTTGGGTTCGTCTGACGCGAGACGATCACGCTCACCGGGCGATGTACCAATCCCTTGCTCAGAGAGCATTGGTTCAAGGAAATATAAGCTTGGCAGCACCGCAGACGCCTTCATTCTACCGGCCGGCGCAACCGCCGCAACGCCGCGCCCGACGCCGGCGCAGGGGGATTCCTCAAAGGAGTTGACCGTCCTGGCCCAAGGCGTCATCGAGGCGGCGCAGCAGGGCCGACAGGCGTTCGTCGTCTTCCGCCGTTGCGGCGGCGGACGGCTCGGCAGGGGCCGCGGGCGCCTGCTGCGCCGCGGCTTCGCGGTCGGAGATCTCGAAGGCGAGGTTGAGCGCGGCCAGCACCGCGATGCGGTCGCGGGCGCGCACCTTGCCGGCGTCGCGGATGCGGGTCATGGCGGCGTCCACCCGGTCCACCGCGTCGAGCAGGCGCGCCTCGCGGCCTTCGGCGCAACCCAGCAGGTAGCTCTGCTGCATGATCTGGACTTCGATCTGCTTGAGCGGCGGCGTCATTGCGGTGGTTCCTGCACGGCCGGCGCCACGGTGGGCGCGCCGGTGGCCTGCCCGGGCAGGCGGTCGAGCAGGGCATCGACCCGGGCCCGCGCGGCGGCCAGGCGCGAGCGCAGCGAATCGCGCTCGGCGCAGAGCGTCGCGATCTCCTGCTTCAGCAGCGCGTTGGTGCGCTGCAGTTCGGCGTGGCGCAGCAGCAGCCGTTCCACACGTTCGGTGATCTGGTCGATGGAAGTAGGGGTCGGCATAGGCAGCCGCGCATTGTAGGCTGCCGCCCGTGGCCGGGGCGCCGTGCTTCCTGTGATTTTTGATGACAGACCGCTACAATGCGCGCCGTTGGTGCTCGCGGCCTGGTTCACAGGGCGCAGTTCAACGGGAAGCAGGACGGCCGATGCCCACGGCACGAAGCCCAGCCTGCGCTGCCCCCGCAACGGTCAGCGGACGGATCGTTTCCGATCCACCCTGCGCAACATGCCACTGGATGCCTTGAACAAGCACCTGGGAAGGCGCCGCATGGGCCCAAGCCGCCAGCCCGGATACCGGCCAACAAGGTGGCCGCGCCTTCTTTCCCGTCTGGAACGAATGCGCGGCCGTGATGCCCAGGACCGGCGGGGATGCCGGTCGCAGGCGCAGCTCCGTTGCCTTTCCTCATGAAAAACCGTTTCCACGCCGTGCGCATCGCCGCGCTCCCGCTGGCCCTGGCCGCCGCATTCCCCCTGTCCACCTTCGCCCAGGCCCTGTTCGCCCAGGCCGCCACCGACAGCGACCTGCGCGAGACGGTCGTGACCGCCACGCGCGTGGCCCAGCCGCTGTCCGATCTGGTGGCCGATGTCTCCATCGTCGATCGCAGCACCATCGAAGACAGCGGCGCCGTCGGCGTGGCCGACCTGCTGGCCCGCCTGCCGGGCGTGGAAATTTCCCGCAATGGCGGCCAGGGCAGCAGCACCAGCGTGTTCCTGCGCGGCGCCGAATCGCGCTTCACCGCGGTCTACATCGACGGCGTGCGCGTCGATTCGCAGTCCACCGGCGGCGCGGTCTGGGAGCAGATCCCGCTGTCGCGCATCGACCGCATCGAGGTGCTGCGCGGCCCGGCCGCCGCGGTCTACGGGTCGGATGCCGTCGGCGGTGTGATCCAGCTCTTCACCAGGAAGGGCGAGCCCGGCAGGCCGGTGCCCACCGTGGGCGTCGGCATCGGCAACCAGGGCACGCGCACGGCCGAGGCCGGCATCAGTGGCGCCTTCGGAGAGCGCGGCCAGGTCGATTACGCGCTGGGCATCTCGCACGAGCGCAGCGACGGCTTCAATTCCCGCCCGATCGCCACGTCCAACCCGGACAAGGACGGCTTCCGCCGCACCTCGGCCAACGCGCGCGTGGGCATCCAGATCGACCCGCGCCACCGCATCGACGGCACCTTCCTGGCGAGCGACCTGAATTCGCAGTACGACGGCTCCGCGGCCACGGCGTTGGTGGACGACGACCGCAACAAGCACCTGCTGCGCACCGGCGGCCTGACCTGGTCGGCGCAGTGGACCGAGGCGTACTCGACCAAGCTCCAGGTCGCCGATTCGTACAGCAAGTACAGCACCCAGCCGTCGTTCTACATCACCGAGACCCAACTGCGCAGCTACCTGTTCCAGAACGAGTACCGCCTGGGCGCCCACCTGTTCACCGCTGCGCTGGAGCGCCGCGAGGACCAGTTGACCAACCCCTCCGACGGCTACTCGGCCACGCTCGACCGCAAGCGTTCGCAGAACGCGCTGGCCCTGGGCTATGGCTTCAAGAGCGGCGTGCATGGGGTGCAGGCCAACCTGCGCCGCGACGACGACAGCGAGTTCGGCGGCAAGACCACCGGCAGCGCCGCCTATGGCCTGGAGATCACGCGCAACCTGCGCGCGACCGTCTCGGCCGGCACCTCGTTCCGCGCGCCCACGCTGTACCAGCGCTTCAGCGAATACGGCGTCGGCAGCCTCCAGCCCGAAGAGGGCCGCAACGTCGAGGCCGGCCTGCGCTGGAGCGAAGGCGCGACCAGCCTGGGCGCCGTGGTTTACCGCAACCGCGTGCGCAACCTGATCGTCTACGGCGCCGCGGGTGCCTGCGCGTCGCCGTACGGCTGCTACCAGAACGTCGGCCGGGCCGAATACGAGGGCGTGACGCTGTCGGCCGCGCACACGCTGGGCGGCGTCTCGCTGCGCGGCTCGGTGGACTTCCAGGACCCGCGCGACCTGGACAGCGGCAAGCTGCTGGCCCGCCGCACGCGCCGCCACGCCAGCCTGGGCGCGGACACCCGCATCGCCGGCTGGACGGTCGGCGCCGAGGCCCAGTTCTCCGGCTACCGCTGGGACAACGCGGCCAACACCAACCGTCTGGGCGGCTACGGTGTGCTGAACCTGCATGCCAGCACCGCGATCGCGCGCGACTTCACGCTGCTGGCGCGCATCGACAATGTGGCCGACAAGGACTACCAGCTCGCGCGCACCTATGCGACGCCCGGCCGCGTGTTCTACGTCGGCCTAAAGTGGCAGCCGCAATAAGGCCGCTGGCTGCGTGGCGGTGAACGCCTGCCCCGCCGTGCTCGTGGCCGCGCCGGCCTCGGGCCAGGGCAAGACCACGGTGGCTGTGGCGCTGGCGCGGCTGCACGCGCGCGCCGGCCGCCGGGTGCGCATGTTCAAGTGCGGACCGGATTTCCTCGACCCGTTTTGGCATGTGCTGGCCAGCGGCGCGCCGGCGCATCCGCTGGACCTGTGGATGAACGGCGCGGCCGATTGCGCCGCGCGCCTGCACGAGGCGGCGGGCTGTGCCGACCTGATCGTCGTCGAAGGCGCGATGGGCCTCTACGATGGCGCGCCGAACGCGGCCGACCTGGCGCGGCGCTTCGACCTGCCGGTGCTGGCGGTCGTCGACGCCGGCGCCATGGCCGCCACCTTCGGGGCCGTCGCGCACGGCCTGCGCACCTGGAAGCCCGGCCTGCGCTGGGCCGGCGTGCTGGCCAACCGCGTGGCCGGCGAGCGCCATGCGGCCATGCTGCACGACAAACTGGACGCGGAGGCCAACTGGCTCGGCGCGCTGCCGCGCGGCGAGGCGTTTACGCTGCCGTCGCGCCACCTGGGGCTGACGGCGGCGGCCGAGGTGGACGACGCCGCGGCGCGCCTCGATGCCGCGGCCGATGCGCTGGCCGCCGCGCCGCTGGGGCAGGCGGACCTCGCGCCATGGACCGTGGAATTCGCTCCGCCGCCCGCGGCCGGGCCCGTGGAGCCGCTGCTCCGGGGCCGCACCATCGCGGTTGCCCGCGATGCGGCTTTCTGCTTCATTTACCAGGCCAACCTCGACACGCTGGTTGCGCTTGGCGCCCGGCTGGCCTTCTTCTCGCCGCTTGCAGGCGATGACCTGCCTGCCTGCGATGCGGTCTGGCTGCCCGGCGGCTATCCGGAACTGCATGCCGCACGCCTGGCCGGCTGCACCCGGCTGCGCGACGCCCTGCGCGCCCACGCCGCGCGCGGCGCGCCCGTGTGGGCAGAATGCGGCGGCATGATGGTTCTGTTCGATACGCTAGCCGCCGCGGATGGCCGGCGGCACCCGCTGTGGGGACTGCTGCCCGGCCAGGCCGCGATGCATCCCCGCCTGGCCGCGCTCGGCCCCCGGCAGTGGCACGGTGCGGCGGGCACGCTGCGCGACCACACCTTCCATTATTCGACCTGCACGACGCCGCTGGCGCCCGCGGCACACGCCAGCCGGCCCGACGGCACGGCCGGCGAGGCCGCCTACCGCGTGGGCAGCGTGCGGGCGAGCTACTTCCATGCCTGGTTCGCCTCCAGCCCGCGCGCCGCGGCCGCGCTGTTCGGGGGCGCGGCATGACGCGGCGGTCCGAACTCATCCTCGGCGGCCAGAAGAACGGCAAGTCGCGCCGGGCCGAACTGCTCGCGCGTGACTGGCTGGCCAGCGCGCCGCGGCGCCGCTCCGTGCTCATCGCCACGGGCGAGCCCTGGGACGACGAGATGCGCGCGCGCATCGCGCGCCATCGCGCCGAGCGCGCCGCCCGCGTGCCGGGCCTGGCGACGGTCGAGGAAGCGCTGGACCTGCCCGGGGCGCTGCTGCGCGAGAGCCGCGCCGATACGCTGGTCGTCGTCGACTGCCTCACGCTCTGGCTCACCAACCTCGCCATGCCTGCCGCGCCGCGCACCGGCGGCCCGGCGCCCGGGCAGGCCGCCGATGCGCTGGCCCGGGCCATCGGCCGGACGGCCGGGCCGGTGGTGCTGGTCTCCAACGAGATCGGCCTGGGCGTGGTTCCGATGGGCCGCGAGGTGCGGGCCTTCGTTGACGGCCTGGGGCGCCTCAACCAGGCTGCGGCGGCCGCCTGCGACCGCGTCGTGCTGATGGCCGCCGGGCTGCCGCTGGTCGTGAAGGACGCCCGGTGACCCGAAGCCGTGCCCTCCGCCGGCTGCTGCTGGCCGCCTGCTGCGCGGCGCTGTCCGTGCAGGCCGCCGCCGCCGAGCCGGTCACGCTCACCGACGACCGCGGCCGCGCCGTCAGGCTCGCGCGCGCGCCGCAGCGCATCGTGAGCCTGCTGCCCTCGCTGACCGAAAGCGTCTGCGCGCTGGGCGAATGCGCGCGGCTGGTGGGTGTGGACCGCTATTCCAACTGGCCCGATGCGGTGCAGCGCCTGCCGCAGGTGGGCGGCGGGCTGGACCCGAGCATCGAGGCCATCGTCGCGCTGCGGCCGGACCTCGTGCTGGCCAGCACCGCGTCGCGCGCCAGCGAGCGGCTGGAGGCGCTGGGCATCGCCGTGGCCGCCTTCGAGCCGCGCAGCTATGCCGACAGCCGGCGCGTGCTCGACGGCGTGGCCCGCGTGCTGGACGTGGACGACGCCCGCGCCGCGCGGCTGTGGCGCGAGATCGAGGCCGGCGTGCAGGCCGCGGCGCAGTCGCTGCCGGCGCGCGCCCGCCATGCGCGCGTGTACTTCGAGGTCAGCCGCGGCCCGTACGCGGCCGGCGAGTCGTCGTTCATCGGCGAGACGCTGGCCCGGCTGGGCGTGCGCAACGTGGTGCCGCGCTTCCTCGGGCCGTATCCGCGGCTCAACCCCGAATTCGTCGTGCGCGCCGATCCGGACGTGATCATGGTCGGCAACCGCAGCATGCAGACCATGGTGCCGTACCCGGGCTGGCAGGGCATGCGGGCGCTGCGCGAGAACCGCGTCTGCGTGTTCGGCCCCGGCGACGCCGAGGTGGTGGTGCGTCCCGGCCCGCGCCTGGCCGAAGCCGCGCGCGTCATGGCGCGATGCCTGGCGGAGAAGGCGCCGTGATGGATACTCCCCGCAGATACGGCGTATTGCGACCGCCATTCAAGCGTAAAGGCGCTATGGTGGTCGGAGTATGAGTGGCATGCCGTCCCGCGCCGTCCTCGCCGCGGCGTTCGATCCGGGCCGTGCCGGCCGCCGCGCCGCCTGGCTCGGGCTGTGGCTCGCGCTGGCGGGCGTGCTGCTGCTGGCCGCCGGCACCAGCGTCGGCAGCACCGGCTGGACCAGCCTGCGCGACCTGCTGCAAGGCGATGCCGTGGCCCGCCAGATCGTCTGGGACATCCGCCTGCCGCGCAGCATCGGCGCCTGGCTGACGGGCGCGCTGCTGGGCCTGGCCGGCGCGGTGGCGCAGGGACTGTTCCGCAATCCGCTGGCCGACCCGTACCTGCTGGGCAGCGCCTCGGGCGCGGCGCTCGGCGGCGCGGTGGCGATGGCGCTGTTCGGCGTCTCGCCGCTGGCGGCGCAGTGGCTGGCGCGCATCGGCATCACCGGCATGGCCTTCGCGGGCGCCGCGGGCGCGGTGGCGCTCACGCTGGTGCTGGCGCGCGGCGTGCAGCACACGCTGCGGCTGCTGCTGGCCGGCGTGATCGTCGGCGTGGTGCTGGGCGCGGCGCGCGACCTGGTGGAACTGGCCTCGCCCGAGATCCTGCAGGCCATGCAGGCGTTCACGCTAGGCAGCACCGGCTTCGTCGGCTGGGCGGCCTGCGGCCTGATGGCCGTGGCCTGGAGCCTCTGCGCGCTGGGCGCCGGAATGCTGGCGCGGGCGCTCGACGGGCTCACGCTCGGCGAGGCCACCGCCGCCAGCCTGGGCCTGCCGCTGGCGCCGATGCGCGCCGCGCTGATCGCGGTGATGGCGCTGGCCACCGGCACGGCCGTGGCGCAGACCGGGCTGATCGCCTTCGTCGGGCTGGCGGCGCCGCACCTGGTGCGCTCCATCGTCAAGACCACGCATGGGCGGCACATCCTGCTGGCGAGCCTGATGGGAGCGGTGCTGCTGCTGGCGGCGGACATCCTCGCGTGCTGGCTGCTGGCGCCGCAGGAACTGCCGGTGGGGGTGCTGACCGCTGTGCTGGGCGGGTCCTATCTGCTGTGGTTGATGCACCGGGGGGTGCGGGCGGGGGGCTTGTGATGGGTCTCTGGTTTTCCTCCCTCTCCCTCTGGGAGAGGATTGGGGTGAGGGCTCTTGTGCGCCGGGAGCTGGCGCTGCCTCTTGGCTGCTTCCCGGAGCCGGGTCTCGCCCCGGCGGGCGACTCACTTTCTTTTGCTTCGCCAAAAGAAAGCAAGCAAAGAAAAGGCGACCCTGCTGGCTGCGTCCCTCCGCTTCGCTGCGGGCAACCTGCGGTGCTCGCTTCAGTCGGGGGCCGCCGAAACTCGCTTCGCTCAATCAATCGTCGGCCCTTTTTCCGACTGAAGCTGTGCTCCTCGGCGCATCCAGAAGGGAGGTGGATACCACACGGGCCATCGCTGCGCTCGGCCTGGCCTTCGGGGCGCACTGTGTGCGCACCCGCTCGCTTCGGGAAGCAGGGTCGACACCGGGTTCAGCCAGGAGCATTCCGATGATCCTGGCCGCCACAGCCCTCGAAGTCCACCTGAGCCGCACCCCCGTGCTCCACGGCCTGGACCTGGCCTTCGCCCGCGGCCGCTGGACCAGCATCGTCGGCCCCAACGGCGCCGGCAAGTCCACGCTGCTGCGGGCGCTGGCGGGCCTGCTGCCGGTCCATGCCGGGCGGGTCGCGCTCGACGACCGGCCGCTCGCCGGCTGGCCCGCCCGCGCGCGCGCCCGCACCCTGGCCTGGCTGGGCCAGAACGAGGGGGGCGCCGACGACCTCAGCGTCTACGACGTCGCCATGCTCGGCCGCCTGCCGCACCGCGCCTGGCTCGCGCCGCCGTCGCCGGCCGACCATGCGGCCGTGGAACAGGCCCTGCGCGCCACCGGCGCCTGGGACTGGCAGGGGCGGCCGCTCGGCCGGCTGTCGGGCGGCGAGCGCCAGCGCGTGCTGCTCGCGCGCGTGCTCGCGGTGCAGGCGCCGGTGCTGCTGATGGACGAACCGCTGGCCAACCTCGATCCACCGCACCAGGCCGACTGGATCGCCATCGTGCGCGGCCTGGCGGCCCACGGCACCACCGTGGTCAGCGTGCTGCACGAAGTCTCGGTCGCCTTGCAGGCCGAGGACCTGGCCGTGATGGCCGCGGGCCGGCTGCTGCACCACGGTCCCACGGCCGACGCGGCCACGCACCGCGCGCTGGAAGCCGTGTTCGACCACCGCATCGCCGTGCGCAGCCTCGACGGCCAGTGGCTGGCGATCCCCCGAACCTGAATCCGACGGACGAGAACAACGCACCATGCAGATCGAGACCCCGCCGAGCACCAAGCCCTACGAGAAGCCCGCCGGCGAGCACCGCATCTTCGAACAGCTCGGCATCCCGATCGAAGGGCTGGGCGACGGTTTCAGCTGGAAGAGCCAGGACCTGGAGCAGTCCGCCGCCCTCGCGCGCGCCGGCTGGCAGCGGGCGCGCGCGGCCATCCTCGGCGGCGGGCACTTCCTCGTCGTGCTCGACGAGATCACCTATCCACTCGTCTACGGCTGGCTGCCGCTCAATGGGCAGGAAGGCGTGCTCGCCACGCTGCGCAACCGTCCGCGCGACGTGCACGTGGTGCTGACGGGCCGCCGCTGCCCGCAGGAGATCATCGACATTGCCGACACCGTGACCGAGATGGCCAAGGTGAAGCATGCGTTCGATGCGGGCATTCCGGCCCAGCGCGGCATCGAGGACTGACCGACGTGGCGTCCGCCTGGCTGGCGCTCGCTCCGCTGGTCGCCCTCGCGGTGGACCGCCGGGCCGGCGAGCCGCCGGTGCGCTGGCATCCGGTGGCGTGGATGGGTCGGGCGCTGGGCAGCGCCAGCCCATTCGTTGCGCCACATGAGGACGACGCTGCCGTACCCTCGGCGCAGCGGCAATTCTTCGCCGGCGCCGCCTGCTGGATCGCCATCGCCGCTGTGGTGACGGCCATCGCCGCGGCCGTGCAGGCCCTGGTGGTGCTTTGGCTGCCCGCCTGGGCTGCGGCGCCGGTCCTGGGCCTGCTGCTCAAGCCGCTGCTGGCCTGGCGCATGCTGCGCGACGAAGTGCGGGCGGTGGAGACCGCATTGGCCGATTCGCTCGACGCCGGCCGCGCCCGGCTCGGCCGCCTGGTGAGCCGCGACGTGGCCCGGCTCTCGGCCGCCGAGGTGCGCGAGAGCGCCATCGAGTCGCTGGCCGAGAACCTCAACGACTCGGTCGTCGCGCCGCTGTTCTGGTTCGCCGCCGCCGGCCTGCCGGGCGCCGCGCTCTACCGCTTCGCCAACACGGCCGATGCCATGTGGGGTTACAAGGGCTCCCGCGACGCGCGCGTGTGGAAATGGGCAGGCAAATGGGCGGCGCGGGCGGACGATGCGCTGTCGTGGCTGCCGGCGCGCGCCACGGCGGCGCTGATCCTGCTGCTGGCCGCAGCACCCCGCGCGGCGTGGCGCGCGCTGCCGGCCGAGGCGCGCCGCACGCCGTCGCCCAACGGCGGCTGGCCGATGGGCGCGATGGCGCTCGCGCTGCGCATCCGGCTGGCAAAGCCTGGGGTGTATGTGCTCAATGGGGACGGCGACAGCCCGGTACAAAGGCATACCCCCCTGGCGATTGCCGTTGCCGGCAGGGCTGCGGCTGCTGCGGGGCTGTTGGCCGTGCTCGGCGCATGGCTTGCCTGACATGGCGGGCGGCGAGAGCGGCGCCGCCCTGCGGGGGCTTCCCCCGACAATCGGCCGGATGACCGACTTTCCCCGGCCGGCGGCGCGGATGCACGGCGGCCCCGATGCGCTGGGTATGCCGGCGCACGACTTCTCGACCAATGCCAACGCCTGCGGCCCCTGTCCCGAGGCGCTCGCCGCGGTGCAGGCGGCCGATGCCGCGCGCTATCCCGACGCCGGATACACCGCGCTGCGCGCGCGGCTGGCCGCCTTCCACGGCGTGGAGCCCGGGCGCGTCGTCATGGCCGGCAGCGCGAGCGAATGCATCTTCCGCATCACCGCCTGGGTGGCGCGGCAGGGCGGGGCCCGCGTGTGGCTGCCGGACCATGCCTATGGCGACTATGCCGATGCCGCCGCCGCCTGGGGCGGTGCACGCGCTGCGCAGCCGGCCGATGCCGACCTCGCCTGGGCCTGCGAGCCTTCCAGCCCGATCGGCGGCACCGAGCCGGCCTATGCGCGCTGGGCACGGGCTGCCGCGGTCAAGGTGCTCGACTGCGCTTACGCGCCGCTGCGGCTCGAAGGCGCCGCGCCTGCCGTGCCGGCCGATGCCTGGCAACTGTGGACGCCCAACAAGGCCCTCGGCCTGACGGGCGTGCGGGCCGCCTATGCGATCGCGCCGCAGGGTCAGGGCGGCGCGGCAGACGCCCTGCGCGCGCTGGCGCCGTCCTGGCCGGTGGGAGCGCACGGCGTGGCGCTGCTGCAGGCCTGGACCGCGCCCGCGGCACAGGACTGGCTGGCCGCCAGCCGCGCCACGCTGCGCGGCTGGAAGGACCGCCAGGCGCTGATGCTGCAGACGCACGGCTGGGGGCTGCTGCCGGGCGCTGCCAACTTCGTCTGCGCCCGGCCGCCGCAGCCGCTGGCGGCACTGCTGCCGGCGCTGCGCGCACGCGGCATCAAGCTGCGCGACTGCGCGTCGTTCGCCCTGCCGGGCCATGTGCGGCTCGGCGTGCTGGCGCCGGCATCGCAGCACGCGCTGGACGAGGCACTGCGCGCCCAGGTGAAAGACTGACGGCCGTTCGTCTCAGTACGCCGGCTGCGCTGGCCCGGCGGGCGCGGCCGGCGCGTCGCCGCCGCGGATGCCCGCGAGATTGCGTTCCAGCGCGGTGCGCAGCAGCGTCAAGTCCATGCCGATGGCGACGAACTGCGCCCCCTGGTCCAGGCATTCGCGGGCGCGCTGCGGATCGGCCATGAGGATGCCCGGCGCCTTGCCGGCGGCGCGGATGCGGCGGATCGCGTCGTCGATGGTGGCGTCCACCTCGGGATGGCGCGGCCGGCCGGGATGGCCCATGCTGGCCGACAGGTCGGCCGGGCCGATGAAGACGCCGTCCACGCCGTCGACGGCGGCGATGGCCTCGATCTCGGCCAGCGCTTCGCGTGTCTCCACCTGCACCAGCACGCAGGTCTCCTCGTGCGCCGTATGGATGTACTGCGCATCGCGGCCGAAGTTGGAGGCCCGCATCGTGCCGCCCACGCCGCGGATGCCGCGGCCCGGGTAGCGGGTGGCAGCGACGGCGGCGCGGGCCTGGTCGGCGTCCTGCACGAACGGCAGCAGCAGGGTCTGCGCGCCGATGTCGAGGTAGCGCTTGATGAGCACCGGGTCGTTCCAGGCCGGCCGCACGACGGCCGAGGTGACGGCGCCGCCGGGAATCGCGGCGGCATTGGCCTGGAGCTGGCCCAGCATCTGCGGCACGTCGGCCGGCGTGTGCTCGGTGTCGAGCAGGACCCAGTCGTAGCCGGCGCCGGAAACCAGTTCGGTGATGTAGGGCGAGGGGATGGTCGACCACAGGCCGATCTGCTGCTGGCCTTGGCGCAGCGCGTGCTTGAAGCGGTTGTGTTGGGGCATGGGCACAGTATGCGGCAACGGTCAGGCTTCGACGCGCCTGATCTCGCCCACGACCACCAGGTAGGCGAAGATGGCCAGCGCGGCGTTGGCGCTGATGAACAGCAGCGCGCCGTTGAACGAGCCGGTCGCCTGGATGATGGTGCCGATGGCGATCGGCGTGACGATCGACGACACGTTGCCGAACATGTTGAACAGTCCGCCGCTGAAGCCGGCGATGCGCGGCGACGCGGTGTCGGCCATCACCGCCCAGCCGAGCGCGCCGATGCCCTTGCCCATGAAGGCCAGCGCCATGATGGCCACGACCAGCCATTCGGCCTGCACGTAGTTGCACAGCACCATGCTCATCGACAGCAGCATGCCCAGGACGATCGGCGTCTTGCGCGCCACCGACAGCGAATGGCCGCGGCGCAGCAGTGCGTCGGAGAAGACGCCGCCCAGCAGACCGCCGGCGAAGCCGAAGATCGCGGGGATCGACGCCACCAGCCCGGCGTTGAGGATGGACATGCCGCGCTGCTGCACCAAGTAGACCGGGAACCAGGTCAGGAAGAAGTAGGTCAGCGTACTGATGCAGTACTGGCCCAGGTAGATGCCGAGCATCATGCGGTTGCCCAGCAGCACCCTGGCGTGCGACCAGGCGCTGCCTGCGGCTGGCGCGGCGGCGCTGCACGGCGCATCCATGTCGGTCTGGCCGCCGCCTTCGCGGATGTACTCCAGCTCGGCCGTGCCCAGCGACGGATGCCGGTCGGGGCTGTGCATCACGGCCAGCCACAGCAGGCTGCCGACGATGCCGAGCGCGCCCATGAAGTAGAAGGTGCTCTCCCAGCCCAGTGCATGGGCGACCCAGGCCATGAGCGGCGCGAACAGCACGGTCGCGAAGTACTGGGCCGAGTTGAAGATGGCCGTGGCCGTGCCGCGCTCCTGCGTCGGAAACCAGGCCGAGACGATGCGCGCATTGGCCGGCAGCGACGGCGCCTCGGCCGCGCCCACCAGCAGGCGCAGGCCGAACATGATGTAGACCGCGGCGGCCACGCCGAAGTGCATCACGCCGCCCTGCAGCAGAGTGAACGCCGACCACAGCAGGATGCTCCAGAAGTACACGCGCTTGGAGCCGTAGCGGTCCAGCAGGCGCCCGCCGGGTATCTGGCCGACGAGATACGACCAGCCGAAGGCCGAGAAGACGAAGCCCAGCTCCACCGGGCTGATGCCCAGGTCCTTGGTGATGAGCGGCCCGGTCACCGCGAGGATGGCCCGGTCGGCATAGTTGATGGCGGTGACGAAGAAGAGCAGGGCGACGATGCCGTAGCGCACGCGGCCCCGCACGGCCGCGGGAGCGTGGGTCTGCAGGGTGTTGTTCATGGTGTGTGGGAACTCTTGGGCTGTCGGCCTGCCGGGCGAGGATGTCCCGATCCGGGCAGGCGCCGCCGGCGGGGCTGCCGGCCGGCGGGGGAAGGGCGCCGTGCCGCGCCGCGGTGTCAGTCGATGTGGATGCCGCGCTGCGCGATCAGGGTCTTCCAGCGGGCAAACTCCCGGGCCTGGAACGCAGTGAACTCGGCCGGCGTGTTGGCCACGATCTCCAGGCCCTGATCGTTCATGCGCTTGCGCACCGCGGGCCGCGCATGGCGGTGATGGCCGCCGCCGCGATCTGTTCCTTCACCGCGGCCGGCAACCCGCGCGGGCCGACCAAGCCCTGCCAGGAGTACACCTCGGCACCCTGTACGCCAGACTCGGCCAGGGTAGGTACATCGGGCAGTACCGGCGAGCGGGCCGTGCCGGTGACCGCGATGGCGCGCAGCTTGCCGGCGCGGATGTGGTCGAGCACGGCATTGACGTTGGGGAAGGAGTAGTCGACCTGGTTGCCCAGCAGGTCGGTGATGGCCGGCGCGCCGCCCTTGTAGGGCACGTGCAGGCCCTGGGTCTTGCTCTGCTGCCAGAACACTTCAGCGGAGAGGTGGTCCGATGCGCCGTTGCCCGAGCTGGCGAAGCTCACCTTGCCAGGCTGGGCCTGCAGCTCGGCGATCACGTCTGCCACGGTGCGGGCCTTTTTGGCGGGAGCTGCGACGAGCACGTTGGGCGCCTGCACCGGGATGCTGATGTAGTCGAAGTCCTTGAGCGCGTCGTAGGCTAGGTTCTTCTGCAGGTGCGGCGCGATGACGAAGATGCCGAGCGAGGCGACCATCAGCACCGAGCCGTCCGCTGGGGCCCGCTTCACGTAGGCCGCGCCGATGGCACCGGTGGCGCCCGGGCGGTTGTCCACGATGAACGACTGTCCGGTGGCCGCCTGCAACTGGTTGGCCAGGACCCGGCCGACTGTGTCGGTCGAGCCGCCCGCGGGGAAGGGGACGACGATGGTCGTGGTCTTCTGCGGCCAGTCGCCCTGGGCCTGGGCCCGTGCGGCGAGCAGAAGGGACGATGCAGCCAGGGCTAGCAGCAGCCTGCGGCGGGAGGACATGGAGGAGGGCGAGAGGGTCATGGGAGACAGGTTCCTGGATTCAGGTCGAGGCCCGCAGGCCGAGCTTGCGGATTAGCTGGCCGTAGCGATGGCTGTCCTCGGATATGACTTTCTTCAAAGCGACTTTCTTCAAAGCGTCAGGCCCGTCGCCGAGCGCTGTCGCGCCCTGGGCCGCCAAGGCCTCGCGGGCGGCCGGCGTGGCGATCACGGCCTGGACGTCGGCGGCGATGGCCTGGGCCAGGGCCGGCGGCAGGCCCTTCGGGCCGAGCAGGGCAACCCAGGAGCCTGACTCGGCGCCTTGGACGCCGGCCTCGGCCAGCGTCGGAACCTCGGGCAGCGCGGGCGCGCGGCGGGCGCTTGTCACCGCCAGAGCGCGCAGCCGGCCGGCCTTGACGGCTGCGCTGGTTTCCAGCACCGAGGTGAATTGCAGATCCACCTGGCCGGCCAGCAGGTCGGCCGTGGCGGGCGCGCCGCCCTTGTAGGGCACGTGCAGCAACTGGATGCCTGCCGCGGCCTGGAAGAACTCCAACGCCAGGTGGGTGGAGTTGCCTGCGCCGGAACTGGCACAGCTGATCTTCCCGGGCTGGGCCTTGGCCAGCGCCACCAGTTCCTGCACCGTTCTGGCGGGAAAGCCGGGCTGCGCCAGCAGCACGATGAGTAGCTCCGCCACCAGGGCGATCGGCGTGAATGCAGTGTCGTTGTCGTAGGGCAGCTTGAGATAGAGGAAGGGATTGATCGCCTGTGTGCCCACGTTGCCGATCAGCAGCGTGTAGCCGTCGGGCCGGGCCCGCGCCACCACGTCGGCGCCGATGATGCCGGCGGCACCGGCCCGGTTGTCCACCACGGCGGAGCGGCCCCAGCGCTGGGTCAGCTTGTTGGCCAGCAGGCGGGCGGCCACGTCGGTGCCGCCGCCGGCCGAGAAGGGCACGACCAGCGTGACCGGACGGCTGGGGTATTTGTCCTCCGCTTGCGCAGCCAGGCTGGCGCCCAGCGCGGTGCCCGCCAGTGCCGCCAGCCGGGTCAGGCAGCGGCGGCGCGAGAGGCCCAGATGTTCTGTGGATGTCATGCTGTGTGTCTCCGTCGTTCCATGGAAGGGGCCCGCCCGGCGGGGTGGCGTCAGCGCTGCTGGTTGTGCAGCGGCTCGCCGGCTGCCAGGCGGGCGATGTTGCGGGCCATGAACGCATAGCGCCGCTCCAGCAGGCCATGCGTCCATCCCGAGACATGGGGCGTGCTGCGGACGTTGGGCAACTGGGTGAGGGGGAATTCCGCCGGCTCCAGCGGTCCCTGGTGGTCGGGCGTGGGGTAGCGGTACCAGACGTCCAGGACTGCGCGGCCCAGCCGGCGTGCCTGCAGCGTCTCGTACAGCGGCTGCGGCTGCACCAGCTCGGCACGGCCCACGTTGACCAGCAGGGCGTCGGAGCGCAGCCCCGCCAGTTCGCGCGCGCCGACCAGTCCGCGGCTGCTGTCGTTGAGCGGACAGCACAGGACCAGCACGTCCACCGCCGGCAGCAGCGCGGCCAGGTCGGCCACGGGATGCGTGGCATCGGCGCCGGGCTCGAGCCGCGCATGGCGGGTGACGGCAGTGACATGCAGGCCCAGCGCGCGTAGCCGCGCGGCCGTGGCTTGGCCGATGGCACCGAAGCCGACGATCGCCGCCCGGCGGCCGAAGGCCTCGCCATGCACGGCGCGGCCGCGGTAGGTCGCCGCCCAATGGGCTGCATCCATGGCGAAGCGATCGCCTTCGGGGAAGATGACCCAGTCGAGCACGGCCCGCGTCACGAACTCGGCGATCGGTATCTCGTGCTCGTAGACGTTGCAGACACGGCAGTGGGCAGGCAGGGCGTCGAGTGCGATCGCGTCTAGGCCGGCGCCCGGTGCCTGCAGCAGCCGCGCCTGCAGCCGGGGGGCCTCCTGGGCGGTGAGCCGGGTAGTGACCAGCACGTCCGTGACGATGGGGCCTTCGGCCGGCAGCGCGGCCTGGCCCTGGACGATGAAGCCCTCGCCCAGCAGTTGCTGCAGTCGGGGTGCCTGCGGTGCGTGCTGTGCCAGCACCGTCACGGTGGTCGCCATGACCTCAGCGTCCCTTGACCTTGCGCCAGGCGGCGAAGTCCACCTTGGTCTGCTCGGCCGTTGCCGGGTAGAGGCCGATGATGGTCTTGCCCTCGCGCACCGACTCGATCACGAAGTCCTCGAAGGCGGTCATCTCCACGGCCTCGGCCGTGATCTCCGCGACCAGGTGGGCCGGGATGACGATGGCGCCGTCGTTGTCGCCCACGACCACGTCGCCCGGAAACACCGGCGCGTCGCCGCAGCCGATGGGCACGTTGATGTCGATGGCCTGATGCAGCGTGAGGTTGGTCGGCGCCGACGGGCGCTGGTGGAACGCGGGCATGCGCAGCTGGCTGATCTCGTCGGCGTCGCGGAAGCCGCCGTCGGTCACGATGCCCGCCACGCCGCGCTCCTGCAGGCGGGTGGCCAGGATCGCGCCGGCCGAGGCTGCGCGTGCGTCGCCGCGGCTGTCGATCACCAGCACGGCGCCGGCGGGACAGGTCTCCACCGCCTTGCGCTGGGCGTGGTTGGGATCGCGGAAGACCTCGATCGGGTTCAGATCCTCGCGCGCCGGGATGTAGCGCAGCGTGAAAGCCTCGCCCACCATGCTGCGCTCCAGGCGCCGCAGCGGGGCGGCGCGCTGGATGAACTGCTGGCGCAGGCCGCGCTTGTAGAGCGCGGTGGCGAGGGTGGCGGTGCTGATGGATTGCAACTGCTCGCGCAGTGCGGGGGTGAGTACGCTCATGTCGATTCGGTCCGGAAGAAGAGGAGGAAGGCGGCGGCCGGGCTCAGGCCGGCAGGGCGGATTCGCGTACCACGGCATCGGCGCGGCTGCGGATCCCGGGCCGCAGCGCGGTGCCGATGCCGGCGGCGGTGGGTGCCTGCACCACGCCATCGACAATGGTGGGCAGATCGGTCACCAGGTCGCGGTACCAGGTGGACAGCGTGGCCCGTACGACTTCCTGGAAGATCGCGGTGGATGCGTGCAGCGCCAGGTGCAGGCCGGCCCACAGCGTGACCGGGCCGGTGCAGTCGTGCGGCGCCAGCGGGCGGCGGTGCGATTCGGCCAGCGCCGCAATCTTGCGGCCCTCGGTCAGGCCGCCGCACCAGGCCAGGTCGAGCATGATCACGTCCACCGCCTCGGCGGCCAGCAGCTGGCGGAACTGGGTGGTGCCGGCCAGCGTCTCGCTGCCGCAGATCGGCACGTTGACGCGCGAGCGCAGGTCGGCCAGCGCGCCCACGTCGTCCATCTTGTTGATCGGGTCCTCGACCCAGAAGACGCCGTAGTCCTCCAGCGCGCGGCAGATGCGCTCGGCCGCATGCGTGCCCCAGAGGCTGTGCAGCTCGGCCATGATCTCGATGCGGTCGCCCACGGCCTCGCGGATCCTGCGGAACGGTTCCAGCCCCTTCTTCAGATCGGCCAGCGAGATGCGGTGGCCGCCCGATGCCGTGGCGAAGACGTCGAACGGCCAGATCTTCATGGCGCCGTAGCCTTCCTCTACCAGGCTGCGCGCCAGCGCGCCGGCGTCGCGGTTGAAGGCGATCTGGTCGTCGTAGGGACCCTGGAACTCGTCGCCGGCGCCGATCACGCGGCGCGCGGCGCCGGCCACGCCGCCGGAGTTGTAGTCGTAGCCCGCGCAGGTGTTGTAGGCCGGGATCGCCAGCCGGCTCGCGCCGCCCAGGGCCTCGTGCACCGGGATGCCGTGGCGCTGGCCGGCGAGGTCCCAGAGCGCGAAGTCCACGGCGCTGGCGGCGCGCACTTCCGCGCTCGCTCCCTGGAAGCCGACGTAGGGGCTCAGCAGCTGGCGTGAATGGGCCTCGATGCGGCGCGCATCCTGGCCGAGCAGCAGCGGCGCGGCCTGCTCGTGGATGACGGCCTCCACGGCCTGCGCGCCGCGGAAGGACTCGCCGAGCCCGACGAGGCCGTCGTCCGTTTCGATCTCGACCCAGATCAGCTTGGGACGCTCGGCGATCCGGATGGTCCGGAGGGTGGTGATCTTCGGCATGGAAGGGTCTGCGGGTTGGTTGCGGTATGGCGGCGATTGTTGGAATCCCCTCCGTCACATGTCAAAAGCTCCGTCAGGTTGTATTACATCTATAGAATCGGCCGTCCACCCAGCGACGGAAGCGACCATGCCCATTTCCCCCCTCAGCGACCGCGTCTACGACCAGATACGTGAACTGATCGAGCACGGCGGGCTGGTGGAGGGCGCCCGGCTGCCTGGGGAAAACGATATGTCCGCGCGGTTCGAGGTATCCCGCCCGGTGGTGCGGCAGGCGCTGGCGCGGTTGCGCTCCGAGGGCTGGGTCACGTCCCGGCGGGGCGCCGGCAACTTCGTCGGCAGTGCGGAGCTGCGCAGCGCGGCCTTCGCGCCGCTGCAGAGCGTGGCCGAGGTGCGCCGGTTCCTGGAGTTCCGCTGCGTGATCGAGGGCGAGTGCGCCGCCTGGGCCGCGCGCTGCCAGGACAAGGAATTGGTCGAGGAGATCAGCACCCGGCGCCGGCTGCTGGAGGTGGCCATCGCCCGCGGCGGGGAGCACATCACCGAGGACATTGCCTTCCACGAGGCCGTGGCGCGCGCCAGCGGCAACGAGTTCTACCTGATGACCATGTCGGCCCTGCGCCAGCACCGCATCGTGGCCACGCGGCTGATCCGCGAGCTGTCGCCCCAGCCCTCGGTGCGCCGCCAGCGCGACGTGCGCGCGGAGCACCTGCGCATCGAGCAGGCCATCGTGGCCGGCGATGCGGACGAGGCGCGCTGCGCCATGGTCGCCCACCTGCGCGGCGGCATCGACCGGCTGTTCGGCAAGGGCGGCGCCGCTGCGCGCTGAGGCGCTGCGGGATCAGCGGTTCTGCAGCAGCGGCGTCTGTGCGAACAGCTCGGCCGCCCAGTCCACGAACACCCGCACCTTGGCGCTCAGGTGCCGGTTGGGCGGGTAGACCACGTGCATCGGCAGCGGCGGCGAGGTCCAGCCGGCCAGTATCTCGACGAGCTCGCCGCTCGCCCGGTACGGCGCGGCGATGAAGGCCGCCATCTGGGACACGCCCTGGCCGCCCAGCACCGCGGCGGTGTGGGCATTGCTCTCGTTGACGGCGATGCGAAACGGGCCGCCGAGGTCGATGCGCTCGCCGCCGCGCTCGAATTCCAGCGGACAGGTGCGCCGCGACACCGCCGAGAAATAGCCGACCACATGGTGCGCGCCGGTCTCGAGGTCGCGAGGATGGGCCGGCGCGCCGTGGCGCCGCAGGTACGCAGGCGCCGCGATGTTGACGAAGGGCAGGTTGCCGATGCGGCGCGCGACCAGCGACTGGTCGGTGATCTCGCCGGCGCGGATCACGCAATCGACGTTGTCGCCGATCAGGTCCACCGGCCGGTCGCCCACGCCGAGGTCGAGCGCGATGTCGGGATAGCGTGCGAAGAAGCCGTCGAGCGCCGGGATGATCAGCAGCCGTGCGATGGAGGAACCCACGTCGACGCGCAGCCGCCCGCTCGGCGTGGCCTGCGCATTGGTCATGCCGGCCTCGATGTCGTCGAAGTCGGCCAGCAGGCGCGCGCTGCGCTCGTAGTAGACGGCGCCGTCGGGCGTGACCGTGACGCGGCGCGTTGTGCGGTGCAGCAGGCGCGTGCGCAGCCGCGCCTCCAGGGCCTGGATCTGCTTGGTGACCGTGCCCTTGGGCAGGTTCAGCGAGTCCGCCGCGCGCGTGAAGCTGCCGGTCTCGACGACGCGGGTGAACACGCGCATCGCGTGCAACGGGTCCATGGTTCGGCCTTTTTCTCTTCGTTCCCTGCCTGTGCCGGCGGGGTGCGACGAATTCTCACACGCGGCTTGGCAGCCATTGTTGGTGCTGTGGAAACGGTGTTTGCATGGCCGGCGGGCTTTTCGATACAGCGGCGCGCACTAAGATCCGTCTCACGCCGACCGATCCTTCCGCCATGTCCGCCCCTTCATCCCCGTCCATCGACATCGCCATCGCCCTGGAAGGGCAGGGCGGTGCGCAGATTGCCGCGCGGCTCTACGGCCGACGGGTGGCGGCAGGCGGGCCGCTGGTGCTGCACTTCCACGGCGGCACCTTCACCTGCGGCAGCCTCGACGACGGCGCCGTCGTGGCCCAGCTGCTGGGCGCGGCCGGCGCGGTGGTCGTCTCGCTCGACTATCCGCTTGCGCCGGAGCACCCGTTCCCGCAGGCCGTCGAGGCCGGCTACGGCGCGCTCCAGTGGCTGCACCGCCAGCGCACCCGGCTGGCCGGCCGGGCGTCGAGGCTCTATCTCGCGGGCGAGGAAGCGGGCGGCAACCTGGCCGCCGCCGTGGCGCTTGTGGCCCGCGACCGGGCGCATCCGCCGCTGGCCGGGCAGATCCTCGTCTCGCCGATGCTCGACCCCTGTGCCGGCACGCCGTCGCTGCGCGAGGCGCAGGGCGCGCAAACCGAATGCAAGTGGGCCGAGGGCTGGAAGAAGTACCTGCGCTGCCCGATGGATACGCACCATCCCTACGCCGTGCCCGGCGCGTCGAGCCGGCTCGCGGGCCTGCCGCCCGCGCTGATTCTCGCGGGCCAGGACGACCTGCTGCGCGACGAGGCGCTGGCCTATGCCGAGCGGCTGCGCGGCGCCGGCATCGCCGTCGATTCAGGACTGCTCGGCCCCTACACCGGCTGGCCCGAGGCGCTGACCGAGCCGTCCGACGCGCCGCAGCGATGTCCCTGCGCCGACGAGGTGGAGCTGCGCCTGCGCCGCTTCTTCGGCGCCACCGGACCGGCGGCCACGCCGCCCCGGTTGCCGGGCGACAACCCGTCGTAAGACACATCTCTTCCTGACCGACGGACTGCGCGCACCTGCCGATGAGACAGGTGCCGGGCCGCGCTGCGCGCTGCCGGCCGCATTCCGTTTCTTCCGCCTCCCGATGGCGCTCTGCACCGGAGCCCGCCAGGGGCGCCGCTTCGCCTTTCTTTTTCTGTTTCGTCTGACGAGGGATATGCCATGACCGACCACTCCAACGATCCGCACCGCGCCGGCCCGGCCGCGCGGCGCTCGCCCGCCGCGCTGGCCGCCGGCATCGCTGCCCTGGCCGTCGCCGGCGCGGCCGCGCTGCTGGTGCTGCACGACCCGCCAGCGCATGCCGACGCGGCGCCCGCCGCGCCGCCGCCCGCTCCGGTGTCGGTGGCGGCGGTGGCCGCCTCCGACGTCACCGCGTGGGACGAGTTCTCGGGCCGGCTCGAAGCCGTGCAGCGCGTGGACGTGCGCTCGCGCGTCGCCGGCGCGGTGCAGTCGGTGCACTTCCGCGAAGGCGCGCTGGTGAGGCAGGGCGACCTGCTGTTCACCATCGACCCGGCGCCGTATGCGGCCGAGGTCGAGCGCGCCGCGGCCCAGGTGGCCTCGGCCGAGGCCCGTGCCGCCTTCAGCCGCAGCGAGCAGGAGCGCGCGCGCCGGCTGTGGGACGAGCGCGCCATCGCCCAGCGCGAATACGACGAGCGCGCCAACGCCGGCCTCGAAGCCGAGGCCAGCCTTCGCGCGGCGCGCGCCGCGCTGCAGGCCGCGCGCCTGAACCTGGGCTACACGCAGGTGCGTGCGCCGGTGGCCGGCCGCATCGGCCGCGTCGAGGTGACCGTGGGCAACCTCGTGTCCGCCGGCGCGGGTGCGCCGGTGCTGACCACGCTGGTGTCGGTGAGCCCGATCTACGCGAGCTTCGACGCCGACGAGCAGACCGTCGCCCGCGCGCTGGCCGGCCTGCCCGGCGGCGCGGCGGGGCGCGCGGGCTCGCTCGGCAGCATCCCGGTGCAGATGGGCACGGCGGGAGAAAGCGGCACGCCGGTGGCCGGCCGGCTGCAACTGGTGGACAACCAGGTCGATGCGCGGAGCGGCACGGTGCGTGTGCGCGCCGCCTTCGACAACGCCGACGGCCGCCTGATCCCGGGCCAGTTCGTCCGCATCCGCATGGGCCAGCCCCGCAGCAGCCGCGTGCTGCTGGTGAGCGAGCGCGCCGTCGGCACCGACCAGGACAAGAAGTTCGTCATCGTCGTCGGCGAGGGCAACAAGGCCGAATACCGCACGGTGACGCTCGGCGTGCCGGCCCACGGGCTGCGCGTGGTGACCTCGGGCCTGAAGGACGGCGAGCGCGTCGTCGTCAACGGCTTGCAGCACGTGCGCCCGGGAGCGGTGGTGGCGCCGCAGCTGGTGCCGATGGAAGCGCGCGCCCCGGGCGCCGCGACCCAGCTGGCATCACGGTAAGCAGGTGCGGCCATGAACCTCTCCCGATTCTTCATCGACCGGCCGATCTTTGCCGGCGTGCTCTCGGTGCTGATCCTGTTGGCCGGCCTGATCGCGCTGCGCGGGCTGCCGATCTCCGAATACCCCGAAGTCGCGCCGCCCTCGATCGTGGTGCGGGCCAGCTATCCCGGCGCCAATCCCAAGGTGATCGCCGAGACCGTCGCCACGCCGCTCGAAGAGCAGATCAACGGCGTCGAGAACATGCTCTACATGGGCAGCCAGGCCACGACCGACGGCATGATGACGCTGACCGTCACCTTCCGCCTCGGCACCGACCCCGACAAGGCCCAGCAGCTGGTGCAGAACCGCGTCGCGCAGGCCGAGCCGCGGCTGCCCGAGGAGGTGCGCCGCCTGGGGCTCACCACCGTCAAGAGCTCGCCCAACATCACGATGGTGGTCCACCTCGTCTCGCCCAATGGGCGCGACGGCATGGACTATCTGCGCAACTACGGCGTGCTCAACGTGAAGGACCGCCTCGCGCGCATCGAGGGCGTGGGCCAGGTGCAGATCTGGGGCGGCGGCGACTACGCCATGCGCGTCTGGCTCGACCCGCAGAAGGTCGCGCAGCGCGGCCTCTCGGCCAGCGACGTGGTGGCCGCGATCCGCGCGCAGAACATCCAGGCCGCGGCCGGCGTGGTCGGCCAGTCGCCGGGCGCCGAGGGCGTGGACCTGCAGCTGTCGGTCAACGCGCAGGGCCGCCTGTCGACCGTGGAAGACTTCGGCGACATCAGCGTCAAGGGCGGCAGCGGCAGTGGCGACACCCAGGTCGTGCGCCTGCGCGACGTGGCCCGCATCGAACTGGGCGCGGCCGACTATTCGCTGCGCTCGCTGCTCGACAACGACTCGGCCGTGGGCATCGGCGTGTTTCAGTCGCCGGGCTCCAACTCGCTGCAGATCTCCGACAACGTGCGCCGCACGATGGAAGAGCTCAAAAAGAACATGCCCGAAGGCGTGGAATACCGCATCGCCTACGACCCGACGCAGTTCGTGCGCGCCTCGATCGACTCGGTGGTGCACACGCTGCTCGAAGCCGTGGCGTTGGTGGTGCTGGTGGTGATCCTGTTCCTGCAGACCTGGCGCGCGTCGATCATCCCGCTGCTGGCGGTGCCGGTGTCGGTCGTGGGCACCTTCGCCGTGCTGCACCTGCTGGGTTTCTCGATCAACGCGCTCACGCTGTTCGGCCTGGTGCTGGCCATCGGCATCGTGGTGGACGACGCGATCGTCGTGGTCGAGAACGTGGAGCGCAATATTGAGGCGGGCCTCGCCCCGCGCGAGGCCACCTACCGCGCGATGCGCGAGGTGTCGGGCCCGATCATCGCGATCGCGCTGGTGCTGGTCGCGGTGTTCGTGCCGCTGGCTTTCATCTCGGGGCTGACGGGGCAGTTCTACCGCCAGTTCGCCGTGACCATCGCGATCTCGACGGTGATCTCGGCCGTCAACTCGCTCACGCTGTCGCCGGCGCTCGCGGCGCTGCTGCTGCGCGGCCACGATGCACCGAAGGACGCGCTCACGCGCGGCATGGAGCGGGTCTTCGGCCGCTTCTTCGCCGCGTTCAACCGCTTCTTCCACCGCAGCGCCGAAGGCCACAGCCGCGGCGTCAAGGGCGTGATCTCGCGCAAGGCGCTGGCGCTGCTGGTCTATGCCGCGCTGGCCGCGGCGACCTGCGGCCTGTTCAAGGCGGTGCCGGGCGGCTTCGTGCCGTTGCAGGACAAGCAGTACCTCGTCGGTTTCGCCCAGCTGCCCGACGGCGCCACGCTCGACCGCACCGAGAACGTGATCCGCCGCATGGGCGAGGTCATGAAGCAGAACCCGAATGTGCAGGGCACGCTGGCCTTCCCGGGCCTGTCGATCAACGGCTTCACCAACAGCTCCAACGCCGGCATCGTCTTCGCCATGCTGAAGCCCTTCGAGGAGCGGCGCGGCAAGGACCAGACCGGCGTGGCCGTGGCCGGCCAGCTCAACGCAGCCTTCGCCGGCATCCAGGACGCGTTCATCGCCATGTTCCCGCCGCCGCCGGTGGAGGGCCTGGGGACGACCGGCGGCTTCAAGCTCCAGATCGAGGATCGCGCCTCGCTCGGCTACACCGCGATGGACGGCGCGGTCAAAGCCTTCATGGCCAAGGCATCCCAGGCGCCCGAACTGGCCGGCCTGTTCACGAGCTGGCAGGTCAACGTGCCGCAGCTCTATGCCGACATCGACCGCACCAAGGCCCGCCAGCTCGGCGTGCCGGTGACCGACATCTTCGACACGCTCCAGATCTACCTCGGCAGCCTGTACGCGAACGACTTCAACCAGTTCGGCCGCACCTACAGCGTGCGCGTGCAGGCCGACGCGCCGTACCGCGCGCGCGCCGAGGACATCGGCCTGTTGAAGGTACGCAGCACTTCGGGCGAAATGGTGCCGCTCGCGGCGCTGTTGAAGGTGGACCCGAGCTTCGGCCCCGAGCGCGCCATGCGCTACAACGGCTTCCTCTCGGCCGACATCAACGGCGGCCCGGCGCCCGGCTGGTCGTCGGGCCAGGCGCAGAAGGCCGTCGCGCGCATCGCCGCCGAGACGCTGCCGCCGGGCATCGGCTTCGAATGGACCGAGCTGACCTACCAGGAGATCCTGGCCGGCAACTCCGCCGTGCTGGTGTTCCCGATCGCGATCCTGCTCGTCTTCCTGGTGCTGGCCGCGCAGTACGAGAGCCTGACGCTGCCGCTGGCGATCATCCTGATCGTACCGATGGGCCTGCTGGCCGCAATGGCCGGCGTGTGGCTCTCGCGCGGCGACAACAACGTGTTCACCCAGATCGGGCTCATCGTGCTCGTGGGGCTCTCCGCCAAGAACGCCATCCTGATCGTGGAGTTCGCGCGTGAACTCGAATTCGCCGGCCGCACGCCGCTGGCCGCCGCCGTCGAGGCCAGCCGGCTGCGGCTGCGCCCGATCCTGATGACCTCGCTCGCGTTCGTCATGGGCGTGCTGCCGCTGGTGCTCTCCACCGGCGCCGGCGCCGAGATGCGCAGAGCGATGGGCGTCGCGGTGTTCGCCGGGATGATCGGCGTGACGGCCTTCGGCCTGTTCCTCACGCCGGTGTTCTATGTGGTGCTGCGCCGCCTGGCCGGCAACCGCCCGCTGCGCCAGCACGGCGTGGCGGTGCACGACGCCGAGGCTTTCGTCTCGGCCGACCACCCCGCGCCGCACGGCGGCGGCCACGGCGCGCTGCCGTCGCCCGCCGCGCGCGTCGGCCGGCACGAATGACCCGGAGCCTCGCCATGAAAAAGACAACTTCGCTCCTGCGCCTCATTCCCCTGGCCGCGGCCCTCTGGCTGGCCGGCTGCGCCACCGCCACCGGCGATGCCGACGCGGCCCGCGTCGCCGCGCCGGCCCGGTTCAAGGAGGCCCAGGCCCCGGCCGGCGAAGGCCGCTGGACCCGCGCCGCGCCGGCCGAGGCCCAGTCGCGCGGCGAATGGTGGCGCGCCTTCGCCGATCCGCAGCTCGACGCGCTGGTCGCCCGGGCCACCGCCGGCAACACCGGCATCGCGGAGGCCGCGGCCCGCGTGGCCCAGGCCCGCGCGCTGGTGCAGAACGCGCGGTCCTTATACTCTCCCCAGATCAGCCTGGGGACGGGTGCAAACCGGACGGCAGGGTGGGATACTACGGAGAGTACTGTTCCAGTCACGGTGATCGGCGCGGGCCTCAACCTGTCCTACGAGCCCGACCTGTTCGGCCGCATCCGCCGCGCGGCCGACGCTGCGTCACAGGACGCCGCCGCCAGCGAGGCGCTGCTGCAAAGCACCCGTCTGCTGGTGCAGGCCGAAACCGCGCAGACCTATCTGCTGCTGCGCGCCACCGACGCAGAGCGCGCCCTGGTCCGCGAAACCGTGGCCGCCTATGGCGACACGCTGGCGCTGACCGAGCGCCGCTGGCGCGCCGGCGACCTGGCCGAGCTCGACGTGGCCCGCGTGCAGAGCGAAGTCGCCTCGACTCAAGCCGATGGCTTGGCGCTCGACCGTCGCCGCGCCGAGCTGGAACATGCCCTGGCCGTGCTGGTCGGCGAAGCGCCGGCCAGCTTCAGCGTTGCGGCCGACGACACCGCGCAGGACTGGCAGGCTGCGCTGCCGGTCGTGCCGGCCGGTGTGCCCGCCACCGTGCTCGCGCGCCGCCCCGACGTGGCGGCGGCCCAGTCCGGTGTGCTGGCCGCGCAGGCGCGGCTCGGCGTGGCCCAGGCCGCGTGGTTCCCCTCCATCACGCTCACGGCCAACGGCGGCTACGCCTCGCCCGAACTCGGCGACCTGCTGAAGTGGTCGGCCCGCTCCTGGGGCATCGGTGCGCTGCTGTCGCTGCCGCTGTTCGACGGCGGCCGCCGCGAGGCGGGCGAGCGCCAGGCACGGGCCCGGCTCGACGAAGCCGTGGCCGGCCTGCGCGGCCAGGTGCTCACGGCCGTGCGCGAGGTGGAGGACCAACTGAGTGCCCTGCGCCTGCTCGATGCCCAGGCCGAGGCCCAGGCCCGCGCGGTCGACGCGGCGCGGCGGGCGATGCAGTTCTCCGACACGCGCTACCGCAACGGCATGGTCAGCCAGCTCGACCTGCTCGACGCGCGCCGCAGCGAACTGCGCAACCGCCGGCAGGCGCTGCAGGTGCGCTCGGCGCAGTACCAGGCGACGGTGGCGCTGGTGCGGGCCCTCGGGGGAGGGTGGGACGGGGAGGCTCCGCAGAACGTGGCGCGGGCCGGACGCTAGCGCGCAGGCGCGTGCCAGGGAGCCGGCAAAGCGGCACCGGTGTGCAGGAAACCTGCCGTAGTGCGCGGCACGACCCGCGTATCCAGCCACGCGCGCAGCCGCCTTCCCGCGGGGCCGTCGCGCCGCTCCCTGCACAGGACGCCGATCCCCAGCTCCATCAGCGTCAGCGCGGAAACGAAGCAGCCCAGATCCACAGCCCGGCTGCCGACGGATGCGCGCGGCGGGTCGAATGCGATCTCCGACAGGTCCGGCACGCCGCCCGCCAGATGACGAGCAGGGTCAGCAGGATGACCGCGCCGAACAGTGCCAGCGAGTCCGCGTCCGTGGTGCGATGGCCCGGGCCGTCGAGCAGACGCCGGTCGTGTTCCTTTGTCGTCGCGGCGATCGTTGACGCGTGGCATCCTGCCGATCGGAAGGCCGCTCGAGCGTTATCGCAGGCGCGCTGCTCCAATGCGGTGTTTCGGCTGGAAACAGCGTTGCATTGCTGCGGCCGAAAAATGGCTCTCCAACCATCCCTCTGTCCGCGCCCGCGCCGGGCGCGCTTTTCGTTGCGGCGCCCTCCTGCGGCGGTGCGCCGCTGCGCTGCAAAGAAAGGATCCTTCCATGGCTCAACAGCAATCGCAACCCCGGCCGAAGCTCGAACAACTCCATCGCTTCGGCGGCAAGGTCGTCATCGTGACCGGCGCAGGCTCCGGCATCGGCGCCGCCACCGCGCGCCGCCTCTCGCAGGAAGGCGCCAACGTCGTCATCGCCGACATCACCGACGACAAGCTCGCCGCCACCCGGGCCGACCTGCCGGCCGAGCGCACGCTGGCCCGCGCCACCGATGTGTCGAAGTTCGACCAGGTGCAGGCGCTGGTCGAGGCCGCAGTGCAGAAGTTCGGCCGGCTCGACGTGATCCACAACAACGCCGGCGTCGTCGTGCAGGGCAAGGTGGACGAGGCGAGCCTCGACGACTGGGCCCGCATCCTGGCGGTCAACGTCAGCGGCGTGTTCCACGGCGCGCGCGCGGCGATCCCGCACCTGCTCAAGACTAAGGGCTCGATCGTCAATACCTCGTCGGTCTCCGGCCTCGGCGGCGACTGGGACTTGAGCTTCTACAACGCGTCGAAGGGCGCGGTCGCCAACTTCACGCGCGCGCTCGCGCTCGACTACGGCAAGCACGGCGTGCGCGTCAACGCGGTGGCGCCGAGCCTGACCTTCACCGGCATGACGCAGGACATCAAGAACGACCCGAAGCTGCTCGCGAAGTTCGCCGAGCGCATCCCGCTGGGCCGCGGCGCCGAGCCCGAGGAGATCGCGGCCGTCGTCGCCTTCCTCGCCAGCGCCGACGCGGGCTTCATCACCGGCGTGGTGCTGCCGGTGGACGGCGGCGTCTCGGCCTCCAACGGCCAGCCGGCGCAGGGCTGAACGCTGCGGTGGCGGCCAGCGTGCCGTTCGAGCTGCTGCCGTACGCGCAAGAGCGGCGGCGCCGCTGAAGCCACCGCGCGCAGGCACCGGCGCACCGGCGGGCGCTGCCGGCCGCAGGCGAGGAGCGCGGGGCCGGCGGGGGGCCTGCGGGAGGGGGACAATGCGGGCTTTCCGCCCACCGTCCGAGTCGCCCGTGCCCGTCTTCCCTGCCGCCGCCCATCCACCCGTCCCATCCCACGTCGCACTGTACTGGGACTTCGAGAACCTCCACGCCGGCCTGTTCGAGGCCCGCCACGGCGAGGGCGCCTACGGCCAGCCCGACGGCCGCTTCAAGGTGCAGGAACCACTGGTGGACGTGGCCGCCGTCGCCGACCTGGCGGCGGTGTTCGGTCCGCTGGCCATCCACAAGGCGTACTGCAACTGGCAGTTCTTCGGCCGCTACCGCGATGCGCTGATGCAGGCCGGCATCGATCTCGTGCAGCTCTTTCCCCCCGGCGGCGCGGCCAAGAACGGCGCGGACATCCGGCTCGCGCTCGACGCGGTGGACGACGTGCAGCGCCACGCGCACATCGGCACGGTCGTGGTGGCCGGCGGCGACAGCGATTTCCTGCCGCTGGCGCAGCGGCGGGAACTGCTGCGGGCCCTGGCCGCCGCCGGCCTGGGGGCCTGATCCGTGGCGGCCTTCTGCATCATGGTGCTGGGCACGACCAGCGGCGCGGGCAAGAGCTGGCTCACCACCGCGCTGTGCCGCTGGTATGCACGCCGCGGCTGCAAGGTCGCGCCGTTCAAGGCGCAGAACATGAGCAACAATGCGCGCGTCGTGGCCGGCGGCGAGATCGGCAGCGCGCAGTACTTCCAGGCGCTGGCCGCACGGGCCGAGCCCGAGGTGCGCATAAACCCGCTGCTGCTCAAGCCCGAGACCGACACGCGCAGCCAGGTCGTGCTGCTGGGGCAGGTGAACGACGCCCTCTCGCGCCTTCCGTGGCGCGAGCGCAGCGCCCATGTGTGGCCGCACATCGCCGCGTCGCTCGACGCGCTGCGCGCCGAGAACGATGTGGTCGTCATCGAAGGCGCCGGCTCGCCGGCCGAGATCAACCTGCATGCGAGCGACGTGGCCAACATGCGCGTGGCCCGGCATGCGAACGCGCGCTGCCTGCTGGTGGCGGACATCGACCGCGGCGGCGCGTTCGCGCACCTCTACGGCACCTGGGCGCTGCTGCCCGGCGACGAGCGCAGGCTGATCCACGGCTTCGTGCTCAACCGTTTCCGCGGCGACGCGGCGCTGCTGGCGCCCGCGCCGCAGCTGCTCCAGGCGCGCACCGGCGTGCCCACGGCCGCCGTCATCCCGCTGCTGCGCGAGCACGGCCTGCCCGAAGAGGACGGCGTGTTCGATGACCGCGCCACCGGCGCCGCGGGGGCGGCCGTGCATACGCGCGTGGCCGTGGTCGCCTATCCGCGCATCAGCAACCTCGACGAATTCCAGCCGCTGAAGAATCTGCCCGGCGTGCAACTGCGCTGGGCCCGCAGCCCGGCCGCGCTGGACGGCGCCGACTGGATCGTGCTGCCCGGCTCCAAGGCCACGGCCGCCGACCTGGCCTGGCTGCGCGCGCGCGGGCTCGACGTCGCCATCGCCGACCATGCCCGGCGCGGCGGCCGGGTGCTGGGCATCTGCGGCGGCCTGCAGATGCTGGGCGAGGCGCTGATCGACACCGACGGCGTCGACGGCAACGCCGCCGGCCTGGGACTGCTGCCGCTGGTGACCGAGTTCGCGCCCGGCAAGACGGTGCGCCGCACCGAGGCGGCCTTCGGTCCGCTGACCGGCGCCTGGGCCCTCCTGGCCGGCGTGGCCGTGGCGGGCTACGAGATCCACCACGGCCGGACCGCGCAGCACGCCGCGCTGGCCGCGGCCGGCGAGCTGGCGCTGCCGGCCATGCCAGGCGGCCTCGCCTGGCAGAACGGCGCCGGCAACGTGCTGGGCCTGTACCTGCACGGCCTGTTCGAGGACGCGCGGGTGCTGGCCGCGCTGTTCGGCGCCGCGGCGCCCACGCTCGCATCGGTGTTCGACCGGCTGGCCGACGGCATCGACCAGTGGTTCAGCGCAAGCAATCTGCTGCCGCCGAGAGTATAGGCTGCCAGCCGGCAGGAGTCTAGCACTACGGGAGATAGCAGGAGGGGGTATATCTCGGTTATCTATTGCGCTGCGCGCCGCCCACAGCGCATGAACCGACGCGGCCGAGGCCAGCGGACGCCGCGCAAGGGCCGCCCACGCCGCGCTGGCGCCGCCCCCTTCCCGCAGCGCGAAGCGCGGGGGAGCGGCGAAGCCGCTCGGGGTTGTCGTTTCATTTCAGCGCCGCACTGCGGTGAAGGCCAGCGTGCTGTACGGGAACGACACCTCCTGCCGGCCGCGCAGCGCCGGATGCGTGGCCGCCAGTTCCTCGATCTGCGCGCGCACCCGGGCGTTCTCCGCGGCCGGCAGGGCCGCGATGAAGCTCACCGACATGACGCGGTCCACGATCACCTGCTGCGGCGTGCCGACGTGCGCATGCGGCCAGCGCGTCACCTCCAGCGGCCTGAACAGCCGCCGCCCCGCGCCGTCCGGCGCATCGAAGACCCGGCGCCAGGCGCCGGTGTGGAAGCGCGGCGCGTCGCCCTCGTGCGGCGTGATGATCCCGGTGAGCCGGGCGACCCAGTCGACCGACTCGTCGCGCACGTTCCACACCAGCAGCAGCCGGCCGCCGGGCCGCAGGACGCGGTGGAACTCGGCCAGCGCCTCCCCGGTGGCGAACCAGTGGAAGGCCTGGGCACACGCCAGCACGTCGGCGGCGCCGTCGGCCAGCGGCACCGCCTGCGCCGTGCCCTCGACGGCCTCCACGCCCGGCAGCTGCTGCGCCAGCTGTTCGCGCATCTGCGCGATCGGCTCCACCGCGACCACCCGGGCGCCGGTGGCGGCCAGCAGCCGGGTGAACTTGCCGGTGCCCGCGCCCACATCCACCGCGGTGCGGCCGGGCGCCAGTCCCAGGGCATCGCGCAGCCAGCCGACGGCCTCCGAGGGATACTCGGGGCGTCCGCGAGCGTACGACTGCGCCTCCTTCCGGAAGCCATCCCGCGCCGCGCCGTGCACTGCGCCGGCCGTCCCGCCTGCATCTCCATCCAGAACCATGACCGATACCTCCTTGCTGCCCGCTGTCGAAGACATCCATGATGCCGCGTTGGCCGAACGCCTGCAGCGCCGCATCGACCGCAAGACCAAGCCGCTCGGCGCGCTGGGCCGTATCGAGCCGCTGGCGCTGCGCCTCGGGCTCATCCTGGGCAGCGAGGCGCCGAGGCTGGCGCATCCGCAGATGCTGGTCTGCGCGGCCGACCACGGCCTGGCGGCGCGCGGCGTCTCGGCCTATCCGAGCGACGTGACCTGGCAGATGGTCGAGAACTTCCTGGCCGGCGGCGCGGCCGTCAGCGTGCTCGCGCGCCAGCACGGCCTGGCGCTGACCGTGGTGGACTGCGGCGTGCGGCACGAATTCCAGCCGCGCCCGGGGCTGGTGGACCGCCGCATCGCGCCCGGCACGGCCGATGCCAGCCAGGGTCCGGCGATGACGCCGGCCCAGCGCGACCGGGCCATCGCCAACGGCCGCGAGGTGGTGCGCGTGCTGCCCGGCAATGCACTGCTGCTCGGCGAGATGGGCATCGGCAGCACGTCGGCCGCCTCGCTGCTGCTGGCGCGCCTGTCGGGCCGGCCGGTCGAGGACTGCACCGGCAGCGGCACCGGGCTGGACGCCGGTGGCGTGCGGCGCAAGACGGCCGTGCTGCGCGAGGTGCTGGCCCGCCATGCCGGTGCCGTGGAACCGCTCGACGCGCTCGCGGCCTTTGGGGGCTTCGAGGTGGCGACGCTGGTGGGCGCCGTGCTCCAGGCCGCCGGGGAGCGCCGCGTGATCGTGGTGGACGGCTTTATCACCAGCGCCGCAGTGCTGGTCGCCGCGCGGCTGCGCCCGTATGTGCTGCAGCGCTGCGTGTTCGCCCACCGTTCGGGCGAGCGCGGGCACGGGCTGATGCTCGAGCAGCTCGGCGCCGAGCCGCTGCTGGACCTGGGCCTGCGCCTGGGCGAAGGATCGGGCGCGGCGCTGGCCTGGCCGCTGCTGGTGTCGGCCGGCGCGGTGCTGGACGAGATGGCAAGTTTCGAGAGCGCGGGTGTTGCCGACAGGATCGCGCCATGAGACCGCCATGCCGCCCGGATCGCCAGCAGGCCGGTGGTGGCTGGACAAATTGCCTCAAGCGTGCGGCCGAGGGTTTCGCCGGCCGGGCGTGTCACCCATAATGCTTGGGTCATGCACATCCTGCGCACCTCGTCACTGCTCGCCCGCCTGGTCCTGGCGTGGTTCGTGTTGACGCTGGGCGTCGCGGCTGCCTCGCCGGTCCTCCAGCCGCAGTCGGTGGAACTGGTCTGCAGCATGGGCGGCGGCATGAAGGTGGTGGTCAGCGAAGACGGCAAGGCCGTGAACGTCGGCCACCACCACACGCTCGACTGTCCCATGTGCCTGGGCCTCTCGCTGCCGCTACCCGCAGCGCAGGCGGGCGGCGACATGCCGCAGCCGCTGGCGCATGCATTGCTGCCTGTGGTCCAGGCACATATTGCGGGCATCGCCGGTGCTCCGCTGCCGCCCCGCGGCCCTCCCGCGCTTTCCTGAGCCGGATCGCCAAAGCCGCGTGATCGCGCCTGCGGCTGCGCACCGGCCTGAACATGGATTGGTTGGGTCGCCGGACTGAGCCGGTATCGCTTTCGCGGTCCGGCGGTGTACGGCGGTCCGTCGCACAACCGCAGTGGCAGCCCGGTCCCAAGGGGATGCGTTGCCCGCTTCCCGTTTCACTCCACCATGAAATTCGTTCGCACTCCCACCGTGACTGCCGTGTCGGTCCTGATGACCCTGCTTTCCGCCCAGGCGCAGGCCCAGGACGACGCCGGGTCTGGTGGATCGCTCAAGCCCGTCACCGTCTCCGCGGGTCGAAACCAGCTCCAGCTCGACGAATCCAACAGCGCCGGCACCCGGCTCGGCCTGTCTGCGTGGGAGACGACGGCCACTGTCCAGTCCGTCTCGCAAGATGAGATGCAGGCGCGTGGCCTGCGCACTGCGAAAGAGGTGTTCGCCGACATCCCGGGCGCGGTGTCCGGCAACGTGCCGGGCAATCCCGCGACGCTCATGATGCGCGGCTTCTCGGGCAACGCCGTGTCGATCCTGCAGGATGGCGTGCGCATTTCCACCTCGACCGTGGTGCAGAGGGACACCAACACCTGGCATTTCGAGCGCATCGAGGTCATCAAGGGGCCGGCATCGGTGCTGCACGGGGAAGGCGCGCTCGGAGGCGTGATCAACAAGGTCACGCGAAAGCCCACCTTCGATGGCAACCATGTCGATGCGCTGCTCTCGGCGGGGCTGTCAGTATTTCTGTGTGTGAGGCGGTTGGTGAACTGGTTTCTGGCTGTTGATCTATCAGGCCCCTGCCAGGCCGCCGGAGGCCCCCCCGGTTGGCCCATGGACCCATGGCTCAGCCCCTCA
>WNDY01000050.1 GCA_009914555.1 Xylophilus sp.
GACTGGGGCCGCGCAGCCAAGGAATGGCGCGAGGCGATGAATCAGTTCGCCGTGCTCTACGATGAACGCTTCACGAGGCACGCGCATGGCAGCCTGTGAGGGGCTGAGCCATGGGTCCATGGGCCAAACCGGGGGGGCCTCCGGCGGCCTGGCAGGGGCCTGATAGATCAACAGCCAGAAACCAGTTCACCAACCGCCTCACACACAGAAATACTGACAGCCCCCATGTTCGGGGCGTTCCTGCTCGGCCTGGCGCTCGGCGGCCTGATCTACTGGTGGTACCAGGGCCAGATCGAGGACCAGCAGGCGCGCAACCAGTACCTGCAGGCAGAGATCAGAAAGCTCGAGGGCCAGATCAAGGAAATCGCCAACCTCGAAACCGAGATCGTCGCGCTGCAGGCGCGCCAGTCCGCGGTCGAGAACCTGCAGGCCGATCGCAACCTCCCCGTGTACCTGCTCAGCGAACTGGTCAAGCAGCTGCCCGAAGGCGTATACCTCACCAGCCTCAAGCAGGACGGGCAGTACGCGACCCTGGTCGGGGTGGCGCAGTCCAATGAACGCGTCTCCGAGATGCTGCGCAACCTCGGCAGCGGCACACCCTGGTTCACCAAGCCGGAACTCACCGAGATCGTGGCCGGCACCATCGCACTCACGCCGCGCGATCAGCGCCGGGTGTCCAATTTCAATCTGCGCGTGCGGCTCGTGAATTCGAGCGAGGCGCGAAAGGCGGCCGAAGCGGCGGGCGCGGCGCCGGCTGCCGCGCAGGCGAGGTAGCAGCCCATGGCGACGAAGAAGAAATTCTCCGGTCCGGACATCGATTTCCGCGAACTGTCGGCCAAGGTGGAGCGGCAGTTCCGCAATCTCGATCCCAAGGACCCATCGCTCTGGCCGCCGCTGCCGCAGGCATTGCTCTGCATCGGCATCGCGGCTTTCGTCGTGGTGCTGCTGTGGTTCGTCAAGCTGACCGACTACCGTGGCGAGCTCGACGCCGAGCGCGCCAGGGAGGCCACGCTGCGCCAGGACTACAGCGCCAAGCTGCTCAAGGCGGTCAGCCTGGAGGGTCTCAAGAAGCAGCGCGAGCAGATCCAGCAGTACGTGGTGCAGCTCGAAAAGCAGCTGCCGAGCAAGGCCGAGATGGCGGCGCTGCTGTCGGACATCAACCAGGCGGGCATCGGCCGCAGCCTGCAGTTCGAGCTGTTCCGCCCAGGCCAGGTCGTGGTGCGCGAGTACTACGCGGAGCTGCCGATCGCGGTCAAGGTCACCGGCAAGTACCACGACATGGGCGCGTTCGCGTCCGACATCGCCAACCTGTCGCGCATCGTGACGCTCAACAACATCTCCATCGGCGCGCCCAAGGATGGCAAGGACGGCAACCTGTCGATGAAAGCGACGGCCCGCACCTTCCGCTACCTGGACCCGGACGAGATCGCAGCCCAGCGCAAGGCCGCCGCCGGGGGGCGCAAGTGAGCGCGGCCGCCCGTCCGGCCATGCTGCGCGGCTGCTGCGCCTGCGCCGTGCTGCTCGTGCTGGCCGCCTGCGGTTCGACCGGCGACGAGGAACTGTCGCAATGGATGGCCGAGCAGCGCGCCCAGACGCGCCCCCGCATCAAGCCGCTAGCCGAGCCCAAGCAGTTCAAGCCCGAGGTCTATGCGCAGGAGTCGGGCATGGACCCGTTCAACCCGCTCAAGCTCACGCAGGCATTGCGCCGGGATTCGGCCCAGGCAGCGGTCAACTCGGCACTGATCACGCCGGAGCTCGCGCGCCGCAAGGAGCCGCTCGAAGCCTATCCCCTCGATGCCATGGCCATGGTCGGCAGCCTCGACAAGACAGGCCAGACGACGGCCTTGCTGCAGGTCGACAAGCTGCTGTACCAAGTGCAGGTGGGCAACTATCTGGGCCAGAACTACGGCCGCATCACACGGATCACCGAGACCGGCATCACCCTGCGCGAGATCGTGCAGGACGCGACCGGCGACTGGATCAAACGCTCAACCACGCTCGGGCTGCAGGAGAAAGGGCAATGAACAACGACAGCGACGGAAGCAGGCTGGGCGTGCTGCGACGGTTCCTTTCCATCGCCTCGCTGGCGGCGGCCTTGCTGGCTCCGGTGGCTGCCTGGGCCGAGCCGGTCATCGAGTCGGTCACCGGCTCGATCCAGGCCGGTGCCGAAGTCGTGCGCATCGACCTGTCGGAACCCCTGTCCGCTCCGCCTTCGGGCTTTGCCATCCAGGTGCCGGCGCGCATCGCGCTCGACCTGCTGGGCAGCATCAACGGCCTCGGCCGGTCGCTGGTGGACGTCAACCAGGGCAACCTCAAGTCCGTCAACGTGGTCCAGGCCGGCGAGCGGACCCGCCTGGTGCTCAACCTCAAGCAGGCGACGTCGTACACGACCGAGCTCCGGGGCAAGTCGCTCTTCGTGATGCTGCAGCCGACGGCCGCCCCGGCGGCCGTCCCTGCCGGTGGCGGCGCCGTTGCCGCTGCGAACACGGTGTTCGCCGAAAGCCGCGCCGCCAGCGTCGCGGCGATCCGCGACATCGACTTCCGCCGCAGCGCGGACGGTGCGGGCCGTGTGGTGGTTTCGCTGCCCAGCAACCAGGTCGGCGTGGACGTGCGGCCGCTGGGCAAGGGGCTGGCGATCGATTTTCTGCGCACGTCGTTGCCCGAGGGTCTGCGCCGTCGCCTGGACGTGGCGGATTTCGGAACGCCGGTCCAGCTCGTGACGGCCAGCCAGAGCGGCGACCGGGTCCGCCTGGTGGTCGATGCGGTCGGCGAATGGGAGCATTCGGCCTACCAGACGGACGAGCAGTTCGTTCTGGAAATCCGTGCCAAGAAGGTCGACATCACCAAGCTGACGCAGGGCCCGGGTTTCACCGGCGAAAAGCTGTCGCTGAACTGCCAGAACATCGAGGTCCGCTCGCTGCTGCAGGTGATCGCCGACTTCACCAACTTCAACATCGTCACGTCCGACACCGTGTCGGGCGCGCTCACGCTGCGTCTCAAGGATGTGCCCTGGGACCAGGCACTGCAGATCATCATGGATGCGCGCGGCCTGGGCATGCGAAAGACCGGTACGGTGCTGTGGATCGCGCCCAAGGATGAAATCGACGCACGGACCAAGAAGGATTACGAGGCGGCCCTGGCGATCGAGAAGCTCGAGCCGCTGCGCACCCAGGCGTTCCAGCTCAACTATGCCAAGGCGTCGGACATGATCTACCAACTCGCCGGCCGCAGCGGCGGGGGCGGTAGCGGTAGCGGCGCGGCCAGCGGCGTCACGACGCGTTTTCTCACCGAACGCGGTACCGCCATCGCCGAGCCGCGGACCAACCAGCTGTTCGTCACCGACACGGCTGCCAAGATCGAGGAGGTACGCCAGCTGCTGCTCAAGCTCGACGTGCCGGTGCGGCAGGTGCTCATCGAGGCCCGCATCGTCGAGGCCTCTGATACCTTCAGCAGATCGCTCGGTGTTCGGCTCGGCGGAGGCACTACCTCTTCAGCCTCGGGTCGGACGAGGTATGGAAGCAGTTACGAGAACGTCACGACGAGCGCGGGCAACACCTACGATTCGTCCAGCAGCTTCGTGAACCTGCCCGCCTCGTCGGACAGCGGCACCACGGTCGGCAGCTTCGCCGTTTCCATCTTCAACTCTTCGGCCACGAAATTTCTCGCCCTGGAGGTGTCGGCGCTGGAGGCCGATGGGAAGGGCAAAATCGTCTCCAGCCCCCGCGTCGTGACGGCCGACCAGACCAAGGCGTTGATCGAGCAGGGTACAGAATTCCCGTACCAGCAGTCCACCTCCAGCGGCGCGACCTCCGTCGCCTTCCGCAAGGCCAACCTCAAGCTGGAAGTCACGCCGCAGATCACCCCTGAAGGCAACATCATTCTCGACCTCGACGTGAACAAGGACTCCAAGGGCGAAACGACGACCCAGGGCATCGCGATCAACACCAAGCACATCAAGACCCAGGTGCTGGTTGAAAATGGGGGCACCGTTGTGATCGGCGGCATCTTCACGTTGACTGAGACTGAAGACGTGACGAAAATTTCTTACTTGGGTGATGTGCCTGTTTTGGGAAACCTGTTCAAGTCCCGCTCTCGCTCCGTAGACAAGTCGGCAATGCTGATCTTCATCACGCCCAAGATGATCGCCGAGCGATCTGCGGCCCGCTGAGGCCGGCCGTGCGGGATGCGCAGAGGGGCGTCCTCCTCATCGGCCTGCCGGGCACTGGCAAATCGACGATCGGACGCCAGGTTGCACGCCGTCTAGGTCGGGGGTTCCTCGATTCGGATGTGGTCATCGAGCAGCGCCTGGGCGAATCGATCCGAGAATTCTTCGAGCGCGAGGGCGAGCCTGCATTCCGCGACATCGAGTCCTCGGTTCTGGAAGAGCTGACCCAGCCCGGCAGTGCTCCCATGGTGGTGGCCACGGGTGGCGGCATCGTGCTGCGGGAGCGCAATCGGGAACGGTTGCGCACCTGTGGTGAACGCGTGATCTACCTCCGCTCCTCCCCCCAGGACCTCCACCGCCGCCTGCGGCACGACACCACGCGGCCGCTGCTTCAGGTGGCCGATCCGCTGGCGCGGCTGCGGGAACTGTACGAGGTGCGCGACCCGCTCTATCGCGAGGTGGCCCATTTCGTGATCGACACGGGCCGTCCTTCGGTCGCTGCGCTGGTCAACATGATCGCCATGCAGCTGGAACTGGGCGCCGCGCCTCCGCCAGCCTGACATCACGCACGCCGGCCGCCCGGTGGCCGGTGGGACCGAAGCCCTACACTCCAGGGCCATGACTGACCACGCAACCCTTTCAGCGCCGGCCTTTTCCTCCGCCGGCGCCGTGCGCCAGACCGTGGCGATCGACCTCGGCGAGCGCAGCTACGAGATCCTGATCGGCCAAGGGCTGCTCGACGATGTGCAGAGCTGGTCCGGCCTGCCGCGTGCCGCCGCCGCGCTCGTGGTGACCAACACGACCGTCGGCCCGCTCTACGCCGCGCGCCTCGTCGCCGCGCTGCGGCCGCACCACGCGGCGGTGCACGTGGTCGAACTGCCGGACGGCGAGGCCCACAAGGACTGGCCCACGCTCAACCGGATCTTCGATGCGCTGCTCGGCCACGGCGCCGACCGCAAGACGGTGATCTATGCGCTCGGCGGCGGCGTGGTCGGGGACATGGCCGGCTTCGCCGCCGCGAGCTACATGCGCGGTGTGCCGTTCGTGCAGGTGGCGACGACGCTGCTGGCGCAGGTCGATTCGTCGGTCGGCGGCAAGACCGCCATCAACCACCCGCTGGGCAAAAACATGATCGGCGCGTTCTACCAGCCCCGGCGCGTGGTCTGCGACCTCGACGTGCTGGCCACGCTGCCGCCGCGCGAACTCAGCGCCGGGCTGGCCGAGGTCATCAAGTACGGCCCGATCGCCGACATGGAATTCCTTGGCTGGATCGAGGACAACATCGACGCGCTGGTGGCGCGCGACCCTTCGGCGCTGGCGCATGCCGTCCGGCGCAGCTGCGAGATCAAGGCCTGGGTCGTCGGCCAGGACGAGCGCGAATCGGGCCTGCGCGCGGTGCTGAACTTCGGCCACACTTTCGGCCATGCGATCGAGGCGGGCCTGGGCTATGGCCAGTGGCTGCACGGCGAAGGCGTGGGCTGCGGCATGGTGCTGGCCGCGCGGCTGTCGGAGCGCCTGGGCCTGGTCGACGGCGAGTTCGTCGAGCGGCTCGCGGTGCTGATCCGCCGCGCCGGGCTGCCGGTGCGCGCACCGCGCCTCGACGCCAACGACAACGCCGGCCGCTGGCTGGAGCTGATGCGGGTCGACAAGAAGTCCGAAGCGGGCGAGATCCGCTTCGTCGTCATCGACGGCCCGGGCCGCGCGGCCGTGCGCAGCGCGCCCGACGCGCTGGTGCGCGCCGTCATCGACGAGAACACGGTCGCGGCCTGACCAGCGGCGCACCGCACGGGCCGGGATGACCACCGCACCGCACCTCGCGCCCTGGGCTTGCGACCCGGCGGCCACGCGCGGCCGCCGCCATGCCGAGCCGCCGGCGCCCACGCGCGACGCATTCCAGCGCGACCGCGACCGCATCGTGCATTCCACCGCCTTCCGGCGGTTGGTCTACAAGACGCAGGTCTTCCTCAACCACGAGGGCGACCTGTTCCGCACGCGGCTCACGCATTCGCTCGAAGTGGCGCAGCTCGGCCGCTCCATCGCGCGGTCGCTGCGGCTCAACGAGGACCTGGTGGAGGCCATCGCCCTCGCGCACGACCTGGGCCACACGCCGTTCGGCCATGCGGGGCAGGACGAGCTCAACGCCTGCATGGCCGCGCACGGTGGCTTCGAGCACAACATGCAGAGCCTGCGCGTGGTCGATGCGCTGGAGCAGCGCTACCCGGCCTATGACGGCCTCAACCTGACCTTCGAGACGCGCGAAGGCATCCTCAAGCACTGTTCGCGCGCCAACGCCGAAGCGCTGGAGGCGGCCGAACCCGGCGGCGTCGCACAGCGCTTCCTGCTGCGGCAGCAGCCGTCGCTGGAGGCGCAGCTCACCAACCTGGCCGACGAGATCGCCTACAACGCGCACGACATCGACGACGGCGTGCGCTCCGGCCTGATCACGCTGGCCCAGCTGCGCGACGTGCCGCTGTTCGACCGCTGGCGCGCCGAGGCGCTGGCCGAGCATCCGCACCTGGGCGATGCATCGCAGGGCCGGCGCCTGCTCTACGAGGCCATCCGCCGCATGCTGAGCGCGCAGGTCTACGACGTGATCGACGCCACGCGGGCCGCGCTGGCCGCGGCCGGCTCGCCGGCGAGCGCCGACGCGGTGCGGCAACTGCCGCCGCTGGTCGGCTTCGGCGCGGAGATGCGCGCGCAGTCGGTGGAGCTCAAGCGCTTCCTGTTCCAGAACCTGTACCGCCATCCGAAGGTGATGGAGACCACCGGCGCCGCGCGGCAGGTGGTGCGCGAACTGTTCGATGCCTACTTTGCGCGGCCGGTCGAGATGCCGCAGCGCTTCGCCGAGCGCGCCGCGCGGCCGGGCGTCGGCGTGGCGCGGGTCGTGGCCGACTTCATCGCCGGCATGACCGACCGGTTCGCCGCCCGCGAGCACGAACGGCTGACCGGGCGGCATCTGCTGACCTGATGGGGTATGTGTCCGTAGCGGGCGGAGGACGCGGGCTACAGCACCTTCGAAGGGGGAGTATTCGTCAGAACTTGTACGCGTACCGCAGCTGGATGAAGTCCTCGCCCGGGTTCGGCCGCTTCAGGCCGGCATCCGAGAAGTGCGCATAGTTGAGCGACACCTCATGCTGTCCGTCCTGGCCGAAGCTGTAGCCGGCGCCCAGGCGCAGCGCGAAGTTCCAGCGCGAGCCGAAGTAGCGCCCCGGCCGGCCGTCGAAGACCTTGCCCGGCTTGGCATAGATGCCGTCGAGGTAGCTCACGCCTGCGCCGGCATCGGCGAACCAGGGCGAGTTGCCGTGGTCGAAGCGCCAGCGCGCCACGGCCAGCGCGGCGATCTGGTGGTAGGTCTTGTCGTGGATGCCGTCCGGCAGCCTGCCGTGCCAGGCGCCCAGGTAGGCGTCGCCGTAGTAGGTCAGCGAACCGTTGGCATGGCGGTCGCCGAAGGGCAGGGTGCCGCCGATGAAGACGTTCTGCGTGTCATGCCCGTTGACCACGTTCTCACCGCCCTGCACGTAGATGCCCGGGCGCTCGTCGGCCCTGCCCGAGGCCGCCGCATCGCCCGCGCCCAGGGCGATCAGAAGGCCGAATGCAAGGAGCGCGGCGGCCGATACGGCGCCACCGCGGCGAGGAAAGGGAAGCGGATGGGAAAGCATGCTGCCGACTCTGCGGTCGGCGGGCCGGGCGCGATAGCCGCGTGCGCCGGCGCGGCATGTAGGACGGAGGCTTTCCCCGCTGCCGGGTGCATCGCCGGCCGGCCGATACAATCCGCCCTCCTTCGCGTCTTCCGCCTGCTGCTTTTTCTCTCTCCCGTGTCTTCTCCCGCAGACCCCCTGCTGCCGGCGCTTGCCGAGGCGGCCGCGCGCGACACCGTGCGCTGGATCGAGCGCGCGGTGATCGGCCTCAACCTGTGTCCCTTCGCCAAGGGTGTCCACACCAGGGGCCAGGTCCACTACCACGCGAGCGCGGCGACCACGCCCAACCAGCTGCGTGAGGACCTGGAGCGCGAACTGCGCGACCTGGTCGCCCTGCCGGCCGAAGAACGCGACACCACGCTGCTGATCGTGCCACGCGGGTTGGAGGACTTCCTCGACTTCAACGACTTCCTGGGCGAAGCCGACGCGCTGCTCGCATCGCTCGGCCTCGAAGGCGAGGTCCAGATCGCCAGCTTCCATCCCGACTACCGGTTCGCCGGCACCCGCGCCGACGATGTGACCAACTGCACCAACCGCGCGCCCTGGCCTACGCTGCACCTGCTGCGCGAGGCCAGCATCGACCGCGCGGTCGCGGCCTTCCCCGAGGCCGAAGCGATCTACCAGCGCAACATGGCCACGCTGGAGAAGCTCGGCAAGGACGGCTGGCGGGCACTGGACGTCGGCCCCACGCCGCAGGAGGCCGGGCGGTGAGCAAGCATCCCACGCCGGCAGCGCCGAAGCCGGCGCGCGGCGGGGCCGCCCCGGCGGCTTCGAACGGCGTGCCGGCCACGCTGGCCGACGAACTGCGCCCCGGCCAGTCGATCGAACTGCTCAAGGAACTGCACATCCTCACGCGCGAGGGCAGGCTCAACCAGGACTCGCGCCGCAAGCTCAAGCAGGTCTACCACCTGTTCCAGTTCATCGAGCCGCTGCTGCGCGCGCTGCCCGAGGGCGGCCGGGGCGCCACGCTGGCCGACCACGGCGCGGGCAAGTCCTACCTTGGCTTCATCCTCTACGACCTGTTCTTCAGACCGCTGGGCGCGGGGCACATCTATGGCATCGAGACGCGCGCCGAACTGGTCGAGCGCTCGCGCGCGCTGGCCGCGCGCCTGGGGTTCGAGCGCATGTCGTTCCTGAACCTGTCGGTGGCCGAATCCGGGCGCTCGGCCGAACTGCCCGGACGCATCGACGTAGTCACCGCGCTGCACGCCTGCGACACGGCCACCGACGACGCGATCGCCTTCGGCCTGGCCAAGCAGGCCCGCGCCATCGTCGTCGTGCCCTGCTGCCAGGCCGAGGTGGCCGCCTGCCTGCGCAGCACCAAGGCGCTGTCGCTCTCGCGCACGCCGCTGGCCGAGCTCTGGCGCCATCCGCTGCATACGCGCGAGTTCGGCAGCCAGATCACCAACGTGCTGCGCTGCCTGTACCTGGAGGCCAGCGGCTACCAGGTCACGGTGACCGAGCTGGTCGGCTGGGAGCACAGCATGAAAAACGAGTTGATCGTCGCCCGCCACACCGGCCAGAAGAAGCGCGCGGCGGCCGAGCGGCTGCACGAACTGGTTGCCCAGTTCGGCATCGAGGACGTGGGAGCGGCGCGGTTTCCGCTGTAGCCCCGGGGCCGGGGACGGCTGCCACGTGCCGCTCAGTGCAGGCCGTCCCGGCAGGCCGCGCCGAACCTGCCGGCCAGCCCCGCGCCTGCCGGGCCGCCCGCAGCAGGCCGATGGCGTCCAGGGTTTGCCGGCGCGGCGCGGGCAGCGTGCCGCAGGCGCTGGTGGCCGGCGCGGCACGTCCTGCATGTCGGGGCGGCGCCTCCCTGCGCGGCGAGGCGCTTGGCCGCCTGGATGCGGACGAAGGTCTGCACGGCCTCGCCGAAGATGTCGGCCTTGTCCGTGCCGAGGCTGGCCATGGCGAGGGCCCGGGCGTAGAGCGCGTCGTCGATGGTGACAGGGGTTCGCCTGGGTGTCCCTTCACGTCGGTTGATGCGATCTTTCATCAAAATGCGCATCATCGCAAAGCGCGTTGCGGTCCGTCGACGGCGCGGCATCCTCGCATTCACTCTGCCTACATCCGTTTTGCTTCGTTGCGGTCCCGTTCGGCTGACGGTAAGGTGCAGCGCTTTTTTCTTCCGGAGAACACCGAATGACGCATCCCTGCTCCCGCCGCACGCTGCTGCAAGGCGCCGCCGCCGTCCTCGCCACCAGCGCGCTCTGGGCCGTGGGCACCGCCCAGGCCGAAGTCGGCACCGTGCGCATCGCCAAGCAGTACGGCCTGCCGTACCTGCCGCTGATCGTGGCGCAGGACAAGGGCCTGATCGAGAAGCACGCCCAGGCGCTCGGCGTGCCGGTCAAGGTCGAATGGGTGCAGCTCGCCAGCGGCACCGGCATCACCGAGGCGCTGCTGGCCGGCGCGGTTGACTTCACCGGCGGCGGCATCGGCCCGCTGCTGCTGCTGTGGGACCGCACCCAGGGCAAGCTCGGCGTGAAGGCCGTGGCGGGGCTCGACGGCTCCACCGCCTTCCTCACCAGCAACAACCCGGCCGTCCGGACCATCGCCGACTTCACCGACAAGGACCGCATCGCCGTGCCCGGCGTGAAGGTGTCGGCCCAGGCGCAGTGGCTGCAGCTCGCGGCCTCGCGCATCTGGGGCATCGAGAACTACACGAAGCTGGACCACCTGACCGTGTCGCTGCCGCACCCGGACGCGACGGCCGCGCTGATCGGCGGCAAGTCGGAGGTGACGGCCAATTTCGCCGTGGCGCCGTTCGCCTACCAGCAGATCGCGAGCCCCAACATCCACGTGGTCACCACGTCCGACGAGATCCTCGGCGGCCCGGCGACCAACACCTTCCTCTACGGCACGACCGCCTTCCGCAACGCCAACCCCAAGGTGTTCCGGGCCGTGTTCGAGGCGGTCAAGGAGGCGCATGCGCTGATCGCCGCCGACAAGGCCGAGGCCGCGCGCAGCTATGTGCGGGTCACGCAGGGCAAGCAGACGCCCGAGGAGATCCTCGCGATCCTGAACAACCCGGCCCAGCGCCCGATCCTGGCGGCGCGCGGCACCTTCGCGCAGGCCGAGTTCCTGCACCGCATCGGCACGCTCAAGAGCAGGCCCGCATCGTGGAAGGACTATGTCTTCCCCGAGCTGCAGGCGTTCGACGGAAGCTGAAAGGCTGGGGGTATACCTCTGTGGCGCGCGGCGGATGCGCGCTGCAGAAGGTCAGATGGGGGAGTATGACGGTCAGCCGCCCAGGTACGCGTCCTGCACCTTCGGGTCACGCAGCAGCGTGGCGCCCGTGTCGGCCAGCACGATCCTTCCCGTCTCGATCACATAGCCGTAGTCGGCGATCTTCAGCGCCTGCTTCACGTTCTGCTCCACGAGGAAGATCGTGAGGCCGGCCTGGTTGATGGCGCGCAGCGTGCGGAAGATGTCCTGCACGATGATCGGCGCCAAGCCCATCGAGGGCTCGTCGAGCAGCAGCACGCGCGGGCGCGCCATCAGCGCGCGGCCGATCGCGAGCATCTGCTGTTCGCCGCCCGAGAGGTTGCCGGCCAGGCCGCCCGAGCGCTCCTTCAGGCGGGGAAACAGGCCGTAGACGTAGTCCAGGTCGCGCGCGCGCTGGGCCCGGTCGCGGCCGGTGTAGGCGCCGAGCTCCAGGTTCTCGTGCACCGTCAGCGTGGTCAGCGTGGCGCGGCCTTCGGCCACCTGCACCAGGCCCGAGCGCACGATGCGGTGCGGCGCGAGCGCGGCGATGTCCTGGCCGCCGAAGGTGACCTGGCCCGCGGCCTTCTTCACCAGGCCCGACAGCGCCAGCAGCGTGGTCGACTTGCCGGCGCCGTTGGCGCCGACCAGCGTGGTGATCCGGCCTTCGTGCAGGTCGAAGTCGATGCCCTTGACGGCCTCGATGTGGCCGTAGGCGACCTTCAGGCCGCGCACCGACAGCAGCGGCGCTGCGGTGGACGGGGAGGGGAGGGGGCTGCTCATGACGGGGCTCCGGGAACGGGGACGGACGTGGGCGTGACGCCGGCGGCGACCGGCGAAGGCCCGCCATGGTCCGGCGCGCCGCCGTCGTCGCCGCGCGGCGGGCCGCTGCCGTCGTTGTCGTCGTCATCGTCCTCGCGGCCGAGGTAGGCCTCGATCACCTGCGGATCGGTGCGGATCTGTTGCGGCCCGCCCTGCGCGATGATGCGGCCGAAGTTGAGCACGGCGATCTCCTGGCACAGGCCCATCACGAAGCGCATGTCGTGCTCGATCATGAAGATCGTGTAGCCGCGCGCGCTGATGTTCTGGATCTCGGCCATGAGATCGACCTTCTCGGTGCTGTTCATGCCGGCCACCGGCTCGTCGAGCAGCAGCAGCTTCGGGTCGGTCGCCAGCGCGCGGGCCAGCTCCAGCTTGCGCTGATCGCCATACGACAGGTTGTCGGCCAGGTCGTCGGCCTTGTGGTCGAGCTTGACCCAGCTGAGCAGCTCGCGGGCGCGGTCGCGCGCGCGCTTTTCCTCGCTGCGGAACAGGCCCGACGTGGCCAGCAAACCGAAGTTGCCATAGCGCAGGTGCGCATGCATGCCGACCATCACGTTCTGCAGCAGCGACATCTCCTTGAACAGGCGGATGTTCTGGAAGGTGCGGGCGATGCCGTCGCGCGTGATGCGGTAGGGCTTGCGGCCGGCCAGGTCGGCGCCCTGGAAGCGGATCGTGCCGCCGGTAGGCGGCAGCAGGCCGGTGATCAGGTTGAACACCGTCGTCTTGCCGGCGCCGTTCGGGCCGATCAGGCCGAAGATGCCGCCCTGCGGAATGCGCAGGTTCACGTCCTGCAGGACCTTCAGGCCGCCGAAGTGGCGCGAGACCGATTGCAGTTCGAGCGCGGGCGTGGCGGAAATCGGCTGGGTCATGCGGCACCTCGCTGGCCGCGGCCGAACCATTGGCGCAGGCGCGCCGGATCCCACACGCCGCGCGGCAGGAACAGCACGATCAGCACCAGGATCAGGCCGTTGGCCACCAGGCGGAAGTCCTTGAAGCCGCGCAGCAGTTCGGGCAGCGCGGTCACGATCAGCGAGCCGAAGATCGGCGCGAACAGGTTGTTGATGCCGCCGAGGATGGCCATCGTGAGGATCTCCACGCCGCGGTCGAAACCGTATTCATTGGGGCCGATGAAGAAGGTCAGGTGCGCGTTGAGCGTGCCGGCCAGGCCCGCGATGGCCGCGCCGAGCACGAAGGCCAGCATCTTGTGGCCGCCCACGTCGATGCCCATGAGGCCCGCGGCCGTCTCGTCCTCCTTGATCGCCTCGAAGGCGCGGCCCACGCGCGAATGGCGCAGCCGCCACAGCAGCGCGACCACGGCGACCAGCGCCAGCGCCACGTGCCACCACTCGGTCGATTGCGGAATGCCGTTCAAGCCCAGCGCGCCGCCGGTGACCGATTCGGTGTTGAGGATCACGATGCGCACCACCTCGCCGAACGCGAGCGTCGCCATCGCAAGGTACACGCCCGAAAGGCGCAGCGTCGGCTTGCCGATCACGAAGGCCACGACCGCCGGCGCCGCCATGCCGGCCGCGATCGCGACCGGGTAGGCCACCTCGTAGTTGATGGTGAGCAGCGCGGCCACGTAGGCGCCGATGCCCATGAAGGCGGCATTGGCCATCGCCAGCATGCCGCACGACAGCGTGAGGTAGATCGAGAGCGCCAGCAGCGCATTGGTGCCCAGCGTGAGCACGAGGTTGCTGTAGACCGCCCAGAAGTTGTCGAACCATTCCATGTCGCGGTGCTCCTTTAGACCTTGCGCTCTTGCAGCGTGCCGAACAGCCCCTTGGGCCGCACCAGCAGCACCAGGAACAGCAGGCCGAAGGCCACGGCGTCGCGCATGGTCGAGCCGATGTAGGCCACCGACAGCACCTCGGCGAAACCGAGGAACAGGCCGCCCAGCAGCGCGCCGCGGATGTCGCCCATGCCGCCGAGGATGATGACCGCGATGCCCTTGTGCAGGATCGGCTGGCCCATCAGCGGGAACACGGCGTTGGAATACAGGCCGATCAGCACGCCGGCCAGGCCGCCGAGGCCGGCGGCGGCGAACGAGGTCAGGAAGAACAGGCCCTCGACGTTGATGCCCAGCAGGTAGGCCGCCTTCGGCGATTCGGCGATCGCTCGCAGTGCGCGGCCGAGCTGCGTCTTCTTGAGCGCCACGAGCAGCACCGCCATCAGCGCGAACGAGACGAGGATGATGCCCAGCTCGATCGCGGTGACGTGCAGGCCGGCGAGGGTCAGTGCGTCGGTGGATACCGTGCCGTCGGGAAAGCGCAGGTTCTCGGCGCCGAACAGGCCCTGCACGCCGTTGTTCAGGATGATGGCCACGCCGATGGTGGCGATCATCGGGATCAGGTGGGGCGCGTTGCGTGCGCGCAGCGGCCGCAGCACCAGCACGTCGATCACCAGCCCCAGCAGGCCGCAGGCCACGAACGCGAAGACCAGCGCCGCCCACAGCGGCAGGCCCAGCTTCAGGATCGCCTCGATGGCCGCATAGGCGCCGACCATGAAGACCGCCCCGTGGGACAGGTTGATGACGCCGAGCACGCCGAAGATGAGGGTGAAGCCCAGCGCGAAGAGCGCGTAGACGCACCCCAGCGACAAGGCATTGACGAGCTGCTGTTCGAGCACGATGAGGTTTCCGGCTGACCTGCGGCCCGCGCGGCGGCGCGGCGGGCGCTGAAAACAAAAAGGACGGCGCGGAGTGCCACGCCGTCCGTCAGGGAGGGCCGCCCTCCCGGAGCCGTTACTTCTCGATCACGAAATGGCCGGCCTTCGTCACGCTGACGATGGGCTTCTGGTCTGCGTCATAGCCGGCGGGCTTGCCGTTTTTGTCGCTGGCGCGGCGGAACGCGAAGGCGCCGGTCGCGCCGGTCCACTTCACGTTGGGCAGCGCGTCGCGCACGGCCTTGCGGTCGGCCGGCAGCTTGCCGGTGAACTTGACCGTCTTGAGCGCCTGCGCGGCGATGTAGAGCGCGTCGTACGACTGCGCGGCGAACTGGTCGGGCGCGGCGTTGTACTTGGCGGTGTAGGCCTTGATAAACTTCGTGTTCTCGGCCGTGGCGTTGGACGACGACCAGGGGCTGCCGACGTAGAGGCCGTCGGACTTGTCCTTGGCCAGGTCGAAGATCTTGGTGGAGTTCATGCCGTTGCCGCCGCTCACCGGCACGTTCAGCCCGATCTGGCGGGCCTGCACCATGATCGGCGCGCCCTCGGCGATCAGCGCCGACAGCACGATCGCGTCGGGGTTGGTCGCCTTGATCTTGGTGAGCTGGGCCTTGAAGTCCACGTCGCCCTTGGCGAACGTTTCGGTCGTGGTGACCGGGATTTTCAGGTCTTCGAGCGCCTTCTTGAAGTTGTCGTAGCCGCTCTTGGTGAACACGTCGTCGTTGCCGTAGAGCACGGCCACCTTCTTCACGCCGGCCTTGCGGACGGCGGTCTTGATGGTCTCGGGCAGCACATCGGCCTCGGTCACCGAGTTGCGGAACACGTAGTCGCCGATCGAGGTGATGCCGTCGGCGGTGTTCGACGTGCCGAAGGCCACGGTCTTGGCGGCCTGGGCGATCGGGTCGGCCGCCTGGGCCGAGTTGGACAGCGTCGGGCCGAACACCAGCAGCACGTTGTCCTGGAAGATCAGCTTCTTGAAGACGTTGATCGCCTCTTCCTTCTTGCCCTGCTCGTCCTCGACGACCAGTTGGATCTTGTTGCCGTTGATGCCGCCGGCGGCATTGATCTCGTCGGCCGCGAGCTGGAAGCCGTTGCGGATCGCCGCGCCGTACTGCGCCGCGCCGCCCGAGAGTGCTTCCGCCACGCCGATCTTGAGGTCGGCGGCCTGGGCGGCGCCGGCCAGTCCGGCGGCCGCGAGCAGGGCGATGAGCGGGCTCTTGAAGCGATAGGCGTGCATGAGGGTCTCTTTTCAGCGAGTCGGTGAAGGAAAAAGAAGCAGGATTTTATATTCCGTCACTATTGAGCGCCGTTCGGGGGCTTTTACCTAGCCGGGCTGCCGGCGCACCGGCGACTGGCGCGGACGCAGCCCCGGCGTCACGTTGACGTCGGTGCGCTCCTCGTGGCGCAGCACCGCGAACGGCACGGCGGGGCCGGGCTTGAGGGCCGACACGGCGGTCAGCAGCTCCGACACGTTGCCCACGTCCTTGCCGCCGACCTGGGTGATCACGTCGCCCGGCCGCAGCCCGGCCTGCGCGCCCGGGCCGTTTTGCAGTACGCCGGTGATGATCACGCCGCGCGTGGCCTTCACACCGAAGGTCTCGGCGAGCTCGGGCGTGAGGTCGTTGGGCTCCACGCCGATCCAGCCGCGGCGCACCTGGCCGTCCTGCACGATGCCTTCGAGCACCTGCTTGGCGGTGGAGACAGGAATGGCGAAGCCGATGCCCATGCTGCCGCCCGAGCGCGAATAGATGGCCGTGTTGATGCCCAGCAGGTTGCCGTTGACGTCGACCAGCGCGCCGCCGGAGTTGCCGGGGTTGATGGCCGCGTCGGTCTGGATGAAGTTCTCGAAGGTGTTGATGCCGAGCTGGTTGCGGCCGAGCGCCGAGACGATGCCGCTGGTCACCGTCTGGCCGACGCCGAAGGGGTTGCCGATCGCGAGCACCTGGTCGCCCACCAGCAGGCCGTCGGAGTTGCCGAGCACGATCACCGGCAGCTTGTCGAGGTCGATCTTCAGGATGGCGAGGTCGGTCTCGGGGTCGGTGCCGATGATCTTGCCGCTGGTGCGCCGGCCGTCGTTGAGCGCCACCTCGATCTCGTCGGCGCCATCGACCACGTGGTTGTTCGTGAGGATGTAGCCGCTCGGGCTGATGATCACGCCGCTGCCCAGCCCGGTCTGCGCCTGGCTGCCCTGGTCGCCGAAGAAGAACTGGAACCACGGATCGTTGCTGCGCGGATGGTGCACCGCCTTGCTGGTGTTGATGCTCACCACCGCCGGCGCGGCCTTCCTGGCCGCGGCGCTGAGGCTGCCGGGCGCCGGCTCGGCGCGGCGGGATTCGGACGGCGCCTCGAACAGCGCCACGGCCGAGCCGCTGCGCAGCGGGCCGCGGCCCAGCCATTCGGGCTTGAGCGTGGCCACGACAAAGTAGGCCGCGACCAGGATGGTGACGGTTTGCGAGAACAACAGCCAGGTGCGTTTCATGGGGAGGATGCGGGCGGTCGGACGAGTGAACGCTGCATTGTCCACGAAGGCATGCCGCCGAAGCGGCCGCGGGCTGACACAATCGCGCCATGACCGCCAGCCGCCACGACCTCGTCGACGCCTTCGACCGCCTGCTCGAACCGGGCCGCTTCAAGGACTACGGTCCGAACGGCCTCCAGGTCGAAGGTCGGGCCGGGATCGGCCGCATCGTCTCGGGCGTGACGGCCAGCCTCGCGCTGATCGACGCGGCCATCGAGGCCGGCGCCGATGCAATCTTCGTGCATCACGGGCTCTTCTGGCGCGGCCAGGATGGCCGGGTCACCGGCTGGATGAAGCGGCGCCTGCAACGGCTGCTGGCGCACGACGTCAACCTGATCGCCTACCACCTGCCGCTCGATGCCCATCCCGAGCTGGGCAACAACGCGCAGCTCGGCCGGCGCCTGGGACTCGTGGCCGACCGGCAGTTCGGCGAGCAGTCGCTGGGCTTCGTCGGACAGCGCCAGGACGGCGGCGTCTTCGAAGGCGCGGCGCAGCTGGCAGCCCATGTGGGCACGGTGCTGGGCCGGCAGCCCGTGTGGGTGGAAGGGGAGGCCGGCCCTCTGCACCGCATCGCCTGGTGCACCGGCGGCGCGCAGGGCTACTTCGAGGCCGCCATCGCCGCGGGCGCGCAGGCCTTCATCACCGGCGAGATCTCGGAGCCGCAGGCGCACTACGCGCGCGAGTGCGGCGTCGCCTTCATCGCCGCGGGCCACCATGCGACCGAACGCTACGGCGCACCGGCCGTGGCGGCCCATGTCGCCGGGCGGCTGGGCCTGGAGCACGTGTTCATCGACATCGACAATCCGGCATGACCGCCCTGCCTGTCGCCATCACCCTGGGCGATCCGGCCGGCATCGGGCCGGAGATCATCGCCAGGGCGTTCCGCGACCACGGCGACACCCTGCGCGGCTGCTTCGTGGCGGGCGACGTCGCGGCCATGCGCCGCGCGGCACGGCTGATCGAACCTGCCGCGGAAGCAGTCCGCATCCCGGTGGCCGCACTCGACGCCGTGGACGACGTGGCGGACGTGCCGCCGCGGACGATCCCCGTGCTGCAGGTGGTGCCCGACCCGGCGGACGACCTGCCATGGGGGCGGGTCGATGCGCGCGCCGGCCGCGTGGCGGCGGATTGCGTGCGCTGGGCGGCGCGCGCGGCGCTGCGCGGCGATATCGCGGCCCTGGTGACCGCGCCGCTGCACAAGGAGGCGCTGGCGGCGGCGGGTGTGGACTTTCCCGGCCATACCGAACTCCTGCAGGCCGAAGCCGCCGCGCACGTCGGTTGTTCCGTGGCCGAGATGCCGGTGCGCATGATGCTGGCCAACGACGAACTTCGCACGGTGCTGGTCAGCATCCATCTGTCGCTGCGCGACGCGATCGACGCGATCGACGCGGTGACGATCCCGCGGGTGTTGCAGACGCTGCGCATCGCCGATGCGGCCCTGGCGCGCTCGCTCGGCCGCCGGCCGCGGATCGCCGTGGCAGGGCTCAACCCGCATGCGGGCGAAGGTGACCTGTTCGGTTCGGAGGAAGTGGCAATCATCGCGCCCGCCATCGCGGCCGCGCTCGCAGAGGGCATCGATACGGCCGGCCCCTTCGCCCCTGACACTGTCTTCATGCGTGCGCGCAACGCGCCCGGCCACCCCGGCGAGTACGACGCAGTCGTCGCGATGTACCACGACCAGGGCCTGATCCCGGTGAAGTACCTTGGCGTGGAGCAGGGTGTGAACGTCACGCTGGGGCTGCCGCTGGTGCGCACCAGCCCGGACCACGGCACCGCATTCGACATCGCCGGCCGCGGCGTGGCCGACCCGGCCAGCCTGGTCGCCGCCGCGGCCATGGCCCGCCGGCTGGCCGGCTGAACGTTCAGATCTGGCTCTTCTGCTGCCTGAGACTGTCGCGGATCTCGCGCAGCAGCACGATGTCTTCTGCTGGCGCAGCCGGTGCGGCGGGCGCTGCCGCCTGCTCCGCCTGGTGGCGCTTGAGGCGGTTGATCTGCTTGACCATCACGAAGATGATGAAAGCGAGGATCAGGAAGTTGACCGCGACGGTGATGAAGTGGCCGTACGCGAACAGCGACACGCCAGCCTTCTTGAGTGCGTCGTAGTTGTTGGCGACGCCTTCCGGCACCGGGCCGAGGATGACGTAGAGGTTGGAGAAATCCAGCTTGCCGAACACAAGGCTCACGACCGGCATGATCAGGTCGGCGACGACCGAATCGACGATCTTGCCGAATGCGCCGCCGATGATGACGCCGACCGCCAGGTCGATCACGTTGCCCTTGACCGCGAATTCCTTGAATTCCTTCACGACGCTCATTGGTTTCCCTCCGGTTGAAGCAGTTGAAAACACCTATTTTGTACTGGTTTGACCTGGGTCTAATCGGGCGTAGACGCGTTGAATGTGAGAGAGGTGCACCGGTAGAATCGATCGCTGATCCTAATAAGAAACCTTGATCGAGGACCCCATGAGTGACATTCCAGTCGGCACCTCGCGGATCGACTCAAGCAAGAGAACCTGGCTGATTGCATCGAGTTGCGCCGGCGCCGTGGGAGGAGTGGCTGTCGCCGTTCCCTTCGTCAGCACTTTCCAGCCCTCCGAGAAAGCCAAGGCCGCGGGTGCCGCCGTCGAGGTCGACATCTCGTCGCTGAAGCCCGGCGAGAAGATCACCGCGGAATGGCGCGGCAAGCCGGTCTGGATCATCAAGCGCACGCCCGAGCAACTCGCGGCCCTGCCCAAGCTCGACGGCCAGTTGGCCGATCCGAAGTCCGAGCGGCATCCCGACGAATTCACGCCCGAGTACGCCCGCAACGAATACCGCTCCATCAAGCCCGAGGTGCTGGTCGTCGTCGGCATCTGCACCCACCTGGGCTGCTCCCCGACCGACAAGTTCACTGCCGGCCCGCAGCCCTCGCTGCCCGACGACTGGCAGGGCGGCTTTCTCTGCCCCTGCCACGGCTCCACGTTCGACCTGGCCGGCCGCGTCTTCAAGAACAAGCCCGCCCCGGACAACCTGCCGGTGCCGCCGCACCAGTACCTCTCCGACACCCGCCTGCTGATCGGCGAAGACAAGAAGGCCTGAGGGGACGACGAACATGGCTGAATTCAAGGACATCTCCCCCAACTCGCCCACCGGCGCGCGGCTGCTGAACTGGGTCGACAACCGGTTCCCGCTCTCCAGGCTCTACAAGGAGCACATGAGCGAGTACTACGCGCCGAAGAATTTCAATTTCTGGTACATCTTCGGCTCGCTGTCGCTGCTGGTGCTGGTCATCCAGATCGTCACCGGCATCTTTCTCGTGATGCACTACAAGCCCGACGCCGAACGCGCCTTCGCGTCGGTCGAGTACATCATGCGCGACGTGCCCTGGGGCTGGCTGATCCGCTACATGCACTCCACGGGCGCCTCGGCGTTCTTCATCGTGGTGTACCTGCACATGTTCCGCGGCCTGCTCTACGGCTCCTACCGCAAGCCGCGCGAACTCGTCTGGATCTTCGGCTGCGGCATCTTCCTGTGCCTGATGGCCGAGGCCTTCATGGGCTACCTGCTGCCCTGGGGCCAGATGTCGTACTGGGGCGCCCAGGTGATCGTGAACCTGTTCGCCGCGATTCCCTGCGTCGGCCCCGACCTGGCCATCCTGATCCGGGGCGACTACGTCGTCTCGGATGCCACGCTCAACCGCTTCTTCAGCTTCCACGTCATCGCCGTGCCGCTGGTGCTGCTGGGGCTCGTGGTCGCGCACATCATCGCGCTGCACGAGGTCGGCTCGAACAACCCCGACGGCGTGGAGATCAAGGGCCCGAACGCCCCGCGCGACGCCAATGGCCATCCGCTCGACGGCATCCCGTTCCATCCGTACTATTCGGTGCACGACATCTTCGGCGTCAGCATCTTCCTGATGGTGTTCAGCGCCGTCATCTTCTTCGCGCCGGAGGCAGGTGGGTATTTCCTGGAATACAACAACTTCATCCCGGCCGACCCGCTGAAGACGCCCAACCACATCGCCCCCGTCTGGTACTTCACGCCGTTCTACTCGATGCTGCGGGCCATCACCAGCGAGATGATGTACGTGCTCATCGCCTGTGTGGTCGCCGGCGCAGGGCTCGGCGCATGGAAGTCGCGCCTGCCTTCCTTCGTGAAGGGCGCGGTGGTCGTGGTGGCACTGGTCGTCGTGGCGCTCATGCTGTCGATCGACGCGAAGTTCTGGGGCGTGATCGTGATGGGCGGGGCCGTGATCATCCTGTTCTTCCTGCCCTGGCTCGACCAGAGCCCGGTCAAGTCGATCCGCTACCGTCCCGGCTGGCACAAGTACCTCTACGGCATCTTCGTCGTGAACTTCGTCGTGCTGGCCTACCTGGGCGTGCAGCCGCCGTCGCCGATCGGAGAGCGGGTGTCCCAGGTCGGCACACTGTTCTACTTCGGCTTCTTCCTCCTGATGCCGTGGTGGAGCCGCCTGGGCAAGACCAAACCGGTGCCCGACCGCGTGACGTTCAAGCCGCACTGAGAACGGTGGAGCCCCGAGCACAATGAAAACCCATGCATTCCTTCGCAAGCTGCTCGTCGCGCTGGCTGCTGCTGCCGGCCTCATCGGCTCGGCGCAAGCCGCCGAGGACGGCATCCATTGGGACAAGGCGCCCAACCAGACCAACGATCTGGCTTCGCTGCAGAACGGTGCCAAGATCTTCGTTAACTACTGCCTGAGCTGCCACTCGGCCGCGTTCATGCGCTACAACCGGCTGAGGGACATCGGCCTGACCGAGCAGCAGATCAAGGACAACCTGCTGTTCACGACCGAAAAGGTCGGCGACACCATGAAGGCGGCCATCGATCCGAAGCAGGCCAAGGACTGGTTCGGAGCCAATCCACCGGACCTGACGGTCATCGCACGATCGCGCGCCGGCCACGGCGGAACGGGCCCGGATTACCTCTATACCTTCCTGCGGACTTTCTACCGCGACGAGGCCAAACCCACGGGATGGAATAATCTCGCTTTTCCGAGCGTCGGCATGCCGAATCCGCTGTGGGAACTGCAGGGCGATCGCCGCCCGGTTTACGAGGAAGTCGAGCAACACGGCCACAAGGCCCACGTCTTTAAGGGGTGGGACCAGGTCACACCGGGCAAACTGAGCCCGCTCGAATTCGATCGAGCCGTCGGCGACCTCGTCAACTACCTGCAGTGGATGGGCGAGCCGGCGCAGAACACGCGGGTGCGTGTGGGCATTGGGGTACTCATCTTCCTCGCGCTGTTCACGCTGATCGCGTGGAGGCTCAATGCCGCCTATTGGAAAGACGTGAAATAGACCTCGTCACGAAACTGTCGCTGTGTCCGTGCCATCCCGGTGGCGCGGCTTGTCGGAGTGGGCGTTCAACGGCGCCCACTCTTTTTGATTTTCAGGAGCCTCACACCATGATGGTGCTTTACTCGGGAACGACCTGTCCCTATTCCCACCGCTGCCGGTTTGTTCTGTTCGAGAAGGGAATGGACTTCGAGATCCGCGACGTCGATCTCTACAACAAGCCCGAAGACATCAGCGTGATGAATCCCTACGGCCAGGTCCCGATCCTGGTCGAGCGCGACCTGATCCTGTACGAGTCGAACATCATCAACGAGTACATCGATGAGCGCTTCCCGCATCCGCAGCTCATGCCCGGCGACCCGGTGGACCGTGCCCGCGTGCGCCTGTTCCTGCTGAACTTCGAGAAGGAACTGTTCGTCCACGTCAGCACGCTCGAAAACCGCACGACCAAGGGCAACGACAAGGCGCTGGAGAAAGCCCGTGCCCACATCCGCGACCGCCTGACGCAGTTGGCCCCGGTATTCTTGAAGAACAAGTACATGCTGGGCGAGAACTTCTCGATGCTCGACGTTGCCATCGCGCCGTTGCTGTGGCGCCTGGACTACTACGGCATCGACCTCAGCAAGAACGCCGCACCGTTGCTGAAGTACGCCGAGCGCATCTTCTCGCGTCCGGCCTACATCGAGGCGCTGACGCCGTCCGAGAAGGTGATGCGCAAGTAATTCGCAACTGCTTCGCATGTCGACATGAATGCACTCGAATCTTCCTCGACGACCCGGCCGTACCTGATACGCGCCATCTACGAGTGGTGTACCGACAACGGATTCACGCCCTACATCGCAGTGCAGGTCGATGAATCCGTGCAAGTGCCGCGCGAGTACGTGAAGGAGGGCGAGATCGTCCTCAACGTCAGCTTCGACGCGACCAGCGCACTGAAGCTCGGCAACGACTTCGTCGAGTTCCGGGCCCGGTTCGCCGGTACGGCACGCGAGATCGTGGTGCCGGTCGGCCGCGTCATCGCGATCTACGCGCGCGAGAACGGACAAGGCATGGCGTTCCCCGCGGCTGCGCCTGCGGCGGATGCGGCTCCGCCGGCTGGCCGGGGGACGGCCCCGCTGGCCAGCGTCCCGGACATTGCTGCCGAGCATGACCGCGTCGTGCCCATCGTCAGCCCGGAAGATGCGCAAGGTGACGATGACGGAGGCGATCCGCCAAAGCCCGGCGCGACACGCCCCTCGCTCAAGCGGGTGAAGTGATCGCCTAGAATGCGTGATTGGCCGATTTAGCTCAGCTGGTAGAGCACCCGCCTTGTAAGCGGAAGGTCGTCAGTTCGAAACCGACAATCGGCACCATCCCTTATCGAAGCCGCCCGCTGCATGTGCAGCGGGCGGCTGTGCTGCCTCCTGCGTTTTGTGTGCGTCGGCAAAAATATGCCGTCCCGGCGGATGTCGTGTCTATGCGGTATAGAATCAAAGGCTCCGCAGTTGTAGCGTGCAGGAAGTAGGAATGGTTGTGAGAGCAACGATGAGGACTTCAAAAAGTTGGCAAGTTCAAAAAGACTGGTCAAAAGCACGCTACAATATATGCTTTCGCGGCTGTAGCTCAGCTGGATAGAGTACTTGGCTACGAACCAAGGGGTCGTGGGTTCGATTCCTGCCAGCCGCACCAAACGGATAGCCCTGGAACTGTAAGGTTCCAGGGCTTTTTCGTTTCCGACTGGTACGGATTGCGTGCCTCGTCACCTCGCTTTCATCGGCTGCGCGCACCGTGAGTCCAGGAACCGTCCGCCATGGCGTTCCCATCCCCGGCGCGGTGACGTCTGGGTGCAGGCGACGCGGTTGTCGACCAGGCTGCGCCAGCTGAACCAAGCGGCAGGCGCAGCAGCCACTGCTGTGCCTGTCAGCGACGCTGCAAGGATGCCGCAGGCGCTCCATCGCGGCAGACAGGCAGACGGCAAACGCATGTCCCATGTGCGACCACCACCGGCTCTTCCCATCCCGAAAACGTGCGGCATGCCTGCGGCCGGGAACGCGGGACCATGCGCCAGCGTCCGTCGTCACGCTTTCACAAGATGGGATCGCGACGTGCCGGAGCCTTCGCGGTCTGGAGCGCCGACGGTGGCGGTCGATCTGCGGCTCAGGTGCCGGCCAGCCGAAGCCCCGTGCCTGCATCGAACCAGTGCAGCCGGTCCTCGCGCGGCGCCAGATGCAGACGCGCGCCGGGAACCGGCGCAGGACTGCCTTCTTCCACCCGCACGATCAGCGGCTCGTCCCCCAGGCGCGCATAGACCAGGCGCTCCGCGCCGAGCAGTTCCACCGTTTCGACCCGCGCCTGCCATGGCGCTGGCGCTGCATCGGCCACCACGACGACCTCGATATGTTCCGGGCGGATGCCGAGCAGGGCGCCAGCGCGTCCGCCGGGCGCGTTCTTGAGCAGGTTCATCGGAGGCGATCCGATGAAGCTCGCCACAAAGGTCGACGCCGGGCGGTGATAGACCTCCTCCGGCGTGCCGAACTGCTCCACGCGCCCGCCGTTCATCACGATCATGCGCTGGGCCAGGGTCATGGCCTCGACCTGGTCGTGGGTCACGAACAGGCTGGTGATGCGCAGCTCCCGGTGCAGCTTCTGGATTTCGAGGCGCGTCTGCGCCCGCAGCTTGGCGTCGAGGTTGGACAGCGGCTCGTCGAACAGGAACACCTGCGGCTGCCGCACGATGGCGCGGCCCATGGCCACGCGCTGGCGCTGGCCGCCGGAGAGTTCACGCGGCTTGCGCTCCAGCAGATGGCCCAGTTCGAGGATCTCCGCGGCCTTGTCCACCCGTGCGCGGATGTCGTCCTTCGGCACCCTTGCGATCTTCAGGCCATAGGCCATGTTCTCGAAGACTGTCATGTGCGGATAGAGCGCGTAGTTCTGGAACACCATCGCGATGTCGCGCTCGGCCGGCTCCAGGTCGTTCACCACGCGGCCGCCGATCGAGATCGTGCCGCCGCTGATCTCCTCCAGCCCCGCGACCATGCGCAGCAGCGTGGACTTGCCGCAGCCCGAGGGCCCGACGATCACGATGAATTCGCCGTCGACGACCTCGGCATGGACGCCGTGGATGACCTGGTTGGCCTTCGGCCCGTGGCCGTAGCGCTTGATGACGTCCTGGAGGGAAATGGCTGCCATGTGTGTGTTCTGCTTACTTTTCGGTATCCACAAGACCCTTGACGAACCACTTCTGCATAAGCACCACGACGACGGCCGGCGGCAGCATGGCGAGCAGCGCGGTGGCCATGACGACGTTCCACTCGTTCTGGCCGTCGCCGCCGGCGATCATGCGCTTGATGCCGATCACCACGGGGTACATGTCCTCGTTGGTGGTGGCCAGCAGGGGCCAGAGGTACTGGTTCCAGCCGTAGATGAACTGGATGACGAACAGCGCCGCGATCGATGTCTTCGACAGCGGCACCAGCACGTCCTTGAAGAAGCGCATCGGGCCGGCGCCGTCCATGCGGGCGGCCTCGACGAGTTCGTCGGGCACGGTCAGGAAGAACTGGCGGAACAGGAAGGTGGCCGTGGCCGATGCGATCAGCGGGACCGTGAGGCCGGCATAGCTGTTGAGCATGCCCAGGTCGGAGACGACCTGGTAGGTCGACCCGATGCGCACTTCCACCGGCAGCATCAGCGTGACGAAGATGGCCCAGAAGCACAGCCGCTTGAACGGGAAGCGGAAGTACACCACCGCAAAGGCCGACAGCAGCGAGATTGCGATCTTGCCGAAGGTGATGATCAGTGCCGACACCAGGCTCACCCACATCATGCGGGCCACCGGTGCATGCGAGCCGGCGCCGGTGTCGCGGCCGAACAGCGTGGCGCGGTAGGTCTCCCAGAAGTTCGAGCCCGGCAGCAGCGGCATCGGCGCCTGCACAATCTCCTGCGGCGTGTGGGTGGAGGCGATGAAGGCCAGGTAGATCGGGAAGGCCACGACGGCCACGCCGATCAGCATGACCAGGTGGCTCAGCAGGCCCGAGGCAAAGCGACGTTCGACCATTTCAGTGATCCATTGCGCGACGCGCCACCCGCAGCGCATGAAACTGACGCGGCCCAGGCCAGCGGACGCCGCGCAAGGGCCGCCCCGCCGCGCTGGCGTCGCCCCCCTTCCAAGGAGCGCAGCGACGCAAGAGAAGGGGGGAGCGGCAAAGCCGCTCGGGGGGGTGTCGTTTCATCTCAGTAGTTCACTTTCTTCTCGACGTAGCGGAACTGCACCACGGTCAGCGCGATGACGATGAGCATCAGCACCACCGACTGCGCGGCCGAGCCGCCGAGGTCCAGCGCCTTGAATCCGTCGTAATAAGCCTTGTAGACGAGGATGGTCGTATCCTTGCCCGGTCCGCCGTGCGTGGCCGCGTCCACGATGGCGAAGGTGTCGAAGAACGCATAGACCACGTTGATGACCAGCAGGAAGAAGGTCGTGGGCGACAGCAGCGGGAACTGGATCGTCCAGAACCGGCGCCACGGCCGCGCGCCGTCGATGGCGGCCGCCTCGATGAGCGACTTGGGTATCGATTGCAGGCCGGCCAGGAAGAAGAGGAAGTTGTACGAGATCTGCTTCCAGACCGCGGCGATCACGATCAGCGTCATCGCATGCGCGCCGTTGAGCAAGTGGTTCCAGTCGATGCCGATCCTGCCGAGCGCATAGGCAACGACACCGATCGAGGGCGAGAACATGAAGACCCAGAGCACTGCGGCGACCGCGGGCGCGACCGCATAGGGCAGGATTAGCAGCGTCTTGTAGACCATGGCGCCGCGCACGATGCGGTCGGCGAACACGGCCAGCAGCAGCGACAGCACCAGTCCGCTGCCGGCCACCAGTACCGAGAAGAGGGCGGTGGTCTTGAACGAATCGACATAGCCCGGGTCGTTGAACAGCTGGGTGAAATTGGCCAGCCCGACCCATTCGGTGGAGGTGCCGAACGCATCCTGCTGCTGCAGCGACTGCAGCAGCGCCTGGCCGGCCGGCCAGAAAAAGAACACGCAGATGACGGCGAGCTGCGGCGCCAGCAGCAGCCAGGGCAGCCAGCGGGAGCGGAAGAGGACGCGTTTTTCCATGGATCCAAAAGAGAAATCGCCGCCCCGGCGGCCGGTGCCGGGGCGGCGGCGAGTCTAGCCTGCGCAGGGCGCGTTCAACAGCGGTGTTTCACCCCTTGTTGGCCTTCTGGAACCGTTCGAGCTGCTCGTTGCCGCGCTTGACGATGGCGTCCAGGGCCTCCTTGGGCGTCTTCTTGCCGTTCCAGACCTGTTCGAGCTCCTCGTCCTCGATGGCGCGGATCTGCACGTAGTTGCCCAGGCGGATGCCGCGGCTCTTGTCGGTCACCTTGCGGATCATCTGCGTAACGGCCACGTCGGTGCCGGGGTTCTGCTTGTAAAAGCCCGATTCTTCGGTGAGCTTGTAGGCCGCCGTGGTCACCGGCAGGTAGCCGGTGCGCTTGTGGCTGGCGGACTGCACTTCGGGCGTGGAGATGAACGAGAAGAACTCGGCTACGCCCTTGTACTCAGCGGCCTTCTTGCCCGACATGACCCACAGGCTCGCGCCGCCGATCACGGTGTTCTGCGGCGCGCCCGGCACGTCGGGGTAGTAGGGCAGCGGCGCCAGGCCGTAGGCGAACTTGGCGTTCTTGGCCACGTTGCCGTAGAAGCCCGAGGAGGTGTTGATCATGGCGCATTCGCCCGAGACGAAGCTGGCCTCGGGCACGTTGCCGCGGCCCTTGTAGACGAACAGGCCCTGCTTAGCCATGTTGGCCAGGGTCTCGATGTGGCGCAGGTGCAGCGGCGAGTCGACCTTCAGGCGCGCATCCAGGCCCTGCAGGCCGTTGGCCTTGGTGGCGAACTCCACGTTGTGCCAGGCCGAGAAGCTCTCGAGCTGGGTCCAGTTCTGCCAGGCCGTGGTGAACGGGCACTTGTGGCCGGCGGCCTTGAGCTTGGCCGCGGCGGAGACCACTTCGGGCCAGGTGGCCGGCGCCTTGTCGGTCGGCAGGCCGGCGGCCTTGAAAGCGTCCTTGTTGAAGTAGAAGATCGTCGTCGAGCTGTTGAACGGAAAGCTCAGCATCTGGCCGTTCGGCGCGGTGTAGTAGCCGGCCACGGCCGGCACGTAGGCGGCCGGATCGAACTTCTTGCCGGCGTCCTGCATGACCTTGGCCACCGGTATCACGGCGCCCTTGCTGGCCATCATCGTGGCCGTGCCCACTTCGAACACCTGCAGGATGTGCGGCGCATTGCCGGCGCGGAAGGCGGCGATCGCGGCCGTCATGGATTCGTCGTACGAGCCCTTGAACGTCGGGACGACCTTGTATTCCTTCTGGCTCTCGTTGAACTGACGGGCCAGGTCGTTGACCCATTCGCCGTTCACGGCGGTCATCGAGTGCCACCACTGGATCTCGGTCTGCGCGTGGGCGCAAAGGCTGGCGGCCATGCCGAAGGCGGCGGCCACGGCCAGGGAGCGGAATTGCATGGGAACTCCTGGAGGCGGGAAAAAGGTGGGATGCTAGGTGCCCTTTGTGACACGGGCATGGCGCCGCTCCAAGCGGAAAAACCCGTTGCGGCGCGCCCGGCAGGATACCCCTGCCGCGCACGGTGCCGTGGCTGCGTGCTAGGATTTCTTGTCATTTGTTGCGCTGCACCATCCCTCGCCGCGCGTTCCTTCCACCCCAACCTTCCTGACACTGGACAAGCCCATGGGAAAGACCTCGTTGGACAAAAGCAAGATCAAGTTCCTTCTGCTGGAGGGCGTGCATCCCTCGGCGTCCGAGGTCTTGCGCTCCGCGGGGTACAGCCAGATCGAGACGCTGCCGAAGGCCCTGCCGTCCGACGAACTGAAGGAGCGCATCGCAGACGTGCACTTCCTCGGCATCCGCTCGGCCACGCAGCTCACGGCCGACGTGCTGGCCCATGCGCACAAGCTGGTGGCCGTGGGCGCGTTCTGCATCGGCACCAACCAGATCGACCTGGGCGCGGCGCGCGAGCGCGGCATCGCCGTGTTCAACGCGCCGTATTCCAACACCCGCTCGGTGGCCGAGCTGGTGCTGGCCGAGGCAATCCTGCTGCTGCGCGGCGTGCCCGAGAAGAACGCCATCGCCCACCGCGGCGGCTGGCTGAAATCGGCCGCCAACTCCTACGAGATCCGCGGCAAGACGCTGGGCATCGTCGGCTACGGCTCGATCGGCACGCAGCTGTCGGTGCTGGCCGAATCGCTGGGCATGCACGTGGCGTTCTACGACGTGGTGACCAAGCTGCCGCTGGGCAACGCGCGCCAGGTCGGCAGCCTCCATGCGCTGCTGGCGCAGAGCGACATCGTGAGCCTGCACGTGCCCGAGACGCCGGCCACCAAGTGGCTGATCGGCCAGGCCGAGCTCGACGCGCTCAAGCCCGGCGCCATCCTCATCAACGCCTCGCGCGGCACGGTCGTCGAGATCGAGCCGCTGGCCGAGGCGATCAAGGCCAGAAAGCTGCTGGGCGCGGCCATCGACGTGTTCCCGACCGAGCCGCGCAGCAACAACGACGAGTTCGTCTCGCCGCTGCGCGGGTTGGACAACGTGATCCTCACGCCGCACATCGGCGGCTCCACGGTCGAGGCGCAGGCCAACATCGGCCTCGAAGTGGCCGAGAAGCTGGTGAAGTACAGCGACAACGGCACGACCACCTCGTCGGTCAACTTTCCCGAAGTCGCGCTGCTGGCGCACCCGGGCAAGCACCGCATCCTGCACATCCACCAGAACGTGCCGGGCGTGCTGTCGCAGATCAACCGGATCTTCTCCGAGCACGGCGTCAACATCGCGTCGCAGTACCTGCAGACCAACGAGAAGATCGGCTACGTGGTGACCGACGTGGAGGCCGACGACGCCTCGCGCATCGCGCAGGAGAAGCTGGCCCAGGTGCCGGGCACGATCCGCAGCCGCTTGCTGTTCTGATCGCGGCTCGTCATAAATACCCCTCGGGGTAGCATGCCAGCGCGTGCTCCCGTCGCGCGCTGTGGGCGTATACCCCATGGGATGTGTGGTGATGGGCAGGACGGGCCGCCCTCCGCGCGGACCGGCGGGCCTGGCGATAAAATCATGGCCCCCCACACCCGGTACGCGGGCGCACCGGCGCCCCGACCGAGGTCCAAAGCCCCATGAATGCACCGACCGCATTGGCCACCCTCGTTTCGCAGGGGGCCGAGCCTGCCCGCCTGCGCGAGATCCCGTACAACTACACCTCGTTCTCCGACCGCGAGATCGTGATCCGCCTGCTCGGCGCCCGCGCCTGGGACGTGCTGCAGGAGTTGCGCGGCGAGCGCCAGACCGGCCGCTCCGCCCGCATGCTCTACGAGGTGCTCGGCGACATCTGGGTGGTGCAGCGCAATCCGTATCTGCAGGACGACCTGCTGCACAGCCCCAAGCGCCGCCGGCAGCTGGTCGAGGCGCTGCGGCATCGCCTGGCCGAGGTCGGCCGCCGCCGTACACCGCAGGCCGACCCGACGCGCGACGCGCGTGTCGCCGAGCTGATGGCTCTGGCCGAAGGCGCGGTGCAGGCCTTCGACACCACGTTCGAAGGCGCCGCCCGGCTGCGCCGCGACATCCAGCGCACGCTCAAGCGCCACACGCGCGCCGACAACTGAGGTTGCCCCTGAAAACCGGAGTGCATAGCCCGGTCATCAAGCGGCAGATTTGCGCTGCGTCGCCAACCAGCGTTGTTCGAACTGTATGGGGCTGAGGTAGCCCAACGCCGAATGTAGCCGCGAATGGTTGTAGAAGGCGATCCAGTCCATGACCGCCTGGCGTGCCTGCTCGCGTGTGGCAAACCGTTGACCATGGACGCAGGCCGTCTTCA
>WNDY01000051.1 GCA_009914555.1 Xylophilus sp.
CTTTCGGCCACCTGACGACGGCTTACGCCCAGCCTGCGTGCTAGTCGCGGCGATCCTTCGCGGCCCTTGCGCAGAGTGAAGGTCTGTTCCACTTGCACATCCAGCGCCGTCCGAGCCTGGGTCCGTTGGGACGGCATACGCTTGCGCCAAGCATAGTAGCCGCTTGGAGACACCGACAGCACTCGGCACATCAGACGCACCCTGAATGTGCCTTCGTGCGCTTTCATCGTTGCGTACTTCACTTGGGCTGTTTGGCGAAGTACGCCGCCGCTTTTTTTAGGAAAGCGTTCTCCTCCTCCAGCCGCGCCACTTCACGTTTGAGCCGTGCATGTTCGGCCAACTCCAAGCGTTGTGCCTGATCGTCCTGGTCGTGCCGCCGCGCCTGGGCGCGCCAACTGTACAGCTGGGCAGGCTGCAACCCCAGATCACGAGCCACCGTGGTTACCCCTTCTGTGGCCGCTCGCAACAGTGCCTGCTGCCTGAACTCCAGGCTGAACTCCTGCCCCTTTCTGCTTGCCTTGCTCTTGGTCATCGTCCACCTCCTATTGCGATAGTTAATCGCTTATAGGGGTGTCCGTGAAACGGGGGCAAGATCAGGCTGCCGTCGGGGTCGCGCGATATGACGCGGATGGCGCCACCCGTGGAGTTCTGGCCGAACAGCGTGCCCTGCGGCCCGCGGACGAGTTCGATGCGCTCGATGTCCGGCAGGTCGAAATTGGTGGCGCCCATGCCGCTGCCGACCGGCGTGTCGTCGAGGTAGGCTGCACCGATCACGCCGCGGATGTAGATATTGCCGAGCTGGTTGCGGTAGCCGGGCGGAATGGTGAGCCCCGGAGCAACGCCCACCAGGTCCTGCAGCGATGCGTAGCCCAGCTTCTGCAGTTCCTCCGACGAGGTGACCGCGACGGAGACCGGCGTGTCCTTTTGCAGACTTTGCCGGCGCTCCGACGAGATCACGACATCCGGCAGTTTCAACGAGTCGGCTGCTGCTGCGTCCGACTGCTGCGCGCTGGCGTGCTGGCCTTGCATCAGCACGGCCAGCAGCACGGCGGAGGGCACGGGGCGCAAGGCATGCGGGCGGTTCTTCATGGTGGTGGTCTCAGGAGAGGGATGACGTGGGGGCTTGAGAAGAGGCGCCATGCCGCGCGTCGATGGCAACCGCGCCCGCGCGCAGGCGGGCGATGAGCTCGTCGCGCAGCGCCAGGTCGTGCGGCGTGGCCTGCGGCAGGCCGAGGGAGAAGGCTTCGACGCCGAGTTCGTAGTAATCGAGCACGGCGGCCGCAGCGGTCTCGGGCGAGCCGACGAAGGCTGGGCCCCAACCGTTGCGCAGCTGCGAGATGCCGGTGAATAGCGCGCGGTCGTGCTGCTCGCCCGCGGCCGCAGCGGCAACGATGAGCTGGTGGCCGGTGCTCGCGGGTGCCGCACGCCGGGGAAACGGCGCGTTGCCACCGGCCAGCCGCTGACGGAGTTGGTCGGCGAGGCTGCGGGCCAGCCGCCAGGCTTGCTCGTCGGTGTCCGCCAGGATGAAGTTGGAGTCGCGCCAGAAGCGGATCGTGCGGCCATGGGCGGCCGCCGCGCTGCGCAGGGTCTGCAGCGTCTGGCGGGTCTGCTGCAGCGGCAGGCTGTAGAGGCCGTAGACGTCGGCATACCGCGCGGCCAGCGCGATCCCCTGCGGCGAGGCGCCCGAGAGCGAGATGACCGGCGCCGCGGGCAGGCGCGTGCTGAGCCAGGCGCCCTGCACCGCGTAGAACTCACCCTGGAAGTCGAACGGCTCCGCGCCGTGCAGCGAGCGATGGAAGATTTCCAGGTATTCGCCGCTGCGGCGGTAGCGGCTCTTTTTGTCGAGGAATTCGCCCTCGCGGCGCAGGTCGTCCTCGTTGCCCTGGATCATATGGACGGCGGCGCGCCCGCCCGAGAGCGCATGCAGGTTCGCATAGGCCTTGGCGGCCTGGGTCGGCAGCTGCAGCCCGACGCGGTGGGCCGCGGCGATCCGGATGCGCCGCGTGGCGGCCAGCGCCCAGGCGGCGGTGGTCCACACATCGCCCGCGGCGTTGGCCTGCGGCACAAGGATGCTGTCGTAGCCCGCGGCCTCGTGGGCGCGCGCGGCCGCTTCGAGCACGCCGGGCTCGACATCGACTTTCTCGCCCGGCGCGGGGAACAGCCCGCCGTAGTAGGGGCCCTGGTGGGCGCGGACGGTATCGATGGGGTAGGTGGGCAGGCCCTTGGCCCGGATTTCGATCGGCATGGCGTGGAGACGGGGAACGGGAGCTCTAGGAGGCGGCCGGCAGCGAGAACGACGGCTCCCACAGCGGCGCGACCGTGGCGCCGGCGCGGATGACGCCGGCGCGCGCGAACACGTCGGCGATTGCCTGCTGCCTCGCCATACCCTGCGCGGGCGGCAGGAAGTGGGTGCCGGGCTCGCGCGTGCGGTTGCGCAGCACGTAGTCGGGCGTGGCGCCGGTGATGCGGGCGATACGCTCGGACCACGGGCCGGGCGCGGCGTCGATCCAGCGCCACACCTTCTGCAGCTGCGCGAGGTACTGGCGCAGCGCCGCCGTCTTCGCCGGATCGGCCAGCACCTTCTCGTGGACCGCGACCACCGAGCCGTTGCGGCCATCGAAGCCCGGCAGCTCGCGCCCGGTCGCTATCGCGGTGCCGCCGGCCTTCTCGGCCTGGAAGCAGGTGGAATACATGCCCGCCAGCAGCACGTCGAGATGGCCGCTCACGAAAGCGGAGGTCGCGTCCTGGGCTGTCAGCGCAATGGCCTGGACATCGTTGGCGCGCAGCCCCGCCTTGTCGAGCAGGTTGAGCAGCAGCAGGTGCAGCGGCCCGGCGCGCATGTAGCCCACGCGCGCTCCCTTGAGCTGCGCCAGGCGCTGGATCGGCGAGCCGGGAGGCACCAGCACCTTGTAGATGAAGGAGCCGAGCCGGTAGTAGGCCACCTGCCGGATCGGCGCGCCCGGCGGCATGAACACCGGTGTGATGCTGGAAAAGGCGGCGGCGTCGATCGCGCCGGCCGCCAGCGCCTGGGCTGCGTTCATGGACGAGGCGAACGGAATGCGCTGAAGCGTATAGGCATCCGACACCGCGCCGGCCGCCTCGATGAATTCCGAGTCGTCGCCCTTGAAGGCACAGACCTTCAGCACCGGCCGCCCGCCGGGCTGGGCCGCCGCGCTCCGCCAGAGGCCGCCGGCGCCGGCCAGCGCACCCGCCGCAAGGAAGGCCCGGCGTGAAAAAAATAAAGATAGTGTGTAACCATCATAATCACATTAAAAGCGAGCAAAGCTAGGCATTCAAATGAATTTTTCGGTGTTGCATATTCGGAATCCGCGCCCCCGGGTGCGGACAGCCCATCAGCTCCCATCGGAAGTGCCGGGGTATAGCTCTACAGTGCTTGAACTGAGCGTGCCAGAAGGGTGTAGGGAGGGGAGTATGTGACCGACCGCGATGGAACGCCGGGGCGGCCGCGCTGCGGCACGGACGGTGGCGTCAGGGCGCCAGCCGCTCGCGCACCCAACCGCCGCCGTCCCGCCGGTAGCGCAGCCGGTCGTGCAGCCGGCTCTTGCGGCCCTGCCAGAACTCCCAGCGGTCGGGCACCAGGCGCAGGCCGCCCCAGTGCGGCGGGCGCGGCGGCTGCAGCAGGAACTGCGCGCCGTACTTGGCCGCGTTGGCCACCAGCACACCGCGGCCGGGGATGACCTGGCTCTGCGGGCTGGCCCAGGCGCCGATGCGCGAATCGAGGGGGCGGCTCCTGAAATAGGCGTCGCTCTCCTCGGCCGAGGTCTTTTCGACGAGGCCCTCGATGCGCACCACGCGCTCCAGTTCGACCCAGTGGAACTGCAGCGCCGCATACGGGTTGCCGGCGATCTCGCGGCCCTTGCGGCTGTCGTAGTTGGTGTACCAGACGATGCCGCGTTCGTCGTAGCCCTTGACCAGCACGACGCGCGTGCTCGGCCGCAGGTCGCCGCCGACGGTCGCGAGCGTCATCGCGTTGGGCTCGGGCACCTGCGCGGCGATGGCCTCGCCGAGCCACTGGTCGAACTGCGCCAGCGGATCGGCGCGGGACGCATCCTCGCCAAGCTCGGCGCGCTCGTAACTCTTGCGCAGATCGGCGATCGAAGAAGAAAGGTCGGAACTCATTGAGAGGCCTTCGTGCCACGCACTTCGGTGCAAGCCCCCGTCGGCAGGGCGGGGCGGGAGCTCATGCCCGCGATTGTGCGCCCCCGGATGACGCCGACAGCGCCAGCAGCCGGCCCAGCGCGCGGTCGTGGATGCCCAGGCGCCGCAGCTCGTCGTAGGTGGAGCGGGCGTAGTCCAGCGTGGTGCCGAAGCAGCCGGCGGCCTGCGAGAAGATGCGGCGGTATTCATCCTCGGGCAGCTCGCCGGCGTGGTCCGGGCTTTCGCGCGAGAGGGTGAAGCCCAGGGCCTGGACGCAGCCCGACTCGGTGCGGCAGCGCAGCCAGCGCGGGTCGTAGGCGGAGGTGGCCATTTCGCGCTGCCACAGCGCGCGCATCACCGCCGGGGCCTGGTCGCGCGGCACGCGGAACACCATGCCGCGGCAGCTGCCGCCCGAGATCATGCCTAACACCAGGCCCGGGCACTCGGGCGTGCCGCGGTGCACGTGGCTCCACATGCGCAGCGCGCGGTGCCAGCCGTGAACGTGGGCCGGGCGGCGCTCGGCGTAGTCGAATTCGGGCCGCCACAGCAGCGAGCCGTAGCCGAAGACCCAGAGGTCGTCCTCCCCGCCCCAGTCGCACAGCGCCTGCTCGAGCAGCAGGTCGGTGTTGCGGGGTGGAAGATCGGACGGCAGGCGCATGGCGTGAATTTACAATCCTCCGGCTTCTCGTTTTCGCATTTCCTTATTTCCAAACCAATCCAGACGGAGTTTCCAAGATGTCCCAGAGTTCCGACGGCGACGGCCAACAGCGGTTCGTGCTCGGTTTCGTGTTCGGCCTGGTCGCCCTGGTGGTCGCCACCGTGGTCGGCACGGTCGTCTACCAGCGCGGCGTGGCCCGCCAGCCGGGCACGCCGGTCGCGGCTGCCGTCGTGGCGCCGGCCGCCGGCGACGTGCTGCTGGTGATCCCGGCCGACCGTCCGACGGTGCGGGCAGAGGCTGGCGTGGTCCGCTTCTACGTCGCCACCGGCCGTGCCGACGTGGCCCCGGATGCGGCCGCAGCCCTGGCCGCCGTGGCCCAGGGCGTGGCTGCGGGCCGCACCGCCGTGGTCTCGGGCTACCACGACAGCACCGGCGACCCCGCCGCCAACGAGGAGCTGGCCAAGCAGCGCGCGCTGGCCGTGCGCGAGGCGCTCAAGTCCATCGGCGTGCCCGAAGAGAAGATCGAGTTGCGCAAGCCCGAGGCGCTGACCGGCACCGGCAGCGAAGCCGAGGCGCGCCGCGTCGAAGTGGTTCTGGCGAACTGATTCCCGGCTCGTCCACCGCGCACAGCCCGGCCTCGGCCGGGCTGTGTCGTTTCTGTGGAGCGGTTCAGGCCGTGCCGGCCAGATGGTCGGACAGCGCGCGCATCGGCGCCGACAGCGTCTCGCGCCCGCGCGTGCACAGGCAGAGCCGGCGCCGCGCCCAGGCGTCCGACAGCGCGACGGTGCGCAGCGGATGGCGCCGCCGCTGCGCGCGCGCCGCGGCCTGCGGCACGATGCCCAGGCCCACGCCCTGCGAGACCATGGCGCAGACGCCTTCGAAGTCGGCCATGCGGATGCGCAGCGCCGGCGGCCGCCTGCCGATGCGGGCGATCTGCTGCTCGACGTGGGCCTGCAGCGCGCTGCCGTGGGCCAGGCCGACGAACGGCTCGCCGAGCACGTCGGCCAGCGCCACCGCGGCGCGGGTCCGCGCGAGCGCGTGCTGCGGCGGCACGGCCAGCACGAGCGGGTCGTGCGCCAGCGGCTCCAGCGCGAGCGCGCCGGCGTCGACCGCGTCGGTGACGATGCCGGCCTCCACCAGCCCCGCGGCCACGGCGCGCACGATGTCGGTGCTGGTGCGTTCGTGCAGCTCGACCGTGAGCTGCGCCGCGCCGCGAGCCAGGGCGCGAGCCGCGCGGGCAGGAAGCCGGTGAGCGCGGCCGTGCCGGCATAGAGCCGCAGCGTGCCGCGCATGCCGGCGGCGAAGTCGCGCAGCTCGCCCTGCAGCCGCTCGCGCTGGCGCAGCATCAGCCGCGCGTGGTGGACCAGCGCCTCGCCGGCTTCGGTCGGCACCACGCCGCGGTGGCGGCGTTCGAGCAGCTGCACGCCGGCATCGGCCTCGATGCTGCGCAGCCGCTCGCTGGCCGAGGCGAGCGCGAGGTGGGCGCGCGCCGCACCTTCGGTGATGCTGCCGGCGTCGACGATGCGGAGGAAAAGGCGCAGGTCGGCAAGGTCGAGCCGCATCGGATCGCTCTCTCGGGTCCGGTGCCTGCCTTCGGCCCATCCAAAGGCAGCGGCGGAACTTCCGCATTGTGCGCGCGCGGCCGCCCCTGCCCAATCGGCGCATGCCCGAACTGCCTTCCGCCTTCTTCCTCGCGCTGGTCGCCGCGACCTTCGCGCTCGCCGGCTTCGTCAAGGGCGTGAGCGGCATGGGCCTGCCGACGGTGGCCATGGGCCTGCTCGGCAGCGTGATGGCGCCGGCCGCCGCGGCGGCGCTGCTCGTGGTGCCGTCGTTCGTCACCAACGTCTGGCAGCTCGCGGCCGGCCCCGATGCGCGCGGCCTCGCGCGGCGGCTGGCGCCGATGCTCGCGGCCATCGCGGCCGGCACGCTGTTCGGCGCCGCGCTGCTGACCGGCGCACGGGCCGGTGCGTCCGCGCGCGCTCTCGGCGTGGCGCTCGTCGCCTATGCCGGCTGGGCGCTGCTGTCGCCCGCGCTCGCGGTGCCGGCGCGCTGGGAGCGCTGGCTCGCGCCGGCCGTGGGCTTCGCCACCGGGCTGGTCACCGGCGCCACCGGCGTCTTCGTGATCCCGGCGGTGCCGTATCTGCAGGCGCTGCGGCTCGACAAGGACGCGCTGGTGCAGGCGCTCGGCCTGTCGTTCACCGTCTCGACCGTGGCGCTCGCGGCCGGGCTCGCGCTGCATGGCGGGCTGCGGCCGGCGCAGCTCGGCGGCTCGGCGCTCGCGATCCTGCCGGCGCTCGCGGGCATGGCGCTGGGGCAGCGCCTGCGCGCGCGCATCGGCCCGCGCTGGTTCCGCATCGGTTTTCTCGTGCTGCTGGCGCTGCTCGGGATGGAACTCGCGTTGCGCGGCTGACCATTGCTTGCCCACCAGGAGACGGCCATGGCCCTTCGCTCTTTCCCATCCCCCCTGCCGCGGCGCCTGGCCGCGCTCGCCTTCGCCACCGCGGCGCTGCCGGCCGCTGCCGCGCCGCAGGCGGTGCCGACGCCCGAGCAGGCGTACCAGCTCGCGCTCGAAGCCCGCACCGAGCGCGACTACCCCGCGATGCTGCGCTGGCTGCGCCAGAGCGCAGCCGGCGGCGATGCCGGAGCCCAGGAGATGCTGGCCGGCGTGCTGCTGGCCGGCCCGGCGCTGCACGGCGGCCAGGTGGCCGCAGCGCCCTGCGAGGCGGCGCACTGGAGCCGTGCGGCGGCGGAGCAGGGCAGCCCGATCGGCCGCTACAACCTCGCGGTCATCGGCGCCGCGTCGCACGCGGCCTGCCGTGCCGCCGACGCGCGGGGCCCGGTCAGCCGGCCCGGCGGAAGGTGAGGTTGATGCGCCGCTCGCCCAGCACCGGGTGCGGCGCGCCGTGCAGCGGCCGCACGCCGTGGAAGCGCAGCCGGTCGACGCCGCCCCAGACGACCACGTCGCCATGCTCCAGCGGCACCGGCACCGGCTTGTCGGCGCGGGCCAGGCCGCCAAACAGGAAGGTCGCCCGCATGCCGAGCGACACGGAGACGATCGGCGCGCCGAAGTCGCGCTCGTCGCGGTCCTGGTGCAGCGACAGCCGCGCGCCGGGCGCGTAGCAGTTGACCAGGCAGGCGTCCGGCACGAAGCCGCCGAAGCCGGCGGCGGCGGCCGCCTCGCCTGCGAGCTGCAGCAAGGCGGGCGGCAGCGCCGGCCAGGGATGGCCGGTCAGCGGATCAACAGCGCCGTAGCGGTAGCCGCGGCGGTCGCTGGTCCAGCCGAACGCACCGCAGTTGGTGACGGCCACCGACATGGTGTAGCCGCCTGGCGTCTGCATGCGGCGCCACGGCGCCTGCGCCGCGATGCGCGCGATGCCGTCCAGCAGGAGGCCGGCGGCGGGCAGCGCGAAGCCGCGCAACACCGCGGTCTGCGGGCCGAGCCACGCGGTCGACGGCGACGGCGGCGGCTCGGCAGCGAAGAGGTCGGGCGTGGCGGTGGCGGAAGGCATGGAAGCTTCACTCTATCCGACGGCGCGGCGGGCGGCCGTCCGCTAGCCGGTCGCGGTGTTTTCGGGGTAGGATCGATGTGTAATTAAGTTACCTGATTAGAGCCCCCATCATGAAACTCCATTCCACCGTCGAGGCGGTCACCGCGCGCATCCGTGCACGCAGCGAGGCCAGCCGCCGCGACTACCTCCACCGGGTGGACGCCGCCGCCAGCGCACCGCCTGGCACCGAGCGCATGGGCTGCGCCAACGTGGCCCACGCGTTCGCCGGCGTGCCGGCCGACGACCGCCGGCGCGCCCTGCCGGCGCTGGCCAAGGTGCGCGTTGTGGCCGAGCGCGCGCCCAACATCGGCATCGTCACCGCCTACAACGACATGCTGTCGGCCCACGCGCCGCTGCAGCACTATCCCGACCTCATCAAGGACGAGGCCCACCGCCACGGCGCCATGGCCCAGGTGGCCGGCGGCGTGCCGGCCATGTGCGACGGCGTGACCCAGGGCACGCCGGGCATGGAGCTGTCGCTCTTCAGCCGCGACGTGATCGCCATGGCCACCGCCGTGGCGCTGTCGCACGACGTGTTCGACGCGGCGCTGATGCTGGGCGTGTGCGACAAGATCGTACCGGGCCTGCTGATCGGCGCGCTGCACTTCGGCCACCTGCCCACCGTCTTCGTGCCGGCCGGGCCAATGACCTCGGGCCTCTCCAACAATGCCAAGGCCAAGGTGCGCGAGCAGGCCGCCCAGGGCCTGGTCGGCCGCGCCGAACTGCTGGAGGCCGAGACCCAGGCCTACCACGGCGAGGGCACCTGCACCTTCTACGGCACGGCCAACAGCAACCAGATGCTGCTCGAAGCCATGGGCCTGCACGTGCCGGGCACGGCCTTCGTCAACCCGGGCGGCGACCTGCGCGAGCAGCTCACGCGCGAGGCGGCGCGCACGGTGCTGGGCATCACACCGCACCGCGGGCGCTTCGCTCCCATATGCCACGTGGTCGACGAACGCGCCATCGTCAATGCCATGGCCGCGCTGCTGGCCACCGGCGGCTCGACGAACCACCTGATCCACTGGGTGGCCGTGGCGCGCGCGGCCGGCATCGTGATCGACTGGGACGACTTCTCGGCCCTGTCGGACGTGGTTCCGCTGCTGGCCCGGGTCTATCCCAACGGCAGCGCCGACGTGAACCAGTTCCAGGCCGCGGGCGGCCCGGGCTACGTGCTGCGTGAACTGCTCGACAATGGCCTGCTGCACGAGGACGCGCTCACCGTGCGCCCCGGCGGCATCCGCGAATACACGGCCGAGCCTTCGCTCGACGGCGAAGGCAAGCTCGCCTGGCACACCATCGGCGCCAGCCGCGACGAGGCCGTGGTGCGGCCGGCGACCGCGCCGTTCAGCGCGACGGGTGGCCTCAGGCTGCTCCAGGGCAACCTGGGGCGCAGCGTGATCAAGGTCTCGGCCGTGCCGGAAGACCGCCACGTGGTCGAGGCGCCGGCCCGGGTCTTCGATTCCCAGGCTGCGCTGCAGCATGCGTTCCAGGCCGGCGAGCTGGACCGCGACGTGGTCTGCGTCGTGCGCTGGCAGGGGCCGAACGCCAATGGCATGCCCGAACTGCACAAGCTCACCCCACCGCTCGCGGTATTGCAGGGCAAGGGCCGCCGCGTGGCGCTGGTGACCGACGGCCGCATGAGCGGCGCCTCGGGCAAGGTGCCGGCCGCCATCCACGTGTCGCCCGAGGCCGTGGCCGGCGGGCCGCTGGCGCGGGTGCGCGACGGCGACGTGATCCGGCTCGACGCCGTGGCCGGCACGCTGGAGGCCCTGGTGCCTGCCGGCGAATGGGCCGCCCGCGAGCCCGCGGCCATCCCGCCGGCGCTGGCCGCGTCCAACGGCGTCGGCATCGGCCGCGAGCTGTTCGCCGGCATGCGCAGGAATGCACTCACCGCAGAAGAAGGAGCCGTAACATGGCTGTGAACTCTCCCGCGCTCACGTCCCTCGACGTGATGCGCGACGCCCCCGTCATCCCCGTCATCGTCATCCACGATCTGGCGCAGGCCGTGCCGCTGGCCCGCGCGCTGGTCGCCGGCGGCATCCGCATGCTGGAGGTGACGCTGCGCACGCCGCAGGGCCTGGCCGCCATCAAGGCGATCGCGCGCGCGGTACCCGAGGCGGTGCCCGGCGCCGGCACGGTGCGCTCGGCCGCCGAGGTGCAGACCGTGGTCGATGCCGGCGCGCGCTTCGCCGTGAGCCCGGGCTACACGCACGGCATCGGGCGCGCGGCCCGCGATGCGGGCCTGCCGCTGCTGCCCGGGGTTTCGACCGGCAGCGAGATCCTGCAGGCGCAGGAGGACGGCTACGGCGAACTCAAGTTCTTCCCGGCGCTGCAGGCGGGCGGCGCGGCCATGCTCAAGGCATGGCATGGCCCGTTCGGCGACGTGCGCTTCTGCCCGACCGGCGGCATCAGCCCATCCAACGCGGCGGAGTTCCTGTCGCTGCCGAACGTGGAATGCGTGGGCGGTTCGTGGCTTACGCCGGCCGATGCGCTGGCCGCGGGCGACTGGAACCGCATCACCACGCTCGCCCGCGCCGCGGCGGAACTGCCGCGCCGCTCGCAGGCCGCGCCGGCTCAGAAGGTGTGAATGAATCCGGCGTAGCCGCTGGCGAGGCGAGCGGGCATGCCGGGTTCGTTCGCACCCTCTCAGGCGTGCGGACGCTCGATGTCGAAGCTGGCCGCAGAGGCCGGATGGCAGCGCGACACCTCGCGGCTGCCGATCTCGATGGAGGAGCCGTCCTCGAAGGTCCAGCGTCGGCCGAAGCCGCCGGTCTGGCCGTCGCCGAGCGAGGCGAGGGCGCGGCCCAGGCCGGACGGATCATCGGCGGTGCCCAGGAGGAAATCGGCGGCGAGGCTCATGGTGCGTGCTCCGGCGGGAAAGGTCGTGTGTGCGGGGGATTGAGAGCGATGATCGAAGGGCGGTTGACACGATCCTGTCAGGTTTTTTCGACGGCCGGGGTCCGCCGACATGCCGTACGCACTCCGTAAACTCGGAAGATGCCCCACCACGACCTTTTCAGCAGCGCGCCGACCTCGCCAGCGGCGCAGGCCGCGGCGTTGCGCGAGCAGCTCGACCGCTATGCGCACGCCTACTATGTGCTCGACGCGCCGGTCGTCCCCGATGCCGAATACGACCGCCTGTTCCAGCAGCTCCAGGCGCTGGAGCTGGCCCATCCCGAACTCGAAACTCCCGATTCGCCGACCCGGCGCGTGGGCGGCGCGCCGCTTGGCGCCTTCGCCACGGTGCGCCACCGCGTGCCGATGCTCAGCATCCGCACCGAGACCGACACCGAGGCGACCGGCGCCGCCGCGTTCGACGCCCGGGTGCGCCGCGAGCTTGGCCTGAAGGAAGACGACCCGCCGGTCGCCTACACCGCCGAACTCAAGTTCGACGGCCTCGCGATGAACCTGCGCTACGAGCGCGGCGTGCTCGTGCAGGCCGCCACGCGCGGCGACGGCGAGGTCGGCGAGGACGTCACCCAGAACATCCGCACCGTCCGCCAGATTCCGCTGCGCCTCGGCAAGGGAGCGCCGGCGGTGCTGGAGGTGCGCGGCGAGGTCTATATGCGCCGCGATGCGTTCGAGCGGCTCAACGAGCGCCAGCGCGAGGCCGGCGACAAGACCTTCGTGAACCCGCGCAATGCCGCTGCCGGCGCGGTGCGCCAGCTCGACCCGGCCGTCGCGGCGCAGAGGCCGCTGTCGTTTTTCGCCTACGGCTGGGGCGAGGTGCAGGGCTGGGACGCCCAGCCCGCCACGCAGGACGGCGTGCTGCGCGCCTTCGCCGACTTCGGCTTTCCGGTCGACAGTCACCGCGAGGTCGTGCAGGGCGCCGACGGACTCGCGGCCTTCCACCAGCGCATCGGGCGCCTGCGCGAGACGCTGCCATTCGATATCGACGGCGTGGTCTACAAGGTCGACGAACTGGCCTTGCAGCACCGGCTGGGCTTCGTCACCCGCGAGCCGCGCTGGGCCGTGGCCCACAAGTACCCCGCGCAGGAGCAGATGACCGAAGTGCAGGGCATCGACGTGCAGGTCGGCCGCACCGGCAAGCTCACGCCAGTGGCCCGGCTGGCGCCGGTGTTCGTCGGCGGCGTGACGGTGACCAATGCCACGCTGCACAACCTGTTCGAGCTGCGCCGCAAGGGCGTGCGCGTGGGCGACACGGCCATCGTGCGGCGCGCCGGCGACGTGATCCCCGAGGTGGTCGGCGTGGTGCCGGCCGAGCGCACAGCCTATGTGCCCAACTTCCGCATGCCGAAGCACTGCCCGGTCTGCGGCAGCGCCGTGGTGCGCGAGAAGGGCGAGGTCAACCACCGCTGCTCCGGCGGCCTGTTCTGTTCCGCCCAGCGCAAGGAGGCGCTGCTGCACTTCGCCCAGCGCCGCGCGATGGACATCGAGGGCCTGGGCGAGAAGCTGGTGGACCAGCTGGTCGACGGCAACGTGATCCGCGTGCTGCCGGACCTGTACCGGCTCGGCCTCACCGCGCTGGCCGCGCTCGACCGCATGGCCGACAAGTCGGCACGCAACGTGCTCGATGCGCTGGAGAAGTCCAAGCAGGCCACGCTGCCGCGCTTCCTCTTCGGCCTGGGCATCCGCCACGTCGGCGAAGCCACGGCCAAGGACCTGGCCCGGCACTTCGGCAGCCTCGATGCGATCATGGACGCGAGCGTCGAAGAACTACTGGAGGTGGGCGACGTCGGCCCGGTCGTGGCCGAGTCGATCCGCACCTTCTTCGACCAGCCGCACAACCGCGAGGTGGTCGAGCAGCTGCGCGCCTGCGGCGTGCACTGGCCCGAAGGGCCGCCGGCCGAGCGCAAGACATTGCCGCTGGCCGGCAGGACGGTCGTGCTGACCGGCACGCTGCCCGCGCTGACCCGCGAGGAAGCCAAGGAGCTGCTCGAAGCCCAGGGCGCCAAGGTGGCCGGCTCGGTCAGCAAGAAGACCGACTACGTCGTCGCCGGCGCCGAGGCCGGCAGCAAGCTGGAGAAGGCCCGGGCGCTCGGCGTGGCGGTGCTCGACGAGGACGGGCTGCGCCGGCTGCTGGCCGGCGAGTTGTAGCCCGCGGCTACACTGCGCCGTTTCCCATCCGCCGCCGTCCGGAGTTCCGCCATGCCGCATCTGCCGATCACCGCCCGCCACGCCGCCGTCGCGCTCGCGCTGGCCTCGGGCCTGGCAGGCGGGGCCGCGGCCCAGGGCACGGCGGCGCTGCAGGTCTGCACGCCGCAGTCCTTCACCGAACTGGACGCGCAGATTTCCACCGCTCGGGCCGACGGTGCCCGCGCGCTGCTGGATGACCTGGTGCACCAGCGCAGCCGCCTGCAGGAGCGCTGCCGCTACCGCAGCGAACTGGAAGACGGCTACCGCGAGCTGGCCCGGCTGGAGCGCGAGATCGCCATCGGCCGCGGCCAGATCGCCGACCTGCGCAACGCGGCGTTGCGCCGCAATCCGCCGCCGGCCCAGCCGGTGCCCGGCGACGCCGGCCGCGCCGCGCAGCCCGGCCAGCCGCTCGATCCCGACGTGAACTACGACCTCACGACCCTGCATGCCGCGCCCATGCCGGGCGCCGAGCGCACCGCCCAGTGGGAGCGGCAGCTGCAGGCAGAACGCCGCCAGGCGGCCGCCGAGCGGCGCGGCGCGGCGGATGTGCGCGGCTGGCTGGCGGTGCTGGAGGCCGACGCGCCCACGCGCCAGCGCGCCCTGGCGGCGCTGGAGCGCGGCATCGCCGCCCGCAAGGACGAAGCCCAGCAGATCGAGCGCGTGCGCGCCGCCTGGGCCAAGCAGCGCGAGGGCACGGCGCTGACCAGCGAATAGGCCGACCTGCTCGGAAGCTGATCCGTAGAGTCTAGGGAGGGAGTATGTGTCTGTAGGGCGCACCACCAGTGCGCTACAGCACAGTAGGGTAGGTGGTATGCCATCAGCCCGGCGGCTCCGGCCGCCGCCACAGCCAGGCCAGCACGCAGGCCATGCTGCCGATGGCGATGCCGCGCAGCCACGGGCTGCGGCTGGTAAAGAGCACGATCACCGCGCAGGCGGCCATCGCGAGGGTGGCGCTCTTCTTGGCCTTGCGGCTCATGGTGCGGCCGTTGTTCCAGTCGCGGATCATCGGGCCGAACAGGCGGTGGCGCAGCAGCCAGGCATGCAGCCGCGGCGAGCCGCGCGCCGCGGCCCAGGCGGCCATCAGGATGAAGACGGTGGTCGGCATGCCCGGCACGAAGGCGCCGATCACGCCGAGCACGATGCACAGCACCGCGACGGCGAGGAACAGCCAGCGCACGACCAGCGGCGGCGGTGCCGGCAGGGGGTCCGGCGGATCGGGCGGGGAAGGCGGCGGCAGGGGATCGGGCATGCAGCGGGCTATTGTGCATGGCGCTATGCTTGCCGACCCGTCTTTGCGCAACCGAATCCCCAATGACCGTCCGTGAAATCCTCAAGATGGGCGACCCGCGCCTGCTGCGCGTGGCGCCGCCGGTGCCTGCCGCCGACTTCGGCACGCCCGCGCTCGACGCCCTGGTCGCCGACCTGTTCGACACCATGCATGCCGTCAACGGCGCCGGCCTGGCCGCGCCGCAGATCGGCGTGGACCTGCAGCTCGTCATCTTCGGCAGCGGCGCACCCAACCCGCGCTACCCCGACGCGCCGGTCGTGCCGCGCACCGTGCTGCTCAACCCGGTGCTCACGCCGATCGGCGACGAGGAGGAAGAGGGCTGGGAGGGTTGCCTGTCGGTGCCCGGCCTGCGCGGCGTGGTGCCGCGTTTCAAGCGCCTGCGCTACCAGGGCGTGGACCCGCAGGGCAGCCCCATCGACCGCACGGTCGAAGGCTTCCATGCCCGCGTGGTGCAGCACGAATGCGACCACCTGATCGGCAAGCTCTACCCGATGCGGGTGCGCGACTTCACGCGCTTCGGCTTCACCGAGGTGCTGTTCCCCGGGCTCGACGCCGCCGCGGACGACGATTGATACTCCCCCATCAGATGCCCGAGGTGCGTTCATACAGCACGCTTCAGGCCTATACCCCTTTCACTAAAGAGAAAGCCATGCTCCACCGCACTTCCTTCGCCGCCGTCCTGTTGGCCGCGGCCACGCTCGCAGCACCGCTCGCGGCCCATGCCGGCAAGACGCTCGATGCGATCAAGCAGCGCGGCACGCTCAAGTGCGGCGTGACCGGCGGCGTGGCCGGATTCTCGGCGCCCGACGGCAAGGGCCACTGGAGCGGTCTCGATGTCGACGGCTGCCGCGCGCTGGCCGCGGCCGTGCTCGGCGACGGCAGCAAGGTCGAGCTCGTGCCGCTCAATTCGCAGCAGCGCTTCGCTGCCTTGCAGTCGGGCGAGATCGACATCCTCTCGCGCAACACGACCTGGAACCTCACGCGCGACGCGTCGCTGGGCTTCCACTTCACGACGATCAACTACTACGACGGCCAGGGCTTCCTCGTGCCCAAGAAGCTCAAGGTCACGAGCGCGAAGCAGCTCAAGGGCGCGACCGTCTGCACCCAGTCGGGCACCACCAACGAGAAGAACGTGGCCGACTGGTCGCGCGCCCAGGGCGTGCCGGTCAAGACGCTGGTGTTCGAGAGCTTCGAGGCCGCGTTCAAGGCCTTTTTCTCGGGCCGCTGCCCAGCCTTCACCACCGACAGCTCGGCGCTCGCGGCGCTGCGCACCAAGGAGGCGCCGAACCCCGACGACTATGTCATCCTGCCCGAGCTGATCTCCAAGGAGCCGCTGGCGCCGCTGGTGCGCCGCGGCGACGACGAATGGTTCGCGATCGCCAAGTGGGTGCCCAACGCACTGATCGAGGCCGAGGAGCTGGGCATCACCCGCGCCAACGCCGAGCAGCTGCGCGGCTCCAGCAAGGATCCCGCGCAGCAGCGCCTGCTGGGCACCGGCGACGACCTGGGCAAGCTGCTCGGGCTGGACAAGGACTGGTCGTACCGCGCGATTCGGGCCGTGGGCAATTACGGCGAGATCTTCGAGCGCAACGTCGGCCCGAAGTCGCCGCTGGGGCTGCCGCGCGGGCTCAACAACCTCTGGAACAAGGGCGGGCTGCTCTACGCGCTGCCGGTGCGGTAACGGCCGGACCGCAGCCCGTCACGCCGGGCCCGCCGTTCCCTGGCGCGTAGGTTCGCTCGCCTGCAGCAGCCAGTCACGGAAAACCTGCACCTTGCGGGTCTCGCGCTGGCGTTCCGGCCGGACCAGATAGTAGGCCGGGTCGCGCCGCAGGGGCCTGCCGAAGGGGCGGACCAGTTGGCCGGACGCGAACTCGGTCGCCAGCAGTGCGGTCTGGCCCATAGCCATGCCCAGGCCTTCGACCGCCGCCTGCCAGCAGAGGATGGTGCTGCCGAACGTCATGTGCTCGGAGTCCTGGGCGGGCTCGCCCAGGTCCATGGCCTGCAGCCAGACATCCCAGTCGGTGCGGCGGTAATGCGACACCAGCAGCCGCTGGCGCAGCAGCGACTCCGGGTAGCGCGCGTTGGGCGCGTGGGACTTGAAGTAGGCTGGCGAGCAGACTGGCTCGATCTCGTCGTGGAACAGCAGATCGGTCTGCACATGCGGCCAGCGGCCGTTGCCGAACTGGATGGCGACGTCCACCGGGTCGCGGTCGAAGTCCACGTCGGGCACGCCGTTGGAGATGCGCACCTCGATGTTGGGATGCTGCGCGCGGAACTGCCCGAGCTTGGGGATCAGCCACTTGGCCGCGAACGTGGTGTAGGTGCGCACGCGCAGCGCGCCTTGGCGCGAACCCTGGGGCAGGCTGTCGGTCGCATCGGCGATCGTCTCGAAGGCTGGCAGGATGTGGTCGGCGTAGCTGCGGCCGGCGCGCGTGAGCGACACGCCGTGCCGCTCGCGGCGGAACAGCTGCACGCCGAGATAGCTTTCCAGCACGCCGATCTGGCGGCTGACCGCGGACTGGGTCACGTGCAGGTGCTGCGCGGCGGCGGTCAGGTTTTCCGTCCGCGCGACCACCTCGAAGACGCGCAGGGGATTGAGGGGCGGGATGCGGTGAACCATGGGATGCAGTCACCATTGTGGTGGCGGCCGGTAGCGGTGAGGAATGACAATTTATTCTACCTGGGGATGGTATCCGCAGGGCATGGGTGGGTTCTGCAGTCCGAGAATTGCGGGAATCTACCGACCCCAAACCAGCAAAAAAGGAGGCAATGCCATGGGTACGCAGAATTCGCTCGAAGGAAAGGTGATCGTCGTCACGGGCGCCGGAGGCGGCGTCGGCAAGGCGGTCGCCTTGCTGGCCGCGGCGCAGGGCGCCAGGGTCGTGGTCAACGACCTTGGGGTCTCGCTCGGCGGCGACAAGGACGCCCAGTCGCCCGCGGCGGCGGTCGTGGCCGAGATCGAGGCGGCGGGGGGGCAGGCCGTGGCCAGCGAGGACAGCGTGGCGCAGTGGGACTCGGCCCGGCGCATCATTGAGCAGGCCGTGTCCACGTTCGGCCGCATCAATGCGGTGGTCAACAGCGCCGGCATCCTGCGCGACGCGATCTTCCACAAGCTGGAGCCGGCCGACTTCGAGTCGGTGCTGCAGGTCCACCTGTTTGGGGCCTACAACACCAGCCGCGCGGCGGCCGCGCACTTCCGGGAGCAGGGCAGCGGCGCGCTGGTCCACATGACCTCCACCGCGGGCCTGATCGGCTCCATCGGGCAGGCCAACTATGCCGCCGCCAAGCTTGGCATCGTGGGCCTGTCGCGCTCGATCTCGCTGGACATGGCACGCTTCGGCGTGCGCTCCAACTGCATCGCGCCGCATGCCTTCAGCCGCATGATCGAGAGCGTTCCCGGCCTGTCGCCCGAGGAGCAGGAGCGCTACCTCGAGAAGCGCAGGCAGACGACGCGGCCCGACCAGATCGCGCCGCTGGCCGTGCTGCTGTGCTCCGACGCCGCCAAGGACATCACCGGCCAGATCTTCGGCGCCCGCGGCAACGAGGTCTACCTGTACAGCCAGCCGCGCCCGATCCGCACGCTGCACCGTGGCGAGGGCTGGACGCCACAGACGCTGGCCGAGCAGCTGGTGCCGGCCTGGCGCAGCAGCTTCACGCCGGCGGAACGGACGCGCGACGTGTTCGGCTGGGAAGCGATCTGACGCGGAGCGCATCGCCATGCCACTGAATGCGGGAGCCTTGCGCGACTGGGTGTTCGACGAGCGGCACCAGACCTACACCGACCGCGACACCATGCTCTACGCGCTCAGCGTGGGCTTCGGTGCCGACCCCGTGGACGAGCGCGAACTGCCGTTCGTCTATGAGCGCGAACTGCGGGCCGTGCCGTCCATGGCGGCGACGCTGTGCCACCTGGGCGCCTGGATCGGCGATCCGCGCACTGGCGCGACGCGGGCCAAGGTGGTCCACGGCGAGCAGCGCATGGCCTTCCACGCGCCGCTGCCGCCGGCAGGCCAGCTGGTCTCCCGCGCGCGCGTGGCCGGCGTGGAGGACAAGGGCGCCGACAAGGGGGCGCTCGTTCATACCGAGCGCGTGATCTCCGACGCCCGCACCGGCCAGGAACTGGTGACCATCGTGCAGACCTCGTTCTGCCGCGCCGACGGCGGTTTCGACGGATCGTTTGGACGCTTCGCGCCGCACGCGTTGCCGGACCGGGTGCCCGACCGCTCTGACGAGGTGGCGACGCGCGCCGACGCGGCCCTGCTCTACCGCCTGAACGTGGACCGCAACCCGCTGCACGCGGACCCCGAGGTCGCGCGGCGCGCGGGCTTCCAGCGCCCTATCCTGCACGGCCTGTGCACCTATGGCATCGCGGCGCGGGTGCTGCTGGCCCGGTGGCTCGACTACGACCCGGCCCGGCTGGCCAGCCTCGACGTCCGGTTCTCGTCGGCCGTGCTGCCCGGTGAGACGCTGCGCATCGAATCCTGGCGTGACGGCGACGTGCTGAGCTTCCAGGCGTTCGTGGCCGGCCGGGAAAAGAAGGTGCTGGACAACGGGCGTGCGCTGTTGCGCGGTTGAGCTCCGCGGCACACGCCAACACGACAAGGGCCGGCGGTGCCGCACCGCCGGCCCTGTTGCTTTTCAGCGGCCGACGAAACGGGCCGGGCGCTTTTCCTGGAACGATGCGATGCCTTCGCGGTAGTCCTGGGTCTGGTGGATCTGGGGCTGCATCAGGGCCTCGTATTCGAGGAAGTGGTCCAGCGTCGGCTCGTGCGAGAACTGGAACATCTTCTTGGCCATGGCCAGGGCATAGGTCGGCTGCGCGGCCAGGGACTGGGCGAGTTCGTCCACGGCGGCTTCGAGCCCGCCGTCGGGAACGACGCGGTTGACGATGCCCCAGTCCGCGGCCTCCTGCGCCGAGAAGAAACGGGTGCTGAACACCAGTTACCGCGCCCGTGCCAGGCCGATCAGGCGTGCCAGGAAGAACACGGCGCCCGAGTCCGGCGCCAGGCCGCGGCGCGCGAAGATGCAGGAGAAGCGCGCGGTGTCGGAGACGATGGCCAGGTCGCAGGCCAGCATCATGCTCAGTCCGATGCCGACAGTGGAGCCGCGCACGGCGGCGATCACGGGCTTTTCGATGTGGTACAGCGCGCGGATCAGTGCATGGGCATTGCGCTGCAGGTTGTTGCGCGCGCCCTTGACATCGCGCGGCGCCATCTTCGACACATCGGCGCCGGCGCAGAAGGTGTCGCCGGTGCCGGTCAGCACGACGGCGCGCACCTCGTCGTCGGCGTCGGCGGTGCGGAAGGCCTCGGTGAGCTGCTGGCGCATGTCGTTGGCCAGCGCGTTCTTGCGCTCGGGGCGGTTGATGACGATGCGCGCGATCGCGCCGGTGGTGGTGTATTCGATGTCGGCCATGGTGCGGAGGGAGGTAGGAATGAAGCAGCAGTGATCGTCATGGGCTCAGGCGTGGTCCACGGGGCCGCGTGTTTCCAGCACCACGAGGGCGTCCACCGCAACGGCGCCCTGACCGGCCGGATAGACCAGCACTGGATTGAGGTCGATTTCGCGGATGCGGCCGGCGTGCGCGGCCGCCATCTCCGAGACGTTGACGAGCAGCTGCGCGAGCGCGTCCACGTCGGCGGCCGGCTGGCCGCGCACGCCCCGCAGGATCGCACCGGCCTTGAGCCGGCCGATGAGCGCATGCGCGCCGGCGGCGGTCAGCGGCGCGGGTGCGAAGGCCACGTCGCGCAGCACCTCGATGTGGATGCCGCCCAGGCCGACCATGACCAGCGGTCCGAAGTCGGGATCGCGCGCCACGCCGACCACGACCTCATGGCCTGGTGGCATCATCTTCTGCACCTGCAGGCCGTCGATGTGGGCCTCGGGCGCATGCCGGCGCACGCTGGCGAGGATGCGCTCGCCGGCCGCGTGCACGGCCTCGGCGCTCTCCAGCCGCAGCGCCACGCCGCCGGCCTCGGTCTTGTGCGCGATGTCGGGCGAGGCGATCTTCAGTGCCACCGGCCAGCCCAGCGCCTGCGCGGCCGCTGCGGCCCCGGCAGGGCTGCGGCCAGGGCCTCGCCGGGCAGGGCGACCTCCCAGGCGGCGAGCAGCACGCGTGCGGCCTGCGCATCCAGGGGGCCGTCCGCGGCAGGCAGGGCGGCCGCAGGACGGACGGGGCGGCTGCGCGCGGGCGGGGCCTGCCTGCGCCGCTCCAGGAAGCGCTGGTGGTCTTCGAGTGCCGCCACGGCCCGGGCGAATGCCGCCAGGCCCAGGTGCAGCCCGCCGACGCGCGCCAGTACCTCCAGCGCCAGCGGATCGGCCAGGCCGGGCGAGTGGAAGACCAGCGGCCGGCCGCCGCCGGCGTGGATCGCCGCAAGTTCGGCCTCGATGCGCGTCAGGCGCTCCGCGACCACCAGCGAGACGATCACGAGGCCGATGTCGGTGCCCGGCGAGCGGCCCAGCAGGCGCAGGATCTCCAGCAGCGTGGCGCCCCCGTCCTCGACCACGCTCGCCGTCACGTCCACCGGATTGTTGGTGGCGCCATGGTCGGGCACGGCGGCCGCGAGCGACTGCCTGAACGCGTCGTCGAAGGGCGGCACCTCCAGGCCGGCCTGCTCGCAGATGTCGGCCGCCCAGCCTCCGGCCCCGCCCGAGGTCGTGACGATCGCCACGCGCCGGCCCGCCGGCGCCAGGCCGGCGCTGACGACGGGGGCGACGGCCAGCATGTCCTCCGGCGTGTCCACGCGGATCGCGCCGCGCTCGCGCAGCACGGCGTCATAGGCCGTGTCGGCGCCGGTCAGGTGCGCCGTGTGTGAAATGGCCGCGCGCTGGCCCGCGCCCGAGCGCCCCACCTTGGCCACGAGCAGCACCACGCCGGCATCCGCCGCGCGGGCGGCAACGGCCGCGAAGCGCCCGGGGTGGTGGAAGCCCTCGACGAACAGCAGGATGGCCCGCGAGTCACCCTCGGCGACCAGGTGGTCGACCACCTCCAGCAGTTCCACGTCGGCCTCGTTGCCGGTGGAAACCAGGTGGCGGACTGGAATGTGCTCGGCGCGGGCGCGGCTGTAGAGCGCGAAGGCCATGGCCCCCGACTGCGAGACGATGCTGACGCGCCCGCGCAGTGGAAGCGCGCCGCGCGGGTGCGGCGGAATGCGTTCGATCGTGGGGCTGAAGGTGGCGGTCAGGCCGCCTTTGGCATCGAAGAAGCCTTCGCAGTTCGGGCCCAGGATGCGCATGCCGGTGCGGCGCGCGAACTCCGCCACCTGGTCCTGCAGACGCTGGCCCGGCGGCAGGCCATTGGCGCCAGCACTGTAGATCGCTGCGGCCCGCACCCGGCGCTCGGCGCATTGCGCCAGCACGCCCATGACCTGGTCGGCGGAAACGGCGATCAGCGCCAGGTCCACCGGCTGCGGCAGTTCCAGCACCAAGGCGAAGGCCGGCAGCCCCTGGATGTGGGCATGGGAGGGGTTGACCGGGTACACGGGGCCGTCGAAGCCGCCTTCGACCAGCAGCTTGAGCAGCCGGCCACGGATCCTGCGCGTGTCGTTGGAGGCGCCGACGACCGCGATGCTGCGGGGTGAGAACAGGGGAGCGAGTGGGTTCACGGGACGGTGGGCCTCGACCCCGCGGGGCGGAGTCCGGTGGGTTGCGGGGAGGGGATCAGCGCAGGCGTTCGCGCCAGGCTGTGCGGGCCGTCTGGTACTCATCGACCAGGCGGTCGACCAGCGATGCCACGCGCGGCAGGTCGTGGATGTTGCCCACGCCCTGGCCCGCGCCCCAAATGTCCTTCCAGCGTTTCTGCCGCTCGCCACTGGCGCGGACGGCGGAACGATCGACGGCTGGCAGGTCGTCCGGGTCGAGGCCGGTGGCCGCGATGCTGGGCTTGAGGTAGTTGGCCGGGATGCCCGAGAAATGCGGCGTGTAGACGATGTCCGCGGCGGTCGAGGCGACCAGCATCTGCTTGTAGGCGGGTACTGCGCTAGATTCCTCGGTGGCGATGAAGCGCGTGCCCATGTAGACCAGGTCGGCGCCCATCACCTGGGCGGCCAGGATGGACTGGCCATCGGTGATGGCGCCCGCCAGCACGATGAGGCCGTCGTGGAAGGCCCGCACCTCGCGCAGCAGCGCGAAGGGGCTCAGGGCGCCTGCGTGGCCGCCGGCGCCCGCGCAGACCAGGATCAGACCGTCCACGCCGGCTTCCATCGCGCGGCGGGCATGCCGTACCGTGGTCACGTCGTGCAGCACCAGGCCGCCGTAGCCGTGCACCTGCCGCACCACCTCGGACGGGTTGCCCAGGCTGGTGATGACGACGGGGACGCGGTGCTGCACTCAGGTCGCGAGGTCGTCGGCGAAGCGGTCGCTCCCGGCCCGGATCACCAGGTTGACGCCATGCGGCGCGACCGGCCGGCCTTCGGCGCGGGCCTGCGCCAGCGCGGTCTCGATGCGTTCCAGCCATACCGACAGCTCGGGCTGCGGCCGGGCGTTGAGCACGGGGAAGGTGCCGATCATTCCGCTGGTGCACTGCGCTATCACCATGTCCGGATTGGACACGATGAGCATCGGCGAGGCGATGGCCGGCAGGCGCAGCGTATCGGACAACTGCCGCCCGGCCTGCCCGGCGGGCGAGGCGGTGGAGGAGCCGGAAGGGATGGCGGAGAGGTCGGGACTCATGTGGATGTCATCAACTGGGCGAGGAGCGGGGTGAGCGTCTTGAGTGCGCGTGCAATGCGCTCGTTCATCTGCGCCGGCGTGCCCCCCAAGTTCACATAGCCGTTGGCCGTCAGGTAGTGGCGGTTGCGGGCGAGTGCGCGCTGGGCGGCCTTGTTCAGGCGCTCGACGATAGGTGCCGGCAGGCCTGCCGGGCCGGCGAGGCCGGTCCAGGTGTCGGAGTCGTAGCCGGGCTTGCCGGCGACCTCGGCGACCGTCGGGACGTCGGGCACGACGGGCAGGCGCTGGGGGCTGCCGATGGCCAGCAGGCGCAGCCTGCCGTCCTTCGCGCCGGGCAGCACCGAGCCGACATAGGAGAACATCATGTCCACCTGGCCGCCGAGGAAGTCGTTCATCGCCGGCCCCGCCCCCTTGTAGGGCACGTGCAGAATGCGCGTGCCGGTGGCGTGCTTGAACATTTCGCCCGACTGGTGCAGCGAGGTGCCGTTGCCCGCCGATCCGTAGGTCAGCTTGTCCGGGTTCTGCCGTGCGTAGTCGATGAGTTCCTGGGCCGTCCTGAAGCGCGAGTTGGCCGTGACCGTCAACGCCAGCGGCACGCTCACCAGCAGGCTGACCATCGACCAGTTCTCGAGCGGCCGGTAGGGGAGCTTGGGATAGATCGCGGGATTGACGACATGCACGCCCGCAGTGGTGTAGATCAGCGTATAGCCGTCGGGCTCGGCCTTGGCCGCAGCCTCCGCCCCGATGATGGCGCCGGCACCGCCGCGGTTGTCGATCACGACCGGCTGGCCCAGGTCTTCCGCGAGGGTCTTGGCCAGCAGGCGCGCCACATTGTCGGTTGCGCCGCCCGGAGGGAAGGGCACGATCAGGCGGATCGGCCGGTTCGGATAGGGGGCATCGGCCCGGGTGCCGCCGGCCGCCAGCGCCAGCACGGCACCGGCGCCCAGCAGCGCGGCGGCCCGGCGCGTGAGCGGCCTGCAGGCCGCGCCATGAAGATGTTCGTCCGTCACAGTTCCTCGTCTCCGTAGTCGTTTGTTTCGCATGGCCTGCAAGCCGAGGCTCCGGTGCCGATGCATGCAGTCCATGATAGGCAGCAAGCCGCCCCGCGCAGCCTTCCAAACAGGACGCCAGCCCTGAAGTTTTGTTCTGCCTGGAGTGCCGTCCGGCCAGAAAAAAAGCCCCTGCCCGGACTGGTGGGCAGGGGCGCACCGGCGACTGCCGGCCCCTATGGTCAGGCCATGAGAGACAGGCCGCCGCTGACCTCGAGAACCTCTCCCACGATGTAGTCGGCCAGCGGCGAGGCCAAGAACAGCACCGGACCCGCGATGTCCAGCGGCACGGCCACGCGCCCGGCCGGGATGCCCTTGATGCGCTCGGCATATTTCTCGGCCACGTTCACGCTGCCGTAGAACGGCGTGTCGACCAGCCCCGGCGCCACGGCGTTGACGTGGATGCCCTTGGCGGCGAAGTCCTTGGCCAGCGCCTTGGTCAGCGACGATACGGCGCCTTTGGCTGCCGCATAGGCGCTGCCGCCGGGCGCGCCGCCGTTGCGGGCAGCGGTGGAACTGACGTTGACCACCCGGCCACGGCTGGATTTTTCGAGCAGCGGCAGGCAGGCCTGCGTCACCAGGAATACCGAGCGCACGTTGATGGCCAGGATCTGGTCCCAGGTCTGGGGCGGCAGTTCTCCGAAAGGCATCTTGCCGGGCGAGGCGCCGGCATTGTTGACCAGCACGTCGAGGCGGCCGAACTCCTCGCCCACGCGCTGTGCGATGCGGGCCGCGGCGGCCGGATCGGTCAGGTCGCCTTCGACCAGCAGGGTGCGGGCCTGTGCTGCTTCCAGTTTCTGCTGCAGGGTGCGGGCCGCGTCGGGCAGGCCGAAGTCGTGCAGCACCACCGAGGCGCCCCTGCGCGCGAACTCGCGTGCGATCTGGCTGCCGATGCCGCCGCTGGCGCCGGTGACGAGGACGATCTGGTTGGAAAAATCGGGCATGGGAGAGGTCTCCAGGAGTCGGGCGTTGGAATGGATGCGGCTTCGTCAGTCGGCCACGAGATAGGCCTTCTTGCGCATGAAGCGCGTGATCGAGTCATAACCCAGCCGGGAGCCCGACAGGCCGGAGCGCTTGAACGCGTTCTTCTCGTGCGTATCGCCTTCGCCGATGGCCGCGGTACCCAGGCCGGTACCGTTGATGCTGACTGCGCCGACATCGATGCGCCTGGCAATGGCCAGCGCCTCGCCGGCGGAGCCCGCGAAGACGGCGCCGCTCAGGCCGTAGATGCTGTCGTTGGCCAGCCTGACGGCCTCGTCGGTGTCGCGGTAGGTCATCACGGGAATGACCGGGCCGAAGGTCTCCTCGGTCATCAGCTCCATCGTGTGGTCGACGCCGGTCACCACCGTGGGCTCGGCCCACCAGCCGCCGCCGCGCTGGGCGACCGGCCCGCCGCAGCGGATGACGGCGCCCTTGTCGACCGCGTCCTGCAGATGCCGGTTGATGGTGTGCGCCTGCCGCTCCAGGATGATGGGGCCGAGCGTGCCGTCCTGGAGCGTGGGATAGGCGAGCCTGAATTCGCGCGCCTTGTCCACCAGCTTTCCGACAAAGGCCTCGGCCACCGGCTCGGCGACGTAGACGCGCTCGATCGAGACGCAGACCTGGCCCGCGTTGGCGACCGCGCCCTGGACGACGGAGGCCGCGGCGCGGTCGAGGTCGGCGGTACCGGTCACGACGGCCGGGTCCTTGCCGCCGAGTTCCAGGAAGGCAGGGATGAAGGCGCGCGCTGCCACCTCGGCCACCTTCTGGCCCGTGGGAACGCTGCCGGTGAAGCAGACCGCATCGACATGGCCGATGAGGGCTTCGCCGATGTCCTTGCCGCCGGTCACGTAGCGCAGCACGGCGGCGATCTCCGGCACGCGTTTGATGGTCTCGACCAGCGGCGCGACGAAGCGCGGCGTGACCTCGCTGGGCTTGACGATGGCCGCGCAGCCCGCCACCAGCGCGGGGATGGTGTCGAGCAGGGAGCTCGACAGCGGGAAGTTCCAGGGGCTGATCACGCCGACCAGCGGAAAGGGGCTGAGGCCGCCGTGCACCTCCACATGGCCCAGGGAGCGCAGGCGCTGGCTGCGCTCGGCGAAGACTTCGCGCGCCATGATGGCGAGCTTGTCGATGCTGGTGGGCAGGCGCAGCATCTCGCGCTCGGATTCGACCAGCCGGCCCGTGTCGGCCACCAGGGCGGCCAACAGGACCTCGCGCTGGCGCTCCACCTCCCGGCGCCAGGCGTTGAGAGCCTCGAGGCGGCCTTCCAGGCCCAGCGCCTGCCAGCGCTGCTGGTTGCGGCGCAGTTCGGCCGAGATGGCCGGCAGCTCTGCCGGGTCGGTGGTGCGCAGCTCGAAGTCGTACTGGCCCGTGCGGGGATTGCGGACAGGAATGGTCTTGCTCATGGCGTTTCGAACTCGAAGAAGTCAGGAAGGGGAAACGGCTCTAGTCGATGGTGATCTTCGCGTCGCGGATCACCTTGCTCCACTTGCCACGCTCGGACTGGATGAAGGACTGGATGTCGGAGAGGCTCATGGGATGTCCGGTGAAGCCAATGCCCAGCAGGCTGTCCTGCACGCCCTTGTCCAGCATGGCCTTGTTGATCGCGGCGTTGAGCCGGGCGTCCACCGCGGCCGGTGTTCCCCGGGGCAGCACCAGCAGGTTCCAGATGTCGGCCTCGTAGCCCGGCAGTCCGGCCTCGGCCACGGTGGGCACGTTCGGGAAGGACTTGATGCGTTCGCGCGAGGTGATGGCGAGCGTCGAGACGGAGCCGGCCTTCATCTGCGAGAAGACGCTGGCGATGCCCACGGTGGCGATGTCGATGCGGCCGGTCATCAGGTCGCCCATGAGGGCGGAGTCGCCCGGATACGGCACATGCGTCATCCGCACGCCCGCCATGTTGGCAAGGTACTCGGTCGCCATGTGCCCGGGGGAAGCGTTGCCGGCCGATCCGAAGCTGATGGAGCCCGGCCTGGCCCGGGCCTGGTCGATGACCTGGCGCAGCGTCCTGTACGGCGAGTCCTTCGCAGTGACCACCACCATGCCCGAGGAGCCCAGGTAGGCCACCGCGTTGATGTCCTTCTGGGGGTCGTAGGGCAGCTTGCGCCCCAGCAACTGGTGCAGCATGGTGGACGACACGCCGGATACCGCCGCGGCATAGCCGTCGGGCGGGGAGCGCAGCACCTGGGCCACGCCCACCGAGCCGGCCGCGCCGGGCTTGTTTTCCACCACGACGGCCTGGTTCAGTGCCTCCCCGAGCGCCTTGGCGACGATGCGGCCGGCGAGGTCCGTGGTGCCGCCCGCTGCATAGGGAACGATGACCTGGATCGGCCTGTCAGGGTAGCCTGCCGGCGCCGGCGCCGGCGCGGGGTGCGCCAGCATCGGCAGCGCAAGGCCCAGCATCATGATGAACCCGCCGGTTCTGATTCGTGCTCGCATGGTGTCTCCTTGATTCTTGGGACGGGCGTCTCTGCCGGAGGGCAAGCCGTCCGTGTACGGTGCGAATTGCATGGTAGGAGGCGCCCGGGGTGCCCGCCTCTTCCAAATGGGTGGCCGGGCATGAGGTCCTGTCATGTCTCTGGTTTCAGGCATGCACAAAACTCAACGGGCCCGGATCAATCGGAAGCCCTGACACCAAGGCTCCGCAGAACAATGGCCGGACATCAATCGCCGGACGGCCTGTGCGCGGTACCGCATCGCGCATGGGCGCCCGTACACGGAGACAACACAACATGTACCCTGATCGCCGGACGCTGCTGCTGGGGATGGCCGGCGGGCTCCTGGGCGCGCACCCGTCGCGCGCGGCCACCGGGCCGCAACGGCCCATCGTCTTCGTCGTGCCCTATCCGGCTGGCGGCATTACCGATATCTAGGCCCGGACCCTTGCCCGGCTGCTGGCGTCATCCCTGGGCCGATCCATCGTGGTCGATAACCGGCCCGGTGCCGGTGGATCGATCGGCGTCGGCCATGCCGCCCGCCAGCCACCCGACGGCCAGACCCTCCTCATCGGCAAGCAGGCCACGCACGCAGCCAACACCGCGCTGTACAGGAATCTGCGCTACGACCCGTTGTCGGACTTTGCCCCCGTCCACGGCCTCATCGAAACCAGCCCCGTGCTCGGAGTGCATCCCGGCCTGCCTGCCCGCACGCTGAAGGAGTTCGTCGAAATCGCGCACAGGCAGCCGGGCGCCATCCGGTATGGCTCGGCAGGCATGGGCAGCGGCGGGCACCTGGTCGGCGAGCAGTTCCAGCAGGCGACGGGCGTCCGGCTGACCCATGTTCCCTACAAGGGCATGTCGCAGGTCGTGGCCGATCTCTTGGGCGGGCATGTGGACGCGGCGTTCGATCCGCCCACCACGCTGCTTCAGCCCATGCTGGCCGGGCAGATCCGACCGCTGGCGTATCTGGGGCAGGAGCGGCTTGCCACTTTGCCCGACGTGCCCACGGCGAGAGAGGCGGGCCTGCCGGCCATCGAGGGTTCCACCTGGACCGTCATCTACACATCCGCAGGCACGCCGCCGGAAATCGTCGCCCGGCTCGCGGACGTCATCGCCGAGGCGATGAAGACCCCCGAGATGCGGCAGAACACCGAGAAGTTCGGCGGACGCCTCATGCAGGGCTTGCGAGGGGAGCCGCTCAACGCCTTTGTCCGCCGCGAACTCGTGAAGTGGCAATCGATCGTCCGGAAGTCCGGGGTCACCCTTGAATGACGCGCCGGTCGCCTCACGCCATCCCAAACCAGAGAAGGAGACACGCAATGCACCCAAACCGCCGAACCGCGCTCGCCAGCCTGCTGGCCGGAGCAACGGCCCCGTGGCCAGCCCTCGCGAGCACAGGAACCTGGCCGCAGCAACGGCCCATCGGTTTCATCGTGCCGTATCCGGCAGGAGGCGTCACGGATGTCCAGGCGCGTGCGCTGGCGCCACTGCTCGACAGGATCGTCGGCCAGACCTTCGTGATCGACAACCGGGGTGGCGCGGGAGGCTCCATCGGCGTCGCATATGCGGCGCGCCAGCCGCCGGACGGCTACACCATGGTCATCGGCACGCAGGCCACGCATGGAGCCAATGCTGCGCTCTACAAGGATCTGCGCTATCACCCCATACGCGACTTCGTGCCGGTGCATGCTCTGTTCGACAGCATTCCGCTGCTGGGCGTCCATCCGTCTCGTCCCTACCGGAACCTGCGCGAGTTCACCGCCTACGCCAAGGCCCATCCCGGCGCGATCCGCTATGGCTCGGCTGGCGTGGGCAGCGGCGGGCACCTCGTGGGCGAGATGTTCCAGCAGAGTGCCGGCATCCAGCTGACGCACGTGCCCTACAAGGGCGTGGGCCCGACCATCAACGACCTCGTGGGCGGGCACATCGATGCCGCTTTCGACTACCCCATCACCCTGCTGCAGCAGGTTCAGGCCGGACGGGTGCGGGCGTTGAGCTTCATGGGGCAGGAGCGGCTGGCCTCGCTGCCGGACGTGCCGGCCATCGTGGAGGAAGGTTTTCCCCTGCCGCCGGCGAAGACCTGGACGATCCTCTATTTGCCCGCAGGCACGCCCGGACCCATCGTCTCCGCGCTGGCCGATGCGGTGGAGAAGGCGATTGCCATGCCCGACATGCGAAGGCTCGTCGACCGTTGGGGCGGCTCGCTGATGAACCTGCGAGGCGCCGAGCTGAATCGGTTCTCGCAGGACCAGTACGACCGCTGGCGCGACATCGTGCGGCGATCGGGCGCCACGCTGGATTGAGGCAGGCGGGGGGTGTGGACGCCCATAAGCGCTAACTGGTATGACTAGGGTCGTGGCAAACTTCGGCCCTATGAAAGATGAGCAAGTGCAATTGGCCGAGGACTGGTGGGGCCTGGACGAACTGGAGTCAGGCCGACCGGAATGGGAAGT
>WNDY01000052.1 GCA_009914555.1 Xylophilus sp.
GAAAGCGTTCTCCTCCTCCAGCCGCGCCACTTCACGTTTGAGCCGTGCATGTTCGGCCAACTCCAAGCGTTGTGCCTGATCGTCCTGGTCGTGCCGCCGCGCCTGGGCGCGCCAACTGTACAGCTGGGCAGGCTGCAACCCCAGATCACGAGCCACCGTGGTTACCCCTTCTGTGGCCGCTCGCAACAGTGCCTGCTGCCTGAACTCCAGGCTGAACTCCTGCCCCTTTCTGCCTGCCTTGCTCTTGGTCATCGTCCACCTCCTATTGCGATAGTTAATCGCTTATAGGGGTGTCCGTGAAACGGGGGCAAGATCAGATATCCATGAGCGGCACTCCTGCATCGCGCCCGCACGAAGAGGCGGTGATCGAAGAACTGCGTCTTGACCCTGAGTACGCGGCTGGTTACGTTGCCGCTGTACTGGCTGATGGCGATGCTGAAGAACTGCGGCTGTGCTTGCGCCGCGTCGCAGTGGCGTTCATGCCATGTGACTTCAGGTCATTCGACATGACATGAGATCAGGCCGATTCGCCCGCCCCTATACAAGCTGGGCGGACTTTTCCGCGTGGGACACTTCTGGGGCAGCGGTCGGCTTGTGATGGTGTCAAGGGACCCGTGGAATAAATGGGGTCGAGCGAAGCGACGGGGCCCCGTTTATGCCGCGAAAGCCCTTGACGCCAGCGCAAGCCCATCACGCTCCCGGCTGCGCCGGGGGTTGTAGGCCGAAGGCCGTGAAGCAGCCCCCGGTGCTGCCACGTGGCGAACGGCCCCCGGCAGGGCCGCCGGAGGCATTGGTGAGGGAGGCACGATGAAGGTTGAGGCAGCTTGGGACAGCGAGGCGCAGGTTTGGACCGTGACCGACTCAGACGTGCCTGGTCTCGTGGCGGAGGCTCCCGCGATTTCCGATTTGCGCATTAAGCTGAAGGAACTGGTTCCGGAACTGCTTGTTGCCAACGGTATTGACGCCTTGCCTTCTGTCCGTTTCGTGCTGGCCTGCTCATGTGATGAGCCTGCACCTCCGACAGACTTCCGACCGAGACGACGGTTCAATGACGGTTAATGCCGGCTAAGTTGTTGATCTGACGGGCAATGACGGTTAAAGACGGCTATTCGGATTGACTCATAATCCTTTGGTCATTGGTTCAAGTCCAATACGGCCTACCACCCCTTGCCTGCGGCGCCGCATGAATTGGCGCCTTGTTTGAAAGAGCTCGCAATTTCCCGCTACAATTGAGGGCTCCGACGAAACGAAGGTTTCGTTCGAAGCCGGTGTAGCTCAGTCGGTAGAGCAGCTCATTCGTAATGAGAAGGTCGGGTGTTCGATTCATCTCTCCGGCACCAGACAGGAAAGCCCTGGACCTTGCGGTTCAGGGCTTTTTTCATGCGGTCTCCCATTCCATCCGTTGATGCTGCGCAAGGAAAAGTCATACGTGCGCAAGGGTTTCCCCTTGCGTGGCAGACCGGGGCTGTCGCAGGGAGGGCGCTGCCTATAATCGTTGAGGTTCGTACACATCAAAAGCCCCCGAGACGCCGAGGATTCCATGAGCGAAAGCCTTGTTCACGCCGAAGAAGCCCACACCGGACCGATCAAGAACCCCAAGCAGCTTCTGCTCACCGTCTTCTTCGCCTTCGTGGTGCCGGTGTTCCTCATCATCGGGCTGGCGACCTATGTGACCTCGGCCAACAAGCCGGCCGCCGGCGCCATCAATCTCGAAAAAGCCGTTGCCGAGCGCATCCAGAAAGTGGGCACGGTCGAGGTGCGCGATGCCAACCGCCCGTTGCGCGCAGGCGAGGAAGTGTTCAAGGCCCAGTGCTCGGCCTGCCATGCCACCGGTGCGGCCGGCGCGCCCAAGTTCCAGGACGCCGCTGCCTGGGCGCCGCGCATCAAGACCGGCCTCGAAGCGCTGGTGCATTCGGCCCTGACCGGCAAGGGCGCGATGGCACCGCAGGGTGGCGGCGAATTCGACGATACCGAACTCGCCCGCGGCGTGGTCTACATGGCCAATGCGGCAGGTGCGAACTTCCCCGAACCGCAGCGCCCTGCACCGGCCGGCGGTGTGCCGGCGGAAGGCGGCGCTCCCGCTCCGACCGCTGCTGCGGCTCCCGCCGCGCCGGCAGCCAAGTAGTAGGGCCCGTACAGCGCTCGACGAAAAGCCGGGCCCGCGCGAGCGGCCTTTTCCAGGCGGCTCGGAAAGAGGGCGCCTCAGCGCGCCCGGCCCGCCGGGCTGCGCACGAAGCCGAAGCGCCGCGGCAGGTCCCCGGCATCGACTTCCTCGGGCTTCCACAGGCCGTTCTCCACCGCTTCCGCCGCCAGCACCATGTCCTGCGTGTGGACGATGCCCAGGCCGGCGTCGCTCGCCAGGTAGAGTCGGCCTTCACCGTCCACCAGGCTGCCGGTGGCTGTGGCCTGCAGGCCGGTGTGGGCCTGCAAAATGAAGCCCCGCTCGATGCGCCATACCAGGGGCGTGGCTTCGAGTTCCACATACACCCGCTGCGGCCCGTTCTGGAAGAACCAGCGGCCCTGTTCGTCGGCCTCGTAGTTGCGGTGGATGAAGCCGATCAGCTTGTCGTGCTGCAGCGGTGAGCCGCGGGCCTGCGGGAACGGTCCCCGGGCCTGCACCGCGTCGTCGCGCATGTACCAGCGGCCGCGCGCGTCGAGGCCCAGCCAGCCGTAGCAGTCGGGAACGTGGGGCCACTTGGCGATGGCCTGGCGGACGATGTCATCCATGGTGGTCCGATTCTGCAGCAGGCACCGCGGCGGGCCGTGTCGTGGTGATACCGGCCTGCGCGGCCAGCGACCGGCCAACCGCCTCCGGCATGGCCCGCACGTGGCCGGGCCAGCCGCCCTCCAGAAATCCGACATGGCCGCCGTGCGCTGGCTGCCACAGCGTGACGAAGCGGCCGACCTCGGCCGGCGCCGGCAGGCTCGCGGCCGGCACGAAGGGATCGTGGCGCGCGTTGAGGGCCAGCGCCGGCACGCGGATGCGGGCCAGGTGCGGCCGGGCCGAGGCGCGGGCCCAGTAGTCCTCCACGCCGCGGAACCCGTGCAGCGGCGCGGTGAACACGTCGTCGAACGCATGCAGGTCGCGGGCGGCGAGCAGGGCTGCGCGGTCGAACAGCCCGGGGTGCTGGGCCAGCTTGGCCAGCGCCTTGGGCTTCATCGTGCGCAGGAACATGCGGGTGTAGACCTGCCGGTTGAAGCCGGTGCCGATGGCCCGGCCGCCGGCGGCCAGGTCCAGCGGCGAGGACACGGCCGCGACCGCATCGACCAGCCGTGCCGCGCTGTCGCCCGCCTCGCCGGCCCAGCGCAGCAGCGCATTGCCGCCCAGCGAAACGCCCACGGCCAGCACCGGTCCGCGGCGCGGCGCGGCCAGCCGCGCGAGCAGCCAGCCGATCTCCTCGAAATCGCCCGAGTGGTAGGCGCGCGGCGCCAGGTTGATCTCGCCGCTGCAGCCGCGGAAGTGCGGCACCGCGAAGGCCCAGCCCTGCGCCTGCGCGAAGCCGGCGAAGGCCTCGGCATAGTGGCTGCGCGACGAGCCTTCGAGGCCGTGGAACAGCACCAAGAGGGGTGCGCCGTCTGCCGGCGCGGCGGCAGCGCCGTGCCGCCGCAGGAAGTCGACATCCACGAAGTCGCCGTCGGGCGTGGTCCAGCGCTCGCGCCGGTAGGCGGGCGCGGCACCGGTGCCGCGCCGGCCGAACAGCGCCGGCCAGATCGTCTGCAGGTTGCCGCCGGGCAGCCAGCGTGGCGGTGTGAAGGAGAAGGGGGCAGGTGCGGATCGGTGCATGGGGCGTCCAGGCCCCATGCTACCCGGCGGCGCCCGCTTCGGCCGGCGTCTCGGCATCGCCGGGCGCGGCGTAGAGTGCGCAGCGGCCGCGCCCGCGGCGCTTGGCCTCGTACATGGCGATATCGGCGCAGCGCATGAGCGCTTCGGCCTCGTCGCCGTGGTCCGGGCTCAACGCGATGCCGATGCTCGCGCGCAGCCGCACCGGCCGGCCCGCGACCGACCAGGGGCCGGACAGCGCCGCCAGCAGCGCCTCGGCGCGGCGGACGGACTCGGCCGGGGTGCGGATGCCCGGCAGCACGATCGTGAACTCGTCCCCGCCCATGCGCGCCAGCGTGTCGCGCGCGCAGCGCACGGCGCAGCCGGCGGGCCGCTTCGCGCAGGGCCTCGTCGCCGGCGGCATGCCCCAGGCGGTCGTTGATGGTCTTGAATCCGTCGAGGTCGAGCACGAACAGGGCCATCGGCGCGCGGCGGGCGGACGGCGCCAGGCTGCGCACGAGCTGCAGGTCCAGGCCGCGGCGGTTGAGCAGGCCGGTGAGCGGATCGTGCAGGGCCTGGCGCCGCATCGTCTCCTCGCGCTGGCGCGCCCGTGCGGCATCGCGCACCACGGCGACCAGCAGGCCGCCGTCGTCCGCGCTGCATCCCAGGGTCAGGTCCATGTGCAATGCGTGCCCGTCGCGGTGCTGCAGCCGGATGCGGCGGGGCCGGCCCGGGGCGACAGGGCCTTCCCGGGGGCGGAACTGGCGCTCCAGCAGGGCGTCCAGGCGCGCCTGGAGGGCCGCCGGCATCAGCACGGCCACGGACTGCCCGACCAGTTCGCCGGGCGGGTAGCCGGCGATGGCGGCCAGCGCGTGGTTGACCAGCCGGATGCGGCCGCTGCGGTCCATCGCCACGATGCCATCGGGAACGCAATCGAGTACTGCGCCCGCCAGCGCGCCGTTCGCGGCGGCCGGCGGTTCGGACCGCAGAGGATGCAGGGTGGCGGTGTCATGGAGGTTCGGTGCGGCTTGCATGGTGCGGCGGCGGGATTGGTTCGTTGCGCGGGCCGCGTGCTCGCCATGCCTGCGGTGTAGTGCAGGTGGATTCTGCCGCAAGTTCGCCATGTGACTATGGGTTGTAGTTACGCAAGTGGCAGCCGTTCTCCCTAGCGTGTGCGCATGCAGGATCAGAAGCAGCAGTTTGCGCAGAAGTTACGTGCGGCGATGGAAGCGGCCGGATACGAGCCCCGCCCGGCGGTGCTCGAACGCGAGTTCAATATCCGCCACTGGGGCAAGCCGATGACGCTGCACGGCGTGCGCCGCTGGCTGCGCGGCGAGACGGTGCCGGACCATCGCAAGCTGCTCACGCTGTCCCAATGGCTCCAGATACCGGTGCAGGACCTCGCCTATGGCGGCGACGGCAGGCACCGCGTCGGCGAGCGTGCCCCGGCCCCCTGGAACGCGGGGCTCGGCTACCAGGACCGGGAACTGTTCGAGACCTACCTGCGCCTGCCGGTGCCGCAGCGCCGCGTGGTGCGCGAGGTGATCCTCGCGATGGCCAAGGCGCCCGGCCCGCTGGCGAAAGAAGCGGTCTGACCGGGGCGGCGTGGCACCATCGCGTCTTTCCCGATTCCTGGAGCGCAACCCATGCCCGGCCTGCTGCCCGACGTCGATCCCGACGGCCTGCTCGAATTCTCGGTTGTCTACACCGACCGCGCCCTGAACCACATGTCGCGCCGCTTCGTCGCCGCGGCGCAGGACATTCTCGGCATGCTGCGCGAGGTCTACCACGCGCGCACCGCCGTGCTCATCCCCGGCAGCGGCACCTTCGGCATGAAGGCCGTGGCCCGCCAGTTCGCCCACGGCGCCAAGGTGCTGATCGTGCGCAACGGCTGGTTCAGCTACCGCTGGAGCCAGATCTTCGATGCCGGCGCGCTCGGCGGCGGCAGCGCCGTGGTCTGCAAGGCGCGCCGCGTGGGCGAGGGCCCGCAGGCTCCGTGGGCACCGGCGCCGGCCGACGAGGTGGCCGAGGCGATCCGGCGCGAGCGGCCGCAGCTCGTGTTCGCGCCGCACGTGGAGACGGCCAGCGGCATCCTGCTGCCCGACGACTACCTGCGTACCGTCTCGGCCGCCGCGCGCGGGGTGGGCGCGCTGTTCGTGCTCGACTGCATCGCCTCGGGCGCGGTCTGGGTCGACATGGAGGCGACCGGCGTGGACATCCTCATCAGCGCGCCGCAGAAGGGCTGGAGCAGCTCGCCGTGCTGCGCGATGGTGATGCTCGGCGAGCGCGCACGCGAGGCGATCGACGCGACGACGAGCACCAGCTTCGCCTGCGACCTGAAGAAGTGGATGCAGATCGCCGAGGGCTACGTGGAGGGCCGCCATGCCTACCACACCACGCTGCCGACCGACGCGCTGCTGCGCCTGCGCGACACGATGCAGGAGACGCGCGAATACGGCTTCGCCCGCGTGCGCGACGAGCAGTTCGCGCTCGGCGCCAAGGTGCGCGCGCTGCTGGCGTCGCGCGGCTTCGCGAGCGTGGCGGCCCGGGGCTTCGAGGCGCCGGGCGTGGTGGTGAGCTACACGAGCGACCCGGGCATCCAGAGCGGCGCCAAGTTCGCCGCCGTCGGTCTGCAGACGGCCTCGGGCGTGCCCTTGCAGTGCGACGAAGGTCCGGACTTCCAGACCTTCCGCATCGGCCGCTTCGGCCTCGACAAGTGGCACGACCCGGACCGCAGCGTCGCGCACCTGGCCGACGCACTCGACCGCATCGGCAGTGCGGCGGCCGCTACGGCGACAGCAGTCTGAACGCGCGCGGCAGCAGCACGGCGGCCAGCACCACCTGCAGGCCTAGCGCCACGCCGGCATAGGCGCCGGCTTCCGGCTCGACCTGCAGCGCGCGGGCCGCGCTGATGCCGTGCGCGGCCGTGCCGAGCGCGAAGCCGCGCGCCTGCCAGCCCGCGGGCGTGCGCGGAATGCGCAGCAGGTCGAACAGGTACTTGCCCGACAGCGCGCCGACCAGCCCGGTCAGCACCGCGAACACCGCGGCGAGCGCCGGCACGCCGCCGATCGCCTCGGCCACGCCCATAGCCACCGGCGCGGTGACCGACTTGGGCGCGAGCGACAGCAGCACCTCGCGCGGCAGCCCGAGCGCCCAGGCCAGCGCGACGGCGCTGCCGGCCGCGACCGCGCCGCCCGCGAGCGCCGCCGCCAGCAGCCGGCCCCAGCGCGCCCGCAGCGCGCCGCGGCGCTGCCACATCGGCCAGCCGAGCGCGACCACGGCCGGCCCGAGCAGGAAGTGGATGAACTGCGCGCCGGCGAAATAGGTGGGATAGGGCACGCGTGCGGCCAGCAGCGCGAGCGCCAGCACGATCACGCTCCAGAGCACCGGGTTGGCCCAGGGCGCATGGCCGCAGCGCGCGTAGACGGCCTGCGCGCAGGCATACACCACGACGGTGGCCGTCAGCCCGAACAGCGGCGAGGCCGACAGGTAGACCCAGAGCTGCACGAAGTCAGGCACGCGGCGGCTCTCCTTGCGCGGCGCGGTCGCGCAGCGCATGCAGCACCAGCGCCGTGGTCGCAAGGCCGGCCCAGGTCGACAGCACGATCACCGCGAGCAGCCGCAGCCCGTACTGCGACAGCAGCGCCAGGTGCGTCATCACGCCCACGCCGACCGGCACGAACAGCAGCGACAGGTGCGCGAGCAGGAAGTCCGCCGCGCCGGCGACCGCCGAGCGCACCGCCGGCACGAAGAGGCCGGCGAACAGCAGCACCATGCCGACCACCGGCCCCGGCACCGGCAGGCCGAGCGCGCGCGAGAAGACCTCGCCGACGGTCTGGAACAGCAGCAGCCAGGCGATGCCGCGCAGCGCGGCGACGGGCGGCGGGGCGGCCGGTTGGTGTCGGATCATGGCTGGAGTATAGACCTGAAGCGGTTGCTGGGTAAGCGCTGGATGGTACTACCTCCCTCCAGTATTAGAACCGTGGCAACTCCGGATGCGGCAGCTGGCCGCCGCGCACCACCTGCCGGCCGTATTCGGCGCAGCGGTGCAGCGTCGGTATCACCTTGCCGGGGTTCAGCAGGCTGTGCGCGTCGAACGCGCGCTTGACGCCGAACATCTGCTCGCGCTCCTCGGGCGTGAACTGCACGCACATCGAATTGAGCTTCTCCACGCCCACGCCGTGCTCGCCGGTCACGGTGCCGCCCATGGCGACGCTGGTCTCCAGGATGTCGGCGCCGAACCGTTCGCAGCGGCGCAGCTGGTCGGGGTCGTTCGCATCGAACAGGATCAGCGGATGCAGGTTGCCGTCGCCCGCGTGGAACACGTTGGCGCAGCGCAGGCCGTACTTCTTCTCCATCTGCTGGATCGCGAGCAGGATGTCGGCCAGGCGTTTCCTCGGAATGGTCGAGTCCATGCACATGTAGTCGGGGCTGATGCGGCCCGACGCCGGGAAGGCGTTCTTGCGCCCGCTCCAGAAGCGCAGCCGCTCGGCCTCGTCGCGGCTAACCGCGATCGCGGTGGCGCCGGCTTCGCGCAGCACCTCGCTCATGCGGCCGATCTCTTCCTCGACCTCCTCGGGCGTGCCGTCGCTCTCGCAGAGCAGGATGGCTTCGGCGGTGAGGTCGTAGCCGGCGTGGACGAAGTCCTCGACCGCGGCGGTCATCGGCTTGTCCATCATTTCGAGGCCCGCGGGAAGGATGCCCGCGGCGATCACCGCGGCCACCGCGTCGCCGGCCTGTCGCACGTCGCCGAAGCTGGCCATGATGCAGCGCGCGAGCTGAGGCTTCGGGATCAGCCGCACGGTGACCTCGGTCGTCACCGCGAGCATGCCCTCGCTGCCGACCAGCACCGCGAGCAGATCGTAGCCCGCGGCGTCGAGCGCGTCGGAGCCGAACTCGACCGGCTCGCCGTCGACGGTGAAGCCGCGCACCTTGAGCACGTTGTGCACCGTCAGGCCGTACTTCAGGCAGTGCACGCCGCCCGAGTTCTCGGCCACGTTGCCGCCGATGGTGCAGGCGATCTGGCTCGACGGGTCGGGCGCGTAGTAGAGGCCGTAGGGCGCGGCGGCCTCGCTGATCGCGAGGTTGCGCACGCCGCACTGCACCACGGCCGTGCGGCTCGCGGGGTCGATGCGCAGGATGCGGTTGAACCGGGCGAGCGACAGCGTCACGCCGAGCGCATGCGGCATCGCCCCGCCCGAGAGGCCCGTGCCCGCGCCGCGCGCCACCACCGGCACGGCCAGCGCATGGCAGGCGCGCAGCACGGCCTGCACCTGCTCGTAGGTCTCGGGCAACGCCACGGCGAGCGGCCGCTGGCGATAGGCGGTGAGGCCGTCGCATTCGTAGGGCGTGGTGTCTTCCGCGGTCCAGAGCAGGGCATGCGCGGGCAGAAGCCGCAACAGCGCCTGCACGACCTGGGCCTGGCGCTCGGCGCGCAGCAGGCGGTCGGCTTCGTCGGGGCGGGTGGGTGCGTTCATGGGGGCCTCCGTTGTCCGGGCACTCTACGGCAAGCGGCGGGGCGGCGGGCTGAAGAATCGTGCAGCGCCGCTTGAGCCTGGATCAGCCGAGCACCCGGCGCAGCCATTCGGCGAACGCCGCGCATTCCCAGCGCTCCATCGTGCCGGTGCGCCAGCAGAGGTAGTGCGCATGCGGGCTCGGTACGTCATGGTCGAACAGGCGCACCAGCGCGCCGGTGTCGAGCCAGGGCGCGCCCAGGCGCAGCCGCACCAGGCCGATGCCCATGCCGGCCGCGGCGCCGTCGCAGACCAGACCGACGTCGTTGAACTGCGAGCCTTCCGACGGCTCGGGCCAGTCGAGGCCGTTCGCTGCGAACCAGGTGCGCCAGGGCTCCAGCGGGCTGCGCAGCAGCACGTGGCCGGCCAGGTCCTCGGGCCGCTCGACGGGCCCGTGCTCGCGCAGCCACGCGGCCGAGGCCAGTGGCGTGACCACGTCGCGGGCGAGCAGCACGTGTTCCACGTCGGCATAGCGGCCGGTGCCGAAGCGCACCAGCAGGTCGGTGTCCTCGGCGATCACGTCGAGCAGCGGGATCGCCACCTGCAGCGTGATGTCGATCTCGGGATAGGCATCGGTGAACTGGCGCAGCCGCGGCAGCAGGATCGAGCGCGCGAAGGTCGGCGTGACGGCCACGCGCAGTCTGCGCTTGCCCTGCGGCTGCACCGCCGCGCCGGGAAAGCGCCGGAGCGCCAGCAGCCCCTCGCGCACATGGGCCAGGTAGGCGCTGCCGTCGCTGGTGAGCGAGAAGTCGGCCCGGCCGAACAGCTTGGCGCCGATTGCCTGCTCCAGCTGGCGCACGCGGTGGCTGACCGCGCTGGGCGTCACGCAGAGTTCCTCGGCCGCCAGCGTCACGCTGCGCAGCCGCGCCAGCGCCTCGAAGGTCCGCAGGCACTGGATCGGCGGGATGCGCGGGGCGCCGCCGTTCATCGCAGCCGCTACTTGAAGACCACCGTCTTGTGGCCGTTTTGCAGCACGCGGTGCTCGCTGTGCCACTTCACGGCGCGCGCGAGCACCTGGCTCTCGGTGTCGCGGCCGATGGCGGTGAAGTCCTCCACCGTGCGGGTGTGCTCCACGCGGGCCACGTCCTGCTCGATGATCGGGCCCTCGTCGAGGTCGGCGGTCACGTAGTGGGCCGTCGCGCCGATGAGTTTCACGCCGCGGTCGTGCGCCTGGTAGTAGGGCTTGGCGCCCTTGAAGCTCGGCAGGAAGCTGTGGTGGATGTTGATTGCGCGGCCCGCGAGCCTGCGGCAGAGGTCGTCGCTGAGGATCTGCATGTAGCGCGCCAGCACCACCAGCTCGGCGCCTTCGGCCTCGATGATCTCGAACTGCCGCGCCTCGGCCTGGGCCTTGTTGTCCTTGGTCACCGCGATGTGGTGGAACGGCACGTTGTAGCTGGCCGCGAGCTGGTAGAAGTCGCGGTGGTTGCTGATGATGGCGCGGATGTCCACCGGTAGCAGGCCCGACTTCCAGCGGAACAGCAGGTCGTTGAGGCAATGGCCCTCGCGGCTCACGAACAGCACGGTGCGCACCGGCGCGCCGCGCTCGTGCAGCGTCCAGCGCAGCGACAGCGGCTCGGCCAGCACCTGGCGGATCTCGGCTTCGAGCTCGTCCTTCGTGTGGCGGGCGCTCGCGAATTCGACCCGCATGAAGAACAGGCCGGTGCCGGTGTCGTTGTACTGCGCGGCGTCCTCGATGTTGGCGCCGCGCTCGAACAGAAAGCCTGATACCGCGTGCACAATGCCAGCCCGGTCCGGGCAGGACAGGGTAAGAATGTAGGCTTTCGTCATGGAGGCCGATTGTCGCAGTTCGGACTCTCCCGGGGCGGACGCGAAGAGCGAAGGAGGGCGGGTTTGTCGGTTGGCGGTGGGCACGGGCGGGCGTGGGCGGGCGCTGCGATCTATCTGGCGTTCGGCACGTTCTGGGTGCTGGGCAGCGATGTGCTGCTGCGCGCGCTGGTGCGCGACGCGGCGCTCCAGCAGCAGCTCCAGAGCCTCAAGGGCGCAGCCTACGTGCTGGCCACGGCCGTCCTGGCCTGGCGGCTGCTGCGGCGCGCCGGCGCGGCCCGGCGCAGCGCGGGCGAGCGCGACCGGCTGGCCGCCACGGTGTTCGACAACACCATCGAGGGGGCGGTCGTGACGGATGCGGCCGGCAGCATCGTGTCGGTCAACGCGGCCTTCATGCGCATGACCGGCTATGCCGAGCACGAGGTGCTGGGCAAGAACCCCCGCATGTTCAAGTCCGGCCGCCACGGCCCGGACTTCTACGCGCAGATGTGGAAGCAGATCGGCGAGCGTGGCCAGTGGCAGGGCGAGATCTGGAACCGCCGCAAGAACGGCGAGGTCTTCCCCGAGATGATGTCGCTGAGCGCCGTGCGCGACGCCGACGGCCAAGTGCGGCAGTACGTCTGCCTGTTCACCGATCTGTCGGAGCGCAAGGACTCCGAGGCGCGGCTCGAATTCCTGGCCCACTACGACCCGCTGACCGGCCTGCCCAACCGCACGCTGTTCCTGCGCCGGCTGGAGCAGGCCCTGGCCGAGGCCGCCGGCAGCGGCCAGGCGCTGGCCGTGCTGCTGCTGGACGTGGACCGCTTCAAGGACGTCAACGACAGCTACGGCCATCCGGTGGGCGACCAGCTGCTGCGCCACGTCGGCCGCAGCCTGGGCCGGCACCTGCGCCACGGCGACCTGCTGGCGCGCTTCGGCGGCGACGAGTTCGCGATGCTGGTGCGCCAGACGGGCGAGCTGGAGCCGCGCATCGCCGCGATCATGGCCGCGCTGTCGCAGCCCTGGCAGTCGCCCGACGGGCTGGAGCTGGCCTCCAGCGTCGCCCTGGGCGTGTGCCTCTACCCGCTGCAGGCCGCCAGCGCGCAGGAGCTGGTGCAGGGCGCCGACGCCGCGCTCTACCGCGCCAAGCACGAGGGGCGTGGCCTCTACCGCTACTACGCCGACGAGATGACGGCCGCCGCGCGCGAGCGCCTGGCGCTGGAGACGCGGCTGCGCCGCGCCGTCGCCGCCGGCCAGCTGGAGCTGCACTACCAGCCGCAGGTGGAGGTGGCCAGCGGGCGCATCACCGGTGCCGAGGCCCTGCTGCGCTGGAACGATCCGCAGGAAGGGATGGTCCCGCCCGCGCGCTTCATCGCGGTGGCCGAGGAGAGCGGCCTGATCGGCGAGATCGGCGGCTGGGTCATCGCCGAGGCCTGCCGCCAGGGCCAGCGCTGGCGCGCCGCCGGGCTGCCGCCCCTGACGATCGCGGTCAACGTGTCGCCGCGGCAGTTCCTGCTGACCGACGTGGCCGGCTGGACCACGCGCATGCTGGCCGAGACCGGCTTTCCGCCACAGCAGCTGGAGCTGGAGATCACCGAGGGCGCGCTCATGGCGCGCGAGCACGACGGCCTGCGGCTGCTGCGCCGCCTGCGCGAACTGGGCGTGCGCATCGCGATCGACGATTTCGGCACCGGGTATTCGTCGCTCGCGTACCTCAAGCGCTTTCCGCTCGACGTGCTGAAGATCGACCGCAGCTTCATCGCCGACGTCCCCGGCAGCGCCGAGGACACGGCGATCAGCGCGGCCATCATCGCGATGGGCCACAGCCTGGGCGTGCAGGTGCTGGCCGAAGGCGTGGAGACCGCCGCGCAGCTGGAGTTCCTGCGCGGCAAGGGCTGCGATGCGTACCAGGGCTACCTGCGCAGCCGGCCGGTGCCGGCGCAGGCGTTCGAGGCGCTGGTGCGCACTGCGCAGAGGTGAGGGGCTGGGCCCCCATGCTCTCGGCGCAAGCGGCCTGGGGACGCATGGGGCGGGGTATGCGCCGCCTGTCCGGCGCGCGCTCCGGAGTGGATGCCGCAGCGGACCGAGGCAGATGGCAGTGGAATACACCGGTGTGTAAAGGCTGGAGGCCGGCTGTATGAGCTGGCTTCCAATGTATACACTCCTGGGGTATTCAGTGCTTCGGCGCCGTGCGCAGTTCGGCGCAGTAGTCCTTCGCCGCCACGGGCGGCGTGGTCCACACGGCGTCGAAGCGGCCGGCAGCGCCGCCGGCGCCTTCGCCGGCGCGCAGTTGCACGCTGCGGATGCGCAGGTCCGCCGGCAGGTGCTGCGGCACGCCGAGCGCCGCGTCCACATGGCCGGCGCCAGCGATCAGCAAGGCGACGCGCGGCGGCCGCACCGATTCGGCCAGCGCATGGGCCATGGCGCGGTCGCGGGCGATCTGCACCCGCGTCATCGGCCCGGTCTGCGCGGCCGGCAGCAGGCCGCAGTGGCCGTCGCGGATGGCGTCCTGCTGGCGGGCCAGGGCGTCGGGCGCGAGCTGGGCGTCGAGCGAGACGTCCTGCATCGCCAGCCGCAGCGCGCCGCGCGGCAGGTTGGCGCCGATGACCGGCACGCCCGCACGCACGGCGGCCACGACGGCCGGCCCGTAGTCGCCCCAGCGCCAGGCGGAGTCGTTCCAGCGCAGGGCGGCGCGGATGGCGCCTTCGTCCGCAGCGCGCGGCAGGGCGACGGTGGTCGTGCCTTCCTCGGCCATCTCCAGCGCCAGCGCCGCCAGCCGGCCCTGCGCCGCCAGCGCCTGGACCGTTTCGCGCTCGATGCGGTGGTGGTCGGGCGCATCGTGCTGCTCGCCGAGCAGCAGCACGTCGTAGGCCGACCCGAGCGCCGCAAGGCGGGCTGCGGTATCGGTGGCGGCGGTCGGCACGGCGCAGCCGGCCAGCAGCAGCGCCAGGCCGGCCGTGGCAAGCGCGGCGGCAGCCCGCAGGAGGGGATGGGGGCAGCGGGGCATGCGTGGGATACTAGCCGCTCATCATCACGAGACAAACCCACCCCCTGCGGGGGCGGCCGCCGTGCCGGCCGGTTCCTTTTTTCCCCATGCGTCTTCCGCTTCCCGCCCGCGTGGCCGCGACCCTGGCGCTGGCGCTCGCGGCCGCCGGCTTCTGTGTCCGGGTCCGTTCGCCGCTGCCGTGGATGCTCGGGCCGCTGCTGGCTACGGCGCTGGCCTCGGTGCTCGGAGCGCCCACGGCGAGCGCCAGGCCGCTGCGCAACGCCGGGCAGTGGGCCATCGGCGCGGCCCTGGGCCGCTATTTCACGCCCGAGGTGACGGCGCTGGTCGCGAGCCTCTGGTGGGCCGTCGTGCTGGCGGTGCTCTGGGCGCTGGCGCTCGGCACCGCCTTTGGCGCCTGGCTCTACCGGCTGCATGCGCCGCGCATGCACGGCGTGCCGGCGCCGATGATGCGCGCGACCTGCTTCTTCGCCGGCTCGATCGGCGGCGCCTCGGAGATGACGCTGATCGCCGAGCGCGAGGGCACCCGCATCGACCTGGTGGCCGCCAGCCACAGCCTGCGGGTGCTGATGGTGACCGTGTCGATCCCGTTCGCGCTGCAGTGGAGCGGCCTGCACGGCCAGGGGCCGCTGGCTGCGCCGGTGCGGGTGGTGGATGCCGGCGGCCTGCTGCTGCTGATCGCGCTGACCGGCGTGGGCGCGCTGCTGATGCGGCGCCTGGGCCGGGCCAACCCGTGGTTCATCGGCGCGATGGTGGTGTCGATGGCGCTGACCATGTCGGGCACCACGCTGTCGGCCGTGCCGCAGTGGATGTCGAATGCGGCGCAGCTGGTGATCGGCGTGAGCCTGGGCGTGCGCTTCACGTGGGGCTTCGTGCGGATCGCGCCGCGCTGGATGGTGACGGTGGCCATCGGTACGGCCGGGCTGATGGCGGTCAGCGCGCTGTTCGCCTGGGCCCTGGCCCGGCTGACCGGCCTGCCGTGGGCCACGCTGGCGCTGGCCACGTCGCCGGGCGGGATCGCCGAGATGTCGATCACCGCCAAGGTGCTGCAGCTCGGCGTGCCGGTGGTGATCGCCTTCCAGGTCTGCCGCCTGATCGCCGTGCTGCTGCTGGTGGAGCCGCTGTCCCTGCGGCTCTACCGCCGGCCGGCGGTGGAAGCGAATGAGGGAGTATGAGCCCCAGGCCCGCGCAGGGAGCGCGCTACCGGGGCAGGGGGCGAGGGGTATTGGGTCAGTGCACGATGACTGGCTGCTGGGCCAGGCCGGCGTAGCCTTCGAGCGTGTCTTCCACCTCTTCCTGGGTGGGCGTGTTGCGCTGCCATTCCAGGATGCGCTGCTGGAACATCTCGGCCCAGGAGCCGTCCAGGTAGACCTCCTTGCCCGAGCGCTTGTCCACGATCTCGAAGCCGTGGCGGGCGAGCTGGGGCGTGGCGTCGGTGCTGCGGGCGGCGGCCTCGTCGGTCGGGTTCTCGTCCGGCAGCATGTGGACCACCACGAAGGAGTCGGAGTCGTAAAGCATCTGCATGTGTGGTTCCTCGCTTGGTCCTATTGCACCGCAGCCGGCCGCCGGCGCCTGTCATCCTGCACCGCATGGCCCGGCCGGCCGATGCACCCCCTACGTGGCGGCACGGCGGCCGGTTTCAAGATGAAAGCAGCCGGTCCGGCTGCAGGGCGAACCCAGCGTAACACGGTGTTGCGCAGCGTGCGGCGCGGCGCGGGGATGTCCCCGGCAAGGCGTGGCAGGCCGGCCATGCGCGGCCGTCATTCCACCGCGCGCAGCTTCAGGTCGGCCACGTCGCCGCTGGACTGTTCGAGCCGGATGCGCACCGGCAGGTAGCCCAGGTCGGGCGCCAGCCAGATCTCGGCGCGCATGTCGTGGGGCTTGCGCGGCGCGCGGGCGAGCTTCCAGGCCATGCCGCCGCCGGCGGGCAGGTCCAGCTGCTCCTGGCCCTCGACGACGAAGACCCAGGTCTCGGCATCGCGCGCGCTCACCGTCGGGATGCTGATCTGCGCTCCCACCGGGTAGCGCCCGGGGTCGGCCGCCAGCAGGCCCGACAGCTGCAGGAAGACGCTGAGCCGGTCCTGCGTGCCCGGCAGCAGCGGCGCCTCGGGCGTGTTGGCGCTGAAGACCACCTTGCCCCGGTCGTAGTCGAAGTGCGCCGCCCGCTCGCTGCGCGTCTTGTCGGCGAAGCGCACCGGCGCCAGGCCCTGGGGCGTGACCGTACCCTCGCTGGTCTGGCTGCGCGAGCCGACCAGGAAGGCGCCGATCTCCTGCCGCGCGCGGTAGCGGCTGCCGTCGTGCTGCCAGCTCAGCTCGGCCCGCGCGCTGTAGCTGAAGCCCTTGACCTCGCCGCTGGCGTCGAACAGCAGCCGGCGCGAGTCGGGCAGGCGCACCGGCGCGGCCGGGGCGGGAGCCTCCGGCGGCGGCGCGGGCGGGGGCTCCGCGGGGGGCGGAGCCGGGGCGGGCGCGGGGTCGGCCGCCGCCGTGGTGTCGAGCGGAGCGGGAGCCTGCTCCGCAGGCGCGGGTTCGGCTGCCGGCGCGGGCGGCGTCTCGGGCGCGGCGGCCGGTTCGGGCGCCGGCCGGGGAGCGGGGCGCGGCGGGGGCGGGCGCGGCGCCGGCGGCGCAGGGGGAGGCGGTGGTGGCGGCGGCCGGATCGTGCGCGTCAGGAACGGCGGCGGGGGCGGCGGCGGTGCCGCGTCGGCCGACGGCGACCAGCCGCCCGGCACGCCCTCCAGCGCCGCCAGGTGCACGGCCAGCACCAGCGCCGTCAGCAGGGCCAGCGTGGCGGCGGTACGGCGTCGGCGGGAGGAGGGCGATGGTGGCGGCAAGGCGGTTGCGGGGAAGGAAGGGCGGCGCCGGCGCCGGCTGAAAGACAATCGGCCCATGAAACTCGCCACCTACAAAGACGGGTCGCGCGACGGCCAGCTGGTCGTCGTCTCGCGCGACCTGGCCTCGGCCCATTATGCGACCGGCATCGCGAGCCGGCTCCAGCAGGTGCTCGACGACTGGGGCTTTCTCGCGCCCCAGCTGCAGGACCTGTCGGTCAGCCTCCACCACGGCCGAGCACGCCACGCTTTCCCGTTCGACCCGGCCCAGTGCATGGCGCCGCTGCCGCGCGCCTGCCACTGGGCCAGCGCACCCGCCTGGCTGCACACGCTGGAGTCGCCCTGGCTGGCCCGCGGCGAGGCCGTGCCGCCCTCGGCGCTGGCCGCGCCGGCCCTGGTGCGCGGCGCGGCCGACGCGCTGGCCGGCCCGCACGATGCCATCGCCGTCGCCTCCGAGGCGCTGGGCGCGGACTTCGGCGCCGCGCTCGCCGTCGTCACCGGCGACGTGCCGCAGGGCGCCACGGCCGAGCAGGCGCTCGACGGCGTGCGGCTGGTGCTGCTGGCCAACGAGACGGTGCTGCGCAGCGTGCAGGCGGCCGAGGCGCAGGCCGGCGTGCCGCCGCTGCAGTCGCGCGCGCGCACCGCCTTCGCGCCCGTGGCCGTCACGCTCGACGAGTTGGGCGATGCCTGGCAGGGCGGCCGCCCGCACCTCACGGTGCAGACTCACTGGAACGGCCGCAAGGTCGGCCTGGCCGAGTCCGGGCCCGAGATGGCCTTCCACTTCGGCGAGCTGATCGCCCATGCCGCCCGCACCCGGCCGCTGGCGGCCGGCAGCATCGTCGGCGCCGGCCCCGTCGGCAACCGCGACCGTAGCCGGGGCTACGCCACCATCGCCGAAAAGCGCCTGGAGGAGACCCGCCAGGACGGCGCGGCCAGGACCGGCTGGCTGCGCTTCGGCGACACCGTGCGCATCGAAGCGAAGGGCCGCGACGGGCAGCCGGTGTTCGGCGCGATCGAGCAGGAACTGGTCCCGCTGCATGCCCCGGATTGACATGCTCCCGCCGCTCGGCCGCCGCCGCGCCCTGCAATCCCTGCTGCTGGCCGGTGCCGGTTGGGACACCGGCGCCAGGGCGGCGGCGCCGCAGGAGCGCATCGACCTGTGGCCCGGCATGCCGCCCGACGGTCCCGGCCCGGCGGGCGCGCAAGCGGTGAGCGCCAGCGGCGCGATCACCCGGGTCGCCCGGCCCTACATCCGCGTCCTGCGGCCCGACAAGCCCAACGGCGCCGCGGCCCTCGTGGTCGCCGGCGGCGGCTATGTGCGCATCGTTGCCGGCAAGGAAAGCACGCCGGCTGCGCGCTGGCTGCTGTCGCCCGGCGTCACCGCGTTCGAACTCGTCTACCGCCTGCCCGGCGAAGGCTGGGCGCAGCCGCTGGTGCCCTTGCAGGACGGCCAGCGCGCGGTGCGGCTGATCCGCGCCCGCGCGGCGGACTTCGGCGTGGACCCGCAGCGCATCGGCGTGCTCGGCTTTTCGGCCGGCGCCCACCTGGCCGGCATGACGGCCGTGGCGCCCGGCGCCCAGCGCTACGCTCCGGTGGATGCCGCCGACACGCTGTCGGCGCGCCCCGCCTGGGCCGCGCTGCTCTACCCGGTGCTCACCCTGCTGCCGCCGGGCGACCACACCCGCGCCCACCGTGCGCTGCTCGGCGCCCGCGCCGATCCGGCCCGGGCGGCCGCGCTGTCGGTGGAGCGGCTGGTCGATGCGCACACGCCGCCCACCTTCCTCGCGCAGGCGGCAGACGACCCGGTCGCGCCGATCGCCAACAGCCTGCGCATGGACGAGGCCCTGCGTGCGGCGAAAGTGCCAGTCGAACTGCACGTGTTCGACCACGGCGGCCACGGCTGGGGCCTGGGCGAGCCCGGTACCGAGCCGGCGGCCTGGCCGGGGCTGTTCGCGCAGTGGGCTGCGCGGGGCGGCTGCTTCGCCTGATCCCGCGGCAGGTCAGGCCGCCGCGGCAGGCGCCAGACTGGCACACAGCATGTCGGCCAGTGCTTCTCCAGAGGCGTGGGTGTCGCGCGCGCTGCGTGGCGCACCGGAGAAATCCTTGCTGACGGCCGACATCGTCGTCGCGATCAGGTTTGCTGCCGGGGCGCGCGCAGCAGGCCGCGGCGCGCGGCAGGGCTTCGCCGATGAAGTCCTTGAAGAGCTGGCGCCCCCGGGCCTTGACGGCTTCTGCTTTGGGCGCGTCGCGGCAGAGCGGGGCCGCGTCGGCTGAAGCGGCAGGAGAGTGACCGCTATGGGATTATACCCGCTGGGGTATCAGGTTTGGTAGACCGTCTCCAGCGAGCGGAAGCCCTTGACCTCGATCGGATTGCCGGACGGGTCGAGGAAGAACATCGTCCACTGCTCGCCTGGCTGTCCTTCGAAGCGCACCTGCGGCGCCAGCACGAAGTCGGTGCCCGCGGCTTCCAGCCGCTCGGCCAGCGCTTTCCAGTCGGGCAGGGCCAGCGCCAGGCCGAAGTGCGGCATCGGCACCAGATGGTCGCCGACATGGCCGGTGCGCGTGGTGGCGAAGGGCTTGCCCAGGTGCAGCGAGAGCTGGTGGCCGAAGAAGTCGAAATCCACCCAGGTATCGGTGCTGCGGCCTTCGGCGCAGCCCAGGCGTCGTCCGTAGAAATCGCGTGCTTCGTCGAGGTCGCGCACGTGGATGGCGAGGTGGAAGAGGCTGTCGTGCATGGGCGCGAGTGTACGGTTCGCCGGCTGCGCAGCCATCGGCCTGGATGTCCGTGCCATGGCGCGTCGCGTGAACACGGCCCCTGCGGGGCCTGCCCGAAGCGCCGAGGCGCGGCGCCGCGGGCGGTGAAATCGTCTAAGCTGCACTCCATGCCGCGGAGCCGGTTTCCGCGCGCGACCAGGAGGCAGCCATGACCACTTCTTCGCCCCACGACGCCGCAGGCTCGTCTTCCGCCTTCGACTTCTCCCCCTTCGGCCCCGGACTCGACTTCCTCCAGAGCCTCGCCAAGGGCGCGGCCCAGGGCCTGCCGCAGATCCCGGGGCTGGCCAACTGGGTTACGCCCACCTTCGACGCCGAAGAACTCGACAAGCGCATCCAGGAGCTCAAGACCGTCCAGTTCTGGCTGGAGCAGAACGCGCGCACCCTCGCCGCGACGGTGCAGGCGCTGGAGGTGCAGAAGCTCACGCTGGCCACGCTGCGCGGCCTCAACGTGAACACGGCCGACCTGGCGCAGGCCTTCACGATCAAGCCGCCGCCGGCCGAGCGGCCGCCCGAGCCCAAGGCGTCTTCGCCCGCCGCACCGGCGCCGTCGGCAGAAAACAAGACGCCGCCGCAGGACGAAGGCGCCGCAGCGGCTGCACCGCCGCTGATCGACCCTGCGCAGTGGTGGACCCAGCTGATTCACCAGTTCCAGCAGATCGCCTCCACCGCACTGCAGGACGCCGCCCGCGCTGCCGTGCCGGGCGCCGCGGCCGCGGCGCCGGCGCCCGCCAGGGCCAACGCGCCCGCACCCGCGGCACAAAAAAAAGCTCCCGCGCAGAAGACGGCCGCGCCCCGCCGCAAGGCCGGCTGACGCCATGCCCCTGTTTCCCACCGGCCATGCCACGCATCCGCAGTGGCGCATGGCCGCCGCCCTGGCCGTGGCCCAGCTGCGCGCGCAGATGGCGCGGCCGCAGTACGCGCGCGGCGGCCTCGGACTGCTCTACATCACCGACCGCTACGCCGGCCAAGCCGGGGACATCCTCGATTACCTGGCCGGCGAGCTGCCCGAGGTGGCCGACTGGGCCGGCACCGTGGGCGTGGGCATCGTCGCCGGCCAGGCCGAGTACATCGACGAGCCGGCGCTGGCCGTGATGCTCTGCGCATTGCCGTCCACGCAGTACCGCGTGTTCTCGGGCGTAGCGCCGCTGCCGCCGGCCTTCGCCGCACATACCGCGCTGGTGCATGCCGATGGCGGCACGCCCGACGTGGCCGGCCTCGTGGCCGAACTGGCCGGGCGCACCGAGACCGGCTACCTGTTCGGCGGCCTCGCGTCGACCCGCGGGCGCAGCGTGCAGTTCGCCGCCAGCGGCAGCGGCAACATGCGCGGGCAAGGCGCTGCCGGCGCCGTGTTCAGCGGCGGTCTGAGCGGCGTGGCCTTCGGGCCGCAGGTGGCGCTGGTCTCGCGCGTCACCCAGGGCTGCACGCCGGTGGCGGGCGCCCATGCGGTGACGGCGGCCGAGGGCAACGTGGTGACCGCGCTCGACGGCGAGCCGGCCCTGCAGGTGCTGCTGCGCGAGCTGGGCGTGGACCTGTCCCAGCCGCGCGAGGCGCTGGCCGCCGTGCGTGCCACGCTGGCCGGCCTGCAGCGTCCGGGCGATGCCCAGGATGCGGCGGTGCGCAGCACCGGCAACTTCGGCAGCGACGTGCTGGTGCGCCACATCATCGGTCTGGACCCGGCGCGCGAAGGCGTGGCCTTGGCCGACACGGTCGAAGCCGGCATGCAGCTGGCCTTCTGCCGCCGCCATGCCCAGGCCGCGCGGGCCGACCTGATGCGCATCTGCGCCGAGATCCGCGAAGAGCTGGAGCCGGCCGAGCTGACGGCCGAGACCGCCGCTGCGCTCGCCGGCCAGAGCGCCGACACCGAGCCGCATCCGGCGCGGCGCATCGCCGGCGCCCTCTACGTGAGCTGCACCGGCCGCGGCGGGCCGCACTTCGGCACGCCGAACGCCGAGATGCAGATCGTGCGCCATGCGCTGGGCGACGTGCCGCTGGTCGGCTTCTTCGCCGCCGGCGAGATCGCGCGCGGCAGCCTGTACGGCTACACCGGCGTGCTGACCGTGTTCGTGGCGGCGTAGCCGGGCCTTGCCGGACGAGACCCGGGCAGCCGGCGGCTTCCTGGATACTCCTTGGAGGTATGCGTCCCTAGCGAATGATATTGGCGCGCCGGCAAGGGGTCGGGGTGGGGGTATGAAGCCGCTTCCGTCCGCCGTCAGTGGCGGTACGGGTCGTCCGGACGGTGGTCGTAGCGGTTGGGCACGCCGTCGCCGTCGCGGTCCCAGCCCCCGCGCACATGTTGCCAGTGGCCGTCGTGCTCGCGGTACGCGGGCGCGCGCCAGCGGTAGCCGGGGCGGGCACGCTCCCAGTGGCCGGTGCGCCAGACGTACCGGTGGCCGCGCGGCTCCCAGTAGCCCGGCGCCCAGATGAAGCCGGGGCGCGGGGGGGGGGGGCTTCGTAGCGCGGTGGCGGCGGCGGGCCGAGCCGCACGTCGACATGGACCTGGGCCTGGGCCGCCGGTGCGGCCAGCGCGCCGAAGCCGAGCACGGCGGCCGAAGCCGCGGCGGCCGCAAGAAAACGGGTGAACGAGGTCTTCATGGTGTCCTCCAGGGGTTGAATGCGAGCCTTCATGCTTTCCGCGCCGCGTCAAGCCTGTGCGGCTGCAATGTCGCCGGGGCGCGAAAACCCGTGAGTGCATGTATCGGATGCGTACTGATGGTGTGCCGGTTTCAACACGGACCTGTCACAAGCGGTTTTCAGGCTTTGCGGCGCATGCGATGGCCGAGGGGGCCTGCGGCATGGATGCACGTCAACTCGGTGCACGACGCCAGCCGCTCGCCCGGCACGGTCAACCACGCGGCCCGGCCCCCGGCTTTTGTCACCGGCCGGTTTCCAGCCGCTTCATGGCCGATGCGTTATAGCGATCTCCCGCGGCCGCGCCCAATGGGAAAATGGCGTCGATGCGGTCCCAGACCGCCTGCGGAACCTGCAGGGCGCTGGCCTGCTGTGCGTCATCGATATGCCCGGGGGTGGTTGCCCCGACGATGGGTGTTGCGGCGCCGTGGCGGCGGCACCATGCCAGGGCCAGCTGCGCGGCAGGGATCTGCATGTCGCGGGCCAACGCCTGCAGGGCGTCGACGAGTTCGATGTTGCGCTGGAAGTTCTCGCCTTGGAACCGAGGCATGTCGCGGCGCTGGTCATCGGGCGCAAAGTCCTCGGGGCTGCGCACCTGTCCGCTGAGGAAGCCCCGGCCCAGGGACGCGTAGCCGAAGAAGCAGGAGCCGGAGGACTTCAGGAAGTCCAGCATTTCCGCCTCCGGGTCGCGGCTCCAGATCGAGTATTCGGACTGGACCACGGCGACAGGATGGACCGCCGCAGCCCTGCGGTAGGTGATCGGTCCGATCTCGCAGATGCCGAGCGCGCCGACCTTGCCTTGTTCCACCAAGCGGGCCATCGCACCGTAGGTTTCCTCGATCGGCACCTTGGGGTCCACGCGGTGCAGATAGTAGACGTCGATGTGGTCGACTCCCAGGCGCCGCAGGCTGGCCTCGCAGGCCGGTTGTGCGCGTTCGGGCCTGGCATCGAGGCCGCGCTGATCGGCCCGTTCGCCGAAGGTGTAGCCGAACTTGGTGCACAGCGTCACTTCGGAGCGGCGGCCCCGGATGCAGCGGCCTACCAGTTTTTCGTTGGCACCGTCGGCATAGAGATCCGCGGTGTCGATGTAGCGGCCGCCCACATCCAGAAAATGGGCGACCGTGTCCGCGACGATCTTCTCCTCCACGGGGCCGTAGTAGCCCGTGAAGGCCATGGTGCCAAGAACGTAGGGAGGCGCCTGCAGAGTCATTGGAGTCTTGGCTTGCATTGCTCAGTCGATGGTGAGGTTGCTGGCGCGGACCACCTTGCCGAAGGTGGCGATCTCGTCGCGGATCTGGGCCGCGAATTTCTGCGGGTTGCTGTCGGTGACGGGCTCCAGGCCGGCGCCTTCGAGACGCTGCCGGTAGGCGGCGGAGTTCACCGCCTTGACCGTTTCGGTGTAGAGCCGATCGATGATGTCCTTCGGCGTGCCTGCGGGTGCCAGCAGTCCGTACCAGGAGTCGAGGCGGAAGTCCTTCAGACCGGATTCGGCGAATGTCGGAACCTGCGGAAGCAACTTCGAACGTGCAGGCGTGGCGACGGCGATCGCGCGCAATTGGCCCGCATTGATCTGGGGAAGAACGGATCCCAGGGTCGCGAAGTAGAGATTCACCTGGCCGCCCATCAGGTCCGCGGCTGCGGGCGCGGCGCCGCGATAGGGGATGTGGACGATGGAGGTTCCCGTCAGCTGCTTGAACATCTCGGCGGACAGGTGCGGCGTTCCGCCGCTGCCTGCGCTGGCATAGCTGTACTTGCCGGGGCTGGCCTTTACCAGGGCTATGAATTCTGCAAGCGTCCTGGCCGGGAACGAAGGATTGACCACCAGGACGGTGGGCGCCACCGCCACTTCGGTGATGGGCGCGAAGCTCTTCTGGCTGTCGAACTTCAGACTCTTGTACAGCACTGCGTTGATGGTGTGGTTGGTCGCTGCCATCAGGATCGTGTAGCCATCGGGTCTGGCCCGGGCCACCGCTTCTGCCGCGATCGTGGCATTCGCCCCAGGACGGTTGTCCACCACCACCGGCTGGCCCAAGGACCGCGACAGGCTGTCGGCTATCAGCCGGGCCGACACATCCGTGGGGCCGCCGGCCGGAAAACCGACGACGAGCCTCAAAGGCTGGCTGGGAAATGCGGCTGGCTGCGCGCGAAGCCCGGGCGCTGTGGAAAGAAGAAGCGGCAGTGCCTGCATGCAGATGCGTCTGCGCCCCGGGTTGTCGATCATGGCTGATTCCTTGGTGCTCTATTGGTGGAATTGATTAATAATAGAACGACGTTCTATTTTTTGCAACGAAAGTCTTGTGCGGGGACTTTCACTCCCCGCCTTCCTCCCTTCTCTCTTTCCAACCGGAGCACGCCACCTATGACGGCATCGCAAACACCCGCCTTCCAGCACTACATCAATGGTGCAGAGACGCCGCCGGCGTCCGGGCAATATTTCGAGACGCAGAGTCCCTATACGGGCAAGACCTGGGGGCTCGTCGCGCGCGGTTCGGCCGCGGACGTGGATGCCGCCGTTGCCGCCGCCCATGCTGCGTTCCAGGACGGCCCCTGGTCACGGCTGAGCGCCACCGAACGCGGCAGGCTCCTGTACCGCGTGGCGGAACTGCTGCGCCGTGATGCAGAAAAGCTCGCGGCTGTCGAGATGCGGGACAACGGAAAGCTCGCGGGCGAGGTGACCTCGCAGGTGCGCTATGTCGCCGAGTACTTCCAGTACTACGCAGGCCTTGCCGACAAGGTGCAAAGCCACGTGATCCCCACCGACAAGAAGGGCGTCACCTGCTTCACCCGCTACGAGGCCAAGGGCGTGGCCGCCATCATCACGCCGTGGAATTCGCCGCTGACGCTGACCAGCTGGAAGCTTGCGCCCGCACTTGCAGCGGGCTGCACCACCGTCATCAAGCCTTCGGAATTCACCTCGCCCTCGGCTGTCGTGTTCGCCCAGCTGTTCAAGGAAGCGGGATTCCCCGATGGAGTCGTCAACGTGGTGACTGGCTTCGGCAGTGAAGTCGGGAATTCGCTGGTCGAGCATCCCGACGTCGCGCATGTCGGATTCACCGGCGGAGAAGCGGCCGGCTGCGCCATTTACCAGGCGGCCGCCAAGGGCCTCAAGACGGTGACGCTGGAACTCGGCGGGAAGTCGCCCAATATCGTGTTCGACGACGCCAACCTGGATCAGGCTGTCAAGGGCGTCGTGGCGGGCATCTTCGCAGCCGCCGGGCAGACCTGCATCGCCGGTTCACGCCTGCTCGTGCAACGATCCATCCACGATGAATTCGTGGGCCGGCTGATCGAACTCGTCAAGGATGCCAAGCTTGGCGACCCGGAAGATCCGACCACCCAGATCGGGCCCATCGCGACCCGCCCCCAGTTCGAGAAGATCTCCAGTTATCTTGAAATCGCAAGGCAGGAAGGGGCGACCTGCGTCCTGGGCGGCCGGACCCGGCCGGACCTGGGAGCCGGGTGGTTCGTGGAGCCCACCATTTTCACGAATGTCCACAATGGGATGCGGATCGCGCAGGAGGAAGTCTTCGGCCCGGTGCTGTCGGTGATTCCCTTCGACGACGAAGCGGATGCGATCCGCATTGCCAACGACGTGCTCTATGGCCTCGCGGCGGGGGTGTGGACCCGGTCCCTGCATCGAAGCCTTCTGATGTCCGAAAAACTCCGGGCGGGCACTGTCTGGATCAACAACTATCGCTCCACCAGTTTCACGACCCCGTTCGGCGGCTACAAGCGGTCCGGCATTGGGCGGGAGTCCGGTACCGAGGCGGTCATGGAGTATCTGAAAACCAAGAGCGTCTGGATGTCCAGCGATTTAGACTTGCCCAATCCTTTCGTAAAGCGTTGATCGCACAAACACCATGTCAGATGAGTCCGGAGTGGCGGCAGTGGACCGCGCCTTGCAGATCCTCGCCGTATTCCGGGCCGACGACTACAGCCTCAGCCTGGTCCAGCTTGCCGAGCGGACGATGCTGCACAAGAGCACCATCATCCGCCTGTGCGAGTCGCTGATCAAGGCCGGCTACCTGGTCAGAATCCCGGATGGCTCGTACCAGGTGGGCGCCAAGCCGCTGCAACTGGGCGCGATTTTCCAGCGGCAGTTCAGAACGGTTGAACACGTCCCGCCTGTGTTGCGCGAACTGGTTGCGAGCTTGAATGAGAGCGCTTCGTTCTATGTGCCCGCCGGGGAAGGGCGCATCTGCCTTCACCGGGTCGATGCCCGGCGAATGATCCGGGACGCCGTGAAGGAGGGCGACTGGCGTCCTCTGGGAAACGGGGCGGCAGGGACCATCATCCTGGCGTTCCGTGGAGAAAAAGGCGCGGCCTTTGCGCGCGCAAGAAAAGAATACTGGGCCTCCTCCTTCGGCAATGAAGTCGACCCAGAGCTTGCCGCCTTCTCGGTCCCTACCTTCGGCCTCGGGAGCAAGCTGATCGGCGCGCTCAGCATTTCCGGACCGGGTCACCGGCTGCAGGCTTTGGGCAAGTCGGTTCTCGTCCCGCTGCTGCTGGATGCAGCGCGTCGGCTGACCATGACGTTCGGTGGCGATTCCTCCGTGTTTCCGCAGTCTTAGCCGGGGGACGTGGCCGCCTGGGCATCAGCGCGCGTCCATTGCCGGCCGACGTTACGGCGGCAACCCGGCGCGCACGAAGCCGCGGCGCTCCGGCCGCGCGGCGGGGCGCTGCGATTCCTTCGGCGTGCCGACGTAGAGGAGGCCCGCGAGCCGGACGGCCGGCGCAAAGCCGAGCGCGTCGTGGCTGCTCGCACCCGTCGCCCAAAAGAGCCACCGTAGCCCAGGATGTGCAGGGCGTTGAGCAGGTTCATCGCCGCCGCGCCCACGGCCAGCAGTTGCTCGCCCTCCGGCGCCTTGTGGCCGGGCTGGCTCCGTTCTGGGCCGTCGGTTCGTACACCGCACAGAACCCACGCCGGACAGCGCACAGAACACCGATGGGGAAAAAATGCATGGCTGGTCGGCGAACCGATGGCTAGCAAAAACGACCTTGGAGACGGCTGAGGTCTCGGGTCGCCCCACGATGAAAGCGGTGGAAGGCAAGAAAAAGGGGCATCGCCGCCGTCCCTTCCATGCGCCGCAGTGTACTCAAATACAAATGCTTCTCAGTTGAAAACCCTTCGGCCGGTGCAGTTTTCTGTGTCGCCCGGTGGCACTCAGGGCTTGCCGGGCGCCGTGCGGTGCATGGCCAAGCAGTACGGTACAGCCCTCGCGGTCCTCCGCCGGCGAGCTTCTGGTCGCTCTGATGCTGCTGGGCGAAGTCCTGCGCCACGCGCTGGAGCCGATGGACCGGCGCCGGGCGCCGGTGTGGCGCGCGGCGATGACCAGCACCCGGACTGAACGCTGGGTGAAGCCGTCCCATTCGAACAGGACGGTCTGCACTAGTTCCGCACGGAAGCTGCCGTGTCGGCGTTGCCGCGCCGCGCGAACGCGCTCTCGCATTCGTCGACGAACAGCAACGCGGGCGCGTTCTTGCAGCAGCAGTTCCAGCGTCTTTAGGCGTTGTTCCAGCGCCCGCACGCGGCTGGCCTCCCGCGAGCAGGCCTGCGTGTGCCAGGCCAGCGTCCTGATCGGCTCGGCGAGCGCAGCCAGGTCGACGCCCAGGCTTTCCGTGAACGCGGATTCCAGCTTCCATGCCGGGGTGCCTGCCTCGGGTAGCTTGGTAGGGAGAGCGGGTATCGCCGCTTTCCTGCTCGGCGCAGTGCCCCGCGCGCCTGCGTCCGGGCCGCGGCGCGCAGCGATGCGGCCTTGCGCGCTGCTGCGGTCTGCACCGTCTGCCGATCTGGCGTGCGGCCGCCGATGCACCCGTGTTGCAGCCGATGTGGTCGCGCTTCGGCACAGTCCCGGCGCTGCCCGGTGCGCCACGGCACAATCGCCGCGCGCCCACCTTCTCCAGGAGACATGCGATGCGCCGCCTCGACCACCTGCCGGCAGACGCCCACCCCAACCAGTTCGCCCTGCTGGGCCAGCGGCGCTTCGGACCGTTCTTCTGGACGCAGTTCGCCAACGCGGCCAACGACAACCTGTTCAAGTTCGCGTTCACCGTGCTGGTCACCTACCAGCTCCAGGTGGCCTGGCTGCCGCCGGCGATGGCCGGGCTGGTGATCGGCGCGCTGTTCGTGCTGCCGTTCCTGCTGTTCTCGGCCACGGCCGGGCAGCTGGCCGACAAGCTCGACAAGACGCGGCTGATCCGCTTCGTGAAGAACCTGGAGATCGCGATCATGCTGCTGGCCGCCTGGGGCTTCGCCGCCGGCCAGGTCGCGGTGCTGCTGGGCTGCGTGTTCCTCATGGGCGTGCATTCCACACTGTTCGGGCCGGTCAAGTTCGCCTACCTGCCGCAGGTGCTGCACGAGCGCGAGCTGACCGGCGGCAACGGCATGGTCGAGATGGGCACCTTCGTCGCGATCCTGCTCGGCAACGTGGCCGGCGGCCTGCTGGTGGCGCTGCCGGGCATCGGCCACACGACGGTCGCCGTCGCCTGCGTGGTGCTGGCGCTCGCGGGCCGCGCGGTGGCGCAGGCGATGCCTCCCGCGCCGGCCACCGACCCGCACCTGCGCGTGAACTGGAACCCGGCCAGCGAGACCTGGCGCAACCTGCGGCTCGCGCACGGCGATCCGGTGGTGTTCCGTTCGCTGCTCGGCATCAGCTGGATGTGGTTCTTTGGCGCGGTGTTCCTGAGCCAGTTCCCGAGCCTCGCGAAGGACGTGCTGCATGGCGACGAGCATGTCGCCTCGCTGCTGCTCGTGGTGTTCTCGATCGGCATCGGCGCGGGCTCGCTGCTGTGCGAAGTGCTGTCGCGCCGGCAGGTCGAGATCGGGCTGGTGCCGCTGGGCGCGATCGGCATGAGCGTGTTCGCGGTGGACTTCCACTTCGCCACGCGCGCGCTGCCGGCGCCGGCCGCGGCCTATACCCTGAGCGGCTTTCTCGCGAGCGCCGCGCACTGGCGCGTGCTGGCCGACCTGGCGCTGCTGTCGCTGTTCGCCGGGCTCTACAGCGTGCCGATGTATGCGCTGATCCAGCTGCGCGCGCAGCCTACGTGTCGCATCCCGGACGATCATATAGCCGCTTATGGAACAGATGCGGGTGAGTCTGATACCAGTTCTTCATGGCCTGCATGGGCGTCTTGCTGCCCAGCGCTGACTGCGGCAGTTGCTGGTTGTACA
>WNDY01000053.1 GCA_009914555.1 Xylophilus sp.
CCAATCCGGCCAACCGCGCGCCGGTGGGCACCGGCCCGTTCGTGTTCGAGCGCTGGCAGCGCGGCAGCCACGTGCTGCTCAAGCGCAACCCGGCCTACTGGGCCGCGGGCAGGCCGCTGCTTGACCAAGTCGTCTTCAAGTTCGTGCCCGACCCGGCCGCCGCCGCGCTGGAGACAGGCGCAGTGGACGTGGCCGGTCTGCTGCCGTCGGACCTTGACCGCGTGGCGAAGCTGCCGCAGATCGCGGTGGACGTCCGCACCGACGGCTACCTCAACAACATGGAGACGCTGGAGTTCAACCTCGACAGCCCCTACCTGCGCAACCTGCGGGTGCGCCAGGCGATCGCGCATGCGATCGACAAGGAGTTCATCCGCAAGGCCGTGTTCGACGGCCGCTTCGAGTCCCTCTCCAGCCCGATCCCGAAGGTGCTCTCGCGCTATTACGCGCCGGCCGAGCGGCAATACGCCTACGACGTGCAGGAGGCCAACCGGCTGCTCGACGCCGCCGGCTTCCCGCGCAAGGGCGGCGGCGAGCGCTTCGCGCTCACCATCTACTTCTACCCGGGCAGCGCCAGCTTCCGCGCTACGGCCGAGTACATCAAGGCCGCGCTGGCGCGTGTGGGCATCCGCGTGACGGTACAGACCGCCGACATGGCGCTGCTCACCCGCCGCGTCTATACCGAACGCCAGTTTGACCTGAACATCAACGGAGTGGGCGCGCTCTACGACCCCACGGTCGGCGTGCAGCGGCACTACTGGTCCACCGTGCACGGCCAGCGGGTGCCGTTCAACAACGCATCGGGCTATGCCAACCCGGAGGTCGGCGAGCTCTTCCGCAAGGTCGCCGAGGAGGCCGACGAGGACCGGCGCGCCGCGCTGCTACGCCGCTTCCAGCAGATCGTCGGCGAAGAGATCCCGCTGCTGCCGCTGATCGCGCTGCAGACCGTCTCGGCGCAGAACCGGCGCGTGCACCGCTACTACAACAGCATCGACCTCACCGCCGGCGACCTGTCGGACGCGTGGGTGGACGAGAAGTAAGAAGGAAGGAACGACACCCATGACCGACGCCCTCCAGCAGGCCCTTTCCCGCGTGCGCGTGCCCGGCGCGCACTTCTGGTCGCTGCGCCACGTGCGCGACCGTGCCGCCACCCATGCGCTGCAGCGCCGCGGCCGCCAGTCGGCCGCGCTCGCGCGTGACGAGGGCGCGATGGCCACGGTGCATGCCGGCGGCGGCGCCGGCTATGCCGCGACGGCCGACCTGTCGCCCGCCGGGCTGCAGGCCGCGTTCGACGCGGCGCTGGCGCGCGCGCAGGTGAGCGCGGCGCACGGCCTGTTCGACTTCCGCCGCTATCCGGCGCCGTCGCCGCGCGACAGCTACGCATCGCCCGGCGTCGATGCGCTACTGCCCACGGCCGCGAGCTGGCACGAATTGCTCGCAGCCGAGGCCGCGGCCATCCCGACCGACGACCGCATCGTCGACTGGACGCTGGCCGTGGAGGTGCGCGACATCGACAAGCGCTATCTCACGAGCGACGGCGGCGACCTGCTGCAGCGCCAGCGGTTGCTCACGCCGTCGATCACCGTCACCGCTGCGGCCGATGGCCTCGCGCAGATTCGCACGCTCAACGGCGGCACCAGCCGCGCCACCCAGCAGGGCGGGCTGGAGGTGCTGGCCAACGTCGGCTTCACCGGCGCGGCCGGGCGCATCGCCGAGGAGGCGATCGAACTGCTGCTCGCGCCCAACACACCCGACGGCGTGCGCGACCTGCTGCTCTTGCCCGACCAGATGAACCTACAGATCCACGAGTCGATCGGCCATCCGCTGGAACTCGACCGCATCCTCGGAGACGAGCGCAACTTCGCGGGCGGCAGCTTCGTCACGCCCGACCTGTTCGGCCATTTCCGCTACGGCTTGGAACTGCTCAACATCACCTTCGACCCCACCGTCGCCGAGGAGCAGGCGAGCTATGCCTACGACGACGAAGGCGCGAAGGCCGAGCGCGCGTACCTGATCCGCAACGGCATCCTCGAACGCGGCCTGGGCGGCCTGCTCTCGCAGGCGCGCAGTGGCCTGCCGGGCGTGGCCAACTCCCGCGTCAACGGCTGGAACCGCCCGCCGATCGACCGCATGGCCAACCTCAACCTCGAACCCGGCGCCCACGGCTCGCTGAGCGATCTGGTCGCGGGCATCGAACGCGGCATTCTCATGAAAAGCAACAGCTCCTGGTCCATCGACCACCTGCGCAACAAGTTCCAGTTCAGCTGCGAGCGCGGCCGGCTCATCGAGCGCGGCCGGCTGACCACCGTCGTACGCAACCCCGGCTACCGCGGCATCTCGCGCGTGTTCTGGAACAACCTCGCCGCCGTGGGCGACGCGAGCACGCTGCGCGTGGTCGGCACCGGCTGCGGCAAGGGCGAGCCGGCGCAGGGCATCCGCGTGGGCCATGCCTCGCCTGCGGCCGTGTTCCGCGACGTCGAGGTCTTCGGAGGAGTGCGCTGATGGCCGCCGCAGCAGACTTCAACACCGCCCAGGAACAGCGCTTCGACGCGCTCGCCGCCAGCCTGTCGCGCCAGCTGCGGCGCGGCGAGGCGTTCAGCGCCTGGTACGCGGCCGAGCGCTCGGACTTCGTGCGTTTCAACGGCGCGCGGGTGCGGCAGATCGGCGTGGTCGCGCAGGCGGTCGTGCAGTTGCGGCTGTGGCGAGGCCAGCGCCATGCAGCGCTGTCGCTCACACTGGCCGAAGAGCCCGCGGCCGATGCCCTGCGCCTGGCGGAAGGGTTGGCCGCGCTGCGCGAGGCGCTGGACGCGGCCGAGGACGATCCCTTCTTTCATCCGCCGCAGGGCGGCTGGCAGGTGCGCACGGTGCAGGGCGGCACGCTGCCTTCGCCAGCACGGGTCGCGCAGGCGGTGGCCGACGCGGCGCAGGGGCTGGATGTCGTCGGCTTCTACGCCGGCGGGCCGCTGTGGCGCGGTTTCGCCGACGCGCGCGGCACGCGTGGCTGGCATGCGGCCGAGAGCTTCAACTTCGAATGGAGCCTATTCCAGCCGGACGGCCAGGCCGCCAAGGCGAGCTACGTCGGCAGCGACTGGAGCGAGGCCGGGTTCCAGGCCCGCTTCGCTGCGCTGCGCGAGCAGTATGCGCTGCTGGCGCGCGTACCACGGACGCTGGAACCGGGTACCTACCGGGCGTATCTTGCGCCGGCCGCGCTCGACGAGGTCTTCGCGCTGCTCAACCAGCGCGGCGGCTTCTCGGCGCGCGAACTGCAGAGCCGGCGCAGCCCGCTGGTGCGGCTGCAGGACGGCGCGAGCAGTTTCGACGGGCGCATCCGGCTGGTCGAGCAGGTCGCGGGCGCCGGCCTCGCGCCCGGCTTCACCGCCGACGGCGAGCGCCGCAGCCTCGTCGCGCTGATCGACGGCGGGCGCTTCGGCAGCGGCATCGTGAGCCCGCGCAGCGCGCGCGAGTTCGGCCTGGCGGCCAACGGCGGCAGCCCGGCCGAGACCGCCGCGAGCCTGGAACTGGCTCCGGGCACGCTGCCCGAGCGCGACGTGCTCGCGGCGCTGGGCACTGGCCTCTACCTCGGCAACCTCTGGTACCTGAACTTCTCCGACCGCGTCGGCCTGCGTATCACCGGCCTCACGCGCTTCGCCGCGTTCTGGGTGGAGGACGGCCGCATCGTCGCGCCCGTGGCCACGATGCGCTTCGACGACAGCCTCTACGACCTGCTCGGCGGCAACCTCGTGGATCTGACCGCCGAACGCCAGCTGCTGTCCGAGGCGCTCGGACGCAGCGAGCGCAGCACCGCTTCGTCCCTGCTGCCCGGCGCGCTGGTGCGCAGCCTGCGGCTCGTGCTGTAACCCTTTCCGGGAGCCTTCCTCCATGACCGAATCCGTCCCGCGCCATCCCGCCTTCCGCCTGCCGCGCATCCCGGCCGACGCCGCCATCCGCAGCGAGCGGCGCAGCGTCCCCGCCACCAGCTCGCGCTGCGCGGCCGCACCCTCGACTACAAGGCTACGGCCGGTACCACCATCCTGCGCGACCGCCAGGGCCGCCCCGGCGCCAGCGTGTTCTCGGTGGCCTACACCGTCGAGCCGGCCGCCGGCGCGCCCGAGCGGCCGGTGAGCTTCCTCTTCAACGGCGGTCCGGGCGCGCCGAGCACGCTGCTGCTGCTCGGCTCCATCGGCCCGGTGCGCGTGGAGACGGCCGACGCGGCCCCCACCCCGCCCGCGCCCTACCGGCTGCAGGACAACCCGCACAGCCTGCTCGACGTGACGGACTTGGTTTTCATCGACGCGGTCGAGACCGGCTACTCCCGCCTGCTGGAGCCCGAGAGCGCCGAGAGCTTCCTCGGCGTGGACGAGGACGCGCAGGCCTTCGCCCAGTTCATCGACCGCTACCTCGGCGACCACGGCCGCTGGAACGCGCCGCGCTACCTGATCGGTGAGTCCTACGGCGCGATCCGCGCGGCCGCGCTGCTGAACCTGTTCCAGAAGCGCAGCGTGGCCTTCAACGGCGTGAGCCTGGTCTTGCCGGTGCTCAACTACGGCGAGCGCATCCTGGCCACCGACGCCTGGTACGCCGGCTTGGTGCCGAGCTTCGCGGCCACGGCCTGGTACCACGGGCGGATCGACCGCGCGGCCCATCCGGATGTGGTCGCGCTGGTGCAGCGAGCGCGCGGCTTCGCCTTCGGACGCTACCTGAAGGCGCTGGTGCAGGGCCATGCGCTGCCCGCGGCCGAGAAGGCGGCGGTCGCCGCCGAACTCGCGGCGCGCACCGGGCTGGACGCCGGCTATGTCGAACGCGCCCACCTGCGCATCCACCAGCAGCGCTTCCGCAAGGAACTGCTGCGCGCCCAGGGCGAGGTCGTCGGCTGGTTCGACGGCCGCTTCAAGGGCGACGACGTGGACCCGAGCGCCGACCTGCCGAGCTATGCGCCGGAGTCGGCCGCGACGGCCAGCGCCTACCACTCGGCCTTTCTCGGCTACGCGGCCGGCACGCTCGGCTGGCAGGCCGAGGAAAGCTACCTGCACCGCGCGCGCATCCCGTTCTACCAGGAGGGCTGGAACTGGCGCCACGCGGTGCCCGCGGCCAGCGGCGCGCCGGCCTTCCTGCCCGTAGGCAACGTGCTGCCCGACCTGGCCCAGGTGCTGCGCGAGAACGAGCACCTGCGCCTGCATGTGGCGCTGGGCTACTACGACCTTGGCACGCCGCTCGCGGCCACCGAGCACGACCTGCGGCACCTGCTGTTGCCTGAGCGGCTGCAGCGCAACGTGGCGCTGACCTACTACACGGCCGGGCACATGGTCTACCTGAACGACGAGAACGCCGCGCAGTTCGCGGCAGACCTGCGCGAACGTCTTTACGTTGAGGGGTATATGCCTGATGCGGCTACCGTTCGTCCGCAGTGGTTGGGTACCTGAGAGGGTATATCCAGAGGCAGGACCATGTATAACGCCCCTTCGCCATAGCCCGCCAGCGCGGCTCGCATCGCGGCATCGGCCGCAGGCTGGGCCGCGAAACCCTGCCGTTCCCAGAACGCGGCCGCTCCCTCCACCGCCACCAGCGCTGCCTGGCGCACTCCGCCGTCCCGGGCCTGCGCCAGCAGCGCGGCGACCAATGCCTGGCCCAGGCCGCGTCCGGCGTGGTCCGGATGGACGGCCAGGTCGTGAAGGTAGAGCGTGCCTGCGTCCCTGGCAGGCGAGAACGCCCCGTGCAGCGGCGTGACCGCGCCCGGCACGCTCGGGTACGCGGCCAGGTAGGCGTGCAAGGCGCCGCCTTCATCCACCGCGACGCGCCAGTGCGCCGCGGTGCGCGCGAGCCGCGCCTGCCAGACATCGTCCGGCTCGCGCAGGGACGACCCGTAGCAGGCCGCCTGCACGGCGAGGATGCCCGCCAGGTCGCCCGCGCAGGCGGGCCGCAGCGCCGCCGTCAGAACAGCGAGACGACCGACACCGTCTTGGTGTTGAGATAGGCCTCCAGCGCCTCCGGACCGCCTTCGGAGCCATAGCCCGAATCCTTCACGCCGCCGAACGGCAGCTCCGGCGTGGGCGCGGCGGGCTGGTTGACCCAGAGCATGCCGACCTCGATGCCATGCGACAGCAGGTGCAGGTTGCGCAGCGAGCGGGTGAACGCATAGGCCGCCAGGCCGTAGGGCAGGCGGTTGGCCTCGGCGATCGCGTCCTCGATGCGGTTGAAGCCGCGCACCGCGGCCACCGGGCCGAACGGCTCGTCGTTGAAGACCGAGGCGGTCAGCGGCACGTCGTCGAGCACCGTGGGCGCGAAGAAGTTGCCGGCCTCGCCGATCTGCTTGCCGCCGGTGGCCAGGCGGGCGCCGGCGACGATCGCGTCCTCCACCACCTTCTTCATCGCGGTGAGCCGGCGCGGGTTGGCCAGTGGCCCGAGCGTGGTGCCGGACTCCAGGCCGTTGCCGACCTTCAGCCCTTCGGCATGGCGCACCAGCGCGCGGGTGAAGTCGGCCTTGATGCTTTCGTGCACCAGGAAGCGCGTCGGCGAGATGCAGACCTGTCCCGCGTTGCGGAACTTGGCCGAGCCCACGGCCTTGACGGCGAGCTCGACGTCGGCGTCCTCGGCCACGATGACCGGCGCGTGGCCGCCGAGCTCCATCGTCGCGCGCTTCATGTGCTGGCCCGCGAGCGCGGCGAGCTGCTTGCCCACCGGCGTGGAGCCGGTGAAGGTGATCTTGCGGATGACCGGGTGCGGGATCAGGTAGCCCGAGATCTCGGCCGGGTCGCCATAGACCAGGCCCACGGTGCCCGGCGGCACGCCGGCGTCGACCAGCGCGCGCAGCAGCTCGGCCGGCGAGGCCGGCGTCTCCTCGGGCGCCTTCACCAGGACCGAGCAGCCGGTGGCCAGCGCCGCGCCGAGCTTGCGCACGATCTGGTTGATCGGGAAGTTCCACGGCGTGAAGGCCGCGACCGGGCCGACCGGCTCCTTGAGCACCTGCTGCTGCGCCGCGAGGTTGCGCGAGGGCACGATGCGGCCGTAGACGCGGCGGCCCTCGTCGGCGAACCATTCGAGGATGTCGGCCGCGGCCAGCGTTTCGGTGCGCGCCTCGGCCAGCGGCTTGCCCTGCTCCTGCGTGAGCAGCGCGGCGATGCGGTCGGCGCGCTCGCGCAGCAGGCCCGCGGCGCGGCGGATGGTGGCCGCGCGCTCGTGCGCCGGGATGCGCCGCCAGGCGTCGAAGCCCTTCTGCGCGGCGTCGAGTGCGCGGTCGAGGTCCACGCGGCCGGCGTGGGCTACCTGGCCGATCACCTCGCCGGTGGCCGGGTTGCGCACGTCGATGCGGCGGCCGTCGGCGGCGTCGACCCACTGGCCGGCAATGAGCAGCTGGGTGGAGGCGTAGGAAGCGGTGGATGTCTGGGACATGGATGTCGGTGTGGGAGGTTGGAAGGAGGGACGAGAACGGACCGCCCATTCTGCAGAATTCCACGCCGGCGTGCGCGCCGCCCTCAGACAACCAGCCCGGCCGCATGGCCGCGGGTGAAGGCCTCCTCGAACACCGAGTAGCCGGCCCAGTCGGCATGGGCGAAGGCCAGGCGCGCGCCCAGCGGCGATGCCAGCCGGCCGGCCAGCCAGCCGTTGCCCTGCGGCCAGGTCAGCACGCCGGCGTCGGCATCGGCGGTGGAGGCGGCGTTGCCCGGCGCATGGAAGCCGTGGCGGCTCGCGAAGTAGTGGATGCCGGCCCAGGCCGAGACGGCCGCGGTGCCCGCGCCGTAGTCGTCGCGGCGGCAGTAGTCGTGGTGCCAGCGCAGGTGCGGATCGGCGAACCCCTCGGCGTCGAGCCAGGCGGCGAAGGTTTGGCCGTCGAGCGCCAGGTGCTCCGGCGCGGCCGGCGCGCGCAGCGCCGGCATGGCGAAGCGCGCCTGGCGGCGCCGCACTCGGGCTGCGGCAGCAGGCCGTCGTGCCATATACCCCCAGAATAGGGCTGCTCCGGCGCGCTGTACCAGCGCGTCTGCTGATCATACTCCCGGCATCCTGCGACGCGGCGGCGCAGGCCAAAGTTTTCGAGCAGGTCCTGCACCTCGTGCGCGTCGTCGCCCGGGAGCGGCAGGTAGTGCGCGCCCAGCGGGCAGCGATGTTGCCCACGCGGCCGCTGCGGCTGTTGCCGCCGGCGGTGTCGTCGAGCTCCAGCACAGCGAAGTCGTCGATGCTGCGCCGCGAGAGCGACCGCGCCGCCGCCAGCCCGGCGATGCCGGCACCGGCCACGATCACCGGTGCGCGCTTTTGCACCGCCGGCGGCGGCCAGCCGCGCACGTCGCGCAGCGCATGGCCGCGCGTCTCGGCCACACCCGTGAAGTCGCCTTCGACGGCATGCGGAGCGTCGCAGCCGGCCAGCAGCGCGGCGGGCGCGAGCAGGGCTTGGCGGCGAGTGGCTTTCATGGGACCGCACCCTCTTGCAGGTCCAGCAGCAACCGCTTCATCTCGGCGGCAGCCGGGGTCAGCTCGACCGCCTTGCGGGTCACGATGCCGAAAGGCGACAGGTCGCGGCCCAGCTCGATCGGCAGAGTCTGGAGGGTCGGGCCTTCGGCTTGCACCACGGCGCGCGGCAGTACGGCCACGGTGTCGGAGTTCTTCACCAAGTTCAGCGTCGCATAGATGGAGGCCGTTTCCACGACGTTGCGCGGCAGGGCCAGGCCGGCGGCGGCGAAGGCTTCCTGGACCAGCATGCGCGTGGGCGTCAGGTCGGGCTGCAGCAGCCAGGGCAGGCCGACCAGCGGCGCCAGCGAGCCGGCCCGCGCGGACGGATGGTCGGCGCGCACGAAGACGCAGAGCGCCTCGCCGCGCAGCGGCACGAAGTCGAAGGCCAGCGGGTGGTGCTGGCGCGAGAAGCGGCCGAGCACGAGGTCGAATTCGTTCTTCTCCAGGTCGGACAGCAATCGGTCGCTGGACGACTCGATCAGCCGCACGGCCAGCAGCGGCCGCCGCCGCTTGAGCTCCACCAGCGCCGCGGGCAGCAGCGTGGTGCAGGCGGCCATGATCGCGCCGATGGTCAGCGTGCCGGCGCCGCCCTGTACGAGCACCTGCAGGTCCTGGTCGAAGCGCTCGGTTTCCTGCAGCATGCGGCGCGCATAGCGGGCGACGAACTCGCCCATGGCATTGATGTGCACCGCGCGCGGGCTGCGGTCGAACAACTGCACGCCCAGCACCTCTTCCAGGTCCTGGAGGATCTTCGTGGCGGCGGGCTGCGACACGTTCAGGGCCGCCGCGATGCGGCGCAGGCTGCCGGTGCGGGCCAGCACATCGATCAGCCGCAGGTGCTTGATGCGCAGGCGCGACAGCAGCGCGGACGCGGGTGGCAAGGTGTCCCCAGGTTCCATGGTTGCCTTCAGGTTATCACGGTGCGCCAACTATTCAATTTTCATCATCCGACCCGCCTCCTACGATGCGGCCACGCAGCGTGGCACGTGATCGCTGCTCCGGCATTCCACAACAAGCGGGCGGCGTTGCTGCCTGGAAAGAGACATATGACGATCGCATCCCTTCCGCTGGACTCGGCCGTGCGCAAGGCGGGCTGGCGCCTGCTGCCCTTTCTGATGCTGATGTACGTGATGGCGTTCCTCGACCGCGCCAACGTCGGCTTCGCCAAGCAGAGCTTCCAGACCGACACCGGCATCGGCGACGCTGCCTTCGCTTTCGGCGCCGGCGTGTTCTTCATCGGCTATGCGCTGCTGGAGGTGCCGAGCAACCTGATCCTGGCGCGCGTCGGCGCACGCGCCTGGCTGTGCCGCATCATGGTCAGCTGGGGCGTGGTGGCCACGGCGATGATGTTCGCAACCACCGAGACCTCGTTCTCCGTGCTGCGCTTCCTTCTCGGTGCGACCGAGACGGGCTTCTTTCCCGGGATCATCCTGTACGTGACCTACTGGTTCCCGGAACGCGCGCGGGGCCGGGCCATCGGCATCTTCTACTTCGCCATTCCGGTCTCGCTGACCTTCGGCAGCGTGCTGTCGGGCTGGCTGCTGGACCTCGACGGCCTGGGCGGCCTGCACGGCTGGAAGTGGATGTTCATGGTGCAGGGCCTGCTCACGGTCGCCGTGGGCGTCTGGGCGTATTTCTGGCTCGACGACCGCCCGGCCGCCGCCACCTGGCTCAGTGCCGACGAAAAGCGTGCTCTGCAGGAAGAGCTGGACCGCGAAGACCAGGCCAAGACGGCGCACGGCGCGGCGGTGTCGCTGCGCTCCGCCTTCAACCCCACGGTGCTGGGCCTCACGCTGGTGTTCTTCCTGGTGCAGATCGCCGTGTACGGCCTGATCTTTTCGTTCCCGTCGATCATCTCGCAGATGCTCGGCCGCAAGATGGGGCTCACGGTCGGCCTCGTGGCCGCGGTGCCCTGGGCCATCGCCATCGTCGCGCCCTACTTCATCACGCAATGGTCCGACAACCGTGGCGTGCGCAAGCCGCTGATCGTGGCGATGTACCTCGCGCTCGGCATCAGCCTGGCGCTGTCGACCTGGGCCGCGCCGGCATGGGGCTTCGCCGCGCTGTGCGCCGCCGCCATCGGCTACTTCTCGGCCACGCCAATCCTGTGGACCCACATCACCACGCAACTGCGCGGCACGGCTGCGGCCGGCGGCATCGCGCTCATCAACTCGGTGGGCAACCTCGGCGGCTTCGTCGCGCCCAACCTCAAGTCGTGGAGCGAGGCCACAAGCGGCCAGCCAGCCGTGGGCATGGCCGTCATGGGCGCGACCGCGCTGCTCAGCGCCATCGTGCTGGCCCTGCTGGGCGAGCGCTCCCGTGGCGGCTGAGGCCATTCCTCCTTCCACCTTTCCTCACACCAGTCAGCCATGAAAATCACCAAAGTCCGCACGCGCGTCTTCGAATGGAAGGGCAAAGTCGTGGCGCCCCAGGCCCATTTCTGCGCCAATGCCACCGACCTCCTGTACGAGCGCGGCGACGCGATGGGCTCGTTCCGCTTCCATGGCTGGCTGGTCGTGGAGGTCGAGACGGACGATGGCCGGGTCGGCATCGGCAACTGCGCGCTGGCGCCGCGCATCGCCAAGCAGATCATCGACCAGTACCTGGCGCCGGTCGTGGTCGGCCAGGACCCGTTCGACAACGAGTACCTCTGGCAGAAGATGTACCGCCGCACGCTGGCCTGGGGCCGCCGTGGCGTCGGTATGGCCGCGATCTCGGCGATCGACATCGCCCTGTGGGATCTGATGGGCCAAGCAGTGGGCCGTCCGGTGTTCAAGCTGCTCGGCGGCCGCACCAAGGAGCGCATCGAGTGCTATGCGTCCAAGCTCTATGCGAACGACGACCTCGACGCCTTTCTGGCCGAAGCCCGGGGCTACCTGGACCAGGGATTCACCAGCATGAAGATGCGCTTCGGCTACGGCCCGAAGGACGGCCCCGCCGGCATGCAGAAGAACCTGGCCCAGGCGCGCGCACTGCGCGGGCTGGTGGGCGACGGCGTGGACATCATGTTCGAGTGCTACATGGGCTGGACGCTGGAGTACGCGCGTCGCATCCTGCCGCAGCTGGCCGAGCTGCGTCCACGCTGGCTGGAGGAGCCGGTCATCGCCGACGACATCGAGGGCTATGCCGAACTGCGCCGCATGAACCTCATGCCGATCTCGGGCGGCGAGCATGAATTCACCGTCCAGGGCTTCCGCGACCTGATCGAGCGCCGGGCCGTCGACGTGATTCAGTACGACACCAACCGCGTCGGCGGCATCACCGTCGCGCAGAAGGTCAACGCGCTGGCCGAGGCGTTCAGCATCCCGGTGATCCCGCACGCCGGGCAGATGCACAACTACCACCTCACCATGGCCTCCACCGCGAGCCCGATGGCGGAGTTCTTCCCGGTGTTCGACGTGGAGGCGGGCAACGAACTCTTCTACTACATCTTCGACGGCGATCCGCAGCCGCAGGGCGGCTTCCTGCAGCTGGACGACGACCGGCCGGGCCTGGGGCTGCGCCTTTCAGCCAAGCACCTGCACGACTTCAACATCATCGAGTAAGGAGCACGCCATGCGCCTCATCCAGTTCCTGATGGACGACGGCTCCCGGCGGGTCGGCGTGGTCGAGGAGGGCGGCGCCCGCGTTGCGCCCGTGGCCGGCATCGACAGCGTGCACGCGCTGGCCCAGCGCGCTGCCCGCGAAGGCGCAACGCTGGCCAGGGCCATTGCCGCGCACGGCACGCTGGCACCGGTCGACTACGCGCCATTGGCCGCGCAGCAGCGCTTGTTGCCGCCGGTGGACCATTCCGATCCGGCGCACCTGCTGGTCACCGGCACCGGCCTGACCCACCTGGGCAGCGCCGATGCCCGCGACCGCATGCATCGCAGCACACAGGCGTCCGAGGCCGAGCTCACCGACTCCATGCGCATGTTCCGCTGGGGCATCGAAGGCGGCAGACCCGCGCCGGGAGCCGTCGGGGTGCAGCCGGAGTGGTTCTACAAAGGTGACGGCGGCATCGTGGTGCCGCCGGGGCATCCACTGCCTTCGCCGGACTTCGCCGAGGACGCGGGCGAGGAGCCCGAAATCGTCGGCATCTACCTGATCGGACCCGACCGCACGCCGCTGCGCCTGGGCTTCGCGCTGGCCAACGAGTTTTCGGACCACGCAATGGAGCGCCGCAACTACCTCTACCTGTCGCATTCGAAGCTGCGCTTCTGCTCCTTCGGCCCGGAGTTGCTGCTGGGCGCGCTGCCCGGCCATGTGGAAGGCACCAGCCGCATCCGGCGCGGAGGCGAAGTGGTGTGGCAGCGTCCGTTCGTGTCGGGCGAGGCCAACATGACCCACACGCTGGAAAACCTCGAATACCACCACTTCAAGTATCCGCAATTCCTGCGACCGGGCGACGTGCATGTGCACTTCTTCGGGACGGCGACGGTGTCGTTCACCGACGGCTTCCGCACCGAGTCCGGTGACCTGATGGAAATCGAGGTGCCGGCCTTCGGCCGGCCGCTGGTCAACGCCATCGGCCGGCAGGAAGGCGGCGCGGCGCCTGGCGCGGTTCGCGCGCTCTGAGCCAGGCCGCAGGGATCACGGCACCGCCGTGCGGCCCCATTCCTCTTCGTAGGTGCGCACCAGCACCTGGTTGGACAGCCGGTTCACCTCGGCCGGCGGCTGGCGATGACGTAGCCCCATTCGCCGAAGCTCTGCACATGAGCGTGGTACGGCGTGGCGGCGAGGCCGGCCGATTCGATGGGATTCACCACGGTCCAGAAGCTGCGCCGCGCGATCAGCGGCGAAGTGGTCTGCACCACCGCATAGCCGCCGGCCGCGAGGCGCTGGTCGCGCAGCGTGTAGAAGCAGCTGGTGTAGAGCTTGCCGATCGCGAAGTTGGTCGGGCCGGGAAAGTCGACCACGATCGCGTCGAAGGTCTCGACACTGGCCTGCAGCCAGCGGAAGGCGTCGGTGTTGATGATCTTCACCTTGGGCGACGACAGCGCATGACCGTTGAGCCGCGAGAGCGACGCATGCGTGGCGAACAGCCTGCGAGCTGTGACTCGCGCACCGCCAGCGTGCCGTCGCAGTCCGCAGTCCATTGGATGATGTCGATGAATTGCTTCTTGACGAAATCCATCAGGGCCATGGCTGCGCTCCGTTCGGTGCTGTCGGTGAATGGTGCCGGGACGGAAAACGCGGCCATCATAGCGGTGGCGCCCCTCCAGGACGGTTGCCGGCCGCATCGCTAAGGAGGTGCGCGCAAGCTCCCCCTACAATCGCTCCCCCCAATTGCCCCTCACTTCAAATGGCTCGTGCGGCTGGGCGCCATGGTGGCGCCGGCGCCGGGCCCGTGTGATGTCCTCAGCAGGAGACGCCGGATGACCGTGCCCAAGACCCCGGAACAGATCGTCGAAGAAAAGCGTGCCGAGCTGCGCCGCGCCGCGCTCGAATACCACCAGCACCCGCGTCCTGGCAAGGTCGCCATTGCTGCCACGAAGCAGCTCGTCAACCAGCGCGACCTTGCGCTGGCCTATTCGCCCGGCGTGGCCGCACCCTGCGAGGAGATCGTCAGGGATCCGAACAACGCCTTCAAGTACACCAGCCGCGGCAACCTCGTGGCCGTGATCTCCAACGGCACGGCCGTGCTGGGCCTGGGCGATATCGGCCCGCTCGCCTCCAAGCCGGTCATGGAAGGCAAGGGCGTGCTGTTCAAGAAGTTCGCCGGCGTCGACGTGTTCGACATCGAGATCAACGAGAAGGACCCGCAGAGGCTCGTCGAGGTGATCGCCGCGCTGGAGCCCACCTTCGGCGCCATCAACCTCGAGGACATCAAGGCGCCCGACTGCTTTCATGTCGAGCGCGAGCTGCGCAAGCGCCTGAACATCCCGGTCTTCCACGATGACCAGCACGGCACGGCCATCACCGTGGCCGCGGCGATGGTCAACGCGCTCAAGGTGGCGGGCAAGGAGATCGGCCGCGTCAGGCTCGTCACCTCCGGCGCCGGCGCGGCGGCGCTCGCCTGCCTGAACCTGCTGCTCAAGATCGGCCTGAAGCGCGAGAACGTGTTCGTCACCGATCTGGCCGGCGTGGTCTACGAAGGCCGCACCGAGCTGATGGACCCGGACAAGGCCCTGTTCGCCCAGAAGACCGACGCGCGCACGCTCTCCGAGGTGATCGAGGGCGCCGACGTGTTCCTGGGCCTGTCGGCCGGGGGCGTGCTGAAAGGCCCGATGGTGGCCAGGATGGCCGCGCACCCGGTCATCTTCGCACTGGCCAATCCCCACCCCGAAATCTCGCCGGAGGACGCCCACGCGGTGCGTGGCGACGTCATCATGGCCACCGGCCGCAGCGACTACCCGAATCAGGTCAACAACGTCCTGTGCTTCCCGTACATCTTCCGCGGCGCGCTGGATTCGGGCGCGACCACGATCACCGACGAGATGGAGATCGCCGCCGTCCATGCCATTGCCGAGCTGGCCCAGGCCGAGCAGAGCGAGGTCGTGGCCGCCGCCTACGCCGGCCAGCCGCTGGCCTTCGGCCCCGAGTACCTGATCCCCAAGCCGTTCGATCCGCGCCTGATGATCAAGATCGCGCCGGCCGTGGCCCAGGCCGCGGCCGCCAGCGGCGTGGCGCTGCGCCCGGTCAAGGACCTGGACGCCTACCGCGACCAGCTCCAGAGCTTCGTCTACGCCTCGGGCACGACGATGAAGCCGATCTTCTCGGCCGCCAAGAACGCCGAGAAGAAGCGCGTGGCCTATGCCGAGGGCGAGGAGGCGCGCATCCTGCGCGCCGCCCAGATCGTGGTGGACGAGCGCATCGCCCGCCCGACGCTGATCGGCCGCCCGGCCATCATCGCCCAGCGCATCGAGAAGTTCGGCCTGCGCCTGCGGGAAGGCGTGGACTACGACGTGGTCAACGTCGAGCAGGACCACCGCTACCGCGACTTCTGGCAGACCTACCACCGCATGACCGAGCGCAAGGGCGTGACGGTGCAGATCGCCAAGATCGAGATGCGCCGCCGGCTCACGCTGATCGGCAGCATGCTGCTGCACAAGGGCGAAGTCGACGGTCTGATCTGCGGCACTTGGGGCCACACGGCCCACCACCTGCAGTACATCGACCAGGTCATCGGCCGGCGGGCCGGCGTGGCCACCTACGCCTGCATGAACGCGCTGCTGCTGCCCGACCGCCAGGTCTTTCTGGTCGACACCCACGTCAACTACGACCCGACGGCCGAGCAGCTCGCCGAGATCACGGTGCAGGCGGCCGAGGAAGTGATGCGCTTCGGCTTCCGGCCGAAGGCCGCGCTGCTGTCGCATTCCAACTTCGGCAGCTCCAACCACCCGAGCGCGGTCAAGATGCGGCGCACGCTGGAGCTGCTGCGCGTGCAGGCGCCGTGGCTGGAGGTGGATGGCGAGATGCACGGCGATGCCGCGCTCGACGGCGAGCTGCGCGCCGAGATCATGCCGCACAGCGCGCTGTCGGGCGACGCCAACCTGCTGGTGCTGCCCAACATCGATGCGGCCAACATCTCCTACAACCTGCTCAAGGAAGCGGCCGGCGGCGGCATCGCCATCGGCCCGGTGCTGCTGGGCGCCGCCCAGCCGGTGCACATTCTGACGGCCAGCGCCACCGTGCGCCGCATCGTTAACATGACGGCCGTGACCGTCGCCGATGCCAACGTGAGTCGGTAGCGCTTGGCCCGACAGCGGGCACTAACTTCATCGTGGTGCGGATGTCTGAGGCGGCTGCCCAATTTTTGGGCAGCCGCTTGCCTTTTGGTGCGCGTTCGGTCACACTAGCGGGCTGAAATTCCCGGGTAAACCCGCAGTCCGAAAGGTGTATGGAATGCTGAAGGCGGTCGCCAAGAGCCCCGGCAGGTCAGGGATGGCATGGTTCCTCGGGCTGGCGCTCCTCGTGGGTGCCGCCGGTGGTGCCGAGGCGCGCGGCCCGTTGCCGCAGCAGCAGGCAACGCAGCTCGAAACCATCGCCGTCGCCGAACTCCCACCCCAGGGCCGCACGACCTATGCGCTGATTCGCCAGGGCGGACCGTTCCCGTTCGACACGGACGGCGTGGTGTTCGGCAACCGCGAGCGCATCCTGCCGAGGCAGCCGCGGGGCTACTACCGCGAATACACCGTCAGGACGCCGGGCTCCCGCGACCGGGGCGCGCGCCGCATCGTTTGCGGCGGCGCACCCACGGTGCCCGACGCCTGCTATTACAGCGGCGACCATTACGCGAGTTTCCGTCAGATCGTCGCTGCCGGCCGATGAGCGGCCGGCAGCCCGGGTTGTTGCGAGAAGCGTTATTCAGAGATGGGGGCGCAGACCATGAGTTTTTTTGACCACAGAGAAAGAGAAACGGAGATGGAAGCACCGCTTTGTACCGTCCGAACCAACATCGTGCAGTCGATCCGCGCCTTCCGCGTGCACGATCTCCAGGAAGCGGCGGGGCGTCTGGGCCACCATTTCCTCTATGCCAACCTGGCCCACGCCCAGACCAAGCAGGACGTGCTGGACCTGATCGCCGCGCAGTTCTACTTCCCGGCGCACTTCGGCAAGAACTTCGACGCGCTCTACGACTGCCTGACCGATCCGATCCACAAGTCGGGCCCGCAGCCCGGCTTCGTCGTCGTGCTCGAACAGATCCCGGCCGTGGCCAAGTTCGACAAGGAAGTGCGCGAGCAACTGCTCGACGTGTTCCGCGAGGCGGCGGACTACTGGGCCGACCGCAAGATCGCGTTCCGCTGCTTCTATTCTTTTCTGTAGCCCGTTCCGCGCACGCCGGCCAGGCGGAACGGGCCACACCGGCCTCCACCCCCCAGATCGCGGTCGCGCCGCGGCGCCTCGCTGCGGCCGCCAACGGTGGAGCGATCCATGCCGGCAGCGCCGCCGCCGAGCCGGCGCCGGCCGGCAGGCTGGTGGACGTGTCGCCGCTGGCGCTGCGCATGAGCAGCCCGTTCAACGCCGGCTACTGGCTGGCCGCCGCCTGATCCGACCGGGCGCCGCCGCGCCGTGGAAGCCGCCCTCGGGGCGGCTTCCACTTGTGGGGATTCAGACTGCCGTGGTGGCGGGGGTATCCACCGGCACCGCGCGGATCTCGCCCGCCAGCGCCACATACTCCTCGACGGGCACTTCTTCGGCGCGGCGCTGCAGGTCGAAGCTGCCGTTGTAGCCCTGGCTGTCGAGCCAGCGGCCGAGCGCATGGCGCAGCAGTTTGCGGCGCTGGCTGAAGGCGGCCTGGACCAGGCCCTCCAGCACGGCCGGATCGACTGCGGCCGGCGCGGGGCGCGGCACCATGCGCACCACGGCGCTGTCCACCCGCGGCGGCGGGTCGAAGCTTGCGGGCGGCACGAACAGCACGTTCTCCATCGCGTAGCGCCACTGCAGCAGGACCGACAGCCGGCCGTAGTCCGACGTGGCCGGGCGCGCGACCATGCGGTCGATCACTTCCTTCTGCAGCATGAAGTGCTGGTCGGCCACGCTGCCGGCGCCGGGCAGCAGGTGGAAGAGGATGGGCGTGGAGATGTTGTAGGGCAGATTGCCGACCACGCGCAGCGCCCGCGTGCCGAGCCTGCCGGCCAGGGCGGCGAAGTCGACCTGGAGCACGTCGGACTCGACCACGTCGAGCTGCGCATGGCCGCGCAGCCGCCGGGCCAGGTCGCGGTCGAGCTCGATCACCGTGAGCCGGCCGAGCCGCTCCACCAGCGGCTGCGTCAGCGCGGCGAGACCGGGGCCGATCTCGGCGACCGGCTGGCCTGGTTTCGGGTCGATGGCCTCGACGATCGCGTCGATGATGGCCGGGTCGCACAGGAAGTGCTGGCCGAAGCGCTTGCGGGGAATGTGCTTCATGCGTGGGCCTGTGCCCCGGCCCCCCTGCCTCTGCCCAGCGGGGCCGGGGCCGCCGGCCGCGCAGCCGCCGGCGCCGCCGTCATTGCGGAGCTTCCCGATACTCGACATAGGCGCGGCCGCGGACTTCCTGCGCCCAGGTCGTGTACTGTTCGTCGAGCTTCTTCTCGCGCACCGCGTTGCGCACCACCTCGCGCTGTTCGCGCTGGTTGAGCTGGGCCTGGCGGCGCTCGACCAGCTGGATCAGGTGCACGCCGAAGCGGGAGACCACCGGTTCGCTGATCTGGCCGGGCCGGAGGCTGGAGAGCACCTGCTCGAATTCGGGCACGAACTGGCCCGGGTTGGACCAGCCGAGGTCGCCGCCGTTCTTGGCGCTGCCGTCCTGTGAATATTCGCGGGCCAGCGCGGCGAAGTCGCTGCTGCCGGACTCGACGCGGCGCTTGTAGTCGGCCAGCCGCGCGACCGCCTCGGATTCCGACAGCTTGGGGCCGGTCAGCAGCAGGATGTGGCGGGCATGGTTCTGCGTAACCAGTCCGGTGGACACGCCGCCGCGCACGCGCTCGATGACCTTGAGCACATGGAAGCCGGCGGGCGAGCGCACCGGGCCCACGATGCCGCCGTCCGGCAGGTCCTGCGTCGCCTGCACGAACAGATCCGGATAGCGGTCGGCCGGGCGCAGGCCGAGCTGGCCGGCGTTGCTGCGGCCCTCGGGCGCATCGGAATAGGCGCCGGCCAGCGCGGCGAAGTCCTCGCCGGCCTTGGCCTTGGCGGCCACTTCCTGGGCGCGCTGCTGCAGCTGCGAGGCCTGCTGCGGGCTGGCGTTCTCGGGTACGCGGATGAGGATGTGGCCGAGGTTGATCTCGAGGCTGGACGTGTCGGCGCTGTTCTGCTGGTCGTGGATGTACTGGTCGACGTCGAGGTCGCTCACGCGCACGCGGCTGTCCACCTCGCGCTCGCGCAGGCGAGTCAGCGTGAGCTGGTTGCGCAGCTCCTCGCGGAAGCGCTCGGGCGTGAGGCCATCGGCGGCCACGCGGCGGCGCAGCTCGGCCACGTCCAGACCGTTCTGACGGGCCACGTTCTGCTCGGCCTGGTCGATGGCCACCTTGTCGATGGTGATGCCCGTCTCCTTGGCCAGCTGCAGCTGGGCGCGCTCGTTGATCAGGCGTTCGAGCACCTGGCGCACCAGCACCTGCTGCGGCGGCAGGGTGCCGCCCTGCTGCTGCAGCTGCTGCTCGACGCGGGCCAGGCGCTGGCGCACCTCGTTGTTGGTGATCGGCTCGGAGTTGACGACGGCGACGATGAAGTCGGCCTGGCGGCTGGCGCCGCCCGAGGACGGCGAAGCGGACGCCGCCGCCCCTGCGGCGCCGGAAGGCGACAGGCCGAAGCCGGCGCCGCCGCCGGAGGGGCGCAGCTGGGCCGAGGCGCCGCTGGCGCAGGTGAGCAGGACCAGGAAACAGGCCAGGGCGGTGGCGGAAGCGCGGTGGGTCATGGTGGCGAAAAGCTCAGTCGTAGTTGCCGAAGCGGCTCGGTGTGGTCGTCTGCTGGCGCAGGTTCTGGTAGCTCGGCACATTCTGCTTGAAGGTCTGCAGCGGGTCGGAGCCGAGGCTCAGACGCGAGAAGCCGACGAATTCGAGCTGAAACAGCAGGCGGGTGTTGGAGGTGGTGGTGGTGCTGCGCAGGTTCTCCAGCACCACGCGGCCGATCCAGCAGCAGGCGTCGTATTCGATGCCGATGACGGTGTCGACCATGCGCTTGTCGCGCATGCTGTAGTTCAGGCGTCCGACGCTGTACCAGCGGTCGCCGCCCTGGCCGCGGCCCGGGCCCAGGTCCCTGCCGCGGTCGCCCCAGAGGTCGTTGATCGGCCACTGCCAGCCCAGGTCGATCTGCTCGCTGGAGTCGCGCTGGTAGCGGTAGGCCGCGCTGACCGTGCGGTAGTTGCTGGGGTTGTAGCGCGCGCTGATGGTCGAGCGCTCGGAACGGCCGGTGTCGGTGTTGTACTGGACGGTGGAGTCGAAGCCCCAGCGCGGCGTCCAGTTGATGCCGGCGCCCAGCAGGATGGACGACAGCCCCTTGCTCACCGGCGAGCCGCCGGGCAGCGTGACCTTCTGCTCCTCGAAGCGCAGGCGCTGGGCGATGCCGAAGCGCGCGGCCTCGGCGCCGGTGTCGGCGTCGAACAGGCGGGTGGTCACGCCGAGCGTGAGCAGGTTGTTGTCCGAGATGCGGTCGTAGCCGCCGAAGGCGTTCTCGGTGTAGACCGTGGCGAAGTTGAAGTCGTTGAGCGCGGTGTCGTACACCGGCAGCGCGCTCTGGTCGCGGTAGGGGGTGTAGGTGTAGAACGCGCGCGGCTCCAGGGTCTGGCGGAAGGCGCGGCCGAAGTAGCTGGCGTCGCGTTCGAAGATCAGGCCGCTGTCGAGGCTGAAGCTCGGCACGTTCCGGTCGGCCGACATCGCGCCCGTCGACAGCGAGCCGTCGAAGTCGTAGTGCGTGCTGTTGAAGATGACCTTCGGCGTGACGAACCAGCCCGGGCGGACGAACGGCCGCGACAGCTGCGCCTGCACATAGCTGCGCTGCGCGTTAGGCTGCAGCGTGAGCGTCTTGTCGGCCTCGAAGCGGGTGTAGTCGGCCTCGACCACCGCGTCGAAGCCGCCGGGCAGGGCGAGCTTCGTGTACGTGGCGTGCAGCTGCGGCATGCGATCGTAGGGCGGCACGATCACCGATTCGGTCAGCTGCAGGGTCTGGTACTTCAGCGCGCGCAGCTGCAGCGCCAGGTCGCCGGCGCTCCAGGTGAGGTTGACGTCGTTGGGCAGCAGCCGCTGCGTGAGCGAGCGGGTGCCGCGCGGGAAGTCGCGCCAGTAGTTGTCGTCGCTCACACGGTTGAGGTTGACGCCCACGCCCACGGTGCCGAGCAGCGGGATGTCGGTCAGCGCGCCCTGGTGCTGCCACGAATAGCCCCAGCGGTCGCGCTCGCGCAACGCATCGTCGGGCATGTAGTCGGCGCGGATCTGGCCTTTGTAGAGCGCTTCGAGGTAGCGGAACTCGGCGCCGATTCCCAGCCCGCGCTTGCTCATCGCGGTGCTCCAGAAGGTCGCGTCGCGGTTGGGCGCGATGTTCCAGTAGTAGGGCTGGATGACCTCGAAGCCGTTCTGGCTGGAGATGCCGATGGTCGGCGGCAGCAGCCCCGACTTGCGCTTGTCCGACAGCGGGAAGCTGATCGAGGGCACCGGCAGCACCGGCACGCCCTTGAAGCGCAGCATGGCGTTCTCGGCGGTGCCGGTCTCCTCCTCCTGGTCCACGCGGATCGTGGCCGCGCGCATGATCCAGTCGGGCACCCAGTCGGGGCCGCCGCGCACGCAGGTGGTGTAGGTCGAATCGCTCACCACGGCGCGGGCGCTGTCGATGAAGTCGATGCGCCGGGCCTTGCCGTGGGCGCCGTTGAGGATGAAGAAGTAGTCGACGTCGTTGAAGAAGCCTTCGAACGCATCGACCTTGAGCTCCAGCAGCGTGCCGTCGTAGGTGTTGCCGGTGCGGTTGATGTGCACGTTGCCGCGCGCGCGGGCCTGGTCGTCGGGCTGGTAGTACTCCAGCCGGTCGGCCTTGATCACCGTGTCGCCGCGGCGCAGCTCGGCGTTGCCCTCCACCGTGGTCTGCAGGTCGGTCTGGCCGCTCACCTGGTCGCCGCGCACGAAGGTGGGCAGCTGCTTTCGCAACTCGGGCTTGATGGTCTCCTGGAGCTGCGGGCTGCTGCGCAGCGCGGGCGCGGCTGCGGCATCGGCATCCGGGACGGCCTGCGCCAGCGCCGCGGACGACGAAGCGACGATCCACGCCGCGGCAGCCACGGCGCGCGGCGGGAACAACGCCTTGCGGATCAGCTCATGCATGGCTGGCGGGCAAAGCGATGGCGGAGATCGCGGCAGGCGGGGGCGCGGCGGACGGCAAGGGCACAGGCGGGCGGGGAAGGCAGGAGGGCGGTCGATAAAGTCCGGATTATCCATGAGCCATCCCACTTCCCCTGCCTGGACCGACGCGGCCCGGGCCGCCGCCTTCGATGCCTGGCTCGCTCCGCCGGCCGTGCGCCTCGGCCTCGACACCGCCAGCCTGCGCCTGGCCTCGGCCGACGCGAGCTTTCGCCGCTACCTGCGCATCGACCGGGCCGACGGCGCCGGCAGCCTGATCGTCATGGACGCACCGCCCGACAAGGAGGACTGCCGTCCGTTCGTGCAGGTCGCGGCGCTGATGGAGGAGGCCGGCCTGCGCGTGCCCGAAGTGCTCGACTGGAACGGGCCGCTGGGGTTCATGCTGATCACCGACCTGGGCCGGCGCACGGTCATCGAGGCGCTGGACCCCGGCGACCCGCAGGCCGCGCTGCCGCACTACCTGGCCGCGGTCGACGCGCTGGTCGCCTGGCAGAAGGCATCGAAGCCCGGGGTGCTGCCGGCCTACGACGGGGCGTTGCTGCGGCGCGAGCTGGCCCTGTTCCCCGAGTGGTACCTGGGCCGCCACCGTGGCGTGCAACTCGATGCGGCGCAGCAGCAGGTGCTCGATACGGCATTCGATGCGATCGTGCGCGAGAACCTGGCCGTGCCGCAGGTCTACGTGCACCGCGACTTCATGACGCGCAACCTGATGCTGCCCTCGGGCGGCGACCCGCGACCGGGCGTGCTGGACTTCCAGGACGCCGTCCACGGCCCGATCACCTACGACATCGCCAGCCTGCTGCGCGATGCCTTCATCAGCTGGCCGGAGGAGTTCGTCATCGACGTCACCGTGCGCTACTGGGAGGCCGCGCGGCGCGCCGGCCTGCCGGTGCACGAGGACTTCGGCGCCTTCTGGCGCGCGGTGGAATGGATGGGGCTGCAGCGCCACCTGAAGGTGGCCGGCATCTTCGCGCGGCTCACGCTGCGCGACGGCAAGCCGCGCTATCTGGGCGATGCGCCTCGTTTCATTCATTACGTTCGTGCGACAGCGGACCGCTACCGCGAGCTCGGGCCTTTTCTGAAGCTGATCGACGAGATCGAAGGCATCGAAGCGCAGACCGGCTGGGTGATCGGGCGCTGATGCCGCGTATCCATTGCGCCACCCGGCTGTCCACCGGCATCGAGCTTGACCTGCCGAGCGGCGCTGCGCGCCATGTGCAGGTGCTGCGCCTCCAGCTCGGCGACACGGTCACGCTGTTCGACGGCGCGGGCGGCGAATACACCGCGGGCATCACCCATATGGGCCGCGCCGACGTGCGGGTGCGGGTGGGCGCGCACGATGCGGTCGAGCGCGAGGCGCGCCGCGCCATCCACATCGCCAGCGGCATGCCGGCCAACGAGCGCATGGACTGGCTGGTCGAGAAGGCGGCCGAACTGGGCGCCGCCAGCCTCCAGCCGCTCGCGGCCGCGCGCAGCGTGCTGCGCCTGTCGGGCGAGCGGGCCGGGAAGAAGCAGGCCCACTGGCAGGGCGTGGCCATCGCGGCCTGCGAGCAGTGCGGCCGCAACCGTGTGCCGACCGTGCATGCGGTGCGCGACATCGCGGACTGGCTGCGCGGCGGCGCGGACGGCTGGCCGCAGCGCCGCCTGCTGCTGTCGTTGCGCGAGGGCAGCCGGCCGCTGCGCGAGGCGGCGGGCGACGGCGACAGCCCGGTGCTGGTGCTGCACGGCCCCGAAGGCGGCCTGGCGCCGCACGAGGAAGACGCCGCGCTGGCCGCGGGTTTCGCGCCGGTCACGCTCGGGCCGCGTGTGCTGCGGGCCGAGACGGCGCCGCTGGCGGTACTCGCAGCACTCGGTTAGAAATACTCCCGGGGTGATGCCGCTGTAGCGATTGACTGCCGAGCGCAAGCGTATGATACTGTCAGGAGTATATGAGGCGTCAGTCCGTATCGCCGCCGCCCGCCAGCACCTTGCGCACCGTTTCGCCGCCAAAGCCGCGCGCCATCAGGAAGCGCGCCTGCTTCGCCCGCTCCCGGGCATCGGCCGGCGGCGCGTCGAAGCGCCGCTGCCAGACCTCGCGCGCCCGGGCCAGCTCGGTCGGCGCCAGCTCGGCCAGCGCGCCGGCGATCGCCTCGGGCGCGACGCCCTTGGCGGCCAGCTCCTGTCGCAGCCGCGCCGCGCCCAGCCGGCTGGCGCGGCGGTGCACCAGCGACTGCACCACGCGCTCCTCGCTGATGAAGCCCTTGGCCGTCAGCTCGTCGAGCACCCGGGCCAGTTCGCCTGGCGTCTGCTCGTGCGGGCGCAGCTTGCGCTCCAGCTCGGCGCGCGAATGCTCGCGCCCGGCCAGGTGGCGCAGCGCGCGGCCCTTGAGCGAGGGCGGCGGCCCCGGCGGCCGCGCCACGGTCACTCGGCGGCGGCCGTTGCTGCCGGCGGCAGCAGGGCGATGCCGAGCGATTCGCGCACCTTGTTCTCGATCTCGCGGGCGAGGTCGGGGTTCTCGCGCAGGAACTCGCGCGCGTTGTCGCGGCCCTGGCCGATCTTCTCGCCGCCGTAGGCATACCAGGCGCCGGACTTCTCGACGATCTTGGCGGTCACGCCCATGTCGATGATCTCGCCCTCGCGGCTGATGCCCTCGCCGTAGAGGATGTCGAACTCGGCCGTCTTGAAGGGCGGGGAGACCTTGTTCTTCACCACCTTGACCTTGGTTTCGTTGCCGATGGCCTCGTCGCCCTTCTTGATGGTGCCGATGCGGCGGATGTCCAGCCGCACCGAGGCGTAGAACTTCAGCGCGTTGCCGCCGGTCGTGGTCTCGGGCGAGCCGAACATCACGCCGATCTTCATGCGGATCTGGTTGATGAAGATGACCATGGTGTTGGTCTTCTTGATCGTGGCGGTCAGCTTGCGCAGCGCCTGGCTCATCAGGCGGGCCTGGAGGCCCGGCAGCGCGTCGCCCATCTCGCCCTCGATCTCGGCCTTGGGCGTGAGCGCGGCGACCGAGTCGACCACGATCAGGTCCACGGCGCCCGAGCGCACGAGGCTGTCGACGATCTCCAGCGCCTGCTCGCCGGTGTCGGGCTGGCTGATCAGCAGGTCGGGGATGTTCACGCCGAGCTTCTGGGCGTACTGGATGTCGAGCGCGTGCTCGGCATCGACGAAGGCGCAGGTGCCGCCCTGCTTCTGCATCTCGGCGATGGCCTGCAGCGTGAGCGTGGTCTTGCCCGAGGATTCCGGGCCGTAGATCTCGATGACCCGGCCGCGCGGCAGGCCGCCGACGCCCAGGGCGATGTCCAGGCCCAGCGAGCCGGTCGAGATGACCTGGATGTCCTCGATTGCCTCGCCTTCGCCCAGGCGCATGATCGTGCCCTTGCCGAACTGCTTCTCGATCTGCGCGAGGGCGGCCTGCAGGGCCTTGGCCTTCTCGGCGGCGGCGGCGCTGGTCTTGGTGGGTGCGTCCATGAATGCAATCTCCGGTGTGGATCTGTCGTGTTGCCAGCGGCCTGTTCGGATGACCAGCGCTGGATGCGTGAACAGTATTTTAGGGTTGCATACTTTTCGATCAAGTTAATAAATGGTCAGTTTGGTTTACCATCTGACGATGGCAACCACCTGGCATCTGGGCCGCCTGCTCGGCGAGGCGATGCGGCGCTTCGACGAACGGGTGCTGTCGCTCATGGCGCACGACGTGGAGGTGCCGCTGGCGCTCTCGAACCTGGCGGCGCGCCAGCAGGTGAGCGCCGCGCACATCCACATCACGCGCCACCTCGACGAGCACGGCGCGCGGCTGACCGAACTGGCCGAGCGCGCCGGCATGACCAAGCAGGCCATGGGCAAGCTGGTGGACCAGTGCGCGGCCTGGGGCCTGGTGGTGCGCGAGGGCGACGCGCGCGACGCCCGGGCGCGCACCGTGCGCTTCACGCCCGCGGGGCTCGGCTGGCTCGCGGGCTTCCGCCGCGCGGTGGCGCAGGCCGAGGCCGAATTCACCGAGGCCGTCGGCGCCGAGGTGGCGACGGTGGTGCGCATCGGGCTGGAGGCATATACCGGGTAGCGCTTCTAGAATCCAAAAAAACGCCTATGGAGACACCGCCATGCGAATCCTCATCGCCGAAGACGACCAAGTGCTGGCCGACGGCCTGCTGCGCACGCTGCGCTCCTCGGGCGCGGCGGTGGACCATGTGGCCAGCGGCTCCGAGGCCGACGCCGCGCTGCTGGCCAACACCGAGTTCGACCTGCTGATCCTCGACCTGGGCCTGCCCCGGCTGCACGGGCTGGAGGTGCTGAAGCGCCTGCGCGGCCGGGGCCAGGCGTTGCCGGTGCTGATCCTCACCGCCGCCGACAGCGTGGAGGAGCGCGTCAAGGGCCTGGACTTCGGCGCCGACGACTACATGACCAAGCCGTTCTCGCTGCAGGAGCTCGAAGCCCGCGTGCGGGCGCTGACGCGGCGCGGCATGGGTGGCACCAGCAACGCGATCAAGCACGGCCCGCTGGTCTACGACCAGGCCGGCCGCGTGGCGACCATCGACGGCAGGATGGTCGAACTCTCGGCGCGCGAGCTGGGCCTGCTCGAAGTACTGCTCCAGCGCGCCGGCCGCCTGGTCAGCAAGGACCAGCTCGTCGAGCGCCTGTGCGAATGGGGCGAGGAGGTCAGTACCAACGCGATCGAGGTCTACATCCACCGCCTGCGCAAGAAGATCGAGAAGGGCCCGATCCGCATCGCCACCGTGCGCGGGCTCGGCTACTGCCTCGAAAAGATCCCCGCGCCCGCTTCCACCACGGCGACATGAGCCTGTTCCGGCGCGAGCAGCGCTCGCTGTTCGGGGAAATCCTCGACTGGATGCTCACGCCGCTCTTGCTGCTGTGGCCGATCACCCTGGCGCTGACCTGGCTGGTGGCGCAGAACCTGGCCAACAAGCCGTTCGACCGCGCGCTCGAATACAACGTCCAGGCGCTCGCGCAGCTCATCACGGTGCAGGGCGGGCGCGCCCAGTTCAACCTGCCGCAGCCGGCCAGCGAGATCCTGCGGGCCGACGATTCCGACCTCGTCTACTACCAGGTCATGGGCACGCGCGGCGAGTTCCTCTCGGGCGAGCGCGACCTGCCGCTGCCGCGCGAGGACGAGCGCCAGAGCGTCGGCGAGGTCCGCCTGCGCGACGACGAGCTGCGCGGCCTCGGCGTGCGCGTGGCCTGGGTCTGGGTGCGCCTGCCGCTGCCCGACGCCGAGCCGGCCCTGGTGCAGGTGGCCGAGACGCGCGAGAAGCGCAGCGTGCTGGCTACCGAGATCATCAAGGGCGTGATGCTGCCGCAGTTCGTCATCCTGCCGCTGGCGGTGCTGCTGGTGTGGCTGGCGCTGGCGCGCGGCATCAAGCCGCTGTCGCAGCTGGAGGAGCGCATCCGCGCCCGCCGCCCCGACGACCTGAGCCCGCTCGACGACGGCGCGGTGCCGCTGGAGGTGGCGCCGCTGGTCTCCTCGGTCAACGACCTGCTGCAGCGGCTGCACGACTCGATGGCCACGCAAAAGCGCTTTTTGGCCGACGCGGCCCACCAGCTCAAGACGCCGCTGGCGGGCCTGCGCATGCAGGCCGACCTCGCGCAGCGCCAGGGCATCAGCACCGACGACCTCAAGCGTTCGCTCCAGCAGATCGGACGCGCCAGCATCCGGGCGACGCACACCGTCAACCAGCTGCTCGCGCTGGCGCGGGCCGAGGGCGGCGGTGCGCCGATCGCGCGTGTGCCCTGCGACCTGGCTGAGCTGGCGATGGAGGTGGTGCGCGACTCCGTCCCGCGCGCCATGGACAAGCGCATCGACCTGGGCTACGACGGCGCCGCGCCCGGCGTGCCGGGGGTCGAGATCGACGGCAACCCCACGCTGCTCAAGGAGCTGGTGCGCAACCTGCTCGACAACGCGATCAACTACACGCCCGCGGGCAAGGGTGCGGCGTCGGTCGTCACCGTGCGGGTGCTGGCCGACCGGTTCGGCCGCGTCGTCATGCTCCAGGTGGAAGATTCGGGCCCCGGCGTGCCGCCGGCGGAGCGGGAGCTGGTCTTCCAGCCGTTCTACCGCGCGCTCGGCACCGACGCCGACGGCTCGGGCTTGGGCCTGCCGATCGTGGTGGAGATCGCGCGCCAGCACGGCGCGCAGGTGGCGCTCGACGATGCCCATCCGGGCCATGTGCCGCCGGGGGCGCGGTTTACCGTGCGGTTCCCGGCACGAGTCGATACCCCAGGGGGATAGGGTCTCTCGCGATTGAAAGAAAAGCGCTAGGGGATCATTGGGGGGCGAGTATGTCCTGCTCGGCCTGCGCCAGCAGCCAGTCGCGAAAACAGCCCAGCGCCGGCACCGGCGCCCGGCCCTCGGGGTGGCAGAACCAGCAGCCCAGCGTGCTGCGGTAGCCCGGCAGCGGCTCGGCCACCAGGCCGTTGGCGATCTCGTCGGCCACCAGGCAGCGCGGCACCAGCGCCAGGCCCATGCCGGCCATGACAGCGCGGTTCATGGTCTGGAGCGAACGCCTGGCCGGCCGAGCCTGTCCGAAATTTTGTGTGTGAGGCATAGCATGTCAATGAGGAGCATGTATGCCGACGAGCAAGACGAAAACGAAGAACGCAGCGATAGCCGCCCGAACGGCGGCGTTGCCCACGATCCCCAA
>WNDY01000054.1 GCA_009914555.1 Xylophilus sp.
ACCACACTCAAACACCCACGCTTATCGGCTGTAAATTCTTAACGTCCACCGCAAGCCACCATCCCGACTCGCCACAGGCTCGCTGCGATCAGCGAAGCCCTCCATCATAGCAGCCTTTTACGCCGCATCGCAAGAAGATCGAAAATTCTTCCGAACCACACACCCCTCCCGCAGCTCAGCCAACAAAGCAGCTCAGCCCTCTATTGTGGCATAGGTTCGGCAGCCCGCACCGCAGATCGAGGAATTTTTTCGCGCCTATCGCCCACGTCCTCTGTTGATTCCTAGAATGGCTCAATCCAGTAGACCTAGCGAACCATGTCGGAACAGTTCACCGCCTATTTCCAATACGTGCTACCCAAGCAATGGATCACCTCTATCGCTGGCCGGGTAGCCTCATGGAAAGGCGGCGAGCGAACGCAACGCATCATCCGGCGCTTTATTGACCGCTATCAAGTCGACATGCGGGAAGCAGCGGAGCCCAACCCTGCGGCCTATAGCACCTTCAACGAATTTTTCACGCGCCCCCTGCGAACAGACGCCCGGCCCATTTCTTCGAGCCCGCTGGTGTGTCCCGTTGATGGCGCCATCAGCCAGTTGGGCCGCATCGACGGAGAGCATCTGATGCAAGCCAAGGGCCACAGATACACCGTGACCGCCCTGCTGGGCGGCGACCAGCAAACCGCCGAGCGCTATCACCAGGGGCACTTCGCGACCATCTATCTGAGCCCGCGCGACTACCATCGCATTCACATGCCTTGCGATGGCACGTTGACCTCGATGGTCTATGTCCCAGGAAACCTGTTTTCCGTGAATCCATTGACGGCACGCACTATTCCGGGACTGTTCGCACGCAATGAGCGAGTTGCCTGCTTCTTCGAAGGACCGAACGGACCATTTGTCCTCGTGCTGGTCGGAGCAACGATCGTGGGCAGCATGGCGACCGTGTGGTACGGCACGGTGAATCCTCCACGCTCGAAGGACGTCCGTCGCTGGGACTATGCGCCAGGTCGTGTCTCGTTAAAAAAGGGCGCAGAGATGGGGCGTTTCCTGCTGGGTTCGACGGTGGTACTGCTCTTCCCGCCTGACAAGCAGCTAACCTTCGCTGCCGATTGGCAGCCTGGCAGGCCCGTACGGCTGGGCGAGCCTATGGCCGACATCGCATCCGGGCACTAAGCCAGAAGCCGGCGCTCCGTCCAGCGCGCCGGCTTTCCACACAGGATTGTCTCCAGCGAGGGATCAACCGGCTGCCGCTTCCTCGGCCTCGGGTTTCGCGCCACGGCCTTCCTTCTTCGGCAACGACTGGATATCCAGCGTGACCTCGCTTTTATCGTCGAGGTCCACCGTCAGACGTCCACCCTCGGTCAGGCGACCAAACAACAGTTCGTCAGCCAGTGCACGACGGATCGTGTCCTGGATCAGGCGCTGCATAGGGCGTGCGCCCATCAACGGATCGAAACCCTTCTTCGCCAGATGCTTGCGCAACTGGTCGGTGAAGGTAACTTCCACCTTCTTCTCAGCGAGTTGCGTCTCCAGTTGGAGCAGGAACTTGTCGACCACACGCAGGATGATCTGCTCGTCCAGCGGCTTGAAGTTGACGATCGCGTCCAAGCGGTTGCGAAACTCCGGCGTGAACAGGCGCTTGATGTCGGCCATCTCGTCCCCTGCTTGGCGCGGGTTGGTGAAGCCGATCGTCGCCTTGTTCATCGTCTCGGCGCCGGCGTTGGTCGTCATGATCAGGATGACGTTGCGGAAATCGGCCTTGCGACCGTTGTTGTCCGTCAACGTCCCATGGTCCATGACCTGCAGGAGCACGTTGAAGATGTCCGGATGTGCCTTCTCGATCTCGTCAAGCAGCAGCACCGAATGCGGCTTCTTCGTCACTGCCTCGGTCAGCAGTCCGCCTTGGTCGAAACCGACATAGCCTGGAGGCGCACCGATCAGCCGGCTGACCGCATGCCGTTCCATGTACTCCGACATGTCGAAGCGGATCAGATCGATCCCCATAATGAAGGCGAGTTGCTTAGCTGCTTCGGTCTTCCCGACGCCCGTGGGGCCGCTGAACAGGAACGAGCCAATCGGCTTGTCGCCCTTGCCCAGGCCCGAGCGCGCCATCTTTACGGCCGACGCGAGCACTGCGAGTGCCTTGTCTTGGCCGAAGACCACGCTCTTGAGGTCGCGCTCGATCGTCTGCAACTTGCTGCGGTCGTCGTTGCTGACGTTAGCGGGCGGAATGCGGGCGATCTTCGCGACGATTTCTTCGACCTCGGTCTTGCCGATAGTCTTCTTGCGCTTGCTCGCAGCCACGATGCGCTGAGCGGCCCCTGCCTCGTCGATGACGTCGATGGCCTTGTCCGGCAGATGGCGATCGTTGATGTACTTCGCCGACAGCTCCGCAGCGGCCTGCAGAGCTGCGGTGGCGTACTTGACGTTGTGGTGTTCCTCGAAGCGGGACTTCAGGCCCTTGAGGATCTCGACCGTCTGCTCGACGCTCGGCTCGACCACGTCGACCTTCTGGAAACGTCGCGACAGCGCCGCATCCTTCTCGAAGATGCCACGGTACTCCGTGAAGGTGGTTGCACCGATGCACTTGAGCTGGCCGCTCGACAGTGCGGGCTTCAGCAGGTTGGACGCATCCAGCGTGCCGCCCGATGCCGCGCCAGCGCCGATGAGCGTGTGGATCTCATCGATGAACAGCACCGCGTTCGGCTTGTCCTTCAGGGACTTGAGCACTCCCTTCAGCCGCTGCTCGAAATCGCCGCGGTACTTGGTGCCAGCCAGCAGCGCACCCATGTCGAACGAGTAGACGTTCGAATCGGCCAGGATCTCCGGCACATCCTTCTGCGTGATACGCCAAGCCAGTCCTTCGGCGATGGCGGTCTTGCCCACACCAGCCTCGCCGACCAGCAGCGGGTTGTTCTTGCGCCGGCGGCACAGGATTTGGATGACGCGCTCGACCTCGTACTCGCGGCCGATCAGCGGGTCGATCTTGCCTTCCTTGGCCAGTTGGTTGAGGTTCTGGGTGAACTGCTCCAGCGGAGACGCCTTCTCCGTCTTTTCGGTACCGCCCTCTTCACTCTCGGCAGGCGCTTCGCCAGACTTGGCAGCCTCGGGCGGCTCGCCTTTTTTGATGCCGTGCGCGATGAAGTTGACCACGTCCAGCCGCGTCACGCCCTGCTGGTGCAGGTAGTACACGGCGTGCGAATCCTTCTCGCCGAAGATGGCCACGAGCACGTTGGCGCCGGTGACTTCCTTCTTGCCGTTGCCGGTGGACTGCACGTGCATGATGGCGCGCTGGATCACCCGCTGAAAGCCCAGCGTGGGCTGCGTGTCCACTTCGTCCGTGCCGGCGACCTGGGGAGTGTTGTCCTTGATGAAGTTGACCAGCGACTTGCGCAGGTCGTCGATGTTGGCGGAGCAGGCGCGCAGTACTTCTGCGGCGCTCGGGTTGTCCAGGAGGGCCAGCAGGAGGTGCTCCACGGTGATGAACTCGTGGCGCTGCTGGCGGGCCTCGACAAAGGCCATGTGCAGACTGACTTCCAATTCCTGGGCAATCATGAGAATTCCTTTTGCCTTGCTGTGGACGGGATAACTTTCAATGGGTCGAAAAGCCACTTATTCAACAGGTTCACTCACGCACTGCAGCGGGTGGCCCGCCTTGTGCGCAGCCTCGATGACCTGATCGACCTTGGTCGCGGCGACGTCCCGCGTGTACACACCGCAGATGCCTTTGCCGTCCAGATGGATCTTGAGCATGATCTGCGTGGCCGTCTCCCGGTCCTTGTTGAAAAATTCCTGGATGACGACCACGACGAATTCCATCGGCGTGTAGTCGTCGTTGAGCAGCACCACCTGGTACATCTGCGGCGGACGGATCCGCTGCGTACGGCGTTCCAGCACCACGGCATCGCCGCCATCGGCCGGCCGTGATGCAGGGGGAGCCACAGGAGGGGTCGTGGGAGACGTAGCCATGAAAATCATTCTAGCGACCGCGCCAGCCGGATGCACCACCACCGCGAGCGAACCGGGGACCGTGCAGGGGGGAATCGATCGGAAGCCGGACGCGGCTAGTCATAGGCGATCACCGCCCGGCCGCCCTCGGCCTGCGCCGTCCAACTGGCCAGCGCGGCATCCGACGGGAAGAACAGGGCCTTGCTGCCGAGCTGGATGTCGGCACCGGCGGTCTCCTCGGGCTCGTCCCGCGCCGTGCATTGAAGCGACAGCCGCACCGGCAGCCCGTGCACCAGTTCGCCATTTTCGGTGTTTTCGATCCGTGCCGGGAAGTCCCTGACCAGCCGGGCCACGTTTGGAAGGCTGCCGTTGACCGCCACGCGCAGGAATTTGCCGAAACGGCAACGCGCGGACGCCAGGTCCCAGATCTGCATGCAGGTGAAGCGCGCGTCGAAACCACCGCGCGCCGGACTCAGCCGGCCGCTGACGATCACCAGTTCATCGTCCTTGAGCGCGCCGCGGCACGCCTGCATGACCGACTCGTCGGCGGTGGCGTCGATGGCCGCGGACTTGTCGTCGAGCCGGAACAGCGCGAGCCTGCCGCGCTGGCCGTTGATGATGCGCAGGCCCGAGACGATGCCGGCGATCATCTGTTGCTCGCGGCTGTCGATGAGCTCGTCGATCTGCCGACGTGCGAACTGTCGCACCTCGCGCGCCACCTCGTCGAACAGGTGGCCCGACAGATAGAAGCCGACCGCGACTTTCTCATAGGTCAGCCGTTCCTTGACGCCCCAGGGCGTCACCTGCACCAGCTCGGGCTCCTGCGTGCTGGAGCCGACCGCGTCATCGCCCATCATGTCGAACAGGCCGCCCTGGTTCGCGTTGGCCGCTGCCGCGGCGGCGAACTCGAAGGCCAGGTCGATGGAGGCCGACAGCGTCGCGCGGTCCAGGTGGATGCTGTCGAACGCGCCGCCCTTGATGAGCGCGTCGACCGTGCGCTTGTTGATGCGGGTACGGTCGACACGGCGGCAGAAGTCGAACAGGCTGGTGAAGGCGCCGCCGTCCTCGCGCGCGGCGACGATGGCCTCGATGGCCAGTTGCCCCGTGCCCTTGATCGCGCCGAGGCCGTAGCGGATCACCTTGTCAGTCACCGGCTCGAAGCGGTAGACGCCACGGTTCACGTCGGGCATCTCGAAGGCGATGCCCATCTTCACCGCGTCCTCGTACAACACCTTGAGCTTGTCGGTGTCGTCCATTTCCACGGTCATGTTCGCGCAGAAGAATTCGGCCGTGTAGTGCACCTTGAGCCAGGCCGTGTGGTACGCCAACAGCGAATAGGCGGCCGCGTGCGACTTGTTGAATCCGTAACCCGCGAACTTCTCCATGAGGTCGAACACCTCGTCGGCCTTCTGCTGGTCCAGCCCATTCTTGGCCGCGCCCTCGCGGAAGATCTCGCGGTGCTTGGCCATCTCCTCGGCCTTTTTCTTGCCCATCGCGCGGCGCAGCAGGTCGGCGCCGCCGAGCGAGTAGCCGCCGAGCACCTGGGCGGTCTGCATCACCTGTTCCTGGTAGACCATGATGCCGTAAGTCTCGGCCAGCACCTTCTCCACCAGCGGATGTGGATACTCCACCGCCTCCTTGCCGTGCTTGCGGTTCACGAAGGTCGGGATCAGGTCCATCGGCCCCGGGCGGTAGAGCGCATTCAGGGCGATCAGGTCTTCGAGCCGCGTCGGCTTGGCCTCGCGCAGCATGCCCTGCATACCGCGGCTTTCGAACTGGAACACGGCCTCGGTCTTGCCTTCCTGGAACAGCTCGTAGGTCCTGCGGTCATCGAGCGGGATGGTCTCGAAGACAAAGTTCTCCTGGCCCTTGTGGCGCTTGACGATGAACTCCTTGGCGATCTCCAGGATGGTCAGGGTGGCCAGGCCCAGAAAGTCGAATTTGACCAGCCCGATGGCTTCCACATCGTCCTTGTCATACTGGCTCACGGCCGAGTCGCTGCCCGGCTGCTGGTAGAGCGGGCAGAAGTCGGTCAGCTTGCCCGGCGCGATCAGCACGCCGCCGGCGTGCATGCCGATGTTGCGGGTCATGCCTTCGAGCTTCTGCGCCATCTCGATGACGGTCTTGACGTCCTCCTCCTTGCGCACCCGTTCGTAGAGAACGGGCTCCAGTTCGAGGGCGTAGTTGTTCTTGTCGCCCTCTTTTTTCTGCTCCGGCGGATAGGCCAGCGTGTAGGTCTGGCCGGGCTTGGCCGGCACCAGTTTGGAGATGCCGTCGCAGAACGTATAGCTCATGTCCATCACGCGGCCCACATCGCGGATCGCAGCCTTCGCGGCCATGGTGCCGAAGGTCGCGATCTGGCTCACGGCGTTCTTGCCGTACTTGTCCTTCACGTAGTCGATCACGCGGTCGCGGTTGGACTGGCAGAAGTCGATGTCGAAGTCCGGCATCGACACCCGCTCCGGGTTCAGGAAGCGCTCGAACAGCAGGTTGAATTCCAGCGGGTCCAGGTCGGTGATCTTGAGCGCGTAGGCCACGAGCGAGCCCGCCCCCGAGCCCCGTCCCGGGCCGACCGGGCAGCCGTTGTTCTTGGCCCACTGGATGAAGTCGCCCACGATGAGGAAGTAGCCGGGAAATCCCATCTTCAGGATGGTGGCGATCTCGAATTCGAGACGCTCCACGTAGCGCGGCCGCTGCGCCTCGCGCTTGGCCGGGTCGGGATACAGCAGCTGCAGGCGCTCGTCCAGCCCCTTGAAGGACTCCTGGCGGAAGAACTCCTCGATCGTCAGTCCATCCGGAATCGGAAAGTCCGGCAGGCGCGGCTTGCCCAGGTCGAAGACGATGTTGCAGCGCCTGGCGATCTCCAGCGTGTTGGCGATGGCGCTGGGCACGTCGGCGAACAGCGTTTCCATCTCGCCGGCCGACTTGAAATACTGCTCCGGCGTGAAGCGGCGCACGCGCCGCTGGTTGCCGAGAATCTCGCCCTCGGCGATGCAGACGCGGGCCTCGTGGGCCTCGAAGTCGTCCTGCCCGGTGAACTGCACCGGATGTGTCGCGACCACCGGCAGGTGGAGCCGGGCCGCCAGTTGTACGCAGGCAGCCACGTGCGGCTCGTCGGTCGGACGGCCGGCGCGCTGGATCTCCAGGTAGAAGCGGTGCGGGAAGATGCCGGCCAGCAGCAGCGCTGCGTCGGCGGCGCCCGAGGCATCGTGGCGCGTCAGCGCTTGGCCCACCGGGCCGGCCTGGGCGCCCGCGAGTAGGATCAGGCCCTCGTTCAGTTCACGCAGCCATTCGAGCTTGCACACGGCCTGGTTCCTGACCACGTTGCGGGTCCAGGCGCGGGCCAGCAATTCGGACAGGCTCAGATACCCCTGCCAGTTCTGCACCAGGACGACCACCCGCGAAAGCACTTGCGGGTCTGCCCCCAGGCCTTCCAGGACGATCTCGGCGCCGATCAGCGGCTTGACACCCTGGCCCCGTGCTTCCTTGTAGAACTTGATGGCGCCGAAGAGGTTGCTGAGGTCGGTAATCGCCAGCGCGGGCTGGCCGTCGGCCGCGGCGGTCCGGACGATGTCATCGATGCGGTTCGTGCCGTCGACGACGGAGAACTCGGTATGTAGGCGCAGGTGGACAAACATCGTCGGATTTTACGAGCCGGCCCGTTGCCGGCAGTTTTTTAGAATGCTCCCATGGGCTCCATTCTCAACATCTCGGCCTACCTGTTCACGCCGATCGACGACCTCTCCACTTGGCAAAACCGGCTGGTGGAACACACCCGGGCGCTCGGCCTCAAGGGCACGATCCTGCTGGCCGAAGAAGGCATCAACCTCTTCGTCGCCGGCCCCGCTGCCGACGTGCATGCGCTGGTCGACCTGCTGCGCGCCGACCCACGCTTCGCCGCGCTCGCGCCCAAGGAAAGCTGGTCCGACAGCCAGCCCTTCCGCAAGATGCTGGTGAAGATCAAGCGCGAGATCATCCGTATGAACTACCCGGCGATCCGCCCGGCCGCCGGCCGCGCGCCCGCGGTGGACGCGCGCACCGTGCGCCGCTGGCTCGACCAGGGCCACGACGACACCGGTCGTCCGGTCGTCACGCTGGACACGCGCAATGCCTTCGAGGTGGACTGCGGCACTTTCGAAGGCGCGATCGACTGGCGCATCGGCAGATTCACCGAATTCCCCGATGCCGTGCGCGCCCACAAGGGGGAGCTCGAAGGCAAGACGGTGGTGAGCTTCTGCACCGGCGGCATTCGCTGCGAGAAGGCTGCGATCCTGATGCAGGAAGAAGGCATCGAGCATGTCTACCAGCTCGAAGGCGGCATCCTGAAGTATTTCGAGGAAGTGGGCGGCGCCCACTACCGGGGCAACTGCTTCGTCTTCGACGAACGCCGGGCGCTGGGCGCGGACCTGGCGACGGCCGGCCAGCCTGTCCAGCCGGCCTGATCAGTCCGCCCGCAGGCCCAGGTCGGCCGCGATCCTGGGCGGCAGCGGGATGAACCCGGTCTCGCCCGGCACCGGCGCGAAGCGCTGGGCGATCCAGTCGGCGGCCGCCTCAGCGATGCGCTCGCGCCGGCTCGACACGAAGTTCCAGACGATGAAGCGGTGGCCGTCCAGCGGCTCGCCGCCGACCACGACCAGACGACGCGGCTGGTTCGCCTCGATGCGCGCCGTGCGACCGTCAGGCAGTACGGCGAGGGTGCGGGCCGGCAGCGGTTGCCCATCCAGCGTCACCTCGCCATCGACCGCGTATACGCCCCGTTCCGGCGCCAGCAGCGGCAACTCCAGCCGTCCGCCCGCAGGCAGTTGCGCGTCGAGGTAGAGCGTGGGCGACAGCGTCTCTACCGGCGAGCGCAGGCCGAAGGCCGCTCCGACCAGCACGCGGACGCGCACGCCAGCGGCGTCATGCTCGGGGATGTGGCTGGCGGGCGTGTGGGTGAAGCGCGGCTCGGCCTCCTCGGCCGCCTGCGGCAGGGCCATCCAGAGCTGCAGCCCGTGGTTGACGAACTCGGTGCCGCGCAGCCTCTCGGGCTTGCGCTCGGAATGCACGATACCGCGCCCGGCGGTCATCCAGTTCACCGCCCCCGGCAGGATCTCCTGCTCGGAGCCCAGGCTGTCGCGGTGCACGATCGCGCCGTCGAACAGATAGGTGACCGTGGCCAGGCCGATGTGCGGATGGGGGCGCACGTCATGTGCGTCTTCGGAATGTTCGGTGACCGGGCCGAAGTGGTCGAAGAAGACGAAGGGGCCGACGGCCCAGCGCCGGGCGGTGGGCAGCAGGCGGCGCACGACGAAGCCGCCGCCGATGTCCTTGTCGTGCCCCGTGAGCACCGTTGCCTGCGCTGTCCCAGCCATGAACTTCTCCGTGCGGTCGTGGAGCGCCAAGGCGAGGACTCAGCCGCGGTGCCGTCCGTCTAGGCTCCAGGCGCCGGCCCCCCCGCCCGCCAGGGCCAGCAGACCGCCGACGATGGCCAGGTTCTTGTAGAAGTTGATCTTCTGCGCCTGCACCAGTTCGGGCGCGACGGCCCAGTAATTGTGGAACGCGAACGCAGCGATCAGCGTGAACAGCGCCAGGCCCCAGGCGGCCCACCGGGTCTTGACACCCAGGATCAGCGCCAGGCTGCCGCCCACTTCGAACAGGATGGCCGCGGCCGCCAGCACAGCCGGCAGCGGCAGACCCTTGGAGGCGATGGAGCCGACGGTGCCTTCGAAGCCCTGGATCTTGCCGATCCCGCTCGGCAGGAACAGCGCGGCGAAGAGCAGGCGGCTCACGAGCGCCGCCGCAGGGTGCGGGGCTGGCAGTGCGGCATTCCGGGCGGAAACGGACATGGCAGGAACTCCGGTTGAAAGGGAGACACGCCCGGCGAACGGGCGCGGCGAACGGGCGCGGCGAACGGCCGGCAATGCGGCCGTGGGGCAATGTAGACGTGCCGCGGTCGCACGCTGCAGCGAAAACGTCCATTGAAAGAACGAAACCGTGCCGCGGGCATGCCGTGGCCGGGACTGTACAGGAGCGCGGCCGGCGCCGTGCGTGCACACGGCTCAATGGCATCATTCCAATGCATTTGAATCGTCGTGCCCATGCCACCTGCCGCCACGCCCCGAGACGCGCTCACCCCCGATGCCCTTGCCATGCTCCAGCGCATCGCCGGCCGCGGCAGCTCCGCCGCCGCACGCACTCTGCCTGGCGCGGCGACAGCACCACTCTGCCCCGCCGGGCGCTGCAATGGTGAATGGTGGCTGGAGCAGTTCGAACGATCGCCCCACGCAGCGCTGATCGAATGCCACGAAACGCCGTGACCGCTACCATATACCCCCCAGGTAATGTCGCTGTAGCACGCCATGCAAGCCCGCTGGAGCGATATACTCCCGGCCTTGTGCCAGGCTATCGGGGCCGGTTCGCCCCCTCGCCCACCGGCTTGCTGCATGCGGGCTCGCTGGTGGCGGCACTGGCCAGCTGGCTCGACGCACGCGCTGCAGGTGGCACCTGGCTGGTCCGCATCGAGGACGTGGATCAGCCGCGCTGCGTGCCTGGCGCCGATGCTGCCATCCTGCGCCAGCTGGCCGACTGCGGGCTGCGGCCCGATGCTCCGGTCGCCTGGCAGTCTCAGCGCAGCAGCCTGTACCACGCCGCGCTCGGTCAGCTGGTCGCCGATGGCTGGGCCTACCCGTGCGCCTGCTCGCGCCGCGACATCGCCGAAGCCATCGCCGCCCTGGGAGGCAGCACCGCCCGCCATGCCGCGCCGGTCTACCCCGGCACCTGTCGCCACGGCCTGCACGGCCGGCCCGCGCGCGCCTGGCGGCTGCGCACCGACCTGCTCGAAGACCGCGCCCCCGGCGGGCCGCCGCTGCACTGGACCGACCGCCGGCTCGGCCAGCAGTCGCAGTGGGTCAGCCGCGCGGTCGGCGACTTCGTGCTACTGCGTGCCGACGGCCTCTGGGCCTATCAGCTCGCCGTCGTGACCGACGATGCGGACCAGGGCATCACCCATGTGGTGCGCGGGGAAGACCTGGCCGACAACACACCCCGCCAGATCCTGCTGCAGCAGGCACTCGGCCTGCCCACGCCGGCATACCTGCATACGCCGCTGGTGCGCGGCGTCGACGGCGACAAGCTGTCCAAGCAGAACGGTGCAACACCGGTCGACACGGCCACCGATCCACTGGCCGCCCTGCACGCCGCCGCGGCGGTGCTGGGACTGCCCGGCGCACCCGTCGGCAGCAGCGTGGCACTGGCTCTGGCCTTCTGGACGCGAGCCTGGGCCGACAAGGCCACCGCCTACAATCCCGCCCCGTGACTGCCGAAGCCCCCGCCCCCGCCGATGCCGCCCCGTCCGCCGTACCCGAAGGCGTGGCCCATCCCAAGACGATCAAGAGCTTCGTGCGCCGCGCCGGCCGCACGACGACCGGCCAGGCCAAGGCCTTCGCCGACCTCGGCCCGCGCTACCTCGTACCCTTTCGCCGCGCGCCGATCGACGTGGCCGCGACCTGGGGCCGCGTGGCGCCCGTCGTGCTGGAGATTGGCTTCGGCATGGGCGAGGCCACCGCGCACATCGCCGGCGTGATGCCCGAGACCAACTTCCTCTGCTGCGAGGTGCACGAGCCCGGCGTCGGCGCCCTGCTCAAGCGCATCGGCGAGCAGGAGATCGGCAACATCCGCATCGTGCAGCACGACGCGGTCGAGGTCATCGACCACATGCTGCCCGACGGCAGCCTGGCCGGCGTGCACATCTTCTTCCCCGACCCCTGGCACAAGACCAAGCACAACAAGCGCCGCCTGGTGCAGCCGCCGTTCGTGCAGAAGCTCGCGCGCAAGCTCGCAGCCGGCGGCTACATCCACTGCGCGACCGACTGGCAACCCTATGCGGCGCAGATGCTCGAAGTCCTGGGCGCCCAACCGCTGCTGGCTAACACCGCCGAAGGCTATGCGCCCAAGCCCGGCTACCGCCCGCTGACCAAGTTCGAACGCCGCGGCCTGCGGCTGGGCCATGGCGTGTGGGACGTGGTTTTCAAGCGTCGCTGATCGCAAAGACCTGTGCCGGCGGCTGGCCACCGCAGTTGTCTTGCCGCACAATCGGCCGAAAATCCACACCGTTGGCGCGTGCTTCGCTATACAAAAAATAGCATTGCACGCGCTGCCGCACATGAAGCCCCTGCTCAAGCATCTGGTTGAAATGACGGGATACCGGGACCACACGCGCCTGGAGATCTCGGTGATATCGGCGTTGACCCAGCTCGCAGGCGCCCAGCAGGTACAGGCGCTCGAACTGTTCGAGCTGGCGGGCGGCACCTGGCTGCGGCCGCGCATCTGGAGCGACAACGGCCGGTTCGTCGCCAACGACAACGACGCCGCCAGCGACCCGGCGCGCGAGCCGCTGGCCCGATATCCCGATCTGGCGGCCGCCGTGGCCGCCGCGCAACCCAGCGCGGTCGGCCGGCGCAAAGACGGCGCCCGCGTACTGTGGCTGCTGATCTGGGCCCGCGGCCGGGCGCGCAGCTGCCTGGAGATCGTCCACACCTCCGCGCTCACGGCCAACAAGCGCGAGGTCATCCACGGCATCTTCCTCGTCTACCAGAATTACCAGAACCTGTTGGACTACAGCGAGCGCGATGCGCTCACCGGCCTGCTCAACCGCAAAACCTTCGACGACCAGTTCGCGCGCCAGTCCCTGCCGCCGGGAGCCGGCGACGCTTCTTCGCAGCAGTACGGCCACTGGCTCGCGGTGGCCGACATCGACCACTTCAAGCAGGTCAACGACCGTTTCGGCCACCTGTACGGCGACGAGGTGCTGATTCTGGTCGCCAACATCCTCAAGACTTCGTTCGGCGTACGCGACCGCATCTTCCGCTTCGGCGGCGAGGAATTCGTCATGCTGCTGCGCGACATGTCGCTGGCCGGCGTGCGCAGCGCGCTGGAACAATGCCGTGCCACGATCGAGCAGCACGACTTCCCGCAGGTCGGCCGCGTCACGGTCAGCATCGGCTTCACCCAGGTAAGCGTCGGCTCGCCAGTCGAAACGCTCGGCCAAGCCGACCAAGCGCTCTACCATGCCAAGGGCAACGGCCGCAACCAAGTGGCCTTCCATGGCGATCTGGTCGCCGGCGGTCTGCTGGCGGCCAAGGTCGCGCACGACGACATCGAACTCTTCTGATCCGGCGCCGCCGCAGCGGTTTCGCCGGATGTTTACTCGCGCACGACGAGTACCGGCAGGTGCGCCTCGCTCAGCACCCGCTGGGTCACGCTGCCCAGCACCAGCTTTTCCAGGCCGCGGCGACCGTGCGAGCCGATGACAAGCAGGTCTGCGCCGATTTCCTGCGCCGTCTGCACGATGCCGCGGTGCACCACATGGCCTTCGACCACCGCGGTAGTGGCCGTGATGCCGGCCAGGCCGAAGGCATCCCGCGCGGCCGTCAGCGCGGCCTGGGCCTCCGCCGTGGCCGCGCTGAGGTATTGCGACTGGCCGTAGGCGAAATCGGCGCCGACGCCGGTAAAGGGATAGGGATCGATCACGTAGATGGCCGTGACCTTGCTGCCGAAGATCTTTGCAAGTTCCGCCGCCTTGGCGACAGCTTGCAGCGAGGTCGGCGAACCATCGACCGGAACCAGGATGTGCTTGTAGGCCATGCTCTTCTCCTTCTGGACAAAAATCGGTGTCGATCCAGTCTGACGCAATGCGGTCCCGGCGTCTTGATGCCGATCAAACCAGCACCGGGCCGGCGTCGACACCGTCACCCTGGAAGCCGCCAGCGCGCAGCGTGAGCACCAGCGTATCTCGCCAGCCCTCGGCCTGCAACGGCTGGATCGGCGTGGATTCGTGAATGACGCGGGCGTCATCGAGCAGCAGCACCGACCCGGGCTCGGTCAGCGTGAAGCGCCGGCCCGACGGGCCGGCTGCGTCGAAGACGCGCGTCTCGCCGCCCTTGACCGCGTGGCGGCCGACCAGGAGCACCGCCACCACATCCACCCCGTCGCGGTGCGCACCCTCCGGCGTCGGCCGGCCGATACCGTCAGTAGTATCGATGCGGAACTGGTGCGCCTCGATGAACCAGGGAGATCCTGTGGGATGGTCCGGCCGCACGGCCTCGCCGGCCCGCGTCAGGGCGGCGAGAAGCCGGTTCCAGACCGGGGCGGCGACCACTTCGGGCTCGACGGGCGCGAACCAGCGCTGCATGCCGCCGTGCAGCGCGTTGTATTCCACCGGCTGCCAGTGCGGGCGGTGCGGCACTTGGCGGACCTCACCCCCTTGCACCACGAAACAGGCATGCCGCCTGCGGCGGTAGCGGCCGCCGTCGCGCAGATACCGGTCCGGCATCAGGTCGTTCCAGGACGGGATGATGTCCTGCAGCTCCGAAAAGGCAGCGTCGATCCAAGCCATCGTGCCTTGGGGATCGAGCACCGCAAAGCCGCGCTGACGCAGCTCGGTGTTCAGGTTTTCAGCTGGGGTGAAGGGCGGAGCGAACTGCGGTGTAGGCATTCACGCAGTGTAGAGCGGCGCCCAGGCCCCGGGCTGCAGGGCCGTCAAGAACTTGCCATGCGCCGCAGGCGATGGCCTTCGACCACGACCGGCGTGCCCAATGCAACGGCGGAACCTTGCTCGATGGTGCGCACCGAGCCGTCCTGCATGCGGACCTTCACCTGGTAGCGGGTGACGCTCTTCATGTTGCGCTCGATCGCATTGCCGGCAAAGCCGCCGCCCACCGCGCCCAATACGGTCATCGCGGCCCGGCCGCTGCCGCCGCCCACTTGGTTGCCCAGCAGACCGCCCACCACGCCGCCAGCCACCGCGCCCACGCCCGAGGTGGGCGCGGAACGCCGCACCGGAGTCACCGACTCCACGGTGCCGCAGGTATGGCACACCGCCGTCTGCTGCGACCGAACCGGCTCCGTTGCAGCCGGCCCGGCCGAGGAGGCCTGCACCGCAGAAGGCGTGGCGCTCACGGGCGCGCGGACCACCTGGGGCGCGGGATCGACGCCCCGAACATCGCCGGGCTTGCCCATGTCGGCAAAGAAACTGGGAGACGCGGACGTCGTCGTCTGTGCCGCCGTCATGCGCTCAAGGTTGCCGTTGCCGTCGGTGCCGCGCGGCATGGTCGCCAGTGCCACGGACAGTCCGACGACCGCCACCGCCATGACGCCGAGGATCGGCAGCAGCGCCGGGCTGTATCGCAGCCGCGCTGCCCAGCCGCCGGGGGCAGAAGGCCGGGAAACAGCCATTGATCGGGAATCCGTTGTTGTAGTGGACATCACACACCTCGCAGGTCGTTCGTATTAACTTCGATTTGTAGCGACCATCCAGGACACATAGCGTAGATGCGTGTGAAACATGTAACACGCACGGGATGACGGTCTCCGTCCTACATGGCGCGTTGCGGTGGAGCAACGGCCAAGCTTGCAGTGCACATCGGGAATCAGGCCACGCTGCTGGTGTGCCCGGCCTCCCCGTCCGGGCGCGCGGCCTTTGCGGCGTTTCCGCTATCGGGCAACGCGGCCCGCCACGTCCGGCACGGCGGCGATTTCGCGGTGGATCATTTCGAGTTCGCGCCGGTAGGTGGTCGTCTCGAAACCGGGGAACCGCCGCTTGAACTTCGCGGAATCGAACAGGTTGTCGCGCTGGTACCGAGGCAGCAGTTCCCCGATCTCGCGCACCTGCTTCGAGAAGAGCCCGGCAGCGGCCAGGGTCCACTTGCCGATGACCGAATAAGAAGGCTCCCGGCCGAAAATTCTGCTGGCCATGGCGACGAACTCCTGGTACGTCGGCCGGTCGTCGCAGCACGGCAGGTGCGAGGTCTGTCCGAACGCATTGGGCGTGTTGCCCAGGGCCGCCAGCGCGCGGCGTGCGTCGGGTGTCCAGATGAGTGTTCTGCGCGTGTCGTCGCGCACGGGCACACGCGGTTTCCTACCGGCCTTGAGCCTGTCGATGACCAGCACATTCGTGAAGCTCTGGGTCTTGCCCGGACCGTAGAACTCGGGCGCGCGGCCGATAAGGACGGGAATCTCGCCCCCCGCCATCTCTTCGAGCACCATCAACGCCATGGCCGCGCGCACCTTGCCCTTGCGGCCGACCGGTGCGAAGGGCGTCTCCTCCGCCTGGAGCCGATCATCCTGCGGGTACATGTACGTGTTGTCGAAATAGGCGAAGCCGGCGCCCTCCGCCCGGCATGCATCCAGGGCGTTCCAGAGCATCACGGGAAACTGCCTTTCCCATAGCTCGGTATCCGGCGGCAGGCCGGCCGTGAAGTAGACGACGCCGCTGCCCTTGACCGCCTCAAGGGTCTGCCTCGCATCGAGGAGGTTGGCGGACACCAAGCTGTCCGTCTCGTTGACCCGGCGTGGATGGCGGCTCACCAACCTCACCTCGCTTGTGCAGTTGCTGCGCAGTTCCCGTGCCAGTTCCGTGGCGATCTGGCCATTCGCTCCCAAGACCGTCTGCATTCCGTCCGCTTTCCTGAAGTTGCGCCCGTGTATGCGGCGAGAGATTAACCTTGAAGTCAAGTTCAATGTCAAACTGTGCGCCCCATCGGAGCATCGTGAGCATGAAGATCGGAGAACTCGCGCAGCGCACGGGCCTCGCACCGTCCCGCATCCGTTTCTATGAACGCATCGGCCTGCTCAAGGCGGCCGAGCGCCAGGCCAACGGTTACCGCAGCTACCCCGACGACGCGGCCCTGGCACTCAAGCTGATCGCGGCCGGGCAGCGCGCCGGCTTCAGCCTGGACGAGTTGCGCGCCCTGCTGCCCAGCGATCTGGCGCAGTGGGAGCATGGCACCCTGCTCGACACACTGCGCAGGAAGGCGGCTGATATCGCGGCCCTGCAGGCGCAACTCGCGCAAAGCAAGGCGCACCTGCTGGAGCTGGTAGCGCAGATCGAGGCCAAGCCGCAGGACATGACCTGCGCTGCCAACGCCCGGCGCATGCTGTTGGAACTGCCGTTGACCGCGGCGGACGATGCGGGTGCTCCGGCTCCGGCGACAAAGGCCCGCCGCCGCTAGGCGCATCGAGCCGGCTCCGGCAGATACACTGCTTGACCTTGAAGTTCTGTTCAAGCTTAGAGTCCTTTTCAACGATTTCTTCGGACAAGGACAACGGGATGGACAGGCGTTTCGTACTGGTTGAATTCGGGGCCTGCCAAGTCCCTGTGCCCGCCGGCGGCTACTACGACCGCTTCCGGATGAACCCGGACCTCGACGAGGTGGAGCGCGATCCCGCGGCCGGCGGCATCGAGTTCTTCCGCCGTTTCCCCAAACAGCAGGTCGCCTCCAGAGTGGGGCCCGTCTGGGCACCGAACTTCTACTATCGCAGCAGCAGTGTGCAGCTTCTGCTCCGGGCGCCGCTCGGCCAGCTGCGGGCGATGCTGCCGACACCTCTTGAACCGCTGCGGGCCTTTCCGCACGCCGGACTGGTGGCGTTGACCTTCTTCTCCTACGCGGTGTGCGACAACGACCCCTACAACGAGGTGTCCGTCGCCGTGGTCATCCGCCAGCCTGGCCGGAAGGGATCACCTGCAATGGAGCTGCTGGAGTCCCTGCGGCGGCGAAGTTTTTTCGCGCACGTCCTGGCGCTGCCTGTCACCACGGAAATCGCGCGGGCGCGCGGCGTGCATGGCTACCAGTTGCCCAAGTGGCTGGCTGATATCGACGTGTGCATCGGCAACGAGGTGAGGGCCAGCATAGCGGCCCCCGATTGCACGACGGATGTGGCCTTGAGCGCGCCGCGACCCCTCTGGCACGATGTCCCGTCGCAATCGCGCATGGGCATGAACACCATGATCCATCGGGTTGACGGACGATGGCACCAGACCATCGTGCAGACCAACACGCTCTCGTTTGCTCAGCGGCTGCTGCCAAAGGACGTGACGCTGTCGTGCCATGGAGGTCCCATCAGCGAACTGCTCAACGGCCTTGGCGCCTCCACTATCCTCCGCCTGGACGTTGTGAGGGACGCCCAGCTGGTGTTGAACATGCCGACGCCGTTGACGGCATTCGATCCCCCGATGCTTTCACAAAGCACAACGTGACCCTTCCGCCAGAATCCGATCGCGATGGCGACATGACGGCGTGCTGGCGCGGCAACGCAAGGCTTTCCTGCGCGACGGCCCCCCGGGCTGGCGCTGCGCAAGGCCCGGCTTGCCCGGCTGCGCGCGGCCACGCTCACGCACCGCACCGCACCGCACCGAACTGCAGGAGGCGGTCAGCGCCGACTTCGCCCACCACGGCATCGAAGGCTTTCACGCGATGAGCCACGCCAAGGGCGTGTTCGTCCAGGGCCGCTGGAGCCTGCCGGGCTTGCTGCATGCGCCGTTCGGCAGATTCGCGCATTGGGCCATCGCAGCAACACTCGGGACGCATGCCCGCTAAGGTCGCGACATGTCCCGCCGCATCCTCCACGTCGTCAGCAACATCGCCCATTACGAAGACCCCGCGCAGCCGACGGGCCTGTGGCTGTCGGAGCTGACCCATGCGTGGCACGTCTTCGCTGCAAAGGAATATGAACAGCGCATCGTCAGCCCCCAGGGCGGCGTCTCACCGCTGGAGCCCCGCTCGCTCAAGTGGCTGCTGGCCGATGCCTCGGTGAAGGACTGGCTGGCCGATCCGGTGCGGATGGCGCTGCTGTCCTCCACTGCGCGGCCTGGTGCCATCGATCCGGCGGAGTTCGACGCGATCTATTTGACCGGCGGCCACGCGGTTATGTGGGACTTGCCCGATAGCGAGGGACTACAACGCATCACACGCGCCATCCACGAGCGCGGCGGCATCGTTGCATCGGTCTGCCACGGCTATTGCGGGCTGCTGAACACCCGGCTGCCCGACGGCAGGCTGTTGGTGGCCGGGCGGCGCGTCACCGGCTTTTCGTGGCGCGAGGAGGTGCTGGCCGGCGTGGCCGCGAAGATGCCCTACAACGCCGAAGCGGAGATGCGGCGGCGCGGCGCGCGCTACGAGAAGGCGTGGCTGCCGTTCGCCTCGAACGTCGTCGTCGACGGCCGGCTCGTGACCGGGCAGAACCCCATGTCGGCCAAGGCGACGGCCGGGCAAGTGGTCGCGCTGTTGGAATCCCCGTGAAGCGCTCCCGCGCTTCCAATGGGCGCAGTTCGGGGCCGCCTATGTGCTGATGGCAGTGGCACGGGCGTCATCGCCTCCGTCCTGCTCAACCACCGACGCGCCGCCGGCAAGTCTTTCGGCCCTGCATATGGCAGGGCGTGCGGCTTTTTTCGGGCCGTGCCATGTCTTAGTTCTATCGGCCGGCATCGGCCCCGCCGCCAAGCACCTTGTAGAGCGTCACGCGGTTGCTCGCCTCGCTCAGGCGCAGGGTGATCAGGTTCTGCTGCGCGCTGTAGAGCGAGCGCTGGGCGGTCAGCGTTTCCAGGTAGCTGTCCACGCCGTTGCGTCAGCGCGCCTCGGCCAGCACGTAGCTGCGCCGGGTGGACGCGACCAGCGCGCGCTGGGCATCCAGCCGTTCGTCGAGGCGCGCGCGCGGCCAGGGCGTCGGCCACTTCGCTGAAGGCGGTCTGGATCGCCTTCTCGTAGTCGGCCACCGCGATGTCCGTGGCGATCTTTGCCGAGTCCAGCGACGCCTGGAGCGAACCGGCGTTGAAGATCGGCACGCTGATGCTGGGCGCGAAGGACCAGGTGCGGGTGCCGGCGTCAAACAGGCTGGAGAGGGAGTCGCTGGCCCGCCCGGCGGACGCGGTGAGCGTGATGGTCGGAAAGAACGCCGCGCGCGCCGCGCCGATGTTGGCGTTGGCCGCCTTCAGGGTGTGCTCGGCGTAGAGCACGTCGGGGCGCTGCAGTAGCGCGCGCGACTCCAGCTTCTCGGGCAGCGGCGCGAGCGCGACGGCAGCGTCCGCATCGCCGGCGCCGGGCAGCAGGTCGTCGGGCACCGCCGCGCCCACGACCAGTTCCAGCGCGTTGCGCGCCTGCTCCAGCGAGGTGGCGTAGGAGCCGACGTCGGCGCGGGCGCTTTCCACGCTGCTTTCCACCGAGGCCACGTCCACACCCGAACTCAGGCCCTGCGCGTGCTTGCGGCGCGTCAGTTCGAGCGTGCGGCGCTGGCTGTCGAGCGTCTGCTGCGCCAGCACCAGCCGCTGCTGGTAGGCACCTGCGGTCAACCAGTCGCTGGCGACCTCGGCGACCAGGCTCATGCGCGTGCTGCGCTGGGTCTCGGCAGTGGCCAGCCAGCTCTCCAGGGCCTGGTCCTTGAGGCTGCGAATGCGACCGAACAGGTCCAGCTCCCAACTGCTGAAGCCGACGGAGACGGAGTCGCTGCGGCTCACCACCGAGGTGCCGGTGCTGCTGCTAGCGGCGCTGGTGCGCGCGGCGCTGTGGCTGCCGGAGGCCGCTACCGTCGGCAGCAGGCTGGCACGCTGGATCTGGTAGGTGGCGCGGGCCTTCTCGATGTTGAGCACGGCCACGCGCAGGTCGCGGTTGTTGCGCAGCGCCAGCGCGATCACCTGGCGCAGCCGTTCGTCCACGAAGACCTCGCGCCAGTCGAGGTCGGCCACGGGCGCGGCGTCCGGCGTGCCCGGCACGGCGTCGCGGAACTGCGCCGGCACCGGCGCCGCCGGCTGCTCGTAGGGCGGCGCCATGCTGGCGCAGCCAGCCAGTGCGGCAAGGATACTCCCATAGAGGATTCCATGAAGCCGGCCATTCATGCGAGTTTTGGACATATACCCCTGGATGACTGTCATGCGGATGCCTCCGTGCGCGGGCCGTTGGAGCGCTTGCGGTCCGGGAACAGGCTGCGCACGATCACGTAGAACAGCGGAACAAAGCAGATGCCCAGCGCGGTCGAGGCCAGCGTGCCGCCGAACACGCCGGTGCCCAGCGAGTGCCGGCCGCCCGAGCCGGCACCGCTGCTAATCACCAGCGGCAGCACGCCGAGCATGAAGGCCAGCGAGGTCATCAGGATCGGCCGCAGGCGCAGCCGTGCGGCCTCCAGCGTGGCGGCCACGAGCGGCTTGCCTTGCTCCTCGAGCTCCTTGGCGAACTCGACGATCAGGATGCCGTTCTTGGCCGCGAGGCCGACCGTGGCGAGCCGGCCGACCTGGAAGTACACGTCGTTGGAGAGGCCGCGCAGCGAGGTCAGCAGCAGCGCGCCGACCACGCCGATCGGCACTGCCAGCATCACTGAGAACGGGATCGACCAGCTCTCGTAGAGCGCCGCGAGGCACAGGAAAACGAACAGCAGCGACACGGCGTACAGCAGCGGCGCCTGGCTGCCGGCCTGCTGCTCCTGGTACGACAGACCCGACCAGGCGTAGCCGAAGCCGCTGGGCAGCTGCTTGACCAGCGACGCCATCTCGGTCATCGCTGTGCCCGAGCTGACGCCGTCGGCGGCCTGCCCGCTGATCTCCATCGACGCCGAGCCGTTGAAGCGCGCGAGCGAGGCCGGAGCGAAGCTTCAGCCGGTGGTGGAGAAGGCTGCGAACGGCACCATGTCGCCGTCGCTGTTCTTCACCGACCAGCGGCCGACGTCCTGCGGCAGCATGCGCGCGGTCGGCTCGCCCTGCACATAGACCGTCTTGATGCGGCCGCGGTTGACGAAGTCGTTGACGTAGGTGCTGCCGAGCGCAGTCGAGAGCGTGCTGTTGATATCGGAGAGCGTGAGGCTCAGGGCACCGGCCTTGGCGTCGTCAATGTGGATGTCGAAGGTCGGTGCATCCTCCAGGCTCGCGTAGCGCACCGATTCGAGTTTGTCGCTCTTCGCCGCCAGGGCGAGCAGCTGCTCGCGCGCGGCCACCAGCGATTCGTGGCCGGCGCCGCCGAGGTCCTGCAGCTCCAGGGTGAAGCCGGCGCTCTGGCCCAGGCCGGGAATGCCGGACGGGGCGATGGCGAAGATCTGCGCGTCGCGGAACTTCTGCGCCATCGCCTGGGTGATGCGCATGCCGATATCCGAGGCGCTGGCTTTGCGCGCGTTCCAGTCCTTCAGACGCACGAAGCCCATGCCCGAATTCTGGCCGCTGCCGCCGGTGCTGAAGCCGGCCACCGCCATCACCGAATCGACCTCGGGCTGCTGGCGCACGTACTCGGAGATCTGGTCCATCACCTTGAGCGTCTGCTGCTGGGTGGAGCCCGAGGGCAGCTTGACCTGCACCATCAGCATGCCCTGGTCCTCCTCGGGCAGGAAAGCCGTCGGCAGCCGCCAGAACAGCAGGCCGGCAGCGACCAGGATCACCACGTAGGCGGCCAGGCCCAGCCGGCGGTGGCTGGTGAGGGAGCGCACGCCGCCGTGGTAGCGGTCGCCGGCGCGCTCGAAACGGTCGTTGAACCAGCCGAAGAAGCGGCCCAGCGGCCCCCTGCGGCTGACGTGACCGCCCTTCTCGATCGGCAGCAGGTAGGTCGCGCACAGCGCCGGGGTCAGCGTCATCGCCACCAGCACCGACAGCAGCATCGCCGAGGCGATGGTCACCGAGAACTGGCGGTAGATCGCCCCGGTGGAACCGCCGAAGAAGGCCATCGGCAGGAACACCGCCGTGAGCACCAGCGCGATGCCCACCAGCGCGCCGGTGATCTGGCCCATCGACTTCTTCGTGGCCTCGTAGGGCGAAAGCCCTTCCTCGCTCATCACGCGCTCGACGTTCTCGACCACGACGATCGCGTCGTCCACCAGCAGGCCGATGGCCAGCACCATCGCGAACATCGACAGCGTGTTGATCGAGTAGCCCAGCACCGACAGCACGCCGAAGGTGCCCATCAGCACCACCGGCACGGCGATCGCCGGGATCAGCGTGACGCGCCAGTTCTGCAGGAACAGGTACATGATCGCCACCACCAGCACGATCGCCTCGACCAGGGTCTTGACCACCTCCTCGATGGAGATCTTCACGAACGGCGTGGTGCTGTAGGCGGTGTGGTAGCCGAGCCCGGTCGGGAAGAACGGCGCGAGTTCCTTGAGCTTGGCCTCGACCGCCTTGGAGACGTCCAGCGCATTGGCGCCCGAGGCCAGCTCGATGCCCATGCCGGAGGCCGGCTTGCCGTTGAAGCGGCTCGCGGTCGTGTACGACTCGCTGCCGAGCTCCACGCGTGCCACATCCGACAGGCGCACCACCGCGCCCTTGCTGTCGGACTTGACCACGATCGCCTTGAACTGGTCCACGGTGCGCAGGCGGCTGCGCGAGTTGACGGTGGCCGTCAGCGCCTGGCCGTCGGCCGCCGGCAGCGCGCCGAGCGAGCCGGAGAAGACGTCGGCGTTTTGCGCCGAGATCGCGCTGGTCACGTCCGAGGGCATCAGCGCGTAGGTGCGCAGCTTCTCCGGGTCGAGCCAGATGCGCATCGAATACTTCGACCCCATGACCTGCACGTTGCCGACACCCGAGACGCGGCTGATCGGGTCCTGCAGCGTGGACACCATGTAGTCGGCGATGTCGGTGCCGTCCATGCTGCCGTTGTCGGAGGTGAAGGCCAGCACCATGAAGAGGTTGCCGGACGACTTGGTGACGGTGATGCCGGTGGAGGTCACTGCGTCGGGCAGCATCGCTCGGCCTGCTGCAGCTTGTTCTGCACCTGCATCTGGGCGGTGTCCGGATCGGTGCCCGAAGCGAAGGTCAGCGTGACCTGCGCGCTGCCCGAGGAGGTGCTGCTGGAAGCCATGTACAGCAGGTTGTCCAGCCCGGTCATGTTCTGCTCGATCACCTGGGTGACCGAGTTCTCGGTGGTCTCGGCCGAGGCGCCGGTGTACGTGGCGCGCACCGAGATCGACGGCGGCGCGATGTCCGGGTACTGCTCTACCGGCAGCGTGAACGCGGCAAGCGTGCCGGCCAGCGCGATGACGATGGCGATGACCCAGGCGAAGATGGGTCGGTCGATGAAGAAACGTGCCATGGCCGCGCCCTCAGCCGGCCTTGCCGGAAGCGGCGGCCGGGGCGGTGGCGGCCTCCTTGGCCGTCACCGCCTGCCCGGCGGAGACCTTGCTGCCCCCGTCGACGATCAGCTTCTCGCCGGCCTGCAGGCCTCCGGTGACGATCCACTGCTCACCCACCGCGTCGCCGGTCTGCACGACCCGCTCGGCCACCTTGCCGTCCTGGCCGACAAGCTTGACCGTGGCCTCGCCCTTGGTGTTGCGGCTCACGGCGCCCTGCGGCACCAGGATCGCGCTGTCGTTGACCGCCATCGGCAGCACCGCGCGCACGTAGGTGCCCGGCAGCAGCAGCCGCTCGGGGTTGGGCACCACCGCGCGCAGCGTGACGTTGCCGGTGCCGGTGTCGACCGAGGTGCCGACGAATTCGAGCGTGCCGCTGTGCGCATAGGTGCTGCCGTCCTCCAGCACGATCTTTACCTCGGCCTTGCCGCCCACCGCCTTGAGCGCGCCGCTGTCGATCTGCTTGCGCAGCGCCAGCATCTGCGCACTGGTCTGGGTGACGTCCACATAGATCGGGTCGAGTTGCTGGATCGTCGTCAGCGCGGTCGTCTGGCTCGCCGTGACCAGCGCCCCGGGCGTGTAGGTCGAGGTGCCGATGCGCCCGGAGATCGGCGCGGTGATGCGGGTGAAGCCGAGGTTGATGCGCGCGGTCTGCAGGCTCGCCTTCGCGACCGCTACGGCCGCCTCGTCCTGGCGCAGCGTGGCGGCGGCATTGTCGCGGTCCTGCTGGCTCACCGCGTCAATCTCCACCAGGTTGCGGTAGCGTTCGGCCTGCGGCCGCGCCGACAGCACCGCCGCCTCGGCCTGGGCTAGGCTCGCCTGGGCATTGGCCTGGGCGGCCTCGTAGGTGGCCGGGTCGAGCTGATAGAGCACCTGGCCGGCCTTGACCTCCTGGCCTTCGGTGAACAGCCGCTTCTGGATGATGCCGCCGACCTGGGACCGCACGTCGGACACCATGTAGGCGACGGTGCGCCCGGCCAGGGTCTGGTTCATCGCCTGCCGCTGCATGCGTACCGTCCAGGTGCCAACTTCGGGCTGCGGCGCCTGCGGCGCCTGTTGCTGGGAGCAGGCGGTCAGAAGCAGCAGCAGCGCCGCGAGCGGCAGCGAAAGGCACAGGGCCCTGCGGTGTGGCGGATGGACAGTCATGATGGAAAGCATGCGCGAAGGCCCGCGCCGACGGCGGGCGAAGCAGGAAGACGGGATGCATCTTCGGAGGAAAATGTGCAGCAAATATGGACACCCCTCGGAGCTGCGGGGGCCACGCTTCCCAGGGCGGCGAGGACACGGTCCAATAGAGCTTCCCTTCTTTCATTTCCCCTTCCGATGCTGCGCATTCCCCTGAGGCCGGGCATCACCGCCAAGCTGTTCCTCGCCATGCTGGCATCCTGCGCCATCGTGCTGCTCGTCAACGGCATCGCGGCACGCGCCAGCTTCCAGCGCGGCTTTCTCGGCTACCTCAACGAGCAGGGCATGGAACGGCTGGAGACCGTGCTGCCGCGCCTGGAGGACGCCTATCGCCAGCACGGCGACTGGGCCTTCTTGCGCGGGAACTTCGATGCCTGGTTCGCGCTGATGTACCCGACGCCGGAGGGAGGCCCCGACCCCGAGCTACTGCGCGCCGGCCCTCCGGTGTCGGAGCAGACCGGCGCCGTGCCGCGCCTCGCGCTGCTCGACCGCGACCATACGCTCGTCGTGGGCAACCCGGCGGCCGATCGGGACTCACTGCTGCGGCCGGTGCGCGTGAACGGGCGCACCGTCGGCTGGATGGCGATGGTGCCGTTCCAGAAGGCCATTGCAGCCGGTGATGTGCGCTTCTACGAGGCCCAGCTGCAGATGTGGTGGCTCATCGGCGCCTTCTCGGTCGCGGTGGCCGCCGTGCTCGCGGGCCTGCTGTCGCGCACGCTGCTGCGGCGGGTGCATGGCCTGGCCGCGGCCACGCACCGCCTCGCGGCGGGCGACTTTGCGATCCGGGTCGACGCCGGCGCGCGCGACGAACTCGGCGGGCTCGCGCGCGACTTCAACCAGCTCGCCCAGGCGCTCGATCACAACGAGCGCACGCGGCGCCACTTCATGGCCGACATCTCGCACGAACTGCGCACGCCGCTGGCCGTGATGCGCGCCGAAGTGGAGGCGGTCGAGGACGGCATCCGGCCGATGACGCCGGCTTCTCTGCAGCCGCTGGGCCAGCAGATCCTGCAGCTCGGCAAGCTGGTCGACGACCTGCACGCCCTGTCGATGACCGACGTGGGCGCGCTCGCCTTCCGCCGCGAGCCGCTCGATCTGGCGACGCAGCTCGACGCGGCGCTGGCGGCCATGGCGCCCCGCTTCGCCGCGGCCGGACTGCGGCTGGGCTGGCAGCCCGGCGGCGGCCCCTGGCGCATCCGAGGCGACGAGCGCCGGCTGCAGCAGCTGTTCGTCAACCTGCTCGAGAACTCGCTGCGCTATACCGACCCCGGCGGCACCGTCGAGGTGCGCTGCGAGCGCGCAGGCGGCCGCCTGCGCGTCGTCTTCGACGACAGCGCGCCGTCGGTGGAGGAGGACAAGTTGCCGCGCCTGTTCGAGCGCTTTTACCGCACCGAGGCGTCGCGCAACCGCGACAGCGGCGGCAGCGGCCTGGGCCTCGCGATCTGCCGCAACATCGTGCAGGCGCACGACGGCACCATCCACGCCGAAGCCTCGCCGCTCGGTGGCCTGCGCGTGGTCGTCGATCTGCCGGAGGCCGCCCCGTGAGCCCGGCTGGCCCGGCGCAGGCGCAAGGCCGCATCCTCATCGTGGAGGACGAGCCGCGGCTGTCCGCCGTGCTGCGCGACTACCTGCAGGCCGCCGGCTATGTCTGCCGGCAGGTCTTCGACGGCGCCGCCGCCGTGCCGGCGTTCCTGGAGGAATCCCCCGACCTCGTGCTGCTCGACCTGATGCTGCCGCATTGCGACGGTACCGACATCTGCCGCGAGCTGCGCCGGCTGTCCGACGTGCCGGTCATCATGGTCACTGCGCGGGTCGAGGAGATCGACCGCCTGCTCGGTCTGGAGCTCGGCGCCGACGACTACGTCTGCAAGCCCTTCAGCCCGCGCGAGGTCGTCGCGCGCGTGAACGCCGTGCTGCGGCGCCACCGCCATGCGCCAGCCCTGGGGCGCGGGCTCGCGATCGACGCCGCGGCGCTGCGCGCGAGCCTCCACGGGCGCGACCTCGGGCTTACGCCGGTCGAGTTCCGGCTGCTGCATGCGCTCGCGGCGCGGCCCGGCCGCGTCTATTCGCGCGACCAGCTCATGGACCATCTCTACGGCGACCACCACGCCATCACCGACCGGACCATCGACAGCCACGTCAAGAACCTGCGCCGCAAGCTCGGCGACGTCGGCGAGGAATGGGTCCGCTCGGTCTACGGTGTCGGCTACCGGTTCGAGGGGTGACCGGCAGGCACGCTCACCGCACCTCCAGCCTCCAGCCTAGCTGGCTGTCGGCCACCGGCAGGCGATGCGATAAATCGGTCGTGACCACGTAGCTGCGCCGATACACCGTTCGCAGCCCCTGGCGCTGCAAACTGCGGCGGACGCCTCTAAACCCGGGGCGGTTCAATCTTGGCGAACACGTTCCCTTGGGCGTAAGTCATGATGATGCTGCAGCTCCATGGAAGATGGTTGATTGAAAGGCAAGAATTCTGCGCTGGAGCTCGCGCCGACGCATAGCAGCGCGCTCCGAGACCACCGATGCACCGTCGAAAACGGCAAGTCGCCATCGCCACTGAGCATCCGTCACCTCGACCGTTCGCGCACTCAAAAGTTGTGGGTCACGGTCATGCGGAAGGTACGAGGCTCAACGGGGTGGTAGTGGACATCCTCCACGGCAGTGGCCTCACCGCGCAATCGTGACGCGTAGTAGTAATCGCTGTCGGTCGCTCGACGGTTGAAGAGGTTGAAGACATCCAGGGACACGCGTGTATCGCGGTCCACGGCGTAGCCAATGCGCGCGTTGGTCAGCGCGGTGCTGTGGGACTTCACGCTGTTGTCCTCGACCAGCACCCTTGGGCCGAAATAACGCAGGTTAAGAAAGCTCTGCACGGAGCGTGTCGGAAATTTCGTGTGTGAGCCAGTTGATCAATTATTGACGATAAACCGCTCTGAACCGCCCCGGGATTCCTGGAGGCTCCAACTCTTGAGAGGATGGAGTCATGACAAAGCCAGTGAAGTATTCAGCGGAAGTACGGGAGCGAGCGGTTCGGATGGTGTTGGAGCACCAGGACGAGCATGGTTCGCAGTGGGCGGCGATCGCCTCGATCGCCGGGAAGATCGGTTGCACGGCCGAGGCGCTGCGGTTGTGGGTGCGGCGGGCCGAGCGTGATCAGGGCAAGCGTCCAGGCCTGACGACGGACGAGCGGGAGAGGATGAAGGCGCTGGAGCGGGAGAACCGGGAGCTGCGGCAAGCCAACGAGATCCTGCAAGGCGTCGGCATATTTCGCCCAGGCGGAGCTCGACCGCCGCTTCAAGCCATGACCGGGTTCGTGGCCGAACACCGGAACGCCTACGGAGTCGAGCCGATCTGCCGGGTGCTGGAGATCGCTCCGTCGACGTACTACAGCCAGGCGGTGCGGCAGGCCGACCCCGAGGCACGTCCGGATCGCTGGCGGCGGGATCAAGTGCTGGAAGTGGAAGTGCGTCGGGTATGGGACGAGAACCGACAGGTCTACGGCGTGCGCAAGGTGTGGAAGCAGTTGCTGCGGGAGGGCTGGCAGGTGGCACGATGCACGGTGGAACGGCTGATGCGCCGGCTGGGTCTGCGCGGTGTGATCCGGGGCAAGCCGGGGAAGACCACGACCGGCGACAAGGCACAGCCGTGTCCGCTGGACCGGGTGAACCGGCAGTTCCACGCCGAGCGGCCGAACGCGCTGGGGGCTGTCAGTATTTCTGTGTGTGAGGCGGTTGGTGAACTGGTTTCTGGCTGTTGATCTATCAGGCCCCTGCCAGGCCGCCGGAGGCCCCCCCGGTTGGCCCATGGACCCATGGCTCAGCCCCTC